>NZ_BMBP01000004.1 GCF_014634745.1 Leuconostoc pseudomesenteroides KCTC 3652
TACAGGCAAGGTATCAACGATAGTGTTGTCCATATCAATGAATAATTTAGTTTTGATGATAGTATTCTCCTTTATTGAAAACGCTTACATTTTCGGAATAGACAAAATTATACAGCGTCGGAATAAAAAAATCAAATGTATACCAATTTTATACATTTGATTTTTTGTGAATGCGTTGTGTGATAGTTTCAGAGGTTGAAGTAGGATGATAAAAATGTTGCGACACCATTTTCCTCATTGCTACTGGTGATATCCGTGGCTGCCGATTTAATTAGTGGAATAGCGTTAGCCATGGCTACTGATACAGTGGCGAGTTTAAACATAGATAGATCGTTAGCCTCATCCCCAAAAACAATCAAATCTTTTGAAGTTAGGGACAATTTTTTTAGTAACACTTTGAGTGCAGCGCCTTTACTGACGTTGCTAGGCACAAATTCTAGCAGTGTTCGCCGAGATCTTGTAAATGAAATATTCTTGGTTAACACGGGTGTGTGATTAAGAATATTTTCGAGATAGTTCAATTTGTCTTCTGTTTCGCAGACGACAAATTTGTTAAATGTCAACGTTGTTGGCAAATCAGTGATACTGACTTGCTGATAATGCAGCAGTTTACCAATTAAGTTAACATAGTTAGACTGCCCAAAGTCTGCAATAGAATAGACAATTTCTGGACAAACAATATCAATGGGCAAATTAAGATTATGGATTAAATTGAAAATCTCAGACATATCACTAAGCGTGAAACGTTTGTTTAAAAGCGTTTCATTTGTATTAATATTTTTAACCACACCACCATTGAACAAGATGACATAGTCATCATTTTTGTTTAGCTCTAGTTGTGTTAAGAAGGGTTGTACGTTTGGGAATGGGCGACCGGTTGTTAAAACAATATGATGGTTATCAGCATGTAATTTTTTCAAAATCGTAGCATTTTGGTGGGATAGCGTACGGTCTGATTTGAGTAATGTATTGTCCATATCCAAGGCAATTAATTTTGGCGTCATGTTAGGCTTTCCTCTTTCTTGGTAACGTTAATTTGTGATATTACCATTTTTAGTCGGTCAAACTCACTATCCGACAGCTCACTGTCTATCAGAAAAGTAGGTTGTTTCGTCGCAATTTCAGTCGATTCCGTAATAATCAAATCAAACTGATTGGGTTCATTTGACGAGTTTTCAAAATCATTAAGTGAGACAATTGATAATTCGCATGGTGCAGAACTACTACGTTTGATTAATGTTTCAAAAAGATTTTGACTATAAATCGGAAGTGACGTCACCATTAAAATGTGTAATTTATGCATTTTTTCGTGGGACAAGCTAAAATTGTAAAAAATCATTGCTAGAATGCTAATCTGATCGGTTAGTAGTCCAAAAGGGAACAAACGTTGATACAGTGATCGATTAGTGATTTGACTCAGTGCGTCGGTGACGTATTTTTCAAAGGTTTCGTTGTGATATAAGTAGTCATATACGGTAATACTTTGGTACTTAGATGAATACCAAAAGGGCTTGAGCTGTGTTTGTATTTTGCGTGTTAAAACTTCTTGCTCAGCTTGACTGATCTTAATATCTGAAGTGAGGACAAAGGCTTTAACGATTTCATGACTGACAACTAAAAGATCTTGAAAGGCACGTGCACTGAAATGGTTATCCTGTTCTTTCGTCACACTCAGTAGTTGCAAGGTTAGAAATAATTTGACGGCGTCTGGCATCTCTAATGAAAAATTTGTTTTGGTAATCATTGAGAAGTCATTGATAATATCGTTTTCTTTGCGTTTGGTAAAAGAAACCACGTCAGCGGATGTAAATAAACTTTCCTGTGCAATAGGATCTAGCTCACTATACAGCGAAGCAAGCGTTGAAAAAATAGTTAACGTTAAAGCATTGGAAATTGATATCTTTTTGCCTAGAGAATCTTGATACATATTTTTTAATTTTTCGCTGATTAATAAAAATTTTGAGTAAGGTATGTGTTTATCCAGTGACCGTATAAAATACGATAGTGCATTCTTGTGACTCTGCAGTAAGGCTAGGCCGTTATAGGCATGCACGAATGAGTCGTACAACGGTTCTGCAAACTCAAAACCTGATTTTTTCGAAAAAACGGGTTTAAATGTCTCTCGCTTTTTGAGATCTGATATATCACGGAGAACTGTATTTCTAGAGACAGAAAATAATGTTTGAAAAGCAGATAATGTCCATTTTTTAAGTGGTAGTGCCAAACAAATATCAATAATCAGTTGCCGTTCATAGGAATTAATATAATCATCTGAAGGAACATGAGACAATTTTGCTTTCAAAACGGTAATTTGGTTTTGTGTGATTCTGGTGTTTGGCGCCAAAAAAGGGAGATTTGATGAACGCAAATCAGAATTGGCGCTTTGTAATAAGTAATAGATTTTACGACTAGATAAATTGAGCCGGTTAGACATCGTTTGAACATTTGGGAGCAGATCTTGATTGGCTATGTAGTTAATGAATGTGGTGTAATTCATATTTGGTACGCTCATAATTAGTGTTCCTTTCCAAAACGTGTATTCACTTTGATTTTACAATGAGCAAGTGATTGATTACAGTCTCATTCAAGCATTTTCATTGTGAGGTAATGGGACTGTTTATTTTTTTAATTCTCAACCATAATGTAATTGTACCAGCAAATGTAAGCGCATACATTTTAAAAAAGTTTGGAAGAAGGTTTAAAGAAATGGCAAAAGCAACAACAATTCAAGAGGCAACACGAGAAAATTGGATTCAGAATACATTCCCAGAGTGGGGCACTTGGTTAAATGAAGAAATTGAACAATCAAAAGTACCCGAAAAGAATTTCCGGATGTGGTGGTTAGCCAATAATGGTATTTGGTTGAAGACACATGAGGACACCAATATTTTAGTTGATCTCTGGAATGGTACTGGTAAACAAACACATGGTTCAGGTTTGATGAAGCAAGGACATCAAATGATGAGGATGAGTGGCGTGCAAAAGATGCAACCGAACTTGCGTCTACAACCATTCGTTATTGATCCCTATGCTGTTAAAAATGTCGATGCCTTATTGGTGACACATATCCATTCAGATCACCTAGATATCAATACAGCAGCGGCTGTGTTACAAAATAGTGGCCCAGAAACGAAGTTTATTGGTCCTCAAGCGGTTGTTGACATTTGGAAAGGTTGGGGAGTTCCTGAAGAACGCACAATTGTTGTTCACCCAGGAGATGAAGTGACCGTGAAGTCGGTTACGATCAAGGCTTTGGAAGCTTTTGATCGGACAGCGCTATTAACTGTCGATAACGATGTCACAATCAAAGATTCGCTACCACAAGACATGGATGAAATTGCTGTCAATTATCTATTTAAAACATCTGGTGGAAATCTATATCACGCCGCCGATTCGCACATGTCAAATATGTTTGCTAAACATGGGAATGAGAATCATGTTGATGTTGAAATTATTAACTATGGTGAAAATCCGCGAGGCATAACAGATAAAGTTACATCAATTGATGTTTTGCGATCAGCTGAGGACCTGAAAGCCAAAGTTGTGATTCCTGTACATTATGATATTTGGTCAAATTTCGATGCTGATCCGCAAGAAATCGTTAAGTTATGGGAAATGAAAAAAGACACACTTAACTATCAATTCCACCCATTTGTATGGCGTGTTGGTGGTAGTTACACTTTCCCAGAAGATCAAAACAAGATTCAATATCATTATGACCGTGGCTTCTCAGATGTCTTTTCAAAAGATAATGATGTGCCATTCCCTTCATTCTTATAAGGAGTAATCAAAATGACAATGCTTAATTACTTTTACGACAACGACTTGGTAAGAATTTACCATGACACGCCATCAAGTTGGCGGGAGTCGTTGCGTGTTGCGGGTGAAAATCTCAAAGAAAAGGGAATTATTACCGAGCAATATATTAATGAAATTATTAAAAATGTTGAAGACAATGGCGCCTATATTGTCATTGTACCTGGTGTGGTGATGCCACACGCATTAGCTACGGGACCAGGTGTTTTAGGAACAGGTATTAGTTTCACCAAATTTAATGAAGCTGTTTCGTTTGAAGATGGCAATGTTGAAAAACAAGGGAAGCTATTTTTCACGCTAGCAGCTAAGGATGAAAAGCAACACCTAGAGAATATTCAAAATTTAATGTCGTTATTGATGACAGATGGTGTGATTGAAGCGTTGTCAGATGTTGAATCAATGGACGATTTCGTTCAAGTGATGAATCAATTTGATAAAATCCCTGCTGAGCAATGAGGAGAGCATGATGAATAATATATTCGCAGGAATATTAGCTATTTGGGAATTTTTTGCCAATAACATTTTGACCCAACCAGCCTACATGATTGGTTTCATTGTCTTGATTGGTTACATGTTAGAGAAAAAGCCATGGTATGAAAGTTTGGCTGGTTTTCTAAAAGCCACGATTGGTTACATGATCTTAATTGTTGGCTCAAACGGACTGGTAACAAGTTTCCGACCGATACTAACAGGACTGAAAGACCGCTTTCATTTAACGGCAACTGTGATTGATCCTTACTTTGGTCAAAATGCTGTGACAGATGGATTAGAAAAAACGTTTGGCCGTTCATTTGGCGACGTCATGATTTTATTGCTAATTGCCTTTGTCTTTAATATTTTATTGGTAAGATTTTCTAAATATACAAAATTACGTGCAGTATTTACTACTGGAAATGTTCAGGTACAGCAAGCAGCAACAGCATTTTGGATTTTACTATTTGCGATTCCGAGTCTTGGACGAATTGAAGTTTTGCTTGTTATGGGTGTGTTACTTGGCTTATATTGGGCTGTTGGATCTAACATGACAATCAAGCCAATTCAAAGGCTTACTGATGGTGGCGGTTTCGCAATTGCCCATCAGCAAATGTTTGGGATTGCATTGGTTGCATGGTTAGCAGATAAGATGAGTTCTTCTGAAAAAAAGAAGAACAAGCCAGCTTCTAAGCGCTTGGAAGATATTACTTTACCTGGTTTTTTGAAAATATTTAATGAGAATATGGTGGCCACCGCGATATTAATGTTTCTATTCTTTGGCATCATTATGTTCGTATTAGGAGAAAATTATTTCCATCAACTATTCATTACTAGTAAAGGGACCTCTGGTTTAGCTCAGGGTGCGAGCTTCTTCTTCTACATTCTCACAACATCCCTTGGCTTCGCTGTTAACTTAGCAATTTTGCAACTGGGTGTTCGAACATTCGTTGGGGAACTAACTGAAAGTTTCACTGGTATTAGTGATACGATCCTACCAAATTCTGTGCCTGGTATTGATGTTGCGGCGACATTTGCCTTTGGTGAACAAAATGCCGTGACAATTGGTTTCTTGTTTGGCGCATTAGGACAATTTTTAGCCATAGGGGCACTGATGATTTTCCACTCGCCAACTATTATTATTGCCGGATTCATTCCGTTGTTCTTCGACAATGCCGTGTTTGGTGTTATTGCCAACAATCGAGCTGGCGCTAAAGCAGCCATGATTTTGCCATTTTTCTCAGGCATTATACAAGTTGTCGGCGCAGCCCTAATCTCAACTTGGATTGGTATGTCAAAGTTCGGTGGTTACTTGGGTATGTTTGACTGGGATACTGTTTGGCCAGGATTCACAGTTATCTTGAAGTATCTAGGTTACTTCGGTGTTGTCGTGGTAGCTGCAATTCTACTGCTAATTCCACAACTGGAATATCGTAAGGATCCTAAAAATTATTTCTTGATGGTTGAAGATTATGATGCCTATAAAGAAAATAAGGGTCTTGAATAAAAATTAATTTGTTTTAATAAAGGAGAATAATAATGAATATTTTAGTTTCTTGCGCTAATGGTTCGGGTACAAGCTTGATGATGATGAAAAGTGTTGAAAAATCAATGAAAAAGCTTGGCATTCCGGTATCAAAAATTAACCACACAAGTATTGCCGAAGGAAAGTCAACGGCAAGCCAGTATGATGCCGTTTTCACACCACTTAACTTTGTGGACATGTTTGAAGATGCCGCAAAAAAAGGCGTGACAGTGGTCGGTGTCAAAAATGTTATGAGTGACAAAGAAATCACCCAACGAATTGTTGACGAAACTGATTTTGAAGAGAAATACAAGAAGTGAGGATAAAAAAATGACGAAGCCTAATCTACAAATTGCTTTAGATCAAAATACATTAGCTGATGCTGCAAGAATTGCGCATTTAGCAGGACCGATTGTTGACATTGTTGAAGTTGGTACGATTCTTGAATTGCAGGCGGGACAACAGGCCATTAGTGTTTTGCGAGAGATGTTTCCCGATAAAATTATTGCATCTGATACCAAGTGTGCGGATGCTGGCTCAACGGTGGCTCAAAATTCAAAAGACGCTGGAGCTGATTTGATGACAGTTATTGATTCAGCAACAATTGCTACAATGAAATCTGCAAAGTCGGTTCTTGATGGGATACAGGTTGAATTGTACTCAGCATGGAATTGGGATTTGGCGGAGAAATGGCAACAAATCGGTATTGAACAAGTCATTTATCACCAAAGCAGAGACGCCTTATTGGCTGGTGAAGTGTGGGGTGAAAAAGACCTCAACATTGTCAAAAAGTTTATTTCAATGGGATTCAAAGTTTCTGTTACCGGGGGACTTAATTTAGACACGATTAAATTGTTTAAAGATGTGCCAGTGTATACATTCATTGCTGGTAGAGCCATTACGGGTCAAGATGATCCCGCAGCAGCTGCACAAGCCTTCCAAGATGAAATTGGAAAGTACTGGGCATAACGATGGCGCGATTGGGCATTAATGAAAAATCCTTACCGTTCCAACTGTCATGGCGGGAAAAATTGGTATTTGCTAAGCAGCAAGGTTTCTCTTTTATTGAATTATCAATCGACGAAAGTGATGAGCGTATTGCGCGCCTAGATTGGTCGGACAATGACATATTTAGCCTACTAAAAAATTCGTATGAATCGGGTGTTTCAATCGACACAATGATGCTATCAGCATTACGTAAATTCCCTCTAGGTTCACAAGATCCTGTCCTTTATGATGCTGCATACCGTATGTGTCAAAAAGCAATTATCTTAGCTAAAAAATTGGGAATAAGAAATATTCAAATTGCTGGATATGATGAATATTATCATGCCAAAACAGCACTCACCCGTGAGAATTTTATTGAAAATTTACAGCGAGTAGTTGATTTTGCAGCGGCGAATCAGGTTATGATTGCGATTGAAACGATGGACGATGACTTTATTAATTCAATTAACAAGATCAGAAAAATCAAACAAAATATTTCGTCACCGTGGCTGCAAGCTTACCCTGACATTGGTAATATTTCAGCATGGCCACAGGTAAACCCTGGGGAAGATTTGACTGATGGATTTGAAAATATCGTTTCGGTGCATGTCAAAGATACCTTAGTTGTGACAGAAAATACATCCGGTAAGTTTAAAAATGTGCCTTTTGGAACAGGTAATGTTGAATTTTTAGGATTATTTAAAACATTGAAGCGGCTTGGTTATCAAGGCACATTTACGATAGAAATGTGGTCAGAACGAGACAAAGATTGTGTTGACCAAGTCAAAAAAGCACACGATTTCATTCTTGAATTATTGACCCAAGCAGGTATTTTAATAGAGGTAGTATGATGTTAGAAGAACTAAAAAATGAAGTATATCAAGCAAATATGTCTTTGCCTAAATTGGGATTGGTAACATTTACTTGGGGTAACGTGTCGGGAATTGATCGTGAAAAAGGATTATTTGTGATTAAGCCATCTGGTGTTGCCTATGAAGATTTGAAGCCTGATGATATGGTAGTGGTTGATTTAGATGGTAACGTTGTGGAAGGTGATTTAAACCCTTCTAGTGATACACCAACACATGCCTATCTGTATCGGCATTTCAAAAATATTGGTGGTATTACGCATACACACTCACCATGGGGTGTTTCCTTTGCGGCTGCTCAAATGGATATTCCTGCTGTTAGCACGACACACGCAGACACTTTCTATGGTGATATTCCGTGCACGCCAGCTTTGAGTCAAGAAGAAATTCAATCAGCTTATGAGTTAAATACAGGAAAAGTCATTGTGTCAGAATTTGAGCAAAGGCAGATTGATCCTGATGCGACCCCTGCTGTGCTAGTCAGCCAACATGGACCATTTACGTGGGGCGTCGATGCCTCAAAGTCTGTATATAATGCTAAAGTATTAGAAGTTTCAGCAGAAATCAGTTATCATGCGCTACAGTCGACACGTTCGGATATTCATGTGCCCCAATATTTACTTGATAAGCATTATTATCGCAAGCACGGTGTAAATGCTTACTATGGGCAAAAAGAAGCAGTTTCTGTTAATCATAGTTAATTCATGTCGCAAAATACCCCAAAAGCTATTATGCTTTTGGGGTATTTTGTATGCAACCGTGTTTGTCAAAATCTCAAAAGTCAATATAGAATAAAATCTTATCAATGATGTCTATCATGATAAGACAAATGGTAAAAAACACCTAGTTTTCAATTGATAATAGGGTGCAACTAACGGTTGCGACCTCCGCAAAAAAGTCTATACAGCACTTTTGTGAGAAAATGTTTATTGATTAAATTGTTCATGTATAATCATTTTTATCAGCTGATGAATTAAGATCACGGAGAATAATATTAAGTATGGAAAACATTTTCAAATCGCAGTTAAGCGCTTTGCGGCAAAAAAAGCACTTGTCACAAGAATTGTTAGCACAAAAATTATTTGTCTCTAGGCAATCAATCTCTAAGTGGGAGAACGGCGAATCCGAACCTAACATTGATAAGCTTATTTCTATTTCAGAAATATTTTCGGTCAACTTAGATTTTTTACTTGCTGGTCATACACATGGCGATGCTTTAATATTGGAGCTGAAAAATTTAAACAAATCATTCAAAAATCCTGTTTTAAAGGATGTCAATTTATCTATTTATGGTAGAGATCGTATCGCTTTGTTAGGCAGCAATGGATCAGGTAAAACAACAATTGTTAATACGATTTTGGGCAATATCATTCCGGATAAAGGTAGTGTCGTTAAACATTTTAATGCACAAGATGACCTCAGCGTTATGACGCAAGAAAATTGTTTGATTGCCTCTTTAAAGGTTCGCGAACAAATTGCTTTATCTTTGAAAATATATGATGCCTACTCAAAGATCAACATAGATGATTTGCTCAAAAAATTTAGATTGACTGAGCAATCTGAAGTGATCGTTGATCAACTTTCCGGCGGACAAAAACGGCGTTTAGCATTACTTTTGACGTTAATTAAACCATCAAAACTATTGATACTAGATGAACCAACAGTGGGCATGGATTTAGAATCAATTGATTTATTTTGGGATTATTTGGATCATGTGGGTGGCAGTGTCGTCACTATCACACATGATTTCAATCAAATTGATAACTACTTTACACGTGTCGTGTTACTAAAAGATGGTGTGATTAAGTCAGATGAATCAGTTGCCAATATTCACTCTAATAATCAGACGATTGAACATTGGTATCGTCTCATGAATCAATAATTAAAGGAGCTATTTAATGATTACTTGGATAGAAATTAAAGATACATTCAGAAATAAACGTTTTATTTTGTTTACAGTCGTTTTCCCATTAGCGTGGTATTTAATGATGCTAAGTGTTTTTAACGGCATGACACACAATCCTGTTAATCGTTATTTGTGGTTTACAATTGCTGCGATAATCGGTATTTCGGGTAATTCTGTTGTGACGTTTTCTAAAAAAATATGTGATACCTATCAGTTTTATAAATTACAATCTCAAACTTCGCATTATAGTATCAAACGTTGGATAACAGATCAGTTTATCGTGCAAGTTATTTTGAATGCCTGTATCGTTTTTGTTATTTTAGTTGCTGGCGCCTTATTTGGATCTTTGCCGATTAATTTGAGTTTAGGCATGTTAGTTATCTTGCTACTCATAATGGGACTGTATTTAAACGCAATCGGTTTTTTAATTGGTATTTATATGGATCAAAAGACAATTGCTGCGCTCAGCATGCCGTTGAGTATGGGATTTGGCGTTTTGATGATTCGCTGGGATACCGTAACGGCCGCTGACGGTATCTTAATAAAAATAATCTCGATTGTGCAACAATTTTTCCCTGGTTACTATATTTTTGACTATATTAAAAAAATTGGACAAAGCCAGTCAGTCAATCAATCTTTATTTAAATTTTTGTTGAGTGTTTTATTGATTGCCATTCCGTTTATTGTTATTTATTTGAAAAAACAGCAATTGGTATCACGATACCACGTGAAAAACTAAGCCCTTCTATTGAATAGGGTAGCCTCGAAAGTGAAAAAACTTGCGAGGTGTTTTTTATTTTATAAGTCTAAAGCGTTGTCCTCATCAAGTTCTCGTCATAAATTAAGGGGATATATTTTCAATAGAGACAAGTAAAGACCGTACTTTGAAAATAACCGGTTAAACCATTATAATAGTGAGTGACTAATAATAAATCAGTATTGAAACCTTAGTTAGGTTGATTTGATACGCTGGGGAGAATATAAATGCAAGTAGCAATCATTGGTGCCGGTCCGCGTGGTTTAGCGGTAGCTGAGCGCCTTATTAATTTGGATGACAGTGATAATCAACTTGATGTACAAATCTTTGATCCATACGCCATTGGTGGTCGTGTTTGGGACCCCACAATCAAACAAAACAACTTATTCTTGATGAATACAGTCATTGACCAAGTGACACTATTCAATGATGATTCAATTGAAAACGGAGGCAAACCTTTTTCAGGACCAAGTCTCTTTCAATGGTTAACCACCGAAGCGCCTAATTTTATTGCACAACACCCAGAATTTGATAGTGCCTATGCGAGTGAAATTTTGCAGCTGACACATACTGGTGATTTCGCAACGCGTGGTATCATGGGCATCTATGCGGCTTGGTTTTTTGAATGGTTAAAAAGACGTGTCAAAGGCAATCAAACGCTTAATTATACGAAACAAACTGTGGCCGATTTAGTTAAAATTGGGACAAAATTTCAAGTGACACTTGGTGATGGTACACAGATATTAGCAGACCAAGTTGTCATGGCACTTGGGCACGCTGATGATGAATTGACATCTGAAGAAGCTGATTTTAAGGCATTTGCCGATGAACACCACTTGCCTTATATTGGACCAACTCACCCATCAGAAGCTGATTTGTCAGGCTTGACAGAAAATAATCGCGTGATTATACGTGGCTTGGGATTGAGCTTTTTCGATTATTTAGCGGCACTTTCAATTGGCAAAGGTGGAACTTTTGTCCGTGATGATTCCGGAGAGTTAATTTATCAACCCTCTGGTCACGAACCACATATTATTGCAGGTTCGCGCGGTGGCTTCCCGCTACATGCGCGCGGTGTCAATGAAAAAGACACTAGTGAGTTATACCAGCCAACTTTCTTTACGTTACCTGCTCTTGAGGCGCTACGTGCTGCTGGAGACGGTAAAATGTCTTATGAGGCTTTTGAAAGTTTAGTGGTTAAGGAATTGACCTATAAACACTTGCTAAATCGTATTAATAGTGGGCAAAGTAATCTGACGTATGATCAATCCGAAGCGCTTAAAGTGGCATTACTCACGAGTGGTGACTTGAATGCCACAGCTGCCGAATTTGGTTTGAGTGATATACCATCATTAGATATTGATTTGGTACGTAATCCAGCTCGTGATTTGCCAAATGATGCCGATTATCGCACTTGGGTATTATCGTATTTAGCTGCGGATATTGCTGATGCACGGCTGGGGAACAAATCAGCACCATTTGCTGGCGCGTTTGATATTCTGCGAGATATGCGTGACCGTGTGCGCTATGTTGTGGAACATGATTATTTCTCAGTTGATGATTATGAAAAGTTTTTGACCAAATTCCGTCCGCTGGACGTTTTGGTATCAGTTGGACCACCATTATTACGTGTCGAACAGCTTCGTGCGTTGATAAAAGCCGGTATTGTTGATATTACCGCGTCACAAATCAAGGTGACAACCGAGGACGGTCAGTTTGTTGCACGAGACAGCCGACAACAAGAATACCGCGGCAATGCCTTAGTGGAAGCAAGGTTAGGTGCAACTAACATGGCAATCGCGGTCAATCCTATTTTAGTTAATTTGCGCGATAAAGGAACACTGGTATCGCCAACTTTGATGCGTCAAGATGGGACAAGTTGGACATTGGGTGCTGCTAATATTGATCGCCAAACATTAGAAGTTATTGATGCAAATGGGGATCACATTCCCAATTTGTACTTGTATGGCATTCCTGTTGAAGGGAAAAAATGGTTTGGCACAGTGATTCCTCGTCCGGGTGTTAACACGGTGATTTTGCGAGAAGGTGCTGTCATTGCACAACGTATTTTGGAGAACTTGTGATGGCAAAATTATTTACAAATGCGCGACTATACCAAGAAGATGAACAGGTTTTTAGACCAAACGCATGGTTCGTGGTAGCAAATGATCATATTGTTTCACGTGGAACAAATGATGTGCCAAGTGATTTTTCAAGCTTAGAAACGACTGATTTGCAAGATCACTATGTCATGCCAAGTCTGATTAATACGCATGTTCACATTGCTAATCGTGTATTTCCTGTTGGTGCTAATCAGTTGATCAAAACTGATGAAGAACGAATTCAAAATGGTTTGGCAAATCTTCAAACGTTGCAACAAAATGGTGTAGCGTTTGCTCGAGCATTAGCAACGACAAATGATTTAGATATTGACATTGCCAAGCGGGCTGAACAACAAAACTTGATTGGCTTACAAACTGCTGGGCGTGCAATTACAACAGTTGGTGGTCATGGTTCAAAGCAAGGGATCGTGGTTGCAACCCCTGCCGAGATGCGGGCTGCCGTGCGTGGTCATTTTCTAGCAGGTGTTGATAACATCAAATTGTTTGCCAGTGGGGGCATTGCTTTTAGTCCTAATGAGCAACCTGATGATGTGCAAATGTCATTTGAGTTAATACAAGCAGCTGCTCAAGCAGTTCATGAAAAATCTCATGCTCGTTTGGCAGTCCACGAAGAAGCGCTTGAAGGCGTTAAAATTGCTTTGCGTGCTGGCGCTGATGGCATTGAACATGCTTTTGATGCTGATGATGAAGCGATTAATTTGTTTCTTAAAACGAGCGCAACACTGACGCCAACGCTGACAGCACCCTATGTAATTGTCAAACGTGGGGATGGCATTTTACCAGAATGGATGGTTAAAACAGCTTATAAGTGGGCACCGCGACACATGCGTGCTTTGGGTCAATATGCAAAAGCCGGTGTTAAATTAACACTTGGGACAGATGCCGGATCACCGCTCAACGGCTTCAATGATACGGCATTAGAGGCACAATTGATGGTGATGGCAGGTGCAACACCGGCACAAGTGTTGCAAGCTGCGACGATTAATGGTGCTGAATTGCTACATATTGAATCAGAGTATGGGCACTTGAAGACGGGTGCGATGGCTAACTTTATCGTCATGGACCAGTCTCCGCTTGAAAATATAACGGCAGTAAATTTGCCAACCGTTTATTATAAAGGTAAACTAGTGTCAGAGGCACCAGACCGTTCTGGTGAATTACAATACCCATTGAATAAAGGAAGCTTGGACTATTGACAATTCAGCTTATTGCAACTGATTTAGATGGTACGTTTTTGACAGATGACAAGAAGTTTGACCAAACGTTATTTCGGCGTGTTTTGAGTCAATTAAAACGTCAAAATATTGCTTTTGCCATTGCAACTGGCGTTCATCAAGAGCGAATCAACGTTATTTTTAAAGACTTTTTGAATGAGCCGATTAATTTTGTGACCAATAATGGTGCGCGTGTCATTAAAAGCGATGGTTCAGTGCTGTTTTCAAAGGCTTTATCGTTGAAAACATTAGCACATATTCAAGATTTTTTAGTTAATTATGATGTTCAACCTGATCGTGGTTTGGTCTTTTCGACTGATGAGACGGCTTATTTGCCACGGTACGCTAACATTAAAAATAGTGAACGGTACTTCAAGCTTTTTAAAAATATTGTTCGGTTTGAAAATGTTTCAGATATTCCGGAGCCAATATATAAAGTAACAATGAGTTGGCAAAACTTTGACGAGTCTCAATTTTATCGTGACGCGCGGCTGGCATTAGGTGATGCTGTCCACATTACTGAAACAGGGACTGGAGCGATTGATATTATCGCGGCCGGTGTTAATAAAGCGTCTGCTCTCAATATGTTAGCGTCGAGCTATGGTGTTAATATGGTGGATGTTGTCGCTTTTGGTGACGGTGGCAATGATGTTGAAATGTTGTGCGCGGTTGGGCAACCGTTCAAAATGCCAAACGCACGCATCACGGGTGATTATCAAACAGCAGTTGATGATAATAACAACAGCGGTGTGTTGAAAACAATTCAGAAGATAACGCATTTATCATAAAAAAAGCATTGCAGGTGTGCAGTGCTTTTATAATACTTGTCAGGAGGTATTATTATGGCATTAGGATTTATTGGTACTGGTGTGATGGGAACGGGTATTATTAATAATTTACTCAAAGCTGGACATCATGTCACGGTTTATAATCGCACCCAATCAAAGGCAGATGAAGTGATTAGTCATGGCGCCGTGTGGGCGGATACACCAGCAGAAGTTGCTCAACAAGCCGATATTGTTTTTAGCATGGTCGGCTATCCCCAAGATGTTGAAGATGTTTGGACCCGAGATGATGGGATTTTTGCCGGTGCTAAACCAGGTAGTATTTTAGTGGATATGACCACTTCGACGCCACATTTAGCTGAGCAACTGGCACAAACTGGCGCGGATTTAGGCTTTAAAGTCTTAGACGCACCAGTATCTGGTGGTGATATTGGTGCAAAGTCTGGTACTTTAACTATCATGGTCGGTGGTGAGGCTGATGTGTTTGAAGCCGTTAAACCAGTTTTTGAAAGCATTGGGCAACAAATTGTGCATGTGGGTTCGGCCGGTAAAGGGCAACACATGAAAATGAGCAATAACATTGGCGTCGCAGCAACAGTCATAACGATGGCAGAATCTTTGGTGTATGCCAAAGCGGCTGGCTTAGATTTAGAAATGGCTTATAATGTTTGGCGTAAAGGGGCTGCTGGCTCTTGGTCAATTGATAACTATACGCCGCGTGTTTTAAAGGGTGATTTTGCTGCCGGATTTTATGCCAAACATTTGCTAAAAGACTTAAGAATTGCACTTGATGCCGCCAAGGAAATGGACATTGACCTCCCTAACACAGCCTTAGCGGAAAAATTGTTTGCAAAATTAAGTGTCGATCACGGGGATGAGGGCGTACAAGCAATTGTGAAATTGTGGGCGGTATTTTCGTCATAATTTGTTGCATTTTTAGTCAATAGTTGTTAATATGGTAGACAGTGTGTCAACACAAAATTTTCTATGTATACCGAGAGATACATAGTCGGAGGATATGATATGAAACGTTCTACCTTAGTCGGCGCAGTTGTCGCCGCTGTTGCAGTTATTGGCATTGGTGCCGCGGTTATCACCAACAATCAGGCTAGTAAAAAGGGCGCGTATAGTGTAGCGCTAGTGACTAGTACTGGTGGTGTTGATGATAAGTCTTTTAACCAATCCGCTTGGGCTGGTATTAAAAAATACGGTCAACAAAATGCACTCAAACAAGGCGTTAATGGCTATTCTTATTTTGTGTCAAACGATAGTTCAGAAATTAAGTCTAACTTGCAACAAGCTGTCAAAGCCAACTACAAATTAGTTGTTGGTATTAGTTTCATGGGTGGTCCGGCAATGAAACAAGTTGCCAAGGCAAACCCTAAAACGCAATTTGCCATGGTTGAAGCAGAAGTACCATATAAAAATGCTGTTTCAATTATGTTCAAATCAGAACAGTCATCTTATCTAGCCGGTGTCGCTGCCGCAACAGCCTCAAAGACAGGTAAAATCGGGTTTGTTGGTGGGGTCAAAGGTGAAGTGTTAGATCATTTTGAAGCCGGCTTTAAAGCAGGTGTCCTAGCCACTAACCCTAAGGCAACGTTCGTGTCACAGTATGCCAATACATTTACGGATGCAGCTAAAGGTAAGACAATTGCTGCTGCAATGTATGCGAGTGGTGTTGATGTGATATTCCAAGCTGCTGGTGCAACTGGTAACGGTGTTTTTGCTGAAGCTAAGGCTGAAAATCAAGCCACTACGGCAGACAAGAAGGTCTGGGTCGTTGGGGTTGATATGGACCAAAAAGCTGATGGTAACTACACAACCAAAGACGGTGAAAAGAGCAACTTTACACTAGCTTCAGCTATCAAACGTGTTGATAATGCAGTCGTTTTGGTGGCTAACCAAGGTAAAAAGGGTAACTTCCCTGGTGGCAAAACAGTCACTTACGGTTTGAAAGAAAAAGGTGTCGATATCGCACGTGACAGTATGCCAGATAACGCTTGGCAAGCAGCACAAAAGGCAAAACAACAAATTTTAGCTGGCAAAATTTCAGTGCCAACTGATCCAACAAAAGTTAAACAATAATTAAGGCTAAGTCAAAAACTTTGATTTACTTGTGCTTGGCTTGAATTCATGGTATGATTATTAGCGAATTGCAAAGTTTTTGCAGGTAAAAATCGCGATTGGAGGTGAACACACATGAAGCGTACATACCAACCAAAGAAGCGTCATCGTGAACGCGTACACGGATTCCGTAAGCGTATGAGCACGAGCAACGGTCGTAAAGTTTTGGCTCGCCGTCGTGCAAAGGGCCGCAAGGTTCTATCTGCCTAACAAGGTCGCTGCTCAGCAGTGGCTTTTTTATTTACAAGTTGAAGCTGATACCTGTATTCAGGCAGCTTTGGCAAATCTAATTTTGAATGCGGGTCAACCGCGTACATAATAGGGAGCCGCGTCACGTTATGAGAAAAACATTCCGTATCAAAAAACCAGAAGAGTTTCAACAGGTTTTTAATAAGCATCATTCGATAGCTAATAAGTATTTTATTGTCTATCAAATGACTAAAACTGATCAAAAGCACTTCCGTGTCGGTTTATCTGTTAGCAAAAAAGTCGGTAAGGCCCATGACCGAGTGTGGGTAAAACGTCGCATACGACAGAGTTTATTAGAATTAAAACCACAAATGCCTCAAGAATTGGATTTATTAGTGATTGCGCGACCAGCTGCCGCACATCAAAGTCAAAAGTTCTTAAAAGAGCAGATGATTCATGTGTTAAAATTGGCTAAGATATTGAAAGAAGAGAATGCATGAAACGTTTTGAGAATATTTTAAAGAGTATTGGCCCTATGCCATTAGTGATGTCAGCCGTGGCATTGGTTTTGATTATTGTTTCTGGTTTATCTTATGAAGGACAGGTTGCGTCCCATAGCTTCTGGAGTGCCATTGTTGCCGTCTTCACCCGTGCCATTTTAGGGGCATCGAGTTGGTTCGGTAATAATTATGGTATGGGTATTATCCTGTTCACGATTTTCATTCGCTTCTTGATTTTGCCATTGATGGTCTATCAAGTTCGTTCAATGATGAAAATGCAAGTGGTCCAGCCAGCATTGAAGGCCTTGCAAGCTAAATATCCGGGTAAGGATACGGAAAGTCGTCAATTAATGATGGCTGAACAACAAGCATTATATAAAAATGCTGGTGTTAATCCATTCGCCTCAATGCTACCATTGATTGTACAAATGCCAATTTTGATTGCGTTGTACCAATCAATCTGGAATTCACCCGTGTTGCGTTCAGGTAAGTTTTTGTGGTTGGAATTAGGTAGCAATGATCCATACTACATTTTGCCAGTGTTGGCGGCACTATTCACCTTTGCCTCATCATGGTTATCAATGCAATCCAATCCAGACCAAAATGGGATAACTAAGGCAATGCCTTACTTATTCCCAGTGATTATCTTTTTCTCAGCCTTGGCAGTGCCTAGTGCATTGTCACTTTACTGGGTGGTGGGTAATGCGTTCCAAACTGTACAAACGTTCTTCTTACAAAATCCATTCAAGATTCGTCGTGAACGTGAAGCAGCTGAAGCACTTGAAAAAGAAAAGCAACGTAAAATTAAAAAGGCACGTCGCGGTAAGCGTAAGTAATACTCAAAAGGGCAATCGGTTGGTTGCCCTTTTTGTATACAATCATGTTTGGAACCGATATATGATATAATATTGTGTAATATTGAAGAGGTAGAGTAAGTGAAAAATTTTATCAAAAATTGGGTTGTACCAATTGTTATTGGATTAGCCATTGCGATGTTAATTCGGACTTTTTGGTTCACATTGGTTAAGGTTGATGGTCCCTCAATGTTGCCTAATTTAGAAAATAGTGAACTTGTTATTGAAAATAAATTAGCAACGATTAAGCGCGGAGATGTGATTGTGTTTGATGCAACACATGAAGATCCGCAAATCAAGTCGGGACACAAAGACTATGTGAAGCGTGTTATTGCAGTGGCTGGTGACACAGTGGAACATCGCGGTGCTAACCTATATGTCAACGGTAAAAAGGTTAATCAGGACTATATTAGCAACGACCAGCGTACCAGTGGCACGTGGGGTGATTGGTCATTGAAGACATTATCATCTCGTGAGGATCTATGGCAAAAGAAAGATCGGAACAAAAGTGTGGTACCTAAAAATATGTATTTTGTCTTAGGTGATCATCGTTCCGTATCAAATGATAGCCGCATGTTTGGCTTTATTGAAAAGAAGCATATATTAGGTAAGGTTTACGTACCATTTTGGAATTCAGATACCAAAGCAAAAGAGAACGTTAATGGCCAATCAAAAGAGTTTTTTGTCAAATAAATTAGCGACCGAACTTGTACTACGCGCAATGCGACCTGAAGATTCAGACGCAGTTGCGCGTATTTATTTGGAGAGCCGACAACATCATTTTTCATGGGTGAAGCACCCTAAATTAGCTGACTTTGTGACCGATTCTCATGGTGAACGGGTGATGGTAGCTGTTTTTGGAAATGAGATTGTTGGCTTTGCGTCGTTATCTGAATGGGATCATTTTTTGCATTTGTTGTTTGTTAAAGAGGGCTGGCAAGGCTATGGTATTGGGGCACGTTTGTTAGAGTGGGCGCGTCAGGCTGTGAATGAACCTTTGGAATTAAAAGTGGTTGTGGCTAACCTTGATGCACAACGATTCTATGACCGCGAGGGTTTTGTCCCAGTCAGAAAATCTCAGCTGGCTAGACCACAAAATGTGACGTACAGGGATGGTAGAAAATGATTGACACAGTTAAAGCAGTTAAAAATTTTAAATGGTATCACGTGTCAAATTTGACGCCGGCGGAGCATCAACGATTGATATCAGAGCATCATTTGACCAATGAAATGATTAATTATGCGGTCGACCATAACGAAAGTGTCCGTATGGAGTATGACCATGCGGCTGATGAAGCCTTAATGGTGATTGATGTGATTTCTTATCATCCTAAAAATGTGGAAACGCGACCAATTGGCATTTTGTTTGCACATGGGGATGTTTATACTTTTACGCACGAGCCAACTGATTACATTAAAACGGTGCTTCTAGAACCACAAAATCAGCAAGTTCGTGCTGCTGATGACGATATCAGTGCTTTTGATTTCATTATGACGGGGCTTTATTCATTAATGACACGCTACGTTGATGAAATTACGGATATTAATCGCAAGAGACGTGTCATTCAAGCGCAATTTGCCGATAAAAAGCGGACAACACAGCAAATGAATGATTTGTTACATTTGCAAACGCAAATGATTTATATTCAAAATTCATTGGCTAATAACCATGCCATGCTGGATAATTATCGGACTGACTTCAAAAAAACGTTGCAAGATTTCGAGTTAGAACATATTGATGATGTTCGTGTCGAAGTTGGGCAAGCTGAGCACATGGCTAATTTGGCAATGGAAGTGATTAATTCAGTGAGTGATGCACTGGGAAATTTGAGTAATCGTGACCTGAACTGGACGATGAAAGTCTTAACAGTCTATTCTATTGTGTTGACTGTACCGACAATTGTCAGTGGCTTTTATGGTGAGAACGTCAAGTGGCTGCCATTTGCTGCGGCACAAAGTGGCTGGTGGGTCACATTAGTCATTACCGCTGCCTTGATGGCGATTGTGAGCCTGCTGTTGATGTTGAGTGGGTTCTTTAGGAAGTGAGTGATAAGGCGCATTGTGAACCAAGTGTGATAAAAAAGAGACTTCCGCGCAGTGGGCGGAAGTCTCTTTTTTATTGTTATTCAGGGCGTTGTTTCAAAAGACCATTCAATTGTTGATGTGAGTGTTTTTCCCAGTGCAGTAGATAAATTACTACCATTATCTAAGTTAATTGCAAATGACTTATTGCTATCATGATTATACTTGACTTTGAGTCGATCCGCGATTGAGTTTCCAGAAGCAAATGTAACGCGGCCGGAACTCAAATTCTGACCACCATAGGTTATTGGTAGATCACTGGCGTCTATTGTGACATCGCCGTCGCCAACCCATGGCTCCGCTTGAGTAACAGTTACATTATAGTTACCGTATAAATAATCTAACGTGATGCCATCGTTCACATCGTTGTTTAAACCTAATTGAAAAGAGGATAGACTGCCTAGGTTAGCCGTCGAAAAAGATAAATTATCAGCCTCATCAATGCGAGATTCTGGTTCTTGAGCCCAAACATAAGTTACGGGGCGTGAAATAAACGCTGATGACCACATATCAGATGTGGATACTAAATTACCCATTGGGTGGTGAACCGAACCGTTCCCAACAATTTGCCAACTTTGCAAACTAGTAGTAAAAGTAGTGTTTGGAATTGGTGTCGAGGCAGGAGGGGCTTCAGTAAAATCAGGAGAGGATTGGAACACAGTAGATACACCTAATTTAATCTGCCACAGGTTATTAGTATTCAGAAACATTTTTTTAACAGTTGCATCAGGTCTGATTATAAAAGGCGTTAAATCAAGTGTTTCTAATTTTTGGGTGAATTGAAACATACTATTATAATTACTGACCTTTTGTGTATTAAAAGACGATAAATTAATTGATTTTAAAGCCTGACAATCAAAAAACATGTTACTCATATCTTTTACGTTGCCTGTGTTAAATGACGTGAGATCAAGAGAAGTTATGTGTGAGCCAGAAAACATGTAAGTCATAGTAGTAGCTGAACTAGTATTCAAGTTTAGAGTTAATGATGTTAAAGCCTTCAATTCAGCAAACATGTATGACATGTCAGTTACTTTTTCTGTGTCTAAAAATGAGGTATTCAAGGTGGTCAAGGATGTGCAGAATCCGAACAAGCCAAACATATTAGTGGCTGATCGGGTGTTAAGAGACCCTGAAGTAAAGGACGTTAGGTTTTCATTTTTGGAAAAAGTTTGTGTCCAATTTTCGGTCTTGTCGCTGTCAACATTGGTACCATTAAAGGTGGTCAAAGAATCTAGACTCGAAAAAAGTTCAGTCACATCCATAGGAAATGTTACGGTACCGCTAAAGCTAATATCTTTAACAAGTGTTTCTGCGTCTGCGCCATAACTACTTAGATTATCTGTTACTGATTGAGAATTTTGCAAAGTACCTGTGTAAAAAACCATCTTGCCAGTGACAGGGTCTAGTTGCCAAGGCGCAGTGCCATGAACACCAAACAAATATTGACTGTTGGACCAAACAAAAGTTTCTGCCTGACCAGCGTTAACCTCCGGTGTGGCATCAGCGAGGCTGGCAGGAGTATCAAATGTTGCACCAGTGGGAGCGTGTGCAGTGCCACTATATACTTGTTGCCATTTGGATTCCTTGACATAGTAGGTGCTGCCACTATCGATTATGTTTGTGTTAATTGATGGCACTTGAAGTAGACCCCAATTATTGTTATAACTAGCGTTTTGAGACAAGGTGAGCTTCCAAAGCTTTGTAGTACCGGCAAACATGTTGGTATGAGTAGTTGTTGATTTTGTAGTCAGAAATGTCGATAGATCAAGCTTCTCAAGCTGAGAACAGTTTTTAAACATTTCAAACATCGTAGTGACTTTTTTTGTGTTCCATCCGGGAAACGAAACGGTGGTCAACTTGGTATCATTCTCAAACATATTACCAAAAATTTGTGCGTTTTCCGTCTTTAAATAATAATTACTATCAAAACTTGTTAAATTTGGTAAATTAGAAAACAAATAACTTGAATTGACAACTAAATTGGCGGTCCCAGTAAAAGAAATGCCTTGAACAAGTGTAGCAGGTATATTATAGCTTTCTAGATTAGCTTTAACCGATAGACCAGATTCAAATTCACCTATGGAGTTACCACCAAAAACCATTTTCCCGTTTGAGGGGTTAAGTTGCCAAAACACAGAGCCGTGATAACCATTGTAATTAGCGTCGTTATCCCAGACAACACTAACCGGCTGGTTGACTGAAATAGGACCAAGAGTTAACATCTGTTCAGTTGATACGGTTCCTCCTTGTGGGTTGTGGTCGTTTCCAGCAACCTCAACAATACGCCAAGAATTAGAGCGAGTAGTGTATAAATTGCCATCATCAGTTGATAATTTGGTACCAACGTTTGGTGCTTCAAGTAATCCACAAGGAGCCAGATCTGTATTTTTCCCGAATGTAATTTTCCATAAATTTGTTGTATTGGTAAACATGTCATTAGTGGCGGTAGTTGAACTGGACGTACGCATTGCACTTATGTCTACTGTTTGTAATGCTGAACAATTGCCAAAAATTCCTGCTACTGATGTTAAAGTAGTGGTTGTTTTGAAGCTAGTATTAGAAATTTTAAGTAGAGATGAATCATTATAAAAAAGTCTTGCTAGGTTCGTGGCGGCATCGGTTTGAAGATTGCGTGCATCAAATTGTGTTAAATTTGCTAAATCAGCAAATAAAGCTGAAGAATCAGAAGGGAGCTCGACTGTTTTTGTAAAGACAATTTTTTTAACAGCATCTGGGTTGACGGCGGCGTTTGTAAGATTTGTGTCTACTCTTTGTGCTAATGTGCCTGTTGAATTAAATGTGAGCAAGCCTGTAGTACTATCAAAAGACCATGAAACTGTACCATTTGTTCCGGATGAAGAAATCCGTAAATTGTTTGATGATTTTGGCTTAGCTTCATCGGCTTCAATTACATCTGCTGCCTGCTCAATTGGCGGTTCCACCGTTGTTTTAAAAGGACCATTGCTTGAATTGTCAGGTAATGTTACAGTCTTTGAATCTTTGGTATCTGTGGTCTTAGAGACAGGGGTATTCTGATTTTCTGGGGGGGTAGATGACGTTTGACTGGCTGACACCGAGATGAGTGGTGTTAGCAGATTCACAATGAGTAAACCAGTTAGAAAGAGATTTTTAAATTTCATAATGTTGCGATGCTCCCAAATGACTATAATTTCGATAAGTCTATTATCACTGTGAAAGATGTATAATTTGCGTGCTAAATATGAACAAATTGTAAACAATTAATGGCTGATTCTTTTAGGGAGAATATCATCAAAAACTTGCATTACTAATAGGTAATTTGATAAGCTATAAACATAAAATAATTGCAGATATAATTGGTTAAAAATGGTGACCTAGTTTCTACCGCACGCCAAAAGGTGCGACTATCGCAAGTTAGTATTCGATTCAAAGACAATGCTGGCCTTTTCTGATAGGGAAATGGTCAGTTTTTTTAATTGTAGCGAGAAATCGAGGGAAAAATGGATAACGCGGTGAAACAAAACAAAGTACAATCTTTGTTCTTAGGATTACAACATGTGCTAGCGATGTATTCGGGTGGTGTGTTGGTGCCTTTGCTGATTGGAACAGCCTTGAAATTTTCGGCGGCACAGATGGCTTATTTAATTTCAGTGGATATTTTAATGACTGGTGTGGCAACATTGCTACAACTGAAGCGAACGCCATTAACTGGTATTGCCATGCCCGTTGTGCTTGGTTCAGCCATTCAATCTGTATCACCCTTGATTAACATTGGTAGTACGCTAGGCATTGGTGCAATGTATGGTGCAACCATCTCTGCCGGCATTTTTGTTTTTCTAATTGGTGGGCTCTTTGCCAAATTGCGTGCTTATTTTCCGCCAGTTGTCACCGGTTCTTTGATTACAGTGATTGGTTTTACATTGATACCGGTTGCCTTACTGAATTGGGCTGGCGGTGATGCGAGTGCCAAAAGTTATGGTGATTTAAGCAATTTATTGGTTGGTTTAGTCACGATTATCATCATTTTAGGTTTCATGTTGTTTGCTAAGGGCTTCGTCAAAGCAATTGCTATTCTATTAGGCATTATCTTAGGTACTGTGTTTGCAGCCTTTTTAGGTAAAGTATCACTTGAACCTGTTGCTTCAGCTGCTTGGGTGCACGTGCCAACGCCATTTTTCTTGGGTGTTCCGACATTTCATACGTCAGCCATTATCACAATGATTGTGATTGTATTAACGAGTATGATTGAATCAACGGGTGTTTACTTTGCGTTAGCTGATTTGACTGGTCGTAAGCTAAGTGCACACGACATGGCCAATGGTTATCGAGCCGAAGGTCTAGGGGTCATTTTGTCTGGTATTTTTAACACATTTCCCTATTCAACCTTCAGTCAAAACGTTGGTGTGGTTAGACTTTCAGGCGTGAAAACGAAACAACCCATTTATTTTGCAGCAATCATTTTAATTATTATTGGTTTGCTACCAAAGTTTGGCGCATTAGCAACGATAATTCCAAGTGCTGTATTGGGTGGTGCAATGTTTGTTATGTTTGGGACGATTGGTGTGCAAGGTGTCAATATTTTACGCCATGTCAACTTTGATTCTGAGAAAAACTTAGTGATTGCGGCGTTATCAATTGGTGGTGGTATTGGTGTGACGGTCTACCCACAATTTTTCCAGCATTTGCCACAAACTATTCAACTGATTGTGACAAACAGCGTGGTCGTGACATCAATTTTAGCAGTGGTCTTGAACATGATTCTTAATGGTAAAATTAATGACGACGGCGAACAAGTAATGGATGGTAAAATAGTTGAAAAGGGGTTAGCACAATGAAATTGTTAGAAGAGCGCATTCAAAAAGATGGTCGGGTATTAAATGAAGACGTCTTAAAGGTCGATTCATTTTTGAACCATCAAATTGATCCAGAACTGATGCAAGCAATGGGACAAGAGTTTGCGCGTTTATTTGCTAATGAGAAGATTGATAAGGTCCTAACGGTTGAAACTTCTGGTATTGCACCAGCCGTTTTTGCTGGATTGGCGCTACACGTACCAGTTGTTTTTGCACGTAAAAACAAGTCATTAACGTTGCCAGATAATGTGTGGACTGCTGACGTCTATTCATTTACTAAGCAAACAACCAATCATATCATGATTGACAAGCGCTTTTTGACAGCAGGCGAGAATGTGCTCATTATTGATGACTTCTTAGCTAACGGTCAGGCGGTTGATGGTTTACTGACAATTGCCCAAGACGCTGATTTACATGTTGTTGGGGCTGGTATTGTCATTGAAAAAACTTTCCAAAAAGGACGCCAGCTACTAGATGAGCGAGGCATTCATGTGGAAAGTTTGGCGAGAATTAAAGCTTTTGTCAACGGTCAAGTTGAATTTCTATAATTGGCTGGCAATTTTTGCGAAATGTTTATGCCATTTTAGGACATCAGCACGATTTTCATGTGCTGAACGAATCAAATAAAATGAGCGATTAAAATTGCTATTTAAAGATTGATAAGGAACGCCATTGGGCAGTGTTTGAATACTGACAATCGACTTACCAAAGTTTTCCGCCAGCATTTTGACAATCACGTCGTTGTTGGCAATGGTTAAAAAATGGTCGGGCACAATGTCTTCTTGTTTGAAATATTGCTGTGTATAGTGGTATACACCAGAACCCTTTTCACGCACCAGCCATAGATCACTGTTAGGATTACCCGCTAACACTAACTGGTCGGTAGCAATGGCTTCACGCACAATAAAATCATGTGTAATCGGCTTTTCAATTAAGCCAATATCAAACTGATGATTCAATATGCCAGCTAGAATTTCCTCGGAATTATGCATTTCGATTTGGAAATCAGTGGTATTGAAATCATCTTTTTTAATATGAGCTACTATTTTAGGCAATAAGACGGTTGCTGAAGTTTGCGAGGCGCCAATCTTGATAGTGGTCCGTCGATTTTGAACAAGACTATCGGTGGTTTTTTGCCAATCATCTAAAAGCGCTAGCGCGCGTTGATACAACATACGGGCATTAGTTGTCGGTGCTAATTCAGTACGGCCATTTCGGTCAAATAGGGTTGTTTTTAACTCGGTTTCCAATTGTTTAATATGGACACTGACGCTGGGTTGCGAGATAAATAATTGGTCTGCTGCCTTTGAAAAAGACCGCGTTTCATAAACTGCAATGAAGGTTTGTAATAATTTGAACATAGTCCATTCCTATTAGTTTTTTTAATTGAATACATTATAAATATTTATTTTACAAATAGCAAACACGGGGGTAATATTAATTGTATTATAAGTTTAAGGATTGACGGGAGAAAACATGAAAATAAAAGCAAATATGGTATCGGGTATTATCATTACCTTAATTTTGTCTTTTGTCGCTAAAATTTTGGCGAATTGGTTACCTTTTTTGGGCGCAGAAGCGATTGCGATGTTGTTAGGTATTTTACTAGGCAACACTGTGTTAAATCGTGATTCATTTGCACCGGGGATGAAATGGGCGGAAAAATATCCGATTGAAATTGGTATTGCTTTGATGGGACTGACCGTAACATTGCGAACCATTGAGAATTTGGGTATCAACGGGTTGGCCTTTATTCTAATTCAAATGACATTAACAATTGTGATTGTGCTATGGATGGGTGGCCGACTGTTTAAGGTCAGTGATAAGTCAGCCATGTTAATGGGAGCTGGCAATGCGGTTTGTGGTTCAAGTGCTATTGCCTCGGTGGCGCCCGCCATTGGTGCCAATGATGATCAACGGCGAACAGCAGTTGCGACTGTTAGTTTAACTGGTGTGGTGTTGTTGTTATTGCTGCCAGTTGTTGGCCCACATTTAGTTGGCAATCATAATTTATTATTAGGTGCATTAGTTGGTGGTGTTGTTCAGTCAGTGGGTCAAGTTGTTGGAACGGCGGCCTTGATTAACCCAACAGTTGTGACCTATGCGACTTTGTTTAAAATGCTGCGGGTTATCTTGTTAACAGTCGTTGTTTTGGTATTTGCTAAGATGGCACAAAAGCGCGATCAAGGAAATGGCGAAGCAAAAGTTGCTTCAAAAGGAGTCAAAATCCCTTGGTTTATCATTGCTTTCGTTATTTTATTGTTAGCCAATAGTTTTTTGCCAATGCCACATTTGCTGACGTTAGGGGCAAAAGAAGTTTCTGGTTTCTTTGGTGTTGTTAACTTAGCAGGAATTGGACTAAACTTGAAACTGGATATTATTAAGAAATCTGGTAGCAAGTTCTTGAGTTATGGTTTGGTCACAGGTTTCGTACAAGTTGTTTTGGCGGTCATTTTAATTCATGTTTTGTTTTAATCGGCCCGAAAGGGAATGATCCTCTATCTCTGCGTTATCAGCGCAACGCTCTACCATTGAGCTACAAGCCTATGATGAAGATGTTTCATGTGAAACATCTTTTTTTGTTAGTCGACTTCGACAGTCACGGTACCAAAATCGTCACTAAATTGTGCTGACCAAGTACCAGCCGTCAAAGAGGGTGGTAGTAAAAATGTGCCGGTTGAAGCATGTGTTCCCGCAGGGAATTTTTTGCCTTGTGAAAATAATTTTCCTACTAACCACTTCAAAGAGAAAACAGGGTTGCCAAGTACTTCAGATCCTTGACCACTGGCTACTTCTTCACCATCGTGGGTGAGAACAGCTTTTACATCAGCTAGTGTTTTGAGCGTCAAGTCAGCGCCGTCACGTGCCGTTCCATAAACAACAGCACCACCAACAGCAGTGTCACTCAAAACCAAATATTTATCTAACTTTGGAAACCAATTGGCAAAGCGCGCGTCCGGCAATTCCAGTGCTGGTGCGACAGTTGTGTGTTGTAGCAATTCTTCCGGCGTCATGTCGGGTGTGAGATCTTCTTTGGCTGTGAAAAGCATTTCAACTTCCACAAGCGGTTCATTATAATCACTCAGGTGAAATTTGGTATTAGAAGGTAAGAATTTGTTAGCAAGTTGACCACCATAAAGTGGGGAATCTGAGTCGAACATCGCTTGTGTTTCAGGTGATGTCAAAGAAACTTTATAGCCGGCGACTGGTTCACCTTTTTGCTTAAGAACGGCATCTTGTACTTGATATGCCTCTTCAAAACTGTTGACAACGCCAACAAAAGCGTCGCGGTCAAGTGGCGTATTGGTGGCGAAAGCCTGATATAAATGGTTAGCTAATTCTTGTGATGTCGTCATAATTTTCCTCCGAGATATTGTGCTACCCAAGGGGGTAGTCACCGTGCTATGGCAAATAAAAAATCTCATTTAATAGCAGTTACGCTATCAAATGAGATTTAGGTCACTTGAAACCGTAACGACAGGCATACAGCGAGTCGTTACGCAAAATAACAACCCGATTACTAAATAATAATAATCGCGTTGATAATTGTGTTGTTTACTTGTGAAGTCATTTGCTTGTTCATGTGCTTAATTATAAAACAATAAAAAAAGAAAAGCAACGTTAATCTTACTTTTCTCATTTTATAATCATTTTTCGATATGATTTGGCAGATATTTTGTGAGGTCTTCCTCGCTCATAAAAGCCCAAACTTTGTCACCATAAGTGACTTGTAAGTGATTATCCTCGCGCATTAGTGTTTTAAAGCCAAGCTTGTGCGCTTGAATATAAGTTTTTTGTAGGTTTTTTGGTACAAAAACAAAATTATCTTTGGCTTGTTGACGTGCTTTTAAAATGGCTTGCCCACGCGTTACAGCGTAGGTGGTGAGTGAGTCATTTTTAATGAAGCTAGCGAGACGAGCACCAATCGTTTGTTTTGGATCATCTAATGCCGTTTTGGCATAATCTAACGCCTGATTAAAATCGTCACGCAAATCAGCTGGTGATACGGCAACAATTTCTGCTAAGCGTGTCAACAAATTACGAGTGTGTTGGGTAGCTGTGCTGCTGAGTGGTTCATCTGGGTGTGCCAATGCTACAACATGATTAAAGGCGCGTGCACCTTCGGCAGTGTGTTTTGGCCAAGGTTGTGGGTTAACAATTGCGTCGATAATCAGCAGATGTAGAAAACTCAAAGCGGTTTGGGAGATACCGTCTAATGAGAATGGATCTGTATCAAACATTCTAAATTCCATGTAATTAGCGCCATTTTGGATTAAATCTTCAATTTCTCCAGGGCCTTTAAGTCGGACTGGACCGTAAAACTCGCTTTTGTCATAGAAATCACCGTTGGCGATGTATTGTCTAATTTGGCGAATGTGGGTTTCAAAATCTGAATAATCCACTAAAATTTCAGGGCGATTGGCAAAACCAAAATCACTGGCGCGCCAAGAACGTACTGGTTGGATATCGAGTCGATTATTGGGTAAGTTGTCAGCACTATTTTCAGTGACAGGACTTGCGCCAAATAGATAGGTTAGCAGCCAACGATAACCAGTGACTTGTTGAGCAATTTGGAAATATAGTCGATTTTTGGCAGCTGGATAGGATTGAATATGATGTTGGGATCCAAACCAATCAATCAAATTATCAGCTGGTGAATAATTGACATGCACGCCGGTCATAATGTGTTGATAATAACCATAGCGAGCGATTAATTCTTCACGATATTCTTGATACCATGGGCGTTCAAAGTGTGTCAATAAGAAGTCAATATCGTCTTCATTGAGATGAGGTGGCATGGAAAGTGGCCAAATGATTTCATCTTCTGATAGTTCATTGCTCAAGATGGTTTGCAATTCATGTAGATGGGCTAAAGCATCCTTTGAAGCATGTTTTGGTGCGGTCACCAGCTCTTCTTGACTTTCTGAAAAATCAGTTTGGAAGTAAGGATTGGTTTTTCGAGTGCCAAGTTGGCGTGAGTGAGGATGCTGCGATAACCGCGGTTTTCCTAATTGGACGCGGTGTTCTTCAATTTCGATTCCAAAGCGCCCAGCAAATAATAGGTCAAGGAGATGATTGCGTTTTAAATGGTCAAGATTTTCGGACATATAATGTTACCCCAACAATGATATTTACCTCATTTTACCGCATTTACGTTTTAAAAGGGTGAAATATGTATTTTAGAATAGGCGTTTGATACGACTTTTGTAATCGAAATATTTGTATTAAGATACGCCCCAAACTATAATAAGGGTATGTTATTCAAAGATAAAATTTATCAATACGTTCCGGCTAAAGTGCCGGATAATGTAACGATTTTTCGTGATGTTGATTATGCTAGTGGTGCGCGTCATCAGCTTGATATTTACCGACCAAAAACGCAACATACAGTGGGGGTTATTGTAGATATTTATGGTGGGGGCTTATTACGTGGGGAAAAGTCTTCTTACAAGTTACAACCAAGTTTGCGATTTTTAGCTGATCATTACGCCGTTGTGAGTCCAAACTATTCACTCAATACCGTTCACACGAATCATTTTCCAAATCAAATTGCTGAAATTCGCGCGGTACTGTCATTTTTAGTTGCGCATGCCGAAACGTATGGGTTAAATATGACTGAGGTGGTGTTGATTGGTGAGTCAAGCGGTGCTCAACTGGCTGTTTTAACTGCAGCCAGTATTTCGGGTAGTGTTATGTTAGGTGAAAAACCGGCAGGTGCGACATCTGGTGAGCTACCTGAAATTTCTCATGTAATTGGCTTATACGGACCTTACCAAGTTGACCAATTTGTGCCACAGTTTGAAAAGTTAGGCATAACACCAAAGTTCACCGAGACTGGTTCAAAGTTGTCATTTGAAGGCATTATGTTAAATAATCAGCGACCAGCTGATGTGCCAGAACTGGTCGCACAAGCGAATCCGGCAACTTATTTTAGTCAAAAAATGCCACCGCTTTATTTGTTGGCAGGTACGGCGGATGACGTTGTACCGTATTTACAAAGTGTCAAATTAGCGCAAGAATATGACGATATCGTTGGTCAATCAGCCAAAACAACTTGGGTGTCTGGTGCTCACCACGGACCCAGTGATTTTGATACTGATGATATTTATCAGCAAAAGTTAGCGTTTATAAGACAATAAAAAAGATTGATGATTTAATACATCAATCTTTTTTTATTATGGACGATCAGTATCATCTGGTGTGACGTCTTTTCTCGTCTGGTCAGAATAATAGTGAGATTTTGTTGGTGCATCAGGCATTAAAATCCATGCTAGGATATAAACCAAAATGCCTGGGAACGCGGTTGAAAAGAATGATACAACCACGAAGATGACGCGAACGAGTGTTGCGTCCCAACCAAAATATTCAGCAAATCCGCCGAGAACACCACCAATTAAACGATTACTGCGTGAACGCGTTAATTTTTTATTTTTAGCCATGATGAAATTTCTCCTTGTTTAATGAATAACTTTTTGAACGACTTCAGCAATATAGTAACCAATGTAGCCCCAACTTAAGAACGCGTGCCACAAAGTTGACCACCAATCGTGAGATGTCGCAAATTGAATGCCGCCAGCTAATAGGAAACCAACGCCGTAAGCTTGCAGGCCATGATCGTGGCCTACGTGAATGTGATTGTAGTGTTCTTTCATGTGATGATGTTGTACGACTGACCGTACACTCCTTAATAAATTTTAACAGTGCCCGAATTAGCTTGCGCTTCGATGGCAAATTCGGGATCTGTTCCAACGAATCCGCGTTTATAGCTGCCATTGTTTTGGTCAAAATGAATATTGCTGCGTTCAACAGAAACACTGCCGGAATGCGCTGATAATTCAAAGTTGAAATCTTGATTGTTTGGCGCGGTAACGCGAATTGAACCCGAATTGGCTTTTAAGGTTAAATCACGCGTCAATTTTGAAAGGCGTAACCGGATTGCGCCCGAGTTAGCTTTAAAGTGACCGCCGCCAACAAAATCGTCAATACGAATTGAACCAGAATGTGCCGACACAGTGGCATCATTGATGACAGTTTTTTCTAATTTGATACTGCCTGATTTATTCTCAATTTCAGCAGTTTCAAACTTAACATCGCTGGCTTTGATCGTCCCAGAAGTGACCCGCCATAGACCACTTTTGGCTGTAATATGTTGTGCTTTGAAACTGCCAGAATACACACTGACGTTAAATTCTTCAAGTGCAACGCTATTAACATATAAACTGCCTGAGTGGTTGATTGTCGTCACTTTTCCAGTGCTGAAGTTCTGTGGTAAGCCAATTTGAATCGCAGTCTTGACATGGAAAAGCATTGGATGGTCGCCTTGTGAAATCAGAACATGATCATCTGTTTCTGAGATACGGGCAAAGTAACGGGCATTGTCACGACTGAAATATTCATCAACCGTGATTAAATCAGTTTTGTCATTGGTATAAAAACTGACGCTGGCGTCTTTGTAGTCAAAAATGAATGGTTTGTCGCTCGTTGGAATCGTGATATTATGATGTGCTTTGGTCCAGAAAGGTTCCTCAAGCGTATGTGTTTCAAAATTATAGTGACCTTGATCACTTTCAAATTGATAATACTTGTCACCAACTCGTGCACCTTCGTGATCCACGTGCAGCCAGTCGCCAAATTGCACTTTGTCGTGTTGACCGTCAATGACAATATCGTCACCAAGGCGAACCCCTTTGCTGTTAATATGAAGATTACCAATGTGTACGCCTTCATCAGAGATATCTACAAATGACCGTTTGCTGTTTTCGGTTGTATCTTCCTGCTCATCTGATTGTGTATCATCTTTGGTTGTTGATTTTTGTTCGCTTAATTCTTTCAAAACAGTATCAATATCACCGAGCTGATCAAAAGTATCATCCAATGCTTCGTCATGAGAACGGTCAGTTTTGGCAAAGTCTTGATAAGCCTCAATTAAATCAGCCACTAGTTCCTCTTTAAACTCGGTTAGCTGAGTGTTAGGTGTATATTTTGAAAAAATAACATCTAAACGTGTTCTGATTTCCATTTCTATTGATGTCATAATTCGATTCTCCCACTAATCAGATTGCTGATCACTTTTTTAGCAAATCGCCATTCATCTAGCGCCGTGGCTAGGTGCTGTTGACCTTGTGAGGTGATGCGGTAATATTTTCGACGTGCACCTTGTGTTTCGTCACCCCAATAGCTCTCAATGTCACCCAGCTTTTCTAGCCGGCGAAAAGCAGTATAAAGGGTTGCTTCATTGAGTTCATATTGTTGGTCGGATAATTGTCGAATAGATTTTGAAACTTGATAACCGTAAGAATCACCTTGATTTAAGATATTCAGAATAATCGTATCAGTGTGACCTCGAATGAGATCTTTTGATATTTCCATAGTAAATTACCTCGTATGCTTATATAATATAACAAACTACTATGCTTGTCAAAGTAATTTGTTTGTTTTTACAAAAAAATCATATTTTCTGTGTATAATAATGATCAAAAGGAGTTAGTCTTATGACACAACAAACAACACAAAATAACCATCCTCATACGCGGTATCCTGATTTGGCTGGGAAAACCATTGTAGTAACTGGATCGTCGTCCGGTATCGGTGAAGCTATCGCCAGACATGCCGGTGCTGAGGCAATGAACGTTGTCGTTAATTACTTAAACGCCAAAAAAAATGTCGTTGACGGATTGTTACAATTAATCGAGTCTGCTGGCGGTCGGGCGGTTGCGGTGCAAGCTGATGTTGGTACTGAGGCGGGCATTCAAGCAATTTATGACACCGCAATTCAACATTTTGGTGAGATTCATGTTTGGGTTAATAATGCTGGGTTTGAAATACAAGAAGCGACGCATTTGGTGAGTTATGATGATTGGCAGCGGGTATTACACGTTGACATGGATGGTGTATTTCTAGGGTCAAAAATTGCAATTAATCATTTTTTGACGCACAAAATTCAAGGTAACATTATTAATATTTCGTCGATACATGATACGATTCCGTGGCCAACATACGCGTCGTATGCCACAGCGAAAGCAGGGGTGTTGATGTTTACCAAGACAACTGCCTTGGAGTATGCTGAACGTGGTATCCGAATTAATGCGATTTCGCCGGGAGCTCTTGATACACCAATTAATGCAGAGCGGTTTAAAAATCCAGCCGTCAAGCAAGAAACGACTAATATGATTCCGATGAAAAAAATTGGTGACCCGATTGACGTGGCTAACGCGGCCATGTGGTTAATTTCCAAAGAGGCAAGTTATATTACAGGAACGACACTTTACATTGATGGCGGGATTACCTTATATAATGAATTTCAAGGTGGTAAAGGTTAAAAAAAGCCTTGTGATTGCTCACAAGACTGTACTCGTATCATTAACATGCTGCGTATCTCTTAAACCACGTAGGCTTTGATAGAATGAAGCATTGACTGCTAAGAAATAAGGTGTGGTAAAGATAGCCAAAATGCCACCAGTTAGGGCTGTCAAAATTGACCAACCAATCAAACTTAAACTAAGCAAGAAACGACGTCCCTTATAACCATTCATCATCTCAGCTGATGCTTTCAAATATTGACGTGCTGTACGAATGTCACGATTGTTTTTGACATCATCACGGTAAATTAAGATTGCCTGTGAATAGCTAAATGACTTGATAATACCAGGAATAAAGAATAACAATGCCCAAAGCATTGAATAGATGGCACGAATATAAGCAATTTTATAAACTGTCCCATTGATTAGTGTTAAGCCACCAATGAAAGGCTTGACGGGTTTCTCGTCTTCTTCAGACCAAGTAAGGAAACCAACGGTCGAGCTCTCTGCAAACATTTCAATTAAGGCAATGAACAATGCTAAAATTGCAAAGACAATGATTAGGCTGATTAAAACAGCGACAATAATTGTGATAATGGTACCAGCATCAAACGCTACACTTTTACCAATACTGCCACTAGTTGATGTGACAGTATTGGCATTGCGTAACTGGTCTCTTGCAGTGGCAGCACTACTGCCAAATTCTAAAATAACTGGAATAAGTGCTAGCAAAAACGCTGCCCCAAAGCTTTGCGTCACGCGCGACCAAGCTGCGTGTTTAATTTCTCGAATTGAATTCATATCAGTTCTTCCTCTGACTTAATATATTCAATTATAACATAGTCGAAAATAGTCACAAAAATACTACCAGTTAATTAAAGATTAAAAATTACTATTTAGAATGAAATTCTGGTATAATAAAAATATTCATTACGTTGATAAAGGCAATATTAGGCGTGTATCAGAAAGTTAGCGGTTGCTGTGAGCTAATCCGAAAATATTGTTGAGTTACACAACGTTTAGACAATGACGTAGGCCGCGATAAGGCAATATTAAGTGGTGAGTCCGATGACTTACAATTTAGGTGGTACCACGGTGAAAATCGTCCTATTCTATTCAGATTAGGGCGATTTTTGCTGTTAAAAATGGTTTTAAAATAAGGAGATACTGATGAATTTTATTGAAGACTTGAAATGGCGTGGCGCCCTCAACCAAGTAACGGACGAAGCCGGTTTGTTAGAAGCAATGAGCAATGACAAGATTGGTGCTTATGTCGGAACTGACCCGACGGCACCATCACTACACTTGGGACATTTGATTCCATTTATGGTGCTAAAGCGTTTCCAAAATGCTGGTGGTAAAGCAGTTATCATCATTGGTGGTGGGACAGGCGCTATTGGTGATCCACGTCCGACAACTGAACGTAAATTGTTGTCACCAGAGCAACTCGCTGCTAATGAACAAGGCATTACAGCGCAAGTGACGAAGTTATTTGGTACTGGCGACACACAAATTGTTAACAATAACGACTGGTTGGGTAAGCTGACACTGACGGACTTTTTGCGTGATTATGGTAAGTTATTCTCAATTAATGTCATGTTGAAAAAAGATGTCGTTGCTTCACGTTTAGAAACGGGTATTTCATTTACTGAATTTACCTACCAAATTCTGCAAGGTATTGATTTTCATGAATTGTGGCGTCGACACAACGTTCAATTGCAAATTGGTGGTTCAGATCAGTGGGGCAATATCACGTCCGGGATTGATTTAATTCATGCAATTGAAGGTAACGAAGCAAAGGCGTTTGGCTTGACCATTCCTTTGATGACGGACGCAACGGGTAAGAAGTTTGGTAAGTCTGAAGGCAATGCCATTTGGTTAGATGCTGAAAAAACGTCACCCTATACGTTCTACCAGTTCTGGTATAACCAAAGTGACGCTGATGTTGTGAAATACCTCAAATACTTTACTTTCTTATCGGTTGATGAAATTAATGAACTTGAAAAAGTGTCACAAGAAAATCCGGGTGCGCGTGAAGCACAACGTCGTTTGGCGCAAGAAGTGACAAAGTTTGTTCATGGACAAGCTGCTGTTGAAGAGGCAGAACGTTTGTCCGCAGCTTTGTTTAGTGGTGATGTTGCTGACTTGTCAGCTGATGAAATTGCGGATGCCTTTGGCGGTGTACCAAGTTTTGAGATTGAACAAGCTCCTAAAAATATCGTTGATTTTTTGGTTGATGGGCAGATTGAAAGCTCTAAACGTCAAGCCCGTGAAGATGTAACCAATGGTGCCATTAGAATTAATGGGGAACAGATCAAAGACCTTGAGGCAGTGATTGATCCTGCAAGTCATTATGACGGTCAATTTGTGTTGGTGCGTCGTGGTAAGAAAAAGTATTTCTTGGGTAAAGTACAATAACTTTTAGCATGGCCAACTTAACGGTCGTGCTTTTTTGAAAGGATAATATCATGAAAATTTTAATGTATAACGCCGTAGCGGATGAATTGCCATACGTTAAGCAGTGGTCTGAAAAAACGGGGCACGAAGTGGTCACAATCGACCAACCACTCAACGAAGAGACCGTTGATCGTGCTAGTGGTTTTGATGCAGTCTCAACACAACAAACGACATCAGTTAATCCACCAGTTTATGAGCGATTATCACAACTTAATATTAAACAAATCGCCTTGCGTCAAGTGGGTTATGATGTTTTTGATTTGCCCGCCGCCTTTGCCAATCATGTGCGCTTATCAAATGTTGCGGCCTACTCGCCACGTGCCATCGCTGAGTATACGTTAACGCAGTTATTTAATCTGATTCGTCATAATAAAAAATTCGATCGTGCTATGGCACAAGGGGATTACACTTGGGCAGCCGGTGGACAGGCGCGGGAAATTCATGACCTAACAGTGGCAATTATTGGTGTGGGTCGCATTGGTACTGCTTTGGCAGAAATGTTGCACGCGCTTGGCGCGCAAGTATTGGGAGTAGATCCCGTTTACCGCGCTCAAAATGAACCATTTGTAACGTATACGACATTAGATGAGGCGTTGCGTCGGGCCGATGTGATTAGCTTTCATACACCATTAAATGATGAGACACGTGGATTGGCAGATCGCGCATTTTTTGAAAAAGTACAGCCGGGTACCATCATGTTGAATTTTGCACGTGGTGAAATTGTTGATATGTCAGCTTTGGAATTAGCACTAGCCAGCGGTCAATTAGCGGGCGCTGCCTTTGATGTGGCACCAAATGAAAATGACTTCATGGACCAAAAGCAAACAGTTGATGAATTGCCAGAAAATATCCAACGGTTAGTGGCTTATGATAACTTTCTGTTGTCACCACATATCGCTTTTTACACGAATACGGCGATTAAAAATATGGTTGAAATGGCACTAAATGATGCAGTCATCATAGTAAATGGCGGTTTCACCGAAAATGAAATTTTGAGATGAGCTGTGTAAGCCCAAAAAGAGCGCAACTAGCAGTATCGTTGATAATACAGGGTTTTCAAGCACAAACGCAACCTGTTGTTGCGCACGTTTGCATTGCTAGTTGCTGATTTGATGGCTTTAATTGCTAGTATTGGCCAGTGATTTGAATGATAATGACAGTATCAAATCAAGAGGAGAGCGGATACATGGAATTACAATTTCCAAATCAATTAAAAAGGTTCAGGACAGACAAAGGTTTGTCACAAGAAGATGTAGCCAAACAGCTTTATATTTCGCGACAAGCAGTTTCACGTTGGGAATCAGGCGATGCGACACCTGATTTGCCTAATTTGATTAAATTAGCAGAAATATTTGATTGCTCACTCGATACATTGGTTTTGGGTATTACACCACAGACTGACAGTATTGAGGATAAAATTGATCATAGTGAATTTACTTTTGATCCACGGCGAGGAGAATATATTCGCAGGAGGCGAGACGGAATGAATTTTTGGGAATTTATGTCGTCTTATTGGTGGGCATTGATTCCTATCATCGCCGTTTTGGGTGGTGTTTTACCAGATATTATTGACTCGATTAAATCTCTGTTTAATTGAATATTACAACTCTGAACTGCAATAACTAAAAAAGAATGATTATTGGCTAACAATAATCACTCTTTTTTGTCGACGCTTAAAGTTTAATGTCGTTTTGTAAAAATGGTAGCTTATCGCGTAGGAATGGGGTTACCCAGCGGTCCAAACCAATCTTTCCTGAGTTGTAACCACCAATTAACAGCAAAGCACCAATGAAAATAAAGGTTGGATTCACTGATACAACGCCGGCGCCAAGGTATGAAAAATTCATAACGAGACCGAAGAAGGCAGCTGCTAAGGTTAGCGTACCAAACACCAAGCCTAAGCCAACTAGCAATTCACCCCAAGCGACTAAAAATGAAAAGGCAGCTGTTGATTGACCATGATTGGTCGCAACGTTTAAGAACCAATCATACCAAGGGAAAGCAGCTGTTTTATCTGGGGTTAACACAGGGTTTTTAATGGCACCCATAATCAAACCAGATGCATCGAAACCACCTTTGGCTGTGATTTTTCCCCAGCCATCAAGTGTCCATTGGTAGCCTAAGTAAACGCGTAAAACCGTCAAAATTCCCATTGCAATTTTGGAATTGCGTAGCCATTGAATCATAATATTCTCTCCTAATATCTACAATTTCTATCCGTAATACCTATTACAATTAGTAAGTATACAGAGTGTCTTGTGAAATGTCAAACAATTTGTTTTCAGCTTTAAAATTTCGTGATTATTGCGTAAAAATGTTTTAAATTGACGCTACTTTGTTAGTCAAATGTGACTGAATCATGATTGAATTTTTCACAAAGTAGTCACAATAAGGTTAACTTTTTTCGATACACTTGAAGTAATGAACGTGAATGGGGATAGAATATATGGTAAAAAATCACGTAACCAATTTAGATGAAACTTTGATGGACGATCAAGCCCGTGGTAGCGCTGCTGAGGTTTTGGCAGATATGACAGAATCAGGACGCAGTTTGACTAAAGCAGCAACTGACGCTAAAAAACAAATCGCTACACGAGAAGGCTGGACTTGCACAGTCTTGCAACCTGCTGAATTGCGACAATTTGCTGGTGGCCTATTACGGGGTATTGATGATTTTGCTATGCGACGTCAAGTTGCTGAAAATCCTGAATATTTAACGCTTTATCATCAATTAATCACAGAGGTAAGTGCACTTGGAGATAAAAATTCGGTTGATCAAGTTTCATCTCATTTAAAAAAGTTGCGAACTTTGGTTGAACAGTTATCACTTTCTCAAAATGTGACGGCTACTCAGTTGCGTCGTGTCGCGGCTGATATTTTAGCTGCATTTGAACCGGCCAAGGGCGATCCATTGCTCGCTGCACAATATAATGCTTTAAGGGCTGGGTATACAACACCAAGAACACTTACCATGGATGAATGGCGTCAGTTGATTAAACAGTTTCATGACGTGTTGCCACAGTTTAAACAGGAAATGCGCGGTTATTTATTTGACGTTTTAGCTGAATTACACGAGCAAGTGGTTTATTATGATGCTGAAAGTTTGCCTGAAGTTGTGGAATTTTTCCAAGAAATCGATATGATGATCCATACAGCAGCTAGACCGTCAGACTTTATTGGCGTGATGGCGCGTTTTGATGATGTGGAAGGTGTCATCGCGACGATGATTACCCAAGATGCCTCTTTAGAGCGCATAAGAGAATTCACACATAATATTTTAGAATCACTAGACGCAGCAATGGCTGCGGGAATTGCATTGACAAGCGCTGGACAAGAAACACTAGCGATATGCAAAAATGACTTTGAACAAGAAGACTTGGATCGCGCGCAATACTGTAATCTCGTCAAGAGATTACAGAGTATTCGTTTGTCTTGATGCGTTAAAATAAAATTTTAGGTTGACAGTAAATGTAAAAGATGTTTTACTATAAGTGTAAAACATGTTTTACATTTTTGTTTTGTAGGGGAAAAAGATGAAAAATTATATCAAAGATTTTAGATCGACCAATAAAATATCTCAGGCAGAACTAGCAACCTTGACTGGCGTGACACGGCAAACAATTAATGCCATCGAAAATAATAAGTACGATCCGTCACTCAAGCTTGCTTTTGATTTGGCTAATATTTTGCATACGTCGGTTGATGAATTGTTTGTTAATAATGTGGAGGAATAATAATATGAGTGATAGTAAAAAAATAGTCCGTTTTACGTTCTGGATGAACAAAATGTGGCAAATAGGGTTTGTTTTGTTTTCTATTTTGATGATTAATAATATGCGCCAAACAGCCATGGTGACAATATTAGTGTCAGTTTTAGCATCCCTCTTTGAGATGATTTATGTCTCAAGAAAATATCATGTTCAAGTGTTCAACCAAAAAGATGAATTGTATTTTGCCAAGGATGAGCGGGATCGGGACATTGCACTTAAAGTGCATAGTGCGCTCATTAATACTTTTATTTTGCTAGTTATAGCATTGTGGATACTATTAAGCATCTTATGGGGTATGAATAGTTTGTCAATGGCAGTATTATTTTATGTTTTAAATGGCTGGATTGCCTGCGCATTTATCATTCCGGATATTCAATACTATATATTGTGGCATAAATATGATCAGCAATAGCCTATCAGAAAAAGCAACTAATGGATAACGAAGCGACGAAACGCTTGCTATCAATTAGTTGCTTTTTATCGTTAAAAGTTATTTATTGGTGCTTTTATGATTAACCCACAGTAGCAAACCAGCACAAATAAAAGACCACCATGGGTTGCCCTTATTCCAAAGTAGGCAAATGATGCCGAATAAAAATGACATAATAGGCAGTATTAATGTATAAATAGAACCCATGTCACCAGCAATATATTTTTGCCATTTGTACTTTAGTCCCAGAGTGCTGTTCCTATCAAACTCTCCAATATTATCTAGTGTCATTGCGATAGCAATAAACACGAATAGAAATGGTATATAAAATATGCCTAAATGGACGATATCTAATACATTAGCAATAAACAACAAGAGTAAGATGAAAAAACAAAGCTGTAATTTCCAGTATATTTTTTTCATATTCACCGTTACATACTTTTTTTCCAAATCTTCGCGCATACCAGTATCTTCCTTGAGTAAAGTATCTAAAGAAATCTGATAGTAATTGCTTAATTGAATTAAGCTAGAAATATCCGGATAAGTTTTTTCATTTTCCCAACTAGAAATAGTTTGCCTAGTAACATAAAGTTCATTTGCGACATCTCCTTGTGTTAAATTCATATCTGATCGTGCTTTTTTTAGCCGTTCACCAAACCGCATAACTTGTCCTCCTTTGTTTTAGATATAGTCTGAATGTAAACTGTAAATAAGGCAAGCAATGATTCATTGCTTACCTTATTTAGGTGGAGGATAAGCACTAATTTCTAGTCACTCTGATGCTTAATTCTTGTAATGCGCGTACATCGTCTAAAGATAATTCTGACTTAGGAATATAAATTGCGCGCCGTTTTAACATTAGCACGTATGGCACTTCCAACATTAGGTGAATGACAAAATGATTGTCAAACTCTAAAACGTACAGAAATTGCCATGATTGATTGACAGGAACGTTATCTTTGGGCCATTGAAAGCCGTTTTGGTGATAATCAGCAAATAAAAAAATACCTTTCTTCAATAATCTGTATTGCCTTAATCGGAAAAGCGCTAAGCAAATCACAACGCCGTATAGCATCATTGATAACATTATTAAGCTGAATTTTAGTTGCCCATTGATTAACCAAAACATCATTAAAGTGGTGACTAGCACCGTTTCCATTAAAAAAACTAGGGCAATTTGATGCCATTTTTTCTTTAAAAAGGTGGCGTATGTTGGATTAACTCGCGGTAGTTCTGACATAAATTGCAAATACAGGCTTTCTAATTTGTCAGTCATTGAAGCGTCGACGAAAAAAATGGTGACTTTATCTTTGATAGAAGTTATTGGTAAGGATGTATAGAGGTTATCAATCATAAATGGTCTTGCTCCAATTAATCGTATTTATCAAATAGGTGTGAATAGTGTGCAAACTGATTATTAGCCGTTATTGTCGGCTTCAATTTTTTAGCACCAATGCGGGTCTTTGTGTCTGACTGTATATTTTCCGGTGTCGAGGTTAAAATCTTCATAGATTTTCGTGAGTATGCCCGAGCCTGTGAACGAGCCGTAGCCTTGTTAATCGGGTGTTACTTAACACGACAAAAAATGGCAATCCAAATTGATGGTTTGTCATCATGCCATATTATTCAAGATTTTTTTCAACGGCAGACTAATATTTTTAGTTTTTATTACAGACCACCAGTGGGGAGCCAGGGGAAAAATAGAGTCATTAAAAAGTGCATACGATATACCTCTCTTCATGTGCTTTTTGCAAATAAACTGTATAAGTGTATGATATGCTTTAAGTAATAACGCACAACATTTTATGCAAAATCGGATAAAATTTATTGTGAGGGTGGGGATGAGTATGAACCAAGGACAATTGTTGAAAAAAATCAGAGTCTCTAGAAGATTGAGTCAACAGCAGTTGGCCCAAAATATTACATCACAAGCAGCATTATCGCGAATGGAGAAATCTGGCAATATTGATGCCAATGTTTTATTACGTTTTTTGGATAAACTTGATATTCATCCGACGGAATTTTTTATGTTGGCCAATCCTGATGGTTGGATTGATTCTCAGGACTATCAAAAAAAGTTGTATGCAGCTTATTATAATGAACAAAATAGTCAAACCCTAATCAATCAAGAGTTGCTTTTATATGACAAGACGAAAATTAAAAAGCACCAAATCAACGCATTACGCGTTCAAGCGGTCTATGCTAAAATTAATAATTTGCCGTTAGAAAATCGCGAAGAAATAACGTATGAGATTCAGAATTATTTATTTGGGTTTGAAACGTGGTTTTTAAGTGACATTTTGATGTATCTTGATGTCTTGTTTTTGTTTGATGATACTTTTATTCGGAGCTACCATAACAGAATGATCCGTTCGTTAGATAAACTGCCTTTTAGCGCTGTGCAAAAGCATTATTTGCAAATAGCGTACGCCCATAATGCCACGGTTCTAGCATTTGACAGAAATAATATGCAGGATGCGCAATTGTACTTGCAAGCCTTTGAAAAATTTGTCTCCCTAGACACTAGAACCTTGACCGACACAATCTACTACTTAACCTACTCAAAACTTTTTAGTTTAAAACAAGGATTTGATCAACAAATATACGATGATATGCTTGATGATTTAGCGGTATTTAAACGATTTGGATATACGAAAGAATATCATGATATTCTTTATTTTATAGAAAGTATACTCAAGCCAAATAAACCATAGGGAAGTAGATGATTAGTATTAAGGTGTCAGAATGAGAGAGGCGTAATTATGAAAAATTACAAAAAGAGATATATTATCATTGCTGGATTAATAATTGGCATATTAATTTTTATGGCATTGAAATCTTGGCAAGATACCATCAGTAGTCAGAAAATGGATCAAGAGATGAGCCAAAAGGTATCTCGTGAAAATGCGGCAATTCCTGGACCAAAAGGAACTAAGCGACCAAAAAATGTTCCAGAAACATCTGGTAAAAGTTTTGCTGCGTCTACGTCCGTTACAGCGTCTGAATTGGGAAATGATGCTAGCCGAAATGCTAGTCCAGTGTATTTAATGCAGGAAGATGGCGTTTGGATATTTCGAAACTTTGAGACTGGAAAAAATCATGTTTTGACTAAAGAGGAAATTCAAAAGTATGTAACTGATCAATGAATGATTGTTAATAAGATATTTTTCAATTGAAAAAGTCACTCCTAAGAAATTAATCATTGGATTAATTTTTTTGTTAAAAGAATCAATCGCTTTACTTTGGTCATGCACATTCTGATAAGTTCGCTTCTTTTAATGTGTGTTTTGCTTTTTACCTTGAAAAATACTATAAAGTTTTTCGCTTATAACTTAATACCATAGCAATGAATATGAGTGCAAGTGACCAGGAGAGTACACATCTATAAAGATTACTAACCACAGGATAGTTATAACATTGGTTAGTAATACATAAATAATATAAGACATAACAGGTATATCCTTTGCTGGAATTATTTCTCTTTTTTTATTATTGGTTGACTGTGATAATCGATATTTAAATATAAAAAATTCACAAAAGTGTTATATTTAATTATATAAGGTGCATATTGTGTAGTTAGGCGGTTTAACGCTAAAGGAGAACACAAATGAAAGATCAAAAAACAGTAATGAAAAATCCGCCTATTTTGTCAGTTCCTGATAATCTGGTGTTGGTTTATGATCACTTTATTGAGTTGTGGGCGATGCAACTCAATGGGCAGTTTTACCCTGATAATGGTACGTTTTCAAAGATTTTTAATCGATTCATGAGTGCAACTATCACGACCGATAAAATAATAGTGAATGAAAAAAATAAAGAAAAGTTGTCAATTGATATAGCAGATGTGTCACAAGCTACTGTTTTAATTAAAAAGGTTAATTATCAAAATTTTATGGCTGGTGGCGCTAATGAAGGACCGATGTATTTAACCTTGCTGATCATTGAAGACAAAAGTGGTCATAATTATTATTTCAATTTTATGAGTGCATTAGGTGCTTGGCAACTTGTCACGAATCCACCGAAAAACCTAAAAGTGGTGGATCCTCTAAACATTAAACGACTACCGTCATTTAAAAACGAGTATGAGATTGTTGCTGCAATCAATGATCTAGGATTTGCAAAATTTATTGCAGGAACAGGATATGAGTTTTTGGATTTGAAACCTTCAGAGGTGATAAAACAAAAGGATTAAGTACTTTGCATATAAAAAACTCGTGATATTAATATCACGAGTTTTTTATGAGAACGATATTATAGTCAACGATGTACTGACTAATTTGATAATAAAACTGCTCCACCTGGATTCGAACCAGGGACCTGCGCATTAACAGTGCGTTATTCTACCGCTGAACTATGGAGCAATTAGTTGAATAATCAACTATTAAAGTATATCAAGATTAAAAATATTTGTCAACGTTTATTATTTTGAAAGAGAATTTTTAATAATATCCAAACCGATTAACAATTGTTCAGTTGGAATGGTCAAGGGAGGTAGGAGCCGAAGTGTGTTGTGACCGGCACTGAGGGCCAAAACATGTTGTTGCTGTAAATCAGATACAACTTTTGCGACAGGTACATTTAATGAGATTCCTGCCATCATACCCAAGCCACGGACATCATTTACAGTCTCTAATTGAGAAAAAGTAGCCAAATTCTTCCATAAAATGGCAATTTTATCAGAAATAGTCGGTAAAATTGTGTTGAGCTCATCAAGTGTGGCACTGGCAGCAGCCATGACCAAAGGGTTACCACCAAAAGTTGATCCGTGTGTGCCATAGCTGAAGGCTGGTGCAAATTGGTTTTTGGCAAGCATTGCGCCCACTGGTATGCCATTTGCTAAAGCTTTAGCGCTAGTTACAATATCGGGTGTAAACCCAAATTGTTCATACGCAAATTTAGTCCCAGTGCGCCCAATGCCTGTTTGAACTTCATCCACAATGATCAACGTGTGGTGTTCGTGTGCCAGAGCAACAAGGTCATTGACAAAATTTGAATTGGCAGGAACAACGCCACCTTCACCTTGCACCAGTTCTAACATAATGGCAGCCACATCATCATTTAACAACGCCTTAACGCTTTCAATTTTGTTGAATTCGGCGTACAAAAAACCGTCCAGCATAGGCAAACCTTGATGGATACTGTCTTGACCAGTTGCTGACATGGCTGCATAAGTTCGGCCATGAAACGAATTAGTAAAAGAGATGATGTTTGGGCGCTTGGTGACCAAACGGGCTAATTTGATGGCTGCTTCATTGGTTTCAGCACCGGAATTTGCAAAATAAACAGTATACTCTGAACCGCCGAGTTTATTGGCGACAGTTTCTTGTAGTGGATTATCATAAAGATTAGGCAAATGCCAAAAAAGATCTGCTTGCGTTTTTAAAGCATTAACAACAGTCGGGTTATTAGCACCAACATTATAGACACCAATACCGCTGGATAGGTCAATATAGTCGGCGCCAGTTTGATCAGTCCAAGTTGCATTGGACATTTTGGCAAATGTAATCGGCGCGCGTTTGTAATTTGGGAAAAGGGTCATTGAGATGCCTCACATTGAAATGGTTGTGCCATGACTGGCGATTGTATTAGTTATATGAACCGCGTTAACACCGTTTTTAACGGCAGAAAAAGCGCTGTTGACTTTTGGTAACATGCCACCATGAATGACAGATTCAGTCTGTAATTCAATAGCACGTTGTGGTGTGAGTTGCTGCAAAATGTTGCCGTGGACTTCAATGCCAGACACATCAGTTAACAAATAAAGTTCATCAGACTTCAAAAACTTTGCAACCGTAGTTGCGGCGCTATCGGCATTGACATTAAGCCACTGGCCTTGATTAGTGATGGCTAGTGGTGCAATGATTGGAATCAAGTTTTGCTGCCAAAGCGATTGAATTAGTTGGGTATTAACTTGATCAATTTGTCCTACCAGACCAAAAACTTCCTGATTGATATAATGACCAGTCAAAAGTTGATTGCTCTCGGCATTGAGACCAATGGCGCTCAAACCATGATGACGGAATGCTTCAACTAAATCTGGCTGAACTTGTCCTAATAATGCCATCTTCGTGATAGCGAGTCCAGTTGGTGTTGTTTGACGAATACCATCAATTTTGACAACAGGTTCGTTAAGTTGGGTCATCAGGGTTGAAATACTGTCGCCGCCACCATGAACGATTGTGATGTTGTAATTATTTTTTTGCCAATGCTTAATTGTTTCAAAAAAAGCAGGTGTGAGTTGGCTGGCAGCGTTACCGCCGATCTTAATCAGAATATTTTTCATAGTTTTTTCCGTCCATGTGTGATGACTTGGTGGGTTAGGTGGTGTATAAGGCGTTTATTTTGACGTAACCGTATGTGAGGTCACTGCCCCAAGCTTGACCTGTGGCAGTGCCGTCATGTAGATCAATGGTAATATCAATGTCGTGTTGTGCTAATTGCTCGCTCATTTGTTGCGCGTCAAAGTCAATAGGAGCGCCAGCCGACATTACGGTGATGTCATTTAAAGCAATGTCGATGCTATCGGGATTGATGTTAACACCGCTAGCACCAATTGCTGCGATGATACGTCCCCAGTTAGGATCTTGACCAAACATAGCTGTTTTGACGAGGGACGAGCCAACGATTTTTTTGGCAACCATGCGTGCGCCAAGACCATCCTGTGCGTGGTTGACGGTGACTGTTAGCAGTTTGGTTGCACCTTCGCCGTCGTTAGCAATGGCAATCGCCAGTGCCGTAGTGACAGTGTTAAGCATAATCTTGAACTGGGAAAAATCATCATTTTCTGTTGTGATAGGTGGATTTTGAGCGCCGCCATTAGCCATCACAAGGACCGTATCGTTAGTTGATGTATCACCATCGATGGTGATTTGATTAAAACTAGTTTCGACGTCAGCTGACAATGCAGTTTGTAGAAGAGAAGGCGTAATACTGACATCTGTTGTGATAAAACCTAGCATTGTCGCCATATTGGGGTGGATCATGCCAGAGCCTTTGGCTACACCGCTCATAGTCACTTGATGCCCTGCAATTTCTGATTGAATTGTGATGGTTTTTTTGACCGTATCAGTGGTTTTAATTGCTTCGGCAAAGCTATCTGCATCACCGTCAATATTGAGTTTTGCAATGCCGGCGGTGACAGTGTCGATAGGCAGTGGCTGACCAATCACGCCCGTTGACGAAACAGCTACTAATTCTGGTGAAATATTGAGTTGCGTAGCAGTAACGGCTTGCATCGTTTTGGCGTGAGTCAAGCCAATGGCGCCAGTTACGGCATTAGCGTTGCCAGAATTAACAACGATGGCTTGTATTTGACCGTTTTGGATCACGTTTTTGTCAAGCTGAACCGGTGCGGCTTGCACTTGATTGATTGTGAAAACACCAGCCACACTAGCAGGTACATCACTATAAATCCAACCAAGATCCTTTGATTTATGTTTGAGTCCAACATGCTGACCGTCAGCATGAAAACCTTTTGGTGTGGCAATATTGCCATCAGTGATGGTGTGAATTTGTGAGAGAAGTTTTGTCATAAGTAGTCCTTAAGCATATTGTGCAATGAGATTTAGACCGATTGATTCGGTAAAACCGAAAAAGTGATTAGCATTTTGAATTGCTTGACCGGCAGCGCCTTTGATCATGTTGTCAATGACGCTAACAATAGTGAGAAATTGTGTCTCTGGGTTGTAAGTTAACCCGATATCCGCGAAATTAGTGCCAACAACTTGCTTGATATTTGGTAATTCATTGCTAGGCATGACACGTACAAACGTTTTGTCAGCATACGTGTTTTCAAATAGTTCTTGTAGTTGCTGCGGTGTTCGAGGTTCTTTTAATTTGACATAAGCACTGACGAAAATACCGCGATTAATTGGCAATAATGATGTTGTGAACTGAATATGAGCAATATCTGGTTGCCAAATATGTAACTGCTGGGTGATTTCGGGAATGTGTTGATGTGAATTTGGTTTATACATTGTGAAATTATCGCTGACATTGACAAAATGGCTGGCTGTGGTTAATGATTTGCCAGCCCCAGACAAACCACTTTTGGCATCAATCACGATACTATTTTGATCGAGTAAATGATGTTGGGCTAGTGGTGCTAATGCTAACAGTGTTGCTGTTGCATAACAACCCGGATTGGCAATGTAACTTGTCGTTTCGTTATCATAAAAATCAGCTAAACTGTACTGACTTTTTGCTAACAATGCTGGTTCTGCAGGCGTTTTGTGATACCATTTTTGATAATCATCAGCAGTGAGACGGAAATCACCAGACAAATCAATCACTGGAAAGTTAGCAAGAATAAAGGGCTCCGCGAGATCCTTACTGATACCACTGGATGTTGCAAAAAAAACAATGTCAGTTTTTTGCATAATATGCAAGGCGTCAAACGCTTCAGGTGACAAATTATACATTCCAGAAAAATGTGGGAATTGTTCACTGATGTCATGACCATCCGGTTGTGTGTTGGTAATGATAGCAACGTCAATAAAGGGATGAGAATAAAGAAGACGCAGCAATTCAAGTCCGGCGTATCCTGTAACGCCGACAATTGTCGCTTTGATTTTTTGTATTGTCACTGCAAATCTCCTATCTCATTTAATGATTAAATATTAAATTAAAATGAATTTTAATTCAATAAATATGCATGATAAAGGTGAATAAGCGTTGAATTATTGCATAAAAAAAACACTTCCGAAGAAGTGTTAAGCGCGAGCGGGTAAATCAAGAATTGCAGTTGCAAGCACGTGGTTTTGACTTTTGTTACGCAGCTCATTCAGAAAGAATCCGTCTTGTAAATCTAATTTGGTGTCTAAGGCAAACACAGTTAGCGTATATTGGTGTGTTTTGTCGGGTGGCATTGGGCCAATATAAGCTTGGTTGATATCAGGATTAGCTGTTTCACCCATTTTTTGGACATTGTGCCAAGTAGAATTTGTACCAAAAGTAGCTGTCCCGGTTGCACGCAAATTTTCTGGAATATTGGCAACGGGTAAGTTAGCAGCTAACCAGTGAATCCAAGGGAAACCAGTTACAGGTACAGCGTCGTAATCAATTAAACTCACTGATAATGATACGGTGCCCGTGGGAATGTCGCTAATATTGACTGGAAAGTTAACAGTAGGCATGCCATTGGTACGATAATTATCTGGGGCATATTTAGCATAAATATTGGGTAATAATTGATTTTCTAATGTAACGTTAAGTTTCATTTTGTTTCTCCAATCAAATTTTTTTTGGCTTGTGCGAGACGGGTGCGAACTTGGATTGGCATGTCAGCGTTATATGCGCGGACGGTTGCAATCGCTTTAATAATGGCATCAGTCTGTTCATCTATGTCAGTAACTTTGGTAATTTGACGTTGTGTTTCAACTTCAAAGCGGTCGATAAAATCCAGTTGAAGTTGGGTTTTGTCTGCGCGCAACGTTTCGGCTGATGCTGATTTACCTTCGGACTCAAGCGCCTTAATGGCTGCTTGATAACCCTCAAAAAATTCATTGGCATCGCTAGTATTGCGCCATGTTTTAGGCGCTTGTGGTTCGGGTTCAGATATTGTATCAAGCTTTTTCTCAGTGGGCTTTTTTTTGAAAATATCGAATAAAGACATTATATGTCCTTTCTCCTGAAAATGCAGGGAACATGCTTATCTAAGATGGGAATGGTTGTTTTTGTCATGAGACTGGAATAGCGAACAAACGTTTTATTTGATACAATAAAACTAGTTTTTGAATCGGGGAAAATCATGGCAGCACGGAAAACAATTTTTAATGACAAACAACGCATCTTACGCTTATATTCATCACTCATTAGTCATCGTGAGCTTTCAATAGAAGAAATCGAAGACATGTTTTTTGTTGGGCGCAAGACAGTTCAACGCGATATTTCAGAAATACGGACTTTTTTGCATGACTTACAAATTGGTGAACCAGTTAAGTCTGAAATTATTTTTGATCGTAATTCTAAAAAGTATCGTTTAACCGAAATGGATAATTTGTTTGCCGTGTTTGATAAGATCAATCAGCTAGATGAGGGCATTTAATTAAGTTGATTGGTAATTTGGTCGAAGTCATCAACCATATCTTTAGGACCAACGACTGATACAATGTCTTTTTCTTGAAGGGTGTAGCTTGCCTCTGGGGCAACGATGACTTCGTTAGCATGCCTGACGGCAATCACATTCAGACCAAATTTTTTGCGGATGTTGAGGTCTTTGATCGAACGACCGTAAAAAGCAGGATTGACAATTTGTATTTCTGCCATTGAATAGTCATCAGATAACTCTATAAAGTTTAACATGTTGGGCGCTAATAGTTTGCGTGCCACTCGTTCGCCCATCTCGCGTTCCGGTTGCACAACGACATCAGCGCCTATTTTTGTGAGCACACGCAAATGGGTATGATTTTCCGCTTTAGCAATAACATTTTTGGCGCCTAAATCTTTGGCGTTGATGGTAGCTAGAATGCTGGCTTGCATGTTATGACCAATGGCAATGATAACGTGATCAAAGCTTGCAATGTCAAGCTTTCGTAAGACATCATCTTCTTGTGCATCTGCGACAACTACCTGTGTGGCAATATCACGATAATCGTTGACATTTTCTTCATTAATATCAATACCCATCACATCCTGACCGTTAGCGATCAGTGTTTGTAAGAGGGCACCGCCGAATCGACCAAGTCCAATAATAGCGTAAGTTTGTTTCATAATTTACCTCAAATTTTTTATCCGATAATGACTGATTCTTCGGGATAGCGATACGGTGCGGCTTCGTCATGAACATTCAAAATTGAAAACATAACGGTATAAATACCAACACGACCAATGAACATTGCTAACATGATGACCAATTGCCCAAAAGTCGTCAAATGTGGCGTGAGACCAAGTGTCAAACCAGCAGTGGCAAAGGCACTGACCACCTCAAAAATAACATATTCCAGACCGTGGTTGGCGGCATGACTTTGAGTGAGCATCAACATAAACGACAGAATACCAAGAAAAACAAGTGACACACAAACTAATAACAACGCTCGCATGATATTTTCTTGGGTCAAGCGCCGATGAGCAAATGTGACATCTTTTTTGCCACGTAAAGCAGCATGCGTTTGTAAAATTAAGACACCAAGAGTTGTTGTCTTAATACCGCCGGCGGTCGAGCCCGGCGTACCACCAATATACATTAACATCATGGTCAATAGAATAGTGGCAGACCCAAGACCACCGACATCAAACTGTGTAAATCCGGCGGTACGATACGAAATAGACATAAATAGCGTATCAAAAACACGCATGACGGGTGACAAGCCACTGGCAAACGCTAAGTTGCGTTCAGTTAATTCGAACAAAAGCCAACCACCAATGATTAAAGCGCCGGTCATGACCAAAGCTAACTTTGAATGAAGTGTTAGACGATGCGTTTTTTGATACAATAACACGTCACGCCAAACCAAAAATCCTAACGAACCAGCAATGACTAAGGCCGCAATAATCGCTAACACAAAGGGTTGGTTGACATACTCGGCAGTGTTTTTTGGCAAAATGGAAAAACCTGAATTACCAAAAGCAGAAATGGCATGGAAGATTGCATAAAAAGCACCACGGCCCCAACCAAAATCATGAATAAAAAAGGGTGCTAATAATATAGTGCCAATGAATTGAATTGCAATCGAAAGTTTAATCACATAGCCAAAGACGGCACGTGTGTCATATAGACTTTGTAAATTATAGACCTCTTGCACCATCATTTTACTGCGCAAGTCCATCTGCCGACGAGTGGCCGTAAATAACAATACTGAAAAAGACATAAATCCAAGAGCACCAATTTCGATTAAAATCATGATAATGGTTTGCCCGAACGTAGTCCAATGGGTTGCTGTATCAACAACGGTGAGACCAGTAACAGATGCAGCAGAAGTGGCAGTGAATAAGGCATCCATAAATGTATGATCACGACCACCAACATAACTGATGGGTAGCATCAATAATAGTGCGCCAACTGTAATCACGGTTAAAAAACCTAACGACAGTCGTTGCGGCATTGAAATACGCGACCAAAAAAAACGTCGCTGTGAATAATCATGGAATTTCCGCATTTCCGCAGCGGAGGGCAGGTCGATTTTTCTAGACATGCTCTTATTATAACGCATCTAATAAGGTTGATGAGGGTTTATTAGTTGGTATGGGGGAATATGTTGAGTCACTTTATTGCCATTTTCACGATTGAAAAGCGTTTAGCAATAGGTAAAAATAATGAAATATATGTGTTTATAGAACATGGTATAATATTCTTTAAGGAATTTCCGCGAACAGCATTTGTCCGCGGAATTTTTACAAATGAATAGAAAGAAGTGGATGATATATGACCGAATCAACACCAGTCATTGAAATGCGACACATCGTCAAAAAGTTTGGCGATTTTGCTGCCAATGATGACATCAATTTACAAGTCCAACAAGGTGAAATTCACGCGTTACTTGGTGAGAACGGTGCCGGCAAATCGACATTAATGAATATTTTAACAGGGTTGTTGCAACCAACTAGTGGGGACATTTTAATTAATGGACAACCAGTAGTGGTAGATTCACCCTCAAAGTCAGATTCGTTAGGTATTGGTATGGTTCACCAACATTTTATGTTGATAGATGCTTTTACAGTGACGGAGAACATTGTTTTAGGATCGGAAATTACAAAAGGACTCTCATTAGATACCAAAACGGCGGCTAAAAAAATCCAAAGTTTGTCAGACCAATATGGTTTGGCAGTTAATCCAATGGCTAAAATCTCAGACATATCTGTGGGACAACAACAGCGTGTTGAGATTTTAAAGACCTTATATCGCGGTGCTGATATTTTGATTTTTGATGAGCCTACGGCGGTTTTGACACCACAAGAAATTGATGAATTGATTGCAATTATGCACAATTTAGCCAAAGAAGGCAAGTCAATTATTTTAATCACCCATAAGCTGGATGAAATTCGTGCTGCCGCTGACCGCGTAACGGTTATCCGTGCTGGTAAGTCTATCAAGACATTCCCAGTTGCTGGTGTTTCATCACAACAATTAGCTGATTTGATGGTTGGACGTGAAGTGAGCTTCAAAACGGAAAAAGAACCTGCGCACCCAAAACAAACAGTGTTGGCGATTGACAATATTGAAGTAGATGATGCACGTGGCGTTGCCGCTGTAAAAGATTTCAGTCTTGAAGTTAAAGCTGGTGAAATTGTTGGTTTGGCCGGTATTGATGGTAATGGTCAAACTGAACTAATTCAAGGGATTACAGGGTTAACCAAGGTTAAGTCCGGCCATGTCACATTGAATGGTAAGGACGTGACGAACAAAAAACCACGTCAAATCACGGAATCTGGCGTTGGGCATATACCGGAAGACCGTTTACGTTTTGGCATGGAAGTTGACATGACCTTGTCAGAAAACTTGTCATTACAAACTTACTATAAGCAACCAATTTCCAAATCTGGTGTCTTACAGCCAGCAGAAATGGATAAGTTGGCTAACAAATTAGTCAAAGAATTTGATGTTCGTGCAGCAAGTATTCATGTGACAGCAGGTTCAATGTCAGGTGGTAATCAGCAAAAAGCTGTTGTCGCGCGAGAATTAGATCGTGACAATGACTTGATTATCGCAGCTCAGCCGACGCGTGGTTTGGATGTTGGTGCAATTGAATATATTCATCGGCGATTGATTGATCAACGTACCGCTGGAAAAGCGGTTCTGGTAGTGAGTTTTGAATTAGATGAAATATTAAATTTGTCAGACCGGATTGCTGTCATTAATGCTGGTAAAATTGTTGGTATTGTAGACGCCAAGGAGACAAATAAACAAGAATTAGGTTTGTTGATGACTGGCATGAGTTTGGAAGCAGCGCGTGAAGCGTTGAAAGAAGAGGTGACAGTCTAATGGTGGTGCAAAAAAATAATTTTTCAGTTGCACTGTTTTCTGTATTGTTTGGGTTGATTGTCGGCGCTATCATTATGTTAGTGTTCGGGTATAACCCTATTTCAGGTTATATTGCGCTAATTAGTTCGGCGTTCGGGTCAATGCAAGACATTGGTGGCGTCCTGACGCAAATGACACCGTTGATATTGACTGCCTTGGGATTCACGGTTGCATCAACGGCGGGATTCTTCAACATTGGCTTATCTGGGCAGGCATTAGCTGGTTGGGTAGGCGCTGTATGGTATGCGCTAAGTTTCCCTGATATGCCAGCATTTGTGATGATTCCCAGTGCGTTAATTTTAGGTACTGCTTTGGGTGCCGTTGCTGGATTAATTCCGGGTTGGCTACGCGCACAGTTTGGTGCTAGTGAAGTGATTGTCACCATCATGATGAACTATATTTTGCTCTTTTTGGGTAACAATATTTTGCAAAATACGATGGCAAAAAGCATCAAAGAATCTGCTGAAACGACGAAACAAGTCGGGCATAATGCCTCACTTCAATTAAAATGGCTGACAGATTTGACACAAGGTTCAAGCGTTTCGACGGGCATCTTTATCGCGTTAATTATGATAGTGGTAGTTTGGTTTGTCATGAAAAAGACAACATTAGGCTTTGAAATTACCGCTGTTGGCTTGAACCCCGACGCCGCTAAATATGCTGGTGTTTCGGCAAAAAGAACAGCAGTTGTTGCGATGGCAATTTCTGGTGGTTTAGCTGGTTTAGCAGGTACAATCGAGGGACTTGGCAACTATCTTAACTTCTTCACACAAAATAGCTCACCATCTATCGGATTTGATGGTATGGCCGTTGCATTGTTGGGCGGTGGTTCATATTTGGGTATCTTGGGTGCTGCTGCGCTATTCTCAGTGCTCAAAATTGGCGGCCTAGGTATGCCAATGAGTTCAGGTGTGCCATTTGAATTAGTAGATATTGTGATTGCCTCAATCATTTTCTTCGTTGGCGCAAACTACTTAATCCGTCTGATTCAAAAGCGCATTAAAGCTATGGATGAAAAGGCAGCAACTCAAGACGCTGCTAAAAAGTCGGCCAAAGTTGCTAGCAAACAAGCGAAAGGTGGTGAATAAACATGTCATTAGTAGCGATTCTTACATTAGTTGTGTCAAGTACATTGGTTTATTCAGCACCACTGATATTTACATCAATTGGTGGCACATTTTCGGAACGTAGTGGTGTGGTCAACGTTGGTTTGGAAGGTATCATGGGTATGGGTGCATTTGCGTCCGTTGTGTTCAATCTTACGTTTGCAAATACTTTTGGCACGTTGACCCCTTGGCTTGGTCTGGTTGCTGGTGCGATTGTTGGATTAGTCTTTTCACTCTTACATGCAGTGGCGACGGTCACTTTGCGAGCTGATCACATTATTTCTGGTACTGTTATTAATTTGATGGCGCCAGCGTTGGGTGTCTTTTTGATTAAAGTCATCTATGGCAAAGGACAAACCGAACCTATTTCGCAAGACTTTGGTTATGCTAACGTACCTGTTTTAGATAAAATCCCGTTTATTGGACCAATCTTTTTTGAGAAAACATCAGCACCGGCATGGTTAGCAATTATCGTGGCTGTTCTATCATGGTATATCATTTTCAAAACAAAATTTGGCTTGCGCTTGCGTTCAGTTGGTGAAAATCCACAAGCAGCGGATACGCTAGGTCTAAATGTTGCCCGCTTGCGATATTCTGGTGTGATGATTTCTGGTGTTTTAGGTGGTGTTGGTGGTGCAGTAGTTGCTCAGTCAATTTCACTTAATTACAGTGTCGGCACTATCGTGGGACAAGGATTCGTGGCTATGGCGGCCATGATATTTGGCCGATGGAATCCATTAGGTGCCATGGGCGCTTCATTATTTTTCGGATTATCACAGTCACTTGCAGTTGTGGGTGCACAATTGCCGGGATTGAAGAATGTCCCATCAATCTGGTTACAAATTGCACCTTACGTACTGACAATTGTCGTGCTTGTCTTCTTCTTTGGTAAGACACGAGCGCCAAAAGCAGATGGTGTTAATTATATTAAAGCAGCTTAATACCCTTCAAAGCATGTCAAAATGGCATGTTTTTTTGATGTAAAAAACCCTTCGCGAGAAGGGTTTACGATTTAAGAATAATCTGTGGTTTTGGTTTGAATAGCTTTCGCGCTGGCTGCCAACTTGTCTTGTTCTTCGGGAGTTAGTGGCAAATCAAAGTTAGCGACAACACCGCCACGACCAATAATCGCTGGAGATGAAATATAGCCATCAAAATCCTCGTTATAGTGAGAAACAATCGCTTCTTTTCGTGCATCAGACAAAATGATTTGTAGCAATGAAACAGCAGCGTGGGCAATGGCAAAATTCGTATAGCCTTTACCAGAATGAACAGTGAAGCCACCGACGCGAGCGTCATTTTCTAATTTATCCAAATCAAGTGATTTTTCTGCTGCCCACGTACGGGCATTTTGACCCATAACATTAACTGTTGACCAAGCGGCAAACTGGGAGGCACCGTGTTCACCTAATACATAGCCGTTGACACTACGCGGGTCGACACCTAGCGCTTCGCCAAAGACGCGCTTGAGTCGCGCTGTGTCAAGGTAAGTCCCTGTCCCAATAACTTGTGCACTTGGCAAGCCGGTAGCTTGCTGGTAGATACCAGTAATGACATCAACAGGATTACTAATCGCTAACAATACACCATTAAAGCCGACTGCTTTCAAGTCAGCACCGACCTGCTTGGCCATTGGCAAGTTTGCTTTGAGTTCACCAAAGCGATCACCATCTGGTTTGATGAGATGAATGTGACCAAGTGCGCTAATGACAACATCTGCATCTGCTAAATCAGGGTAATCACCAACATGCACATCAATGTGTTTATCCAAAAGACTTGAGGCGTCGCTGAAGTCTAATGCTTCAGAGGCCACTTTTTCTGGTTTCTTATCAATCAGCACTAGTTCATCAGCTAAACCTTGGGACACAATCAAATGTGCGACGGTTGCGCCCACATGACCGATACCAACTATTCCTACTTTACGCATAAAAACCCCACCTATTCATTTTCATTAAATATGAATTAAATTATACACTTAATAAGTTAGAATTTCCTTGCTAATATCACATTTTAAGCGTTAAGCAATAAAATACTTTAGAATTTGTTCTTCAGTAAGCATATCTTTATCTTCACCACGAACATCAAGGACAATTTGACCAGCATTTAAAATAATGAGGCGATTACCATATTCTAAGGCATCTGCTAGATTATGAGTAATCATCAAAGCAGTTAAATGATTCTCCGTGACCTGCTGATTGGTGGCTAACATCAGTTGTTCTGATGTTTTTGGATCGAGCGCTGCCGTGTGTTCGTCTAGTAAGAGTAGCTCTGGCTTGACGCGCGTTGCCATTAAGAAGCTTAAAGCCTGTCGCTGACCACCAGATAAATCACCGGTGGCTGTTTGTAGACGTGTATCTAAGTTATTACCCATGGTTTTGGTAATAGTGGCGTACTCATTGAGCTTTTCTTTTGTCAGGCCTCGACTGCGCAAACGACGCTTAGCGCCTCGTTTTTCAGCGAGCAATAAATTTTCGGCCACAGTCATTCGAGGCGCTGTCCCCATCTTCGGATCTTGAAAAACACGAGCGATATAGTTGGTGCGTGTTACGGCAGATTCGTTGGCAATGTTGTGATTATGGTGCAAAATTTGACCCGTACTAATCGGTAAATTACCAGCAATCGCGTTGAAAAGGGTTGATTTTCCAGCGCCGTTGGTGCCCAAAACAGTAATGAAGTCACCGTCAAAAATATCAAGGTTAAGCGATTTGAGAATTTCGGTATTCTCACCGACAGTCACAACGACATTTTTAAGTGAAAAAACAGGTTCAGTCATGAGGGGCAACTCCTTTTTTAAGCATAGTGTCTAATTTCAGCGCGTGGCGAATTTGTGGCAACATCATAGCCAAAGCCAATACAAAGGCAGAAATTAAGTTCAAATCGTTAGTGCTAAAGCCAAGTTGCAAGACAGCCAGCAAGACCAAACGATATAAAATCGAACCAACAATCACGGCAACAAGTCGTTCATTTAATGTTAATTCGCCAAAGACAACTTCACCAATAATGATTGAGGCTAGGGCAATAACAATAATACCAATGCCCATGTTAATGTCAGCGTAGCCATTATTTTGAGCAATGACAGCCCCGCCAAAAGCGATTAAACCATTTGATAACATCAGTCCCATGATGGTCATCCGATCAGTTTTGATACCAATTGATTGCGCCATATTAGGGTTATCGCCAGTGGCAATGAAAGCTTGTCCGAGTTCAGTTTGGAGGAAGAAAATCAGTGCGATGGTGATAATTGCAATGATGACAGAGCCAACCAATACAGAGTCAAAATATTTAGGCAGGTGCCGCAAGAAAGCGGCCGAAAAGAGTGACTTTTGGTTGAGCAATGAAATATTAGCTGACCCCATAATGCGTAAATTGATGGATAACGAGGCTGTCATAACCAAGATACCAGCTAACAAGATAGGAATTTTTCCTTTTGTGTAAAGTAGACCAGTGATTAAACCGGCAATTGCACCAACAATAAAAGCGCTGATGGTTGCCAAATAGGGATTCACGCCGTGGGCAATCATAGCTACAGCAGTAGCTGCGCCCAATGGAAATGAGCCTTCAACAGTCATATCAGGAAAATTTAAGATACGAAATGTGAGAAAAAGCGCGACCCCTAATACGGCCCAAAGTAGTCCTTGACCAATGCTTGAAACGATAATACTCATTTGATTACTTCTCCTTTACTTTCAGCATCTTTGACGAGAGATTGCGGTAGTGTGACTCCTAATAATTTAGCTTGCTTTTCATTGACAACGGGTACCCCCTTAGTGATGGTTTTGACAGGGTATGTGGCGGGGTTTTTGCCTTTCAAGACTTTAGCAGCCATGATACCGGCTTGGTAGCCGATGTCATATTGGCTTACTGAGATAGTAGCTAAACCACCGTCTTTAACCATTGTATCAACTGCGGGGATGACTGGAATTTTTTCTTGATTTGTGACATTAATTAGGGTTTTCATGGCTGAAGCAACACCGTTATCTTGTGGGGCGTAGACAACATCGACTTGACCTGCCATGGTTTCAGCAATTTGTTGCATATCGTTGGTTGTGGCAATCGTGTACATTTTGACGTCATAGCCTTGGCTCTTAGCTAAAGTTGCCATTTTTTTGGCATTATATTCGCCACCGTGATCAGAAGTTGTATAGATAATGCCAAGTTTTTTGGCAGCTGGGACAACTTCTTTAATCACATCTAAATGCTGTTGAAGAGGTGAATCACCTGACGTACCAGTAATATTTTTACCTGGGCGTTGTGTTGATTTTACTAAGCCTCCTCCGACAGGGTCAGTAATGCCGGCCAAAATAACGGGTGTTTGTCCGTCAGCTGTTTTAGCTAAAGATAAGGCAGCAGGAGACGCAATACCAACGGTTAAATCAGCATTTTCGTTGGCAAATTTCTGTGACATGGTCTTCAAATTAGACTGATCTGCTTGCGCATTTTGATAATCAATTTTGATTTTGCCTTTGGTGTAGCCTTCATGAGCCAAACCAGCGACGACACCTTTGTGGATTTGATCCAGTGCCGGATGGGTTACTAGTTGTAGAATGCCGACCGTTGGTATGTACTGCTTTTTGGCGGTTTGAGGCTTGGATGTTTGGAAAAATGCGACACCCAAAAATGCGACAATGATGATAATGACTGCTGCTAAACGCTTGTTCATAATATAATCTCCGTAACTGTTCTCTTCATAAAAAATGACCTTGGGAAGCCACACAAAGCTTTCCAAGGTCAAAAGAAAAGTCTGCATGGCGTGTTGATTGCCATACAGACTCAAAGTAATGCAAAAGTCGTCGGTATGGACAAAACTGATTGTCTCAGCTTGTCCGTTACCGAAAAGCTGATTTACCGACGCCACCAAGCGTTACTAAATTGTGCTGAAACTTTTTGCATGATTTATCTCCGAGTTGTTTATGAAATAAGGATACTAAGAATTTGATGAGTTGTCAAGCATATTGTTAAGATAATTATTAAATCTTTTGTGTGATAATACAAACAGTGGTGGCACATCTAGTTAAGAACTGTGTATAAACTAACAAAATCTTATATTTTATTCACAGTACGACGCAACAAGGGGCTAGATTTGCCTGTCAAAATGCCGGCCACTTCTTTGGCAAATTCAGCTCTGTCAACCGGTCGAAATTTATTGAAGTAGGCGATACTTTTCAAATGGGTCAAGGCCACACCTGGCCAATATGAACTTTGGCGCGCGGGATCAAAAATAATACCCGGATAAACTGCAAAAGCGCGACCAGGTAGTACTTGCGCCATTTCGCGCTCCACGGCTAGTTTGGCTTTTAAGTAAGGTCGCATAAAGAAGGGTCCAGCGTTTGCTGATATGAAAAGAAACTTTGGTTTGACTTCCTGAGCTAATAAATGAATCAGTTGATGAGCTGGTTCATAACTGCTGTTTTGGTAGGTTTGATTCTTTAATGGGTTGGGTAACAGAATACCAACAGCATCAATTACCCAATCCGCATCGCTCACAATAGGACGTAATTGTTCGCTTTCACTGAGATCAATTGCATGATACTGTGTTTGATCGCCTGGTTTACCGTTGAATGAGTGTCGTGAAATGCTGTGCACCTCAAATAAGTCGGACGACAAATACTTAATTAAACCCTGACCAACGAAACCAGTACCACCTACAATGACAATCTTTTGTTTCTTTTCAATCATTGGCTGACCTCACCATTATTTAAGCATATTGTTGCGATTGTCCCAAATATATGAAATCGCTAAAATCAATAATCCTAAGTTAGAAGCTAAAATAGCAAATGTAGATTGCTTCATAATCCAACTAATCAATGAGACAAACATCAAAACTAATGCTAGTATTACGACGTACACGGTGCTTTTTTTCATGATAATCTCCTTAAATATATTACAATTACTATTTTAACACGAGTCCCTTGATAATCGTGAAATGAGGAACGGGTCGCAAAAAAGTAACAGTTCTGTATGAAGAGGTGTTAATCGCTTGTAAATAGGCCGTACTGGTGTAATATAGATGAAGAACATTTGTCGGAAGGGATAGACAGATATCTGGCTTATCAAAAGTCGATTTGTTAAAATAGAGGATATGCAAAAACAGAGTGGCTTCTTAACTGAATTAATAGTAGTTGGTATTGGCGGTGCCATTGGTGGTAGCGCACGATATCTGTTGGGATTAGTGCCAAGCATTGGTGCTATGCCAGTGATGACAATGCTGATTAATTGGATAGGAACGTTTTTGCTTGCATCACTTGGCGCGTATCTTGCGAATCGTGAGAGCCGATTACAACCGTGGCAAACTTTTATTGGCACAGGGGTAATCGGAGGTTTCACAACTTTTAGTACGATGATTTTGCAAGTTAACCAGCAGGCTTTAACGAGCATGACAAATGCCATTATCTATGTTGTCTTAACATTGGGTGGTGGCTTGATTATGCTCAAAATTGGTCAAAAGTTTGGTCGTAAAGTGAGTGAGGTGCGTTCATGACATTACTAATTGTTGCGATTGGTGCAGGATTAGGGACAATGTTGCGATACTTAACGGTCACATTTTGGTCGACTAAGCCACAGTACCTCACAGCTATTTTTGCGGTTAATATGGTTGGTGCTTTTTTTATGGGCATACTAATGGCAACAGGCGCTACTAATGCCTTGCATCATTTTTGGTCAACCGGTGTACTAGGCGGATTGACGACATTTAGTACGATGATGACCCAAAGTGAACAACATGCTACCGTGCAACAGCTACTGTATTTATTGATACAACTGGTTGGCGGGTTGGTCATATTTGGTTTGGGATTTGCGTTAGCCACCTTTTTGTAATTATGGAGAGAACACATGAGTAAAATAGCAGTTATTATTGATTCCTCATCAGCGATGCCAGTGGTAACGCGGAATCGTTATCACATTTTTCAGGTCAATGATCCCATCATTTTTGGTGATGAAGTCTACAAAGAAAGTGTTGATATTCATGACCTTGGTGAGCTGGTTAAGATGATGAAAGATAAGAAGCAAATTGCTTCGACTTCGCAACCAGCACCTGGCGATTGGGAAGAAGCTTTGAATTTAGCTAAGGCCTCAGGTTACGATCAGGCTTTGTTGGTCACATTATCATCAGGTATTTCAGGCACTTATCAAACGGCTGCAGCAGTCGCTGATAGTTATGAAGGTATGTCTGATGTGCGCGCATGGGATTCAAAAATTGCCGTCATGGGCGCTGGCATGCAGGCGTTAATGGCTGCTGCTATGGCTGAAAAAGGAAAAACGCTAGATGAAATCATGGTAGCGCTTGAGAAATTGCGCGAGTCGATTGTGGTTCGTTTTGTGGTTAATGACATTTCACATTTGCAACGGACAGGGCGTTTGTCACGTGGTGCGGCCTTAGTGGGCGGTTTGCTCAATATTAAGCCGATATTATCAATGGACGTGCAAGATGAAGGTAAGATTGGTGCTGTTGGTAAGGCCAGAAAAATGAGTGGGGCGTTGAAAGAAATTAAAGAAACGCTACGTCAATCATTAGCCGAAGTCGATTATCCCGTGCGTGCCATTGTAGTCGACGGAAACGACGCCAAATTAGGAGATAAGTGGCTTAAAGATTTGCAGGCTGAGTATCCTACTGTCAAATTTGAACGTGGGGTATTAGGTGCGTTTATTGGTGTTCACACAGGTGACGGCGCTATGGGCGTTCTCTGGGCACATGATTGGGAAGATTTAATTTAACTTAGAACAAAAATAGAAAGCATTGTCATATCGATGACAATGCTTTTTGAGTCTTTTAGTATCGTAAATGAAAGCGGTGCGTTACACTAAAAGGAGAGGAAATCACGATGGTAATAAAAAAATGGCAGCATGTCGCCCTATTAGTTGGAACGGTTGTTGTTGTGGAAGCAATTGGTGGGTTATCGGCTTTGTTGGCTGGTGACATTAAGCAAATTTATAATCAGTTAGTACAGCCACCACTATCGCCGCCAGATTTTGTTTTTGGGATTGTTTGGCCAATTTTGTACTTATTAATTGGTGTGGCTGCCTATCTACTCATAGTTAGCCAGTATCATGCAGCAGCCAAAAAGACTAATTTACTGATATTTGCGTTACAGCTCTTTGTTAATTTTATCTGGAGTATTGTGTTTTTTGGCGGTAACCTTTACTGGATTGGCGTGCCGATTATTCTTGTATTGGATGCTTTGGTAATTGCTTGTATTGTTAACTTCAGGCGCAATCAATTGTGGGCAAGTTATTTGATGTATCCTTACTTGGCGTGGATTTTGTTTGCGACTTACCTCACGATTGCCGTGGCTATCTTAAATTAAAAAGTGACAGTTTCGTCAACTGTTAATCAACCGAGTCGTTCTAAAAATGGCTCGGTTTTGTTGTATAATTAAATCACATAACTATTTACGGGGGTTACTAATGCAACGTTCAAAACGTTACCTGATTGTTTATGAGGTATTAAACGCTGTAACACACGGTTTAGGTTTTATTTTAGCCGTGATTGCTGGCATCGCATTGCTATTTCATGTCTTGCAACGACCAGTATCTGCTTTTGAGTTGACAGCGATAATCTTATATATCGCCACAGTTGGCTTGTTTTTGCTAGCATCAACTTTGTTTCATTCGTTGGTATTCACGCGTGCGGCCAAAGTATTCCAATTTTTCGACCATGCGGGTATTTATCTGGTGATTTTAGGCAGTTATACACCGTACACCTGGCTACTGATTAAAGGCTGGGTCGGCTGGAGTATCTGGGGTGCCATTTTGGCAATGACGATTGCTGGTTTTGTCTACGACTTATTCTTTGTGGGACGCTGGCCATGGGTGTCGGTAGTCATTTACCTTGTGATGGGATGGTTGATTATTTTGGCAATGCCGATTTTGTGGGGTGTGTTGTCGCACACAGCCTTCTGGTTGCTTTTGGCTGGCGGCTTAACCTATTCTGCGGGCACGATTTTTTATCTGATCCCTAAGATTCCTATGGGGCATGTTTACTGGCACCTCTTCGTACTCGGTGGTGCTGGCTTGATGTATGCCAGTATCTTTATTTCACTCTAAAAATTTAAACAAAATCAATGTGATATTATTGTTTTTGAGCTATAATATAGCTGTTAAATGATTGCAGGAGGAATGAAAATATGGCATTGACACAATCACACGTTAAGCAATGGGTAATTGATCAGCACTTGGATACTTGGGGGCCAGTCAACGTTACCTGGCAGGATGATTTGAAGCGTACGGTGATTATCGTCGCTGACGGTACGAAAAACCAAGTTCGTCAAGAGATTGAGAAAATTGTTGCTGGTAATATTGAAAAGGGCATCATTTCAAAAGAAGACGCAAATGACTTTCTTGATTCCTTACATGTTAATGATTATGCTGTTGAAGATTGAGCCGAAAGGCTTTTTTTTTGACAAAAATTGTGTGTTTATCGGTCAAGTGTGTGTTTAAAATGGTCAATTGTGCTGGTTTATCAATATTATTTTTATGAGTCGATATACTTAATTTTGTACCAAGCAAGGTTAGCAAGTAGTTGACCCATTGGTTCAAAAAAGGAGGATAAGACAATGATTAAAAAATCATTATTACTGAGTATTGCTACATTAGGAATAGGGATGTGTGTGGTAACCGTACATCCACATGCAGCCAGTATTGAGCAAATGAAAGCCAATGTTAATGCAGATACAGGCGCAATTTTTAGTGAAGAATTGGGGCGTGATATGACTAAAAGTGAGGCAGGTCTTTACTTTGAAACGGTTAGTCAAGCACAACGCAAATTAGGATTATCAACTTCACAAGTGACGCCGGAAATTGATAAAGCGGCTCGACAAGTGGTAGCTGAGAATACCAAGAAGCCAGTGGTTGCTGCTAAGGATAAGACGAAGATTAAGTCTTTGACATTAAAGCATCAAGCGATATCACCAGTTAAAAGTCATGTGAATTTGCTAGAAGGTGTTTGGGAAACCATTCAAAGTGTCTTATTATAATTTTATTACGAAATTAATTAAAAATAATCCTATCAAGCTAATGGCCGCCTAGTGTACAAGGCGGTTTTTACTTGTTAATATATAACATGAAAGAATAAATTATATTTTAGATATTGCGCTAGTATATTACAAAAAATGAGGTATCTATGAAGGTAGCAATTTGTGATGATTCACTCGTATTAGCTAATCAAGTTGACACACTGTTGCACAACTATGATATGAAGCGATTTGATGTTGATGTTTTTACTAATCCTTTGCGACTATTAGCTTCATTAGCTGATAACTATTATGACTTTTTCATCCTTGACATTGAAATGCCTGAAATGTCTGGTGTTGTGTTAGCAGGTCAAATCAGGGATTTTGGTAACGCTAATCCTATTATTTTTGTGACCAGCTATAAGGAATACATGGAAGATGTTTTTGCTTTACACACATTTGATTATTTAATCAAACCGCTGACACAAGAAAAAATGAATCAATCGTTGAAACGCTTAACCAACTATTTAGGGTTACAAAGTCGACGATTCACTTTCACTTTCAATCGTACGTCACATAGTTTGGATTTAACAGAAATTAGATATTTTGAAAAAAATCGCCATACGGTTCTGATTCATACAAGAGACCAAATCTATGAAACATCGATGACTACTGCTGATGTATTAGCTAAATTAGATCATCGTTTCGTTCAGGTTCATCAATCCTTTATTGTAAATGTCAATGCAGTTAAGCATTTGAAAAATCAATCGTTAATTCTAAACGATGAGATCATAATTCCAATTAGTCGCAAGTATCAAAGACAAGCTAAAATCGCCATTATGGCGGCTTTGAGGGAAATGATGTCATGAAATTAATGGTAGAAATTTATGTCAGTAATCTGACTTTATTGGCTGTTATGTTGGGGATGGTTGCCAGTTTTTTTAGGCAATCCTTGTTTATCAATTATCGGCCAACGCGTGTCACTCTCGGAATTTTGGGTAGTTTATTGTTTTACTTGTGGTTTTTAGTGGCGCAAAATAATGTAGGATTCGTGCAATTATTGTCAAATGAAATTGGCAAACAGTGGCATTTGGACATTAGTTTGCTATTGTCACTGTTGATTGTTGTATGTTTTTGCTGGTTTGCTGTGATTCCGGCTAAGTCAAGTCTGTTAGCCAGTTGTTTTTGGACGAGCATTTTGGTTGAGGGGCTTTACGCTAGTCAGTTTATTGGTGATATTGTCTTCAATCAATTATTGCCATTATTGCAATCGTTGCATGTCGTTAGTGTTTGGGGACGTACAGGTATTGAACTAATATTGGTAGTAGCCACGACACTGATGTTGAAGTATTGGTTAAAGCCAACACTTGTCCAAACCACAAATCGTAATCAGTTTGTTCAAATCACCTTAATTTTAATGGTCAATATGTCAACGGTGGTGTTGTTTTATTTCATGCGCGACATTTATTATCCAGTGGATTTATCGTTTGAAAAGGTTTGGTTAGTTGTCCTCATTATTGTGGTACTGAATATTTTTGTTCTAGTCATTTATCAAGGGCAAAACATCTATTATTTGAAATTACATCAAATTGAACGTGAAAATGAAATCTTGCAACGGGAAATTGCGACGATTAACCTCACTAAGGCTAATTGGGAAAAGATTACAGCAATCAAACATGATTTACGCAACCAAAACATTGTTTTATTGGGATTAATTGAACAAGGCGACTATGATCAAGCAAAGACATTGATTCGAAATGGTATGTCAGGATTAACGATAGGGACGCATTTTTTTACGCGTAATACCTTGCTTAATTATTTACTCAATGAAAAAAATAATTTAGCTAAAGCACAAGGTATTCAATTAGACAGTCAAATTTTGGTGCCGGAATCTTTAACCATTCCTAATGATATTTTGGCAATTGTGATTGGCAATTTATTGGATAATGCGTTTTCAGCAGTTGCGCGTCATCGTCAAGGCAAAAAAATCGTCTCACTCGTGGTTAAGGCAGTCAATCAAAAATTATTGATTCAGGTCAGCAATGCGTTTAATGTTGATGAAGTCGATAGTCGACGTGACCGGTTGCAAAAGGGGTTTGGATTGAAAAATATCAAACAAATTGTCGAAAAATACGACGGTTTGTATCAACAACAAACCAATGGTTCTCAATATGACGTCAGCATTATATTTTTTGACATCTAAGCACAAAAAAAGCTATCAGAATTAATTCTGATAGCTGATATAGTGGTCAGCCAGGGGCTCGAACCCTGGACCCACGGATTAAGAGTCCGTTGCTCTACCAACTGAGCTAGCTGACCATATTTTTTGTTTCACAACAATAAATATAATACCACGTGATTTATGAAAAAGCAAGCAGCAAATATGATAAAATGGAACTATTCTCAATATGGAAGGAAAAGCGTTGACTGTTGATAAACAGTTTTGAACGCGTTTAGACACATGCTAGATCTGATTAAATCAATCATTATTGGTATTGTTGAAGGCCTGACAGAATTTTTGCCAGTGTCATCAACAGGGCACATTATTTTGGCGGAAACACTGATGAAAATCCCCGGCGGCGCTGTGTGGACGAAGTCTTTCACCCCATTTTTCGATTATGCCATTCAATTGGGTGCCATTTTTGCCGTGATTCAGCTTTATTTCAACAAACTGAATCCGTTTTCATCTCAAAAAACAGACCGTGAAAAGTTCCAAACATGGCGTTTGTGGATTCGTGTAGCAGTTGGTGTTTTGCCCGCTGTGGTCTTTGGTTTATTGCTGAATGACTTCATGGACGCACATTTGCTGAATTTCTGGGTTGTTTCAGCGATGTTGATTATTTATGGTGTGATCTTCATTGTGATTGAAAATCGTCAAAAAGGCATTGCACCTTTAATTACAGACGTCAATCAAATTACGTTTAAGCTAGCGCTCTACATTGGTTTGTTCCAAGTTTTGTCATTAGTACCCGGAACATCTCGTTCAGGTGCCACGATTCTTGGGGCGATTATTCTTGGTGCTTCGCGCTTCGTCGCGGCGGAATTTTCATTTTTCCTATCAATTCCGGTGATGTTTGGTGTTACGTTATTGAAGATGTTCAAATTCTTCCATGAAGGTGGCTCATTCACGGGTATGCAAGGCTTGGTTATGCTCTTTGGCTTCGTAGTATCTTGGATTGTGGCGTTGTTTGCGATTAAGTTCATGATGAATTACATCAAAAATAACGACTTCAAGGCGTTTGGTTACTACCGTATTATCGTTGGTGTGATCTTCTTGTTGCTTGGTGTGACAGGTGTGATTACGACAATGCATTAAACTATTAAAAATCCCTGACACGATATGGTCAGGGATTTTTTTGTGCTTATGATAATGATACCAGTGGCACATCGTTCATAACCCAAGTTAGTTCTGCTTGATATTGCTTGTTGACGATAGTTGTACCAGCAGGAATATCAAGTGAAAAGCCACCAACGATATAGTTTCTTTTACTGTTGTTTTTGTTGCCAAATGTATTAGTCCAATCTCCGGCAGCAGTCGTTTTTTCACCCATAATCATACACATTGCGTTAGCATCAGCAAATGCTTGATTATTATACCCTCGTGTGTTGGCGGTAGCACCTAACTCCGTTCCGCTCAAATTATCATCCGTTGTACTAACTTTTAGTTGTGCGTTGGGTAAAGTTTCACCATCAGCTGTCTTAAATTCACTGGTTTGAATAACGGAAGCGCACCATACGTGAGCATCTGAGACACTGTGAACTTGAACAAAGGGATTGACATTGATTTGTTTGTTGTTTAGTAAAACTTGGTCTGAAGCTGGATACAAGGTGTGATCAGTTTTGAGTACCAAGCTTTCCTTGCTTTTTTTACCAGCCAAATTTTCAACAATGGGCGAAAAATTAAGTTCAGATGCATAAGCGACATACAAATCACCCGCGCCGATTGTTGCTAAAGCATTGTTGTTTATCGGTTGTACGGGAGTATTGTCATTTATCACGGTAATGGGCTTTTTACCAGACAACCTGACAGTTGCTTTGGAGGTAGTGTGACCATCTGAATTTGCTAAATTGATAGGTATAATTGCTAATGCTAAGATACCTAGAGCCCCAAATAAATATTTTTTCATCGACATTATCCTCGATTCTTCTTTGCTTTCAGTGTAACAAGGGAGTAGGTCTAAATTGTCAACAAGTTGCGAATAGTTTGTGACTTGTTGTGAAGAAACTATTTCTTAACATAAATCTCTACAAAATTTGTTTTGAAAAACAACAACAGGCTCACGGGCACAAAAAAGTCGTAATTTAGGCACAGCAAACTCACAGAATATGCAAAGTGAGGTCACAAACTCTTGATATAGTAAAGCTATATATTGAAGTTGAGAAGGTAAAAAGGTATGCTAACTAAAAAAATTGGCCTCATTTTGGCAGCGACAACATTTGCTATGGCACCGTTACTTGGGTTGGCGCATGCCGATGATGCATCGTCAACGTCAGATAGTTCGAGTGCGATGGGGATGCGTGTTAGCGCAGTCCTGCCAGAAAATCAAGTGAATAAGGCACATACTTATTTTGATTTATTAGTGAAGCCAAATGATGAGCAAACGCTAGTGGTTAATCTCACTAATACAACAGACAAAGCGCAAACAGTAAACACTGAAGTCTCTGCTGCAAAAACCAATATCAATGGCGTAGCAGAATATGGTCCGTCAAACAATAAGTTAGATCAATCAGTGCCATTTGATTTTGGTAAAGTGGCTGAAATTCCTAAACAAGTTGAAGTGCCAGCTAACAGTACCAAAAAACTTGAGGTAAAAATCAAGATTCCTAATAAGACGTGGCAAGGTATCGTGGCTGGCGGGATTACAATCACGCAAGCTGCTAGTTCAAGTACAGCAGATACATCATCAAAAGCTGGTGTAACGATTCGTAATCGCTACGCTTATGCTATTGGCGTCGTATTACAAACAGCAGACAAAACAGATTTGAAAGAAAAATTGAATTTGGCAGAAGTGTCAGCGGGACAAATTAGCTCGCGCAACGCGGTTATTTCGGAATTGCACAACACAACAGAAGCTTATCTCAATGGAATTTCCGTGACATCAAAGGTGACACGTCAAAACAGTAAAAAAGTGATATACGAGGCTAAAAAGAGTAGCATGCAAATTGCACCTAATGCGGTCTTTGAATACCCGTTATCGCTTGAAGGACACCCCTTCAAAGCTGGTCGATACACGATGAATATGACAGTTAAATCTAAGAAAAGTACTTGGCATTTCACCAAGAATTTTACGATTACCAATAAAGAAGCAAAATCACTCAATGACAAGGATGTCACCTTGGTTCATGATGAAGGCTTTAATTGGTGGTGGCTAGTGGCAATAGCTATTGTTCTGATTGCTGGTATTTTCTTCTGGTGGAACCGTCGTCGAAAGGATAAAGGTCAGGTAAGTGATGAGATTAATTAATAAAATAACGATTGTCATTTTGACTATTCTAGTAGTACAAATCCCGATTCCCGTGTTAGCTGATACGGCAGTTACGAGCTATGTTCAGTTTGAAAATGGTGGATTAGAGATGGCAGTCGATGACATTGATTTTGGAACGCTGGATACTAGTAATCTGACAGAAAATGACAATCAAGCATTTTTGCAAGGAATGGGACATATTTTGTTGTATGGCGGTAGTGGTAAATTGACCGTAACTGATAATCGTTTAGACAGTAATGCAGGTTTATCAGTCACTGTTAAAACTGGTGATAACAACTGGTATGATGATCAAGATGAACAAGCATGTAGCATGTCAGATATTAGCTTATTACAAATGACAGGAAACAGCTTAGACTTGATGTCTCCAGATATCGCGTATCCCGCAATGAACGTCGCAGAAAGCCCACTGGCTCATGTTGAAACAGCAGGACTGAATAAAGATGCTCCGATTAGTTATGCTATTTTTGTGCCAGCCACCTCAAATGTCTCTAGCCTATTGGGAAAAACTATTCATACTGACATGGTATGGACACTTGGAGACTACGTTACAGCTGAATAATACAAATATATGGTAATTTATGTTTATGAATGGCGTTGGCACTGATAAAACAGGGCCAACTTTTTTGTGTGGTCACAAAATGTTCAATATTATTCACAGTTTCTCCCCCCCCCCCGAAATTAAGACATATTTGCTCTGTATAGTTAGTAGTGTAGAGTGAAACCATTTACTAAATCAAAAGCCACGAACAAAATAATGCGAGGTGAGCTAATGAAAAATTACATTCAAAAAATACTAACAATCATAGCAACCATCGTGATTGTTTTGCCATGTGTTATGGGCTTGGCACCGCTTTGGCCATTGCAATCAACTAATCCGATTAAGCAACAAATGGTGTCAGCAGCAGAAACGCTGAGTAAGCAATTGAACCCACCCATTGGTGATGGTTACACAAAATATGAAACCGATGGAGATGGTGAAGTTGCTAATTCAGAATTTCCGACTAATCATTACTCGTTACTAGGGGAAGCAATGGCACAAAATGGACGACATACAAACGCCGTGCCAGCTATAGACAATAACACTGCCGCCGCTACTAATCGTAATTATGTCGGTAACACGACAGGCAGCTGGTATGGTGATACGAATTGGTTAGATTGGTCGCATCTTGGAACAGAATACAATGGCTTTCGCGCCAAAAAGATGGCATCGCCAGCCAAAGATAGTAATGGCAATGTCATCCAAGGTGCTTATGATATCTCGATTAAAATGACAGGTGCCACAAAAGCCGAATATGAAAAGAAAAAGGCCGAAATAGTCTTTGTTTTCGATCGTTCTTATTCAATGATTAGTAATGGGGCTGGCACGAATGGTAGCGATGTCAATCGTTTGCAGCAAGCCAAAGATGCGTTTAACACGTTTTCTGCCGAAGTTAGTCCTTATGTAGCGAGCGACCAACTACGAGTTGGGCTTGTGACTTATTCAGATGGTATTAAAAGTGTTCGTAATTTGAATAATAACATCGATACTATCAACCAAGATATTCAAAACATCAGTATTAATATTCAAAACGATGCTGGTACGTATACTGATGGTGCTTTGGAGAGGGCGCAAGGATTATTGAATGCATCAAGCTTCAGTGAAACCAAAATTATTGTGTTAATTTCTGATGGTGCGGCCAGTCAACATAACGGACAAAATGGTTCAGCAGCGACCAATGCGCCATGGACGTCGGCTGGTGGTACTTATGTCCGAACGACCGATGAACCTTTGCTTGGACATGCTGACGATGGCGGTGAACTGGAGGATGGATTAACAGCTAACGATGCAAGTATGAATTATCCAGCAGCCAGCTGGATGGGAGGAAACACCACTGCTGACAAGGCAAATCCCTTTAATGGTAATTATCAATGGGCAAACGATAATCTTGGTTCATCAGTTAATGACAATCGTTACCGTGTTCAGTCATCAATTGGTAGTGGTGATTTTATCTCAATTCAGTCAGCGATTGATACCGCTGCAACCATAAAACAAGCAAATACTAAAATTTATGTGTTAGGAACAATGGCGCCGATTAATGGTAACACAGAAACTCAACGATCAACTCGTCTTGCAGAAGCGTCACTCAAACGTTTAGCAACTTCTGACGAAAAAGGGACACGTTACTATTATGATGCTAGTGCAACAGACTTATTGGTTGAACATCTTGAATCGGTGACGGCAGACTTGTTTGATTTCGTTAAAGATGCGACGCTTACGGATACATTAGCCCCCGAGATGTTGCTCGATGGCAATATTCCTAGCGACAATTTCATTACTGGCAATAACGCAGTCAAAGGCACGCGTTGGGCATTTGCTGACAATGTGTCTGATTATACACCACGGCCGGTAATCGAGACCAATGCCTTTAATAGTTCAGGTAGTGTTCAGCGAGCCATTACTGGCACGTACGATAAGGGCACGAAGACCATTAAATTAGAAAATATTGATATTCCAGCTGGACAAATGATTGAAATTTATTATCGTGTTCGAATTAACACCGAACAAGACACCTTTCAGGCTGATCGCTGGTATCCAACTGGCACTTTGACAACTTTCCAAGCAGAACCGACAACGCCCATAGTTGAAATTGGTGAGCCATCGGTAAAAGCACCCGGAGTCGTTTTGTCACTTAATAAAAGCTGGGTTGGCGATTTAGCAGATGATGTTTTGACACGACCAGATCATTTAACTTTCGCCGTCAGCCGTACTGATGTGATTGATACCGCTAATTCTTGGACAGAGGGAAAACTTGTGCTTGATAAGCCATATAGTGATAGCGATAATCCAGATAACACCACGTTAGCTGCCAACTGGCAAGACACTTACCAAACAATCAGTAATCAGGACGATACTAAAACGTACAGTTTGGCCAAGTTCAATAATCGAGGTGTTGATTTTAAATACAGCATACAAGAGGAAAACATTCCTGGCTACGAAAGCACGATTAGCGCTAATGGTACGACCTTCGATGTCACGAACACACTATCTGATTTCAAGTACACCATGCGTAAAATAAATCAAGCTGGTGACTCGCTTGCTGGGGCAAAATTCTTATTTGAATATTACAACCAATCAAACAGTGAATGGCAACCTTACCCATACATCGGTGATGAAACAGATGATGAGGTCGGTATTGTGACAATTGGTAGTTCTGGTGAATTTAACTTACCACCATTTACGCATGATGAACAGTACGGCAACCGCTTCCGAGTGAGTGAAATTGAAGCACCGACAGGCTTTGCCTTGCGAGAAGGCTATACTTACGGCATTGTGACTGATGGTAATTGGCAAGGTAACGATAACCCAGGATTTACAGTGCCTGCTGGTAGTGATGACAATGGTGGATGGGTTGAAGGTGATTTGGATCATTTTGATCAACGTGAAGTTGCCGATTGGAATACACGTCGGAAAATCTTGTTATTCACAGATTCAAGCTACACGACGCTTATAGATCCAACAGGTGGACCAATTGAAGGCGTTGATTTTGCCATTCAAGGCGATTTGACTTATATCAACTATGAAAATCGTTTAAAGCCATTTGAAATGACAATCACCAAAACTGATTCAGGTAGCACGGTCTTGGCGGGAGCTAAGTTCGAACTTTATCAAAAAGTAGGTGATGATTGGCAGCTGGTTAAAAACGATCAGACCAATCAAAGTGTTTGGACGACGTCAAGCGACGGTAAAGTGATTGTTGATGCTACGATTGCCATTCCCGGACAGTATCGATTGACAGAAGTCTTTGCGCCTGATGGCTATTTACGAGAAAAACATGATTTAGTTTTTGATATTCATGCGACGGGTAACATTACCACAGATAATGACACATCAGTCACTTGGACTATCAATCATAATTTACTAGAAAATAGTGACAACAATCGAATTGATATCACGTTAAAGGATTACAACCAATTTAAAATTCCAGCCACAGGAAGTCGTGGACATTATCTCACGATTGTCGCTACCCTTATCATACTGGTAACGGGAATTTGCATGGTAGTATACATGACGAAAGGAGACCACGAACATGCGTAAACTAAAACATATTTGCTTAATGCTAAGTTTAATTTTGCCACTCTTTGCGGGTCTCAGCGAATTGCGTCATGTTAAAGCCGCAGACGAAACATTTGACACAACCGTTCGCCTGCATAAAATTGTGCAGGGTACGGGTACGGGTACGGGTACGACCTTTGACAATGATGGTTTGGAAATTAGTGCCGATAAATTGAGTGGTTGGCGTCCAGTTAAGGGTGTAACCTTTGCTTATATGAGTTTGGACCAGTTCCTTGATTGGGAGGAAGGTGAGGCAACACCACACTGGAAAGCCGGTGCAGAAGCAATTACGAAATATTTTTCGATTGTTGATGATGCGGCCAATGGTCAGTCTAAATTTGTGTTTAATGCTAAGGGATATACCTATACTAATGGTATTTATCAAGTTGATGAGTCGAATAACAATCCTGTCACAAATGACCAATTATTAGCTGCAATGACGCAGCTTGCTGAGGACAACGATAGCATTACTTTAAATGAAACAAATCCAACTGACCAAGACGGCATGGTTGAGGTAACATTGCCTGACGAATTATGGCTTATTGTCGAAAAAGAAAAGCCATCGGGTATCACTGTTGATGCGACACCGATGTTGCTGATGTTACCAGCTTCAGACCAAGACAATATCATTTTCGGCGGACCAAACGCTGATGAAGCACATCAGTACTTACACCTTTATCCAAAAAACTTTACACAATCTACTACTTTGAATAAGGTGATTGACCCTGATGGTAATGGCTACGTCGAAAATGATGAAACAGTTGGTGTTACGCGTGGTGAAATCTTCAAGTGGGGGTTAGATATTCACATTCCTGCAACAGCGGATAGCTTTGAACAATATCTCCTCAAAGATGTATTACCATACCAAGTAGACTTATTACAAGTCCGAATTTTAGCCCTTAATGCTGATGGCACCGAAAGCAATCTTTTGTATGATACAGGGCAACGATCTCGTTCAGACTATGCCCACAATGCGACGGAAGAAGGACATGATTATCTTAAAGGTATTTCAGGTTTAGGCAAAACCTATACGTTAACAGATCAAAGTGACACAACACCATTAGGGAAAGTTATTAAATCAGTAGTTGGTAAGGATAGTAAATATAATCGCATTGCTCGAGATGACAAAGGTGTGTTCTTAGATGTTGATGGCAATCCTTTCTATGATAAAGATGGTAACTGGGCTGGCAAAGCACCCATGATTAATCGTGTGACTGAAACTGATGACACTAATATTGCCAAATGGATTGATAAGATTAGTACAGATTTAGATACCGAACAAAGCGATATTAACAAAGATAATACACGTGATGGTTGGTTTGAAATTGATTTGCAACCAGCATTGGCTTATTTGGCAGAAAACAGGATTAATGATATTCGTGTTGAGGTGTCAACGTTAGTTAATGCGGCTGCCCATACCGGTCGTATCACTAACGAAGCAAAAATTACTGATGATATGCGAACACGTTATGACATTGCTACAACATGGTCAGGTGGTTGGGGAATGGTCAAAACAGTCGGCAAAGCGGATTATAATGACGACCAAATTGGTGTTAAAAATCCACTGGCAGGGGCTGAGTTTTACTTACAATGGCCAAGTGCTCCAGCCGGTATTGAATTGGTCGAGGGTGGGCAAACTAAGGGCGGCGAAATGCTGGTAATGGCTCGTGATTATACCAAAGAAGATCATGCTTTAGCATGGTGGACTGTGAAAAGTTCAGATCATGAGCAATACTATGATTATAAATACAGTCAGAGCGATGGTTGGTTTGGTTTTTCAGGATTACGTGGTGGTACTTATGAAGTCATGGAGTCAAAAGCCACTAGTGGCTATTTTCAACCCGACGCGCCGGTGTTAGTCTTTAAAATTGTGTCAGCCTATCACGCACCAAAAATTGTTGACGGAGAAGTCGTCAGTGATTGGACTGATGAAAGTAGCGCAGGTTATATTGGTACAGATGAAAATGGTGTTGTTATTGGCAACGGTTATGTCACTGGCGTGGTAAATGGTCTGGAACTCAATGTCATTAATTATCATAAATTGATTTTGCCACTTACTGGTGGCATTGGCATACTTGCTATCTTACTGATTGGTGGGCTATTAATGATTCGAGGGCTTCGCAAGCGCCACCAGCGAGGTATTTCACCATGAGAAAAATAATGATGATGTTAATCGCGATTTTATTCATAGCCTTTGGCGTGTTGAGTTATCCTTTCATTCGCAATGCGATTGCAACACAAGAGCAGCAGCGTGAGGCAAAACGTTTTGAACAACAGGTGGCGCATTTATCAAGTAATAAGCGACAAGCTATGGTTAAAGAGGCCAAGGCGCATAATAAGGCACTAGCAAGCGCAAAGATCAATGCTAAAGATCCTTTCACACTAACACAAAAGACACGAGCTAAGCTTTTGGCCAAATACGATATTTCCGAAACAGTTTTGAATAAACAATTGGGACCGTTAGTTGCCACGTTACGCATCCCTAAACTTGATTTAGTGACGCCAGTATTTAACGGTGTGAGTGAGGTACAACTGTCGCATGGCGTTGGTCTGTTACCCAATACGTCATTACCCGTCAGTGGAAAGGGTGTCCATGCCGTCATGACCGGACATCGTGGTCTGCTGCAATCAGCACTTTTTACCCATTTGAATCGCCTTAAAAAAGGAGATCATTTCTATGTTGAAGGGATTGATCGACCATTAGCTTATCGTATCGACCAGATTAAAGTTGTTAAACCAGATGATACCAGAGATTTAATGGTGGATAAGGATCAAAATTACACGACATTAATTACATGCACGCCATTTTTACAAAATACGCATCGCTTATTGGTTCGTGGTGTGCTCACCACTTATCCTAAAAAAACACAGGCAAAAGTTAAGCAGAACAATCCCACGACAAAACCACTGCTCAAAGTAGTTGGAATTGTCGTCATAGGTATTAGCTTAATCAGCGCCGGACTAATTTTTATCAAGAAGATACCAAAAACATAACAATGAGAGAAAACGAGAAAGGTAGATAACACTATGAATATGAAACATATAATTTTGACTGGCGTACTACTAGCGCCGATGACCTTGTCGAGTGGTATTGTCATTGCCTCAAGTACACAGCCAAGCGCAACAGATGTCATTATTAACAAAGTAGTTAGTGAAACTGACATAAATGATGCTCAAAACATACATACTAATGATGGCACAGAAATTTCAGGGGACTGGGCAGCACAAGCTGGCGCTAAGTTCACGGTTTACAAGTTACCTAGTGATGCCATTGCTGGCTATGACGCCGAGGCAACGGATAAACCCAAAATAAAAACTAGCTATCAAGAATATCTTGAAGTTGTTGCAGTCACGGTCGTTGATAATGATGAAATCACGAGTCCTTGGACTATCAAAGTAAAAGATGGCAAAGAAAGTGATTTCAAAACATTTCTGAATAATGCAGGCGATGTATCGAAAGTTGAGCAAGATAGTAGCACTGAATTTACAACTGATAGTGACGGTAAAATAACGCTCGATAATCTGGCTGATGGACATTATGTTGCGTTTGAAACAGGTGTGAAGCCTAATACCAAGACCCATGCTGTACCAATGGTGATTAGTTTGCCAATGATGGATCGTAATGGATCGGGTGAGACGACATGGTTTGATGACGGTAGCCATCCCTATAATTTATATGCTAAGAATTACTCTGACACAGCTAACTTAACCGTTAAAAAAGTTGCTGAAAATGGGACAACAGCAGTTGGTGGTGCATGGGTAGGCTTGTTAAACATCAGTGATATTGCCGATGAAGTCAAAAGTGGTACTTTATTGCAAGATGCTGTGTCGCAATTGACACATGATATGCAAGGTAAAACATTTGAAAATGAAGCCGCTCTAAAAACAGCGATTTCGACTTGGATTGACAAAATGAAGACAGACCATTTTTTCACCGATGATCAAGCCACTATTGCTCAAAATCTCCTTGTGACAAAAACGAGTTACGTAAAGACTGACAGTGAGGGTAAAGCGAAATATTTAGACTTAGATCCTGGGTCAAGTTATTATGTCGCTGAATTAGTAGCGCCAAAGGGTTACATGGCAAATGGTAAATTACAGCAAGTCAATTTAAGTGCTGCCGAAGGTGGTAATACCGAAGACGTTACGGCAGGATATGGTGCAACAGATAATGACATCTATTATCAAGGTGCTACTTTTAATTTGGTTAACTACGGTGACGTTGATATTGAAAAAACTGTTGATACCAATCAAGATAATGTATTCGGAACATCCGAGTCCGAACAGTCAGGTATTTCCCGTGGCGAAGACTTTACTTGGCGCTTGAAATCTGACGTAGACGCAGATATTGCCGATTATAAGAAGTATGACATTGTGGATAACATGCCTTATCAAGTTGATTGGTTAACAGCTGATATTGGACTTGATTATGATAATGACGGCAAAGTTGACGAATCCCTAGCTAAAATATTGTCAGATATTGGCAGCAAAAATGGTATGACGGGGGATGGCTTGGCGTATGATTCTGATAACGCCTCGACTGGGATTACCTTTGCCGAAGGATCTACTTGGACTACAGATGACATCAAGATTTCAGGGACAACATCAAAGTACGAATTTGATACTGACAATCGGGTTGTTAAAGATGATGCCCAAAATGGTACTTTGACCATTAGTTTAACTGCCGCGGGACGGGCTAAATTAGCTACGCTTTTGCAGAATCATAATGGTAATGAATATAGTGCCAAGCTAATCATTGATTTGGGATCTCGTGCCAACAGAGCGGCTCAAGCAGGTGAAATTGAAAACGAAGTCGAAGTTAATGTCGATAACGGTTATATCACCAATACCGACAAAGACACAGAAAAAACTTATACCGCTGGTTGGGAAATTATCAAAACTGATGGTAATGCCAATTTTAATGGCACGACTTTAACTAATGCTTTAAGTGGCGCTGGATTTGATTTGGCTATGAAAGTAACCGCGGATAATAAAGAAGCGGTTTGGGGATTGTTATATGAAAACACGGCAAATGGTCATAAAAACCCCGACGAATCAGGGAAGAACAACTTTGCCAATAAGGATGCATTTGAAATGTGGCTTGAAGCACAAATTGATCCTTATGTTTACTTTATGCATGTTGCCGAAGATGGCAAGGCCATGGCTGGCATGACCGCTTCTGATGACATGACTATGGGTGACATTATTTGGTCAATCTATCCGGAAAACGCCACAACACATATCACAGGTGACGACGGATACTTGCAATACTGTGGTCTAGCCGGTGGTGACTATAAGCTCATCGAGTCAAAGGTACCTAGTGGTTATAAAAAGATGGCTGATAAGACATTTACATTAAGTGGCAAGACAAGTGAAGACAATGGTTTGAATGGCAAAGGTACTGGTGTTATTAACGGACACGCTGATGAAAGTGACGTCAACATTGTGAACTATAAGAAATCAATGTTCCCAGTGACTGGTGGTATTGGTATGATTGGTGCCCTGCTGGTCGGTGCTATGTTGATGATTGCTTCACGTATTAAGAAGCGCAAGGCCGGTGAACAAACGACGACCTTAATCCGTAAGTGAGTCAGAGAGTGTTTCACGTGAAACACTCTTTTTTTGGACACAATTGGGCAAGATTTCATCACATTTTACCCGTAAAAAGCGCCACATCAATAGTTTACAATCAGGATAGCAATGGTAGAAAGGAATGATTGTATGCCTAAAAAATGGTTTTCAACGTTAGTTTTTTTACTAGGATTCGTTATTTTTGTCTCACCATTTTTATTGCAAGGTTATCATGCCCTTCGGCAAACACAAGTTGCACGCAAAGTTGATCGGCGTGCGATGACACTGGATACACAGGTGGTCAATCAACTGACTAAAAAGGCCGAGAAACGTAATAATAGCAATAAAACTGGTGTTTCAGAATCAACCATGCAATCACTCGGGAAAAAACAACAAGCTGATGATACTGGGTTCGCCATACCAGATAGTGACGCTTTAGGGACTATCTCAATTCCCAAAATCAATCTGCATTTGCCAATTTATGATGGCGTCAGTGAAAAAGTGCTGCAAAAAGGCGCGGGATTATTACCTGGCTCTTCTATTCCCTTAGGCAGTCAAGGAGAACACGCAGTTATTACCGGACATTCTGGTTTGCCTAATAAAACGCTTTTCACGTATATTGGCCGGCTCAAGAAGGGCGATCGATTCTTTATTCAAGTATTGGGAAAAGAATTTACTTATGAAGTTGATCAAAAAAAGGTAGTTATCCCAGAAAATGTTCAAGATCTTGTCAAACATCATCCAGAAAACTTTGTGACGTTGGTGACATGCACGCCCTATGGGGTTAATTCACATCGATTGCTTGTGAGAGGTCATTTGACCAATAAAGTGCCCATTCCAGCTGTTATTTGGGAGCAGTGGTGGTTCATGGCGTTGCTGGCTGTTGGAATTATAATGTTTATTCTGATCATGGTCACTATCGTAAAACATTTATGGCACAAACAAAGGAGGTAATCATGAAAAAACGTTATGCCTTATTACTGTTATTGATTGCGCTTGGTCTAATTGCTTGGTGTTTTACTGACACCAGCCATCAACAAAGACAACTTATTAACAGTATTAAAAAGACAGTATCTGCGCAATCTTTTGATTTGAACCAACCCGAAGCGGTGATTACCATTCCTAAAATCAATGTTGAATATCCAATTTTTAATGATACTAGTGATGAGTCACTGGCAAAGGGAGCAGGATTTTTGGAAGACTTTGATCGCCCCGATGCTGGGAAGGGTGGATTAACAGTAATTGCTGCTCATCGTCTGTGGCGCACACACCTTGGATTTTTGCGACTAAATGAGTTAGGAAAAGGTGATACTTTTCAAGTGCTATACCAAGGGGTGACCTACCATTATCGGGTTTTCAAAAAAGTAGCTATTCCAGTATCACAGTTAGAAACAATTCATGATTTGGCATCGCCAACTAAATCGCGTGCTGCGCTTTATACATGTCATCCGTTTCCAACGACTAAAGAACGTTTACTAGTCGTGGGTGATTTGGTGGCTGTAGATTAAAAAGCTAGCCGGCGGCTTGTTTTTCGGGTAAAATAGAAGTACTATGGAAAACTTTCAAGAACAACTTAAAAATCGGCGGACTTTTGCGATTATTTCTCACCCCGATGCTGGTAAAACAACCCTGACTGAGCAGCTATTGTTGCACGGTGGGGTGATTCGTGAAGCTGGGACGGTTAAAGGCCGCGGCTCAAACAAGCTGGCTTCATCGGACTGGATGGCAATTGAACAGCAACGTGGTATCTCAGTGACCTCATCAGTGTTGCAATTTGATTATGAAGGTAAGCGAATCAACATTTTGGATACACCAGGGCACGAGGATTTTTCTGAAGATACCTATCGAACGCTGATGGCGGTCGACTCAGTTGTCATGGTTGTCGATGCAGCTAAGGGAATTGAGCCGCAAACGAAAAAGCTCTTTGAAATTGTCTCGCAACGTGGTATTCCCGTGTTCACTTTCTTCAACAAAATTGATCGTGATGCACGCCCAGCACTGGATTTGGTTGATGAATTAGAGTCTATTTTAGGCATTCAAGCTTATCCCATGAACTGGCCAGTTGGGTCAGGACAAATTTTGCAAGGCATTTATGATTTGCAAAAAGATGCGTTAGTGCCATTCAAAAATGCCAGTGATCACCCAGAAGTTGTTAGTGAAGCAATGGACGAAATTGAGTTATTACGTGATGCGGGTAACGAATTTGACGCTGACAAAATTGCTCATGGTAAATTGACCCCAGTCTTCTTTGGATCAGCCTTGGTGAATTTTGGTGTGACCGAATTTCTGCGTGAATATTTGACTTATGCGCCAGCGCCAGCGGCTGTGACAACGGTTGACGATCAGGCTATCACCCCAGATAGTCCACAATTTACTGGTTTTGTTTTCAAAATTCAAGCCAACATGGATCCTCGTCATCGTGATCGCATTGCCTTTGTTCGCATTGTCAGTGGTGAATTTGATCGTGGTATGGATGTCACTTTGCAGCGAAATGGCAAGAAATTAAAGCTCTCTAACGTCACACAGTTCATGGCTGAAGAGCGTGAAAATGTTCAAACAGCGGTGCCTGGCGATATTATTGGTGTCTATGATACCGGAAACTTCCAGATTGGTGACACAATTTATGCTGGCAAAAAGAGTGTGCAGTTCCCTGATTTGCCAACATTTACCCCTGAATTATTTAACCGTGTGATTGCCAAAGATGTGATGAAGCAAAAGTCTTACCATAAAGGCATCGAACAGTTGGTACAGGAAGGTACAATCCAACTTTACAAGTCTTGGAACGGTGGCGACTATATCATCGGTGCGGTCGGGCAATTGCAATTCGAAGTTTTCCAGTTCCGTATGGAAAATGAATACAACGTTGAAATTCAGTTCGAGCCAATTGGGTCAAAAGTGGCACGCTGGATTAAGCCAGAAGAACTTGACGAAAAAATGGGTTCATCTCGTAATTTGCTTGTGAAAGACCGTTACGACGCCCCAGTTTTCTTATTTGAAAACAAGTTTGCGCTCAACTGGTTCCACGATAAATACCCAGATGTGACACTAGAAGAAAAAATGTAATGTGACAAAAACCACAAAATCAATAATGATTTTGTGGTTTTTGTTTGCCCTTTTCGTGTTCTAGTTGTGAACATATGCGATAATATGTTACATTTTAGGACAATAATGTGTTATTATTACATGTGAAATAGTTAACGAAAGCAAGGGGAGAATATATCATGGCTTTTCACATTGATGAAAATCATTATAATGAAGCACTAAGGTTTTTGATTAGGGAAAAAGGGGTGCCCGTTAAAATTATTTTGGCACATGCTGATATTTCGCGTAGTCGATTTTATGGTTATCTGAACGGATCGGGTGATCTGGCGATGAGTCGATTACTTTCGATTCTGGAAGTAATTCACGTGTCACTTGATGAATTCATGTTGTATGCGCGGTCGTTAAAAGGTATCAATGGCAACATGACGTTACAACAAGAGACGCCACTTATTAATGAAGCAACAGTTGAAAGTGCATTACAAACATATAAGCAAACCAAGGATGTGGCAGCCATTGCAACAGCTGTTACACAAATCAAAACTCATGCTTCGGAAGAAAGCGCGGGAAAGTTACTTAAAAAACTGTTACCAACAGTTCGTAATGTTTTGTGCAAACGCCATTATTTTTCGATCATAGATGCAAATTTGTTATTGGATGTGATGGATAGTCTCCGGTACGAGGATCTGCAAACGATTTTGCCATTTGTTCGCAAAACGATTATGCAGCAACAAGCGAGTCAACAAACTGGTTTAGAAATGGAAATTACGCGTCAGCAAGCGTTACTCACTGTCATCTATCAATACACATTGCGGGCGTTTCACGAGCAAGCAAGTGCTGATACAAAGCGCGACTTTGAACTTGTTGACAGCTTGGAACCCGCTATTAGTGATTGGTACACCAACGTTATTCGTAAGTTGATGACAGTAGTGCGAACGCTTGCTGTGGCTGATAATGAATATGAAGCGCGCGTAGAATATAATAATATTTTGGCAGCCGTTTATGCGATTCAACCGCAATCCGTTTGGAATAATTATGAGCGACTGATGCACAACAACTTCAATGATTTCAAGACTTACACTATGCCATGACCCCATTAATTTGGGATTGGCATTCAGTTTTGGTCGTGAGTTATGTTAAAATGTAGTAACACCTACATTGGAGAATAATAATGGCATATTACACACAACAACTTTTTAATGGCCAAAGAGATCGCATTTTGCGTGTCGTTGACGCTGCGGATGAAACGCAAGCAACAGCAGGCTTTATCCATATTTTTGACGAACGTCGTCCGTTTGATTTTGAATACGCAACGGAATTAAGTAATGGTGAAATGACGCAAGAGGAATTTGATGAACAGGGCGGTGCTGGTAATACATTCAGTGCCAATTTTATGCCCATTGCTCAAAATGAAGACGAAGAGATACCGGCAGAAGTGTTTGAAGAATGGGCTGGTTTAGTTGGACGAGAGTACGCATTGATTCCTAATTTGCACATCAATATGTACCAACAATCACTCAAAGCAGAAATTGAAGATATTGATAAAGATACGTTTGAAGAGCGTTTGATGGAGTTAATCACACGCGTGTTGGGTTCATCTGTTGTGGGATTTGAAGAAAAGTCATTGACACTTTATCCAAGCTTCTTAATTCAAGAACAACCTGAACAGGCTGAACCCCAAGGCCCTTCAACGCAAATTATTTTACCAGAATAAGACGCTGCCTAGAGGTGGCGTTTTTTACGAACAATTACCAAACTTTAACACCAACGTTCGGTTCATTTGGTGTTACAATGTTCGTTGTCGATAAGACAAAATAAAATCGGGGTAGATTGATGCGCGTTAAGTGCAGCGGAAACGGAATGTGGGTCGCTGACGAAACACGCTTGTGTGCGGTGCATCAATCACATTCACCAATATAATCATATAGGTGAACACTCCACTCGGAGGTTCTTTATTATGGAAAGTACATCGCGTACATGGGCGCTGTCAAAATTAGACACGCGCCAATTTGTTGTTTTGGCATTTTTAATGGCTATTGACATGGCATTAAATAAATTCACTGTTGGAACGAATGTGCTACAAGTTAGTTTTTCGTTTGTGGCAATGTCTTTGATTGCCAAGTGGTATGGCCCGCTGTGGTCGATGCTGATTGCTGCCGTATTAGACGTGGTTAATATCACGATTGTTAATCCTGGTGTCTTCTTCATTGGGTTTACGTTGACGGCGGTTGTTTCAACATTGATTTATGCACTAGCTTATTATCGTCAAGATCACACAAGTCTATGGCGAATTATTGTTGCCGTTGGCTTGGTGTTACTCATTACTAACATTGTGATGAACACGGCTTGGTTGGTCATCATGTATCACACAGCGCATGATTGGCCATCATTGGTGGCGTTTACGATACCAAGAATTATCAAAAACTTGATTATGTATCCAATTCAGGTTGCAATCACTTATTTTTTCTTAAATAATCCAGTCGTACGACGCACAACAAAAACAATTTTTAGTTAAACAGCTTCGGCTGTTTTTTTTGAAAGCAGGTTATGATGACAAACGAATTTCCTCAAGTATTAACAATCGCCGGTTCTGATTCTGATGGCTCGGCTGGTATGCAAGCTGATTTACATACCTTTTTTATTCGTAAGACGTATGGGATGAGCGTCTTAGTAGCAGCCGTTGCTGGTAATTCTTACGGTATTCATGCGGCAGAAACGCTACCACTGGCATTTATTGATCAACAGTTTGAGGTTTTGGCTGATGATTTTAAAATCAAAGCTAGTAAGACGGGAATGCTTTCTGATGCAGCTTTAATTGGTACGGTGGTTAAGGCTTATCAGACTTATGATTTTGGGCCATTGGTCGTGGATCCTGTTATCACTACCAAACATGGGGCACAGTTATTAGAAAATGAGGCGTTCAAAGCTTTGAAACAACAGCTGTTACCATTGGCAACTGTTGCCACACCCAATTTTTTTGAGGCACAATTGTTGACGGGACGAACAATTCAGAGCGAAGCTGACCAGGCCTCAGCAGCGCGTGATATCCAGGCGTTGGGCGTTAAAAATATCATTGTGAAAGGTTGGCATCATCAAGATGACCAACAAGAAGTTGCCGATTACGTGTTACTAGCTGATGGATCAGACTTTTGGCTGCGCCATTCTTATTTTGATACGACACATATTAACGGCACGGGCGATACGTTAAGTGCCACAATTGCAGCTGAAATTGCCAAAGGACAGTCAGTTGCTAATGCCATTCGCACAGCGCACGATGTCACAACAGCGGCTATTGCTAGTGAAATTGCCGTTGGCCATCAATTTGGTCCAATTAATCACTGGGCAGCCCAGTCAGTTAATTAAATCATTATAAAAGGGTATCTATATTTAGGCTAATTCGACATAGAATTAGCTTTTTTTAGTGTTAAAAAGCCGATTCAGTCTGTTAAACAGGATTAGTTCACTATATTTTTTAAAATACAAAAAACTATGAATTTTAAAGCATGTTTTTTCTATTAAAATCATAATCGTAAGTTATGAAGGTTCATAGAGAAAGAAGGATAACAAAATGACTGGTTTACAAAAAGTTTCATCGTTGGTTTTGGCAAGCACATTTGCCGTGTCGGCACTTTCACCTATTATTGCTTCTGCTGATACAGTAGATACTTTGAACGGGGATGCGCACTTGGTTGTGAATAGTAATGGTGGTGCTGATCCAACGCCACGACCAGACAACCATGGTCAAATTTTGATGACCGGTGTGCCATCGTTTGATTTTGGTACACATAATGTCGGAAAGCTGAATGACGACGCCACTTTTACTATTAATGCAAAGGCAGCAACTGGTACGGCAGCTGGCACGAAACTAGCTGATCCGGCAAAAGATACTGCAACGACTCTGAATGTGAATGATTTACGTCCGGATGCCAATGCGTGGTCTATCACTGCTGAAGTGGGGGATTTGAGTTCAGCTAACAAAGGCACGGTTGGGCTAGATTCATTTAAGATGACCGTAGCTGATAATGCAGATAGTCATGTTACTGGAGCGACATCTGCATCAATGACGTTACCAGCAGATATCGTGACTGGAGACTATCACGCCAATATTACTTACACATTATCAGATGCAGAATAAGTTGTGATTTAAAAATTCACTCATTTCTTAACACTTAATCCACTTATATGCATGAATTTTAATAGATTAAATCAGCTGTTGATTTAATCTAGTACATAGAAATGATAGAAAGAAGCTTTTCAGATGTTGAATAAATCTGATGTTAAAAAGTTGCCAAACATTTTGGGGCAGTTGCTCTTATTAACGATCGTTATTTTCGGTTGTTTTGCATTAAATAAACAAGTACATGCAACGATTGTGCAACAGCCTTTAGAAGCAACACAAAAAAGAAATATCAATCAAACTGTTGGCTATACGATTACCAATGAACCGTCTATCTTACAAATTTCGGATAAGAAGGTTTCGTATTATTATTTAGCCACACGCCAAAAACAAGAATTTACTGTATATATTGATATTTTGAATGGTGCGCATAAAAATACTTTTGATATTAGTGTTAATACAGGTGTTACGAATCGTAATTTGTCAGTTGATTATGGCACACCACTTAGCCAGAACACAGGTGTCGCTGTAGTAGCACCATTCGAATTTGAAAAAATTGTTGGTGTTGACACAACTAAGTATGGTGTAGAAAAAAATTCTCGAACAACGGTAACAGTACCAGCTGACACACGGGCAAGAGTTCCTGTGACCATTCATATGCCAAAAAAACACTATAACGGCATTATGTCAGGTGGTATATCGGTTTTGAAAGAAAATCAGCAGGTTAATGCAAAGTCGACGTTACAAAACCAGTATGCTTATGTGAAAGGATTAGTATTACAACACGGCACTGCTGATATTCAACCCCAACTAGACTATGGTTCGTTGAAAACAATTGCTAAGGATTACCAGCCAAAAACAATTGTGACAATAAATAATTCAACTTTAGTGAACATTGAACATGTTAGTATGTCGGGTACAATTACAAATAAGTTGAATCAAGTTATTAGTAAAGTTAATGTTCAAGATGGTGAGATATCACCCGCTGCAAAGATACCGGTTGAATTTGTTTGGTCGAAAAAGAATTTCAAGAATGGCCACTACAAAATGCATCTTCAATTAAATGATCAAAATAACCATCGCTGGGCATTCACTCGTGATTTTACTGTTACAAATCGTCAAAAAATTTTAAAAGCAGCTCAGTATCACGCGCCAATCAATCGCTTGTTAGTTTTGTTAGTTAGCGTGATTGTACTTTTGATTGCCATTTGTGTTTGGCTATTAGTTAAAAACCATCAAAAAAAAGACTGATGTTGTTGGGAGGAGGAAAGTAGTATGAAAAATTATTGGCAGAAACTGGCACAATGTTTTGCAGGTCTGATAGTGCCACTATTAATCGGTGATAAAGCAAGTGCTGATGATACTTTAACAGGATCAGTTTCGATCAATATTCATAACGATATTAATTCATCAGTTCCCAAATTTTCTACTAATCCCCATTTTGTCGAACATAGTAGTACACACGCTATATCAAACTTGCCAAGTACATCTGCTGTGCTTCGAATAGAAATCGGTTTTGCGATAATTACGTTGGTAATTTTACTGCTGGTTTTTTTGATGCTAATAAAACGGAAGAGGGCAGCTAATGGTCAGTAAAGGTTTCTTCAGAAATATTATTGCTATACTAATTGCTATGGTAGCGTTATTGATCGGCTTTCCATTAGGTTATGCCGACACTCAGTCATTTATTGATCAAGATGGTAGCATCACAGGCGTACGTCATGCAACATATTATAAAGTAACAACATGGCAAGAGATGTTTAGTGCATACCGGTCTGCGCCTGATAACCAAATGGTTTATTTGTCAGTTGAAAAGGATATTGCGGGGTCACCTGATTTTGCAGGCGGCAACGGTCGTATGATTGCTGGCAAAGGTGTTGATATACTAGGAAACGGTCATAAAATATTTGTCGACAATGATACTAACTATACTTCCGGTACAGCTAGATCAGGTGGGGGACAAGGTTTTTTCTCCAGTGATGCTAGCGTGACGGGCAATACTGAAATGACGGTTGAAAATGCCACGATTATTAACAATCATGCCGATGGTATTTTCGCAATCACGGGTAATGCCACAGCGACAACTATCTATAAGAACATTCACACTGTAAATGGTGCATTGACTAACGGTGCTGGCCCTATTCGAAATGAAAATGGCACTATTAAATTTATGGGGAATAATGTGTTTAATATCCTGCAGGGGCAAAGTATGGTAGACCTTGGATCTGGCTCAAAAATTGATATGAGTCAGACTAAAGCCAATAATTCGGGTGCTGACAATAATGGTGAATGGATTCAAGGTGGTCAAAATGTTGAAGTAGTTGATGGCAATACAACAGTTAACCAGTCATGGGGCATGGATCAGCCTTTTTATACGTATTACACGAAGAATGGTTCTAACTTTTCTGTTGATGCTAATGCAAAGCTGAACTGGAATCTTAATGAAACCTATACAATGTGGTACGACGATGGCAATGCTAATGGTCCACTTAATTGGAATTTAGGAGAAGGCAGCCAATTTATCGTTAATAGTACAAAAAATACTGCTATTCACAATAACAATTGGTTCATGTGGATGAATACCTTAAATGCCCTAAATATCAACATGGCAAGCCATGCTTTGCTTGATATTACGTCAGGCGGTGGTTCAATTAATTTGGATGGCTTCCAAAATGGCAAAACTATGATTAATATGGCTAAAGATAGTAGTCTGAACTTGTATAACCTCAACACTAGCACATCGTTATTCAGTGGCGTTCCTGTCAGTGGATCAGAAATCAATTTGAATGATCCAGCTGATGTAACGATGAAAACAGCTGGTGGATCAGTCTTTCAAAACGGTTGCAATATTCCAATTAATATCAAAGGTAATGGGCTACGGTTACATGCTTCCACTAATACAGCAGCCGAACAGGACAATGACCTATACAAGCGATTGACTACGGGTAGTACCAACGGTAATTTTACAAGTGCACAAATGTCGCCAACAGCGTATAGTGCCGATGACCTTAAATTTTTACAGAAAGCGAGATATATACAATGGGCGCAACCGAATGGCAACCATTTGATTGATGGTAATCTGAATCGAACTTTTGTATTCAATGTTCAAGATTGTCCTCAAAGTGGTCTAGGAGGATTAGCTAGTGAAGGTGGATATTTTGTTGGGCCTAGTGATAACGACATGCACTTTACATTTTGTGCTGATGAAGGAACGAGTCCAAATGTTAAAATTCAAGTCTCACTAGCAAGCAATCTTTTGCCACACCAAACTGCTTATTATTGGCGAAGTGCAGGAGAAAATGATGTTACTACTTTGTCAACAACACCCGACACGATTTTGTCAGTGACTAGTGATGATCATTTACCAGAAGGTGTCACAATGAAAGATGCTGGGGAAGAATATGATGTGACATTTAAGAAGGATGAGGCTTTACTGCTCAAAGCAGGAAATGGCATACCGACTCAACCTTTAGATGGCGCTCAAGCCAGTTTTACTTATTCAATGGTTGATGCGCAATAATGACAGCGTTTTGTATCTACTGTTCAGAAATGTCTTTGTGTAAGTGATACACTAGATAGGTGCTTTATCTGTCATAAATACGGTGATATAGCAAGACGGGACTGGAGAAACTATTATTTCAGTCCTATTTATTTTGACAAGGGTGGTCCGATTAAAACATGAACAAATTTGATTTTTTGTATGAAAAAGATCAATTAACAAAACTGATAATTCTCGATATACTAATTACTAAATCGAAAATAGCACCTACTGGTCAAATTACGATGTCGATTCATGATCTGCAATGCAATCTGAAAATATCATTTGGGATAATTTTAACGTTAACGACACTTAAAAAAAGAATATTAGCATTAGCAGATGATGTTACAACGCTGCATTATGACAACTGGATTGTTGTAGATGGGGATGGCGAGTGGATAAAACTCAATGTCAAGATGGCTGATCATTATATTTGTTTAAAGCAATTTTATTTAAAGACAAGCACTAAATTCAGATTGTTAGACCGAATTATTCAACATGAAGATGATCATTTAATCGATTTTTGCGAAGCGTTGCATTTGTCGCGAACAAAAATCAATGACATGAAATCTCATTTAAATCAAGGTATCACACAACTAAATCAAGGTATAAGGATAAAAAATTATAAATTAGTTGGTGAAGAAAAAGCTATTAGAGATTTTTTGTTTGCGTTATATTTTTTGTGCTTCAATGGTGCCTACGTACCCGTTAGTGAGCGTGTGATTAAACAAGCAAATCAGAATGTAGTAAGAGTAAATAGCACTTTACAAGAACCTTTGTCTCAAGTTCATGTTGTGGCTTTTCGTTGTTATTATGCAGTCGCTGTCTTGCGTCTGAATTTGCATCATGTGATTAAGGATGATTTGCAGCTATTTGTGCCACAAGCCTATAAGTGCTCACAATGGATAGGCCCTAGTATCAATAGTTTGTTTACCCAAGATCCCTTTATACCAAGACTTACCGGTGCTGATTTGGTAAATGAAATCGAATGGTATATGCTGTTCATTATGGCGTGCGACAACAATACTAAAAAAATCGGCAAGACAGTATTTTTAAGTCCCTATTATTGTGAGCTATTCCAAGCAATTTCAACTACTATTAATCGGCAATTTGTACTGACGTTTGGAAACAACTACACAAAACAACAAGACGTGACAACAAAATTAAGCGACAAATTTTTCACAATCGTTTTGCGCTATGTGGTTCGTCATAGCATTGGGTCTACCAATGTTAGTGATCATTCTTTCGATCACATCAACAAGTCTATTGATCGGCACCCAATTTGTGCAATATTTCTCTTGAATTGTTTGGCGGATTTAGCTCAGACAATTTATCCGGCGCATTTGCATGAACGGGAAAATTTTTTAAAAGCGACTTTTTCACAATTGTTATATAAGACGTTAACAATTATACCCATTTCCCAATTTATTCAACCGATTAACGTCTATATTGATTTTTCTCAAGGGTTCATGGACAATACTCACGCTGCTCGTTTATTAGAGGAAATGGGGGAGTACTTAAACATATATTTCGTGAAGGACTGGCAAAATGAACCAATAGACGTCTACATATCAGACATGCCTGATGGTGACTGTTTTTCATCAAAAAATGGTGTTTCAGTCACAGTGAATCAATATTTTTCAGATGTCGACTTAACTCGTATTCGTCAATTGCTCATTACAGTACTAGGTAATAAATTTTGGCAGCAAAAGGTTGGTTTGCCAAAATAAAAACGTGTGAGTTGATAAATTGCAACTCACACGTTTTTTAAGCTTCACCTGTGATATCACCGTGAACAAGCCGTTTGAAAATATGTCGATCGGCCCAAGCAATGTTACGACCTTGGAAAAGGAAAGAGACAATCGTGCCTAGTCCCAAAGCAACGAGCTGGTGACTGAACGGGAAACAGACTGCTGAAATACCAATTGCAACAACAAAGTTACTCATTTGTGCTTTGCTGGCATTGCCGTGAAAATAATCAAACCGTAAAATGTTGGTTAAGTCATCAAGGGGATGTAGAATCCAATTGACACGCTGATAAATGGAAATCGCAACCCCAATCGTCCACACCGCAAAAATATCGATTGGTAGTAACCACCACCAAGCAAGATGGCGAATGCCTAAGGCAACAAATAGGTTAGCAAAAACACCAACCAATAAACTAAACGACATGCCAAACACAATATTGCCAATTAAACGGGGCCAATTAAAGTGCATGGCGAGCCACATATTCAAAAAAGCGACACTCGTAGCAAAAAAAGCAAGAAATAAACTGATCGGCGCACCAGTTAGATTGGCTAAATTAGCTGCGCCAGCCGTCCAAGGGGCTGATCCCATTGCAGTTGCGACACTCAAGCCATTCCCAAAAGAATTGATAATTAGAGATACAACGAAAAAACTAATTTTTTGTTTGTATCCTAACTGGTAAAATTGTCCGTCAATATAATACATGTCATCTTGTCCTCAAGCTAATATATTATCTTATTATAGCATTGTCACCGTAAAGTGCTTGGCACGTTTATCGTACGAATTCATGTTTTTATCATATTTAGGACGCAATATTTACACTTTCTTCATAGAATAGTTATATAATAAGCCGTAGGCGTAATATTAAAAAAATATGCTGATACTGTGATTAAGTACACAATATTACCACTGTGTTTGTAAGCGCTTGCAAATGTACATTTATCAAGTGTTTAACAAATAAAAATTAAAAGTGTTGCTTTTTCTTGACACTTATTATATACTTAGATTGTTAAGAAATGAGCAAACAAAAAGGAGCACAAAATTATGGCAGAAGCAACTGCAAAGAAGCCCGCTAAAAAGGTTTTGACACCTGAAGAGAAAGCTGAATTAACAGCTCAAGCTGAAAAAATGACAGCCGAATTGGTTGAAAAGTCACAAAAAGCTTTGGCTGAATTTTCAACATTTTCACAAGAACAGGTTGATAAAATTGTTGCCGCAATGGCATTAGCTGGTTCTGAAAATTCACTATTGTTGGCCCATGAAGCCCACGATGAAACTGGTCGAGGTGTTGTTGAAGATAAAGATACCAAGAACCGTTTTGCCTCTGAATCCGTTTATAACGCGATTAAGTTTGACAAGACAGTTGGCGTTATCAATGAAGATAAAATTCAAGGAAAGGTTGAATTAGCAGCACCACTTGGTGTATTAGCTGGTATCGTACCAACAACTAATCCAACGTCCACAACGATTTTCAAGTCAATGTTGACAGCTAAGACGCGTAATACGATTATCTTCGCATTCCACCCACAAGCACAAAAGTCATCAGTTCACGCTGCACAAATCGTTTATGAAGCAGCTGTGAAAGCTGGTGCACCCAAGAACTTTATCCAATGGATTGAAAAGCCTTCAATCTACGCTACAACTGCTTTAATTCAAAATCATGGCATCGCTTCAATCTTGGCTACTGGTGGTCCATCAATGGTTAACGCCGCTTTGAAGTCAGGAAACCCATCAATGGGTGTTGGTGCTGGTAACGGTGCTATCTACTTGGATGCAACCGTAGATACTGACCGCGCTGTGTCAGACTTACTTTTGTCAAAGCGTTTTGATAATGGTATGATCTGTGCCACTGAAAACTCAGCGGTTATCCAAGCGCCAATTTACGACGAAGTTTTGGCTAAATTACAAGAACAAGGTGCTTACCTTGTGCCAAAGAAAGACTACAAGAAGATTGCTGATTACGTCTTCAAGCCAAACGCCGAAGGTTTCGGTGTAGCCGGACCAGTTGCTGGTATGTCAGGTCGTTGGATTGCTGAACAAGCTGGTGTTAAGATTCCTGAAGGCAAAGATGTTTTGTTGTTCGAGTTGGATCAAAAGAACATTGGTGAAGCGCTGTCATCAGAAAAGTTGTCACCATTATTGTCAATTTATAAAGTTGAAAAGCGTGAAGAAGCCATTGAAACAGTTCAATCATTGTTGAACTATCAAGGTGCTGGTCACAACGCCGCAATCCAGATTGGTTCACAAGATGACCCATTCATCAAAGAGTATGCTGATGCAATTGGTGCATCACGTATCTTAGTTAACCAACCAGATTCAATTGGTGGTGTTGGTGATATCTATACAGATGCTATGCGTCCATCATTGACGCTTGGTACCGGATCATGGGGGAAGAATTCATTGTCTCACAACTTGTCAACATACGACTTGCTTAACATCAAAACTGTTGCACGTCGTCGTAACCGTCCACAGTGGATCCGTTTGCCTAAGGAAGTTTATTATGAAGCAAACGCGATTACTTATTTGCAAGAATTACCATCAGTTAAGCGCGCCTTCATCGTGGCTGATCCTGGTATGGTGCAATTCGGCTTCGTTGGTAAGGTTTTGAGCCAACTTGAATTGCGTCAAGAACAAGTCGAAACTAACATCTACGGTTCAGTTAAGCCTGATCCAACCTTGTCACAAGCAGTTGAAATTGCACGTCAAATGGCTGACTTTAAGCCTGACACAGTCATTTTGCTTGGTGGTGGTTCAGCATTGGATGCTGGTAAGATTGGTCGTTTCTTGTACGAATATTCAACACGTCATGAAGGTATCTTGGAAGATAACGATGCTATCAAAGACTTGTTTACAGAACTACAACAAAAGTTCATGGATATCCGTAAGCGTATTGTTAAGTTCTACCATGCACGTTTGACGCAAATGGTTGCAATTCCAACCACATCAGGTACTGGTTCAGAAGTGACACCATTCGCGGTTATTACTGATGATGAAACACATGTTAAGTACCCATTGGCCGACTATGAGTTAACACCTGAAGTTGCCATTGTTGATCCAGAATTCGTGATGACTGTACCAAAGCGCACAGTTGCATTCTCTGGTTTGGATGCTTTGTCACACGCCTTGGAATCATACGTTTCAGTAATGGCCTCAGAATTCACACGTCCTTGGGCGTTGCAAGCTATTAAGTTGATTTTTGATAACTTGGCTGACTCTTATCACTATGATCCAAAGAACCCAACTAAAGAAGGTCAAAACGCACGTACAAAGATGCACTATGCTTCAACTTTGGCAGGTATGTCATTTGCTAACGCCTTCTTGGGTATCAACCATGCCTTGGCTCACAAGACTGGTGGTGAATTCGAATTGCCACACGGTTTGGCAATCGCGATTGCAATGCCACATGTGATTAAGTTCAATGCCGTAACTGGTAACGTTAAGCGTACACCTTATCCACGCTACGAAACTTATACAGCACAAAAGGACTATGCTGACATCGCACGTTACCTTGGTTTGAAGGGTAACACAGATGTTGAATTGGTTGATTCATTGATTGCAGCTGTTAAGGATTTGGCTGCGTCAGTTGAAGTTAACCAAACATTGTCAGGCAACGGCGTTGACAAGAAGCACTTTGACGATGCTTTGGATAGCTTGATTGATTTGGTTTACAATGACCAAACAACACCAGGTAACCCACGCCAACCTAGTTTGGCAGAAATTAAGCAATTGTTGAAAGATCAATTTTAATTAATGTTAATGAAAAACACACGCAACGTGAGTTGTGTGTGTTTTATTGTGTGATCACATAAATCAATAATGCAATTATCACGATGACAACCAAAATTATAGTGCCTTTAATTGATAATAAGCTCAACCCACGCTCTGGGTGGTTGGTGACATCGTTTAAAGTATCATCTAAATCACTGCGACCAAAACTGTCTTTTTTCATGTCGTTCTCCAAAGGGTAAGTTGACGGGATATGTTTCTTTTATTGTTAGATATTGTAATGCAAATTGATGAGGAATACCAGCTGTAATTAAAAAACACAAAGGATAAAATTATCCTTTGTGTGTCAAACTTAGCATTAAATATTTTCAAGATGACCTTTTTTATCTTTAGCGATTAAGTAGTAAACGGTTGCGGCAATTGACCACGCCCAAACGATATGTCCCCAGAATTCTGAGAAATGTTCATCAAATGGTTGATGCCATGGTGCAGGGACCGTTCCAAAAGCGGGCATCAAGATGACGTGCCACACAATCCAAAGAACGATACCATAAGCGGCACCTTGCCACAAACCAATTTTTGACCAGTATTGTGATACAAAAACGTACAAGACTGAAAAGGCAATAGCAAATGAAAAGTGCAAAATTAAGGTGAACCAGAAAACTTTTTGATCTTGTGAATAGTAGAAATAAGATTCAACTAATTTTTTTGGAATACCTAACTGCATAGCCATGTGTTGTGGCGGATTAATCAGGTTACGGGCAATTGTACGAGGTGGAAAAATATTTTCCCAACCAATTTTGACCATACCGGAAATCATACCGGCGATGAAACCGTACCAGACACTTTTGATAATGATTTCTTTGAGACTAGCCTTTGGCTTATTTAAAACAAACATCAATACTCTCCTTAAAATGTGAATAAAATAACAAACAAATATTAATTTTAAACGTTTATCAATCAATTGTCAAGTGAACAAATCAAGGGAGATAGTCACTTCAAAAAAATGAGACAAAAGCTCTCAAAATCGTTTTGATACAAACAAAAAGCCACCAAATTGATGACGACTATTTGATGGCAATAAAATGAGTGTTGTTGTTTTTTGGTATAAGCTGTTGTGCCTTTACACTAACAAATAGATAGTGATTATGAGAAACATTGAACATGAAACCACATATTACTACAGGTTAAAATTAAGCCTCGTCGTACCAAGAATAGTGGAACATTTCGCCGGCTGGCTTATCCACGCGTTCATAAGTATGAGCGCCGAAGTAATCCCGTTGTGCTTGAATCAAGTTTGCTGGCAAAACAGCTGATCGGTAGGAATCGTAATAGGCGACTGCGGCAGACAACGACGGTGTTGGAACACCGGCTGATACAGCAAGTGCCACAACACGGCGGGCTGCACCTTGATACTTTTCAGCAATGTCTTTAAAGTAGCTATCCAAAAGCAAATTATGCAAATCACTTTTAGTTGTGTAGGCGTCGGTGATTCGTTGTAGGAATTGTGCGCGGATAATCGCACCAGCACGCCACAATTGCGCAAGTTCACCAAATGGTAGATCCCAATCATAATGATCAGAAGCCATCCTTAATTGGTCAAATCCTTGGGCGTAAGACATGATTTTACCAAAGTAGAGTGCCTGACGAACATCTTCTGCGACGCTGTCTTTGTCACCATCAAAGGTAAAATCAGGACCGTTTAGCAAATCGGCAGCTACGAGGCGATCTGATTTTAGCGCTGAAATATAGCGTGCGTAAACAGACTCAGTAATCAATGACTGTGGTGCACCAACTTCAAGTGCTGATTGTGATGACCATTTACCCGTGCCTTTGTTACCGGCGCGATCGAGAATCACGTCTACTATTGGTTTGTCAGAACCTAAATCATCTTTGCGGGTTAGAATATCGGCTGTGATTTCGATTAAGTATGAGTTTAATTCACCACTATTCCAATCAGCAAAGGTCTTAGCCAAATCATTGGCATTCAAATCGAGGACACGCTTTAAAATATCGTATGATTCGGCGATTAATTCCATATCACCATACTCGATACCATTATGCACCATTTTGACGTAGTGACCAGCACCGTTTGGACCAACATAAGTAACCGTTGGCCGACCATCTTCAGGCGCTTTGGCGGCAATTTGTTCCAAAATTGGTGCCACTGAATCATAAGCTTCGCGTTGACCACCGGGCATTAGCGATGGTCCTTCGAGTGCGCCTAATTCACCGCCAGAAACACCCATGCCAATAAAGTTGATGCCTGATTGTGAGAGCTTTTCTGAACGACGGATTGTATCTTGGAAGAAAGTGTTACCACCATCAATGAGCAAATCACCTTTTGATAGATGTGGCAGCAACTCATCAATGACATCATCAGTGCCTTTACCAGCTTTAACCATTAGTAAAATACGGCGTGGGGCTTTGATAGATTGTACAAAATCAGGGATTGAATAACTAGGAATAAATGATTTATCAGCGTGCTTTTGAACCAAATCATCTGTTCGCGCGCGAGACCGATTAAACACTGAAACGGTGTAACCACGTGACTCAATGTTGAGTGCCAAGTTGCGACCCATTACCGCTAAGCCAACAACGCCAAAATCTGACTGTGTCATACTATATACCTGCTTTCCAATAATTGTATTTATACGTGATATGAACTGCAATTTTTATTTTGAATTGTATTTAACTTACTACCCCAAAATCTATTAGTCAGTGTCTCATAAAACGGTATAAAAGAGTGCCTACTTTCCAAAATAAAATAATAGATTTGTTACTTTTATGGTAACACGCACATGGCTTTTGTCACTTGATATGTTTGTGAAAATTGTGAGTTTTTTGTGTTCAAATTGGCTTCTGAAAAGATGTTGTTTTAACCAATAGCGCGACAATAAAAAAAGCCTGATGACTCAGACTTCTTGGTAAACGAGTTCAATTTTTAAACGATCTGGATCTTCAAAATAAAGAGCTTGGTAATCTTGCCCGCCAGCGTATGGATATTGTTGCGGGTACAATTCTTTCAGGTTAAGCTCATGAATCCAGTTACGCCAGTGGTCAAGTTCCTGACGTGATGCGACATGGAAAGCCAGATGATTTAAACCATTGTGCTTGCGATGGAAACTTGGTGATAAATAGTTGTCTTCGGTTTGGACAAACACTAAGTAGGTGTCATCTAATTTCATTGAAAAGCCGGACGACCATTCTTGATAAATCTCATAGTCGAGTGCTGTTAAAAAAGGTAGCCAAAATTGACGTGATTTCTCCAAGTTAGCAACATTCATTTCAATATGATGGATCACACCGCGCATGGTTAACCTCGTTTTGTTAATTTAACGACACCTTCCCAACGGGCAGTTTGTGGGAACATATCAATACTTTGAATATACTCAACCTGATAGACTTGTGCGAGATCCACTAAATCGCGTGCCAACGTGGAAGCATTACATGAAATATAAACAAATTTCTCGGGTTTTGTGCGTAGAATTTCGCGCCGTAAAGCAGTGTCTAAACCAGTACGTGGGGGATCAACAATCAAAGCGTCTGCTACCCAGCCTTGCGTCTGCCACTTTGGGAACAAGGCTTCGGCTGTACCAACTTCATAATGTGCATTTGTGATATTATTGCGTGCAGCGTTGTCATTGGCATCATCAACAGCCTCTGGCACAATTTCCATGCCACGCACTTCGCCAGCTTTGTCTGCTAATGTTAGACCAATCGTTCCAACACCAGCGTAGGCATCAACGAGTTTATCCGCATGGGTCAAATTTAGCGCGGTTAATGCTTCTTCGTACGCCACAGTCATTTGCGTGTGGTTGAGTTGCATAAACGCCCGAGGTGATAATTGGAAGGTCTTGCCGAGAATGGTCTCTTCAATGGTGTCACGGCCCCATAATTTAAGCGTTTCCTCACCCCACACCAAACTCGTACGACCGGGATTGTAATTTTGGAAGATACCCACGACTTCGGGTAATGCTTGATTGATAGCAGCAATTAAAGCCGTATCTCCCGGGAAACCATCAGTATGCGTGACAAAAGTCAATTGCACGTCACCTGTTGTGTGTGAAACACGGGCGATAATTGTTTTCACAGTACCGCGATTTTTATCTTCATTATAGATGGAGACAGACAGTTTATCGAGTAGTTCTGCGACCTTGCGGATAACTTTCATGGTGGCTGGGTCTTGCGTGTGTACAACGGGCAAATCGACAAGTTCATGACTGCCACGTTTGTACATGCCAACACTTAATTTATCGCCAATTTTGCGAACGGGGAATTGCGCTTTGTTACGGTAATCGTATGGGTTGTCCATGCCGATTGTGTCGCGTAATTCATAGTGTGTCCAGCCACGGGGTTGGAATTTTTCAAGAGCTTGGGCAATGACGTCCTTTTTGAAGGCGAGTTGCGCCGGATATGTCATGTGTTCAAGTTCAAAGCCACCTACAGTATCAGCGTACTCATCGAGTGGTTTGACACGTTGTGGTGATTTCTCACGAATTTTGAGCACTTTGGCGGCGATGTATTTTGGTTCGACTTCCGTGACTTTCACCACAGCGACTTCGTCTGGTAAAGCGCCGGGGACAAAGACAATCTTGCGTTTGAAATAGCCAATACCCTCACCATTAATGCCCAATCGTTTGATTGTTAATGGGAAATTTTGACCAACGCGAACATTGACCCCGTCTTGTGCGCCATGATTGGGTCGGCGGTTGCCTTTAAATGACTGCTTATAGGCAGGTTTTTGTTGATTCCTATTGTGACCATTTTGATAGGGTCGTTTTTTTTTTGTTGTCATGTTTTACTTTCTGCATTGCAATGCCAAATAGCGGTTCGTTACGTCCTTAATCATACCATGTTTGGATAAGGGAAAGGCACCTCAAGAAATTTTGACGACAAATGTTTGGTAGGCATGATAGTATAGCCGGTAAATATTTTGTAATAGTAATAAAATCCAACTTAATGTCAGACCAAAAGCAATGATTTCAAAAGCAGTCAGAGACAAATAACCAACGACTTGAAATAACAGCATTGTGACAACTAAAATGCTACCAATAACGTATGACGTAACCATGAATTCGCGCGGTGCATTGGGCAATAACCAACGGTTACCAGCCATCAAAATTAAAATAAAATAGACTAAGCCGTTAGCAATTTGATCATGAATAAAGTGCAATTGCCCGGCATTATTTGGAAAGGCGCCGATACCTGCTAGTGAGATGGCAGCTAATGTTAGCAAAACGCGTAAAGCAATCAGTCGGTGATTGCCGCGCATGACTTGTTGTAGTGGCACAAACAAATAATCAACTAAGGCAATCCAAATTAAGCCAGCCAAAATCAAAGTTGCGTTAAATTGCCAAGCGTCAAGAGCGCCGTCGGTTCCTAAAAAGCTCAAGTTATATTGCCACCATAGTCGTGAACTGTTAGTTACCATTGCAATCAACACGCCGCCAATCATAGTCATCACAAAAATCGCAGTAATAAATAAAGTTGAAATCGACAAAGCGGCATAAATCATCAAAAAATTGATAATTGCGTCAAATAAAACAAATAACACTACCGAAGTGAATAAATCAAAGGTTACATTTTGAAATAAGTAATTAATTGCCCAAAAGAAACCGGATGTGATAAAGGCTAAAATAATCGCAAAAGCAATTAGTAAGGCAGGAAAAACACGCCAGCTCGTTTTGCGTTTGAGTGAATTGGGTTGACGACGTACTTCTTGAATATAAGTTATCAAAAAACTGAGCATACCACTGAGTTCACCCAGAAGAATAACGGCACTGGCAATTGAATTATCGCCGCCTAGTGGTAATTGAAATTCTCGTTGATAAAATGCATAACCAATGAATAACAATGCCGCCAACACTGATGGCACTAAGAAATGTCGCAGTGATAACGTTTGAATTTCATTTTGACCGTCTATTGGGTGTAGCGTAAGCGATCCGTTCCGCAAAGTTAAATGAAAGGATTGCTCGGGGTGTAAGTTCAATTCAGTGACAATTTCTTCAGGTAAGTTGATATGATAGGGTGTTTTTGACATGATATTCTCCAATAACATCTAGTTTATCATGACAACACCGGCAAAAAACAACTAATGTAATAAAATAGAAATACAATAGTTTACACTTGTGTTATATCACAGATGTGTTATACTATAAATGTAGAGAGGAACAAGAAAAGTGAGTGATGAAATCTCACGAGCCTCTTTTTGATAAAGGAGATGTAACTAGATGTTTAGAAGCAGCAACTTTATACAAGACTACGCCCACAATCGTGTGCGTGGTCAAACTAACGAGGACGGCGATTGACAATGAGATTTGATATTAAAGCATATTTAGATGATAATTCGCTAACGATTTATCGTGTGGCGAAGGATTCTGGTTACGGGTATACAACGATTCACAAGTCGTTTAATAAAACACAATCAGACGCAACGAGCTTGAATATGCGCGATCTTGACGCACTCGCGAAGGCACAACACAAAGCAATGTGGGAAGTGCTCAGAGAACTTGAGAAACTTTATTTTGATGAACAGTAAACAAGTGCTTGGGGAAGCACAAGCACGTAGATAAAAAGGGGAATTTAAACTATGGCTAACAATAATTTTTTCAATGATCCATTCGGATCAGATATGAATGACATTTTTAACAACATGATGGGCAATATGAACGGTATGAATTCGGAAAATCGTCGTTATTTGATTAACGGTCGCGAAGTCACACCAGAGGAATTTGCGCAATATCGCCAAAGTGGTCAGTTGCCACAAGGTAGTCAGCAAGCTGGTCAAGTGGCTGGTAATGGTCGTCCAATGGCACAACAACCGGGACAAGTTAAGCAAGAAGGTATGCTGGCAAAGCTTGGTCGTAATTTGACGCAAGAAGCACGTGATGGCTTGCTTGACCCAGTGATTGGTCGTAACAAAGAAATTCAAGAAACAGCGGAAATTCTAGGTCGTCGTACCAAGAATAATCCTGTGCTGGTCGGTGACGCCGGTGTTGGTAAGACGGCGGTCGTTGAAGGCTTGGCACAAGCGATTGTCAATGGGGACGTCCCAGCAGCCATTAAAGATAAGGAAATTTATAGCATTGATATTTCTAGCTTGGAAGCTGGCACACAATTCCGTGGCGCTTTTGAGGAAAATATCCAAAACTTGATGAAAGAAGTCAAGACAGCAGGTAACATCATCTTATTCTTTGATGAAATTCATCAAATCTTAGGCGCTGGTTCAACTGGTGGCGAAGATGGTGGCAAGGGATTGGCTGATATTATCAAGCCTGCCTTGAGTCGTGGTGAAATTTCATTAATTGGTGCCACAACACAAGATGAGTACCGTAACACAATCATGAAAAACGCTGCCTTGGCACGTCGTTTCAACGAAGTAACGGTTAATGCACCAAGTCCAAAGGACACGCTTGAGATTTTGAAGGGTATTGCTAAGTTATACGAGAAGCATCACCACGTCTCATTGCCAGAAGATGTCTTAAAAGCAGCGGTTGATTACGCTGTTCAATATATTCCACAACGGTCATTACCTGATAAGGCGATTGATTTGTTGGACATGACAGCAGCACATTTGTCAGCGAAGAATCCAGTGACTGACAAGGTCAGCCTAGAAAAGCAAATGACTGATGTTAAAGCAAAGCAAGAAAAGGCAGTTAGTGATGAAGATTATGAAGCAGCCTTGAAATATAAGAACCAAATTGCTGATTTGGAGAAGAAAATCAATAGTGCTGAAGATGCTACAAAAGTTGTGGCAACGCCAAATGATGTTGCGGAATCAGTTGAACGTTTGACTGGTATTCCCGTTGCACAAATGGGTGCTTCAGATATTGAACGCTTGAAGACAATTGGTGATCGCTTGGCTGGTAAAGTCATTGGTCAAGATGAAGCTGTCAACATGGTTGCTAAGGCAATTCGCCGTAATCGTGCGGGATTTGATGAAGGCAATCGTCCAATTGGTTCGTTCTTGTTTGTTGGACCAACTGGTGTTGGTAAGACCGAACTTGCTAAGCAGTTAGCGTTGGATATGTTCGGTAGCAAGGAAAACATTGTCCGTCTGGATATGAGTGAGTATTCTGACTTGACGGCCGTATCAAAGTTGATTGGTACGACGGCAGGATATGTTGGTTATGACGACAACAGCAACACCTTAACAGAAAAAGTACGTCGTAATCCTTACTCAATTGTCTTACTAGACGAAATTGAAAAGGCTAATCCGCAAGTTTTGACATTACTATTGCAAGTGATGGATGATGGCCGCTTGACTGATGGTCAAGGTAATGTGGTTAACTTTAAGAACACAGTCATTATTGCTACATCAAACGCCGGCTTCGGTCATGGCGCAGCAGGTGATGAAGAAGACTTGATGAAGAAGTTGGCACCTTACTTCCGCCCTGAATTCTTGAACCGTTTCAATGGTGTGATTGAGTTTAGCGCTTTGACAAAGGCGGACTTGAAGCAAATTGTTGATTTGATGTTAGACGATGTGAACAAGACATTGGCTAAGAAAGACTTGACATTGCAAGTATCTGAAGCAGTCAAGAATCATTTGATTGAGGATGGTTATGACGAAGCCATGGGTGCACGTCCACTACGTCGTGTCATTGAGCAACAAATTCGTGACCAAGTGACCGACTTTTACTTGGATAACCCCGGTGAAAAGGCTTTGAGCGCTGACTTAGTTGACGGCAAGGTAGTCATTTCAGCAGTGGTTGCAAAGACAGCTGTAACTGAATAATAGTTGTTAAATGATTGAACCAGTTCATCTATTGATGAACTGGTTTTTTTGTATGATTTGTTCACAAAATGGTCATCTTTTGCGCAAATTTCTTTCACCCCCCCACTTTATACTAAATGATGACGATAAAACTGGGAGTATGCTGCATGAAAAAATATGTTAGAAAAGCCATCTTATTAACGATAACTTTGTTACTGGTTGGCGCAAGCCCAGCACAAATGGTAGCTGCCGTGGCTGCTGAGCAATCTAATCTGAAATCGGCAACACACGATAAAACAAAAACGGCTGCATTGCTGGATAAAGTTTTTAAAATGCCAAAAAGACAGTCTGAGGTTAGTACCTCGGTTGATAATGATAAAGCAGAAGCTGAAGTCCAGCCAGAACCAAAGATTGACCCTGTGCCTGAGACAGATAAGCCGGATGTAGCGCAAAAAGAAAAAATAAGTGAACCGACGTTAGCACCACAGTTAAAAGCAACTGAGACAATCACAGGGACTTATGGGACGTCACCATATACGCTGGACCCAGATACCGGCATTTTGGAGTTTGGAGCGGGAACGTTGGCAGAGGGTGCCATTAATAATTCTACCGAGTTCGCAAGCTATGTCTCAATGATTAAGAAAATAAAATTTTCAACTGGTGCCAAGCTACCTTCAGATAGTCATAGTATGTTCATGTATTTACCCAATTTAGAAAAGTTTGATAGCGCGAATCTTGATACATCAGAAGTGACGACAATGGTCGACATGTTTTATGAGTCAAAAGCGAGCACACTAGACGTGAGTAACTTTGATACTGGTAAAGTAACTGATATGCGTTGGATGTTTGCGTATTCGGCTGCAACGACGATTGACGTCAGTAGTTTTGACGCGGAATCGGTCGTTGATATGGGTTATATGTTTCAAGGTTCAAAAGCCAGCATACTAAATCTGAGTGGCATTGACACGAGTGCGGTTACCGACATGAGAAATATGTTTGCTTATTCAGACGCAACGACGATCAGCTTGAGTGATTTTAAAACGAAATCGGTCACTGATATGCAGTACATGTTTGCTTATTCAGACGCAACAACGCTCGACTTGAGCAGTTTTAATACCAGTGAAGTAACTAATATGACACACATGTTTGGTGGTTCAAAAGCAACGGTGATTGACGTCAGTAGTTTTAGCACGAATGCGGTTACTGATATGCAGTACATGTTTACTGATTCAGCCGCAACAACGCTCAACTTGAGCGGTTTTAACACCGGGTCGGTAACGAATATGAACGCCATGTTTTATAATTCAGCTGCAACGACGATTAATTTGAGTGGTTTTGACACTAGTAAAGTCACTAGTATGAGGTATATGTTTTATGGTTCAAAAGCAAGCACACTAGACCTGAGTGGTTTTGATACCAGTAAAGTAAATGATATGTATTACATGTTTTGTGGTTCAAAAGCGACAATGCTAGACTTGAGTGGCTTTAATACCAGTGAAGTGACGGATATGAGTGGCATGTTTTATAATTCAGTGGCAACCACGTTATATTTGAGTAACTTTGACACTAGTAAAGTCATTGATATGAGTTACATGTTCGCTGGTTCAAAAGCAACAACATTAAACTTGAATAGTTTTGACACCAGTGCGGTGACTAATATGAGTTACATGTTTTATTATTCGGACGCAGCGACAATTGACGTTAATAGCTTTGATACCAGTGAAGTGACCAACATGAACTACATGTTTTATCAAACAAATGTGCAGGCACTGGATTTGAGTCATTTTATATTCGCCCAAGGGTGTACCGTTGAAAACATGCTATATACGTATAATCGTAGCTTATGGAAACTAACACTTGGCGCAAACGAAACATTTCATGACAACGCCAATATTCAGAATCCAACTGTGGGTTCGACTATTCCGGGAGCCAGCAACGATTACGTGAGTGGCAAGTGCTGGCAAATTGTTGGTGAGGGGACTGATCATGCGCCGACTGGGGCTGAGATTTCCGGTGCTGACATTCCAAGTGATAGCCGTGCAGTTACAACAACATACGTTTGGGAACATATTGAAAAGTGGCGTGGTGTTAATGGTAATTCACCGTGGTATTTGAATCCAGATGATGGTGTTTTGACTTTTTATCAGTCTGAAGATGGCTCGCCCACAGCGCTGGCTGAGCCAGTTTATGACAATTTGCAAAATACTTTTGGTTGGAGTTTTAGTTTAATACAATCAGTCACTGCCATTAGATTTGATGCTGACATTGCAGCGCCAGTGAATTCAAGTAATTTGTTCGCTGGTCTTGAAAATTTAACTTCATTTGATAGTACAAATCTGGATACTAGTAATGTTGAGAATATGAGTAGAATGTTTGAAGGATTATATAGTTTGTCAACGTTGAATATTGGTGGTTTTAACACGGATAAAGTAACGGATATGAGTTTTATGTTTTCAGAATTATCACTGAATAGTCTTGATTTGAGTCATTTCAATACTGATAAGGTCGAGAATATGGCAGGTATGTTTCTAATGATGACTAACTTGACGGCGTTAGATTTGTCTAACTTTGACACTAGTAATGTCAAAAATATGTTTGCTATGTTTGCATTGAATGGCGTGAGGCACTTAAATCTATCACATTTCAATACAGCGAGCGTGGAAAATATGCAAGCAATGTTTCTAGCAAGTTTCATAGAGACTTTAGACATTAGTTCATTTAATTTATCTGGGTTAAAAAACAGTCCGGAGGATGGATTAGGTACTGATTCGCCAGTTATGTTCATGTTTAGCGCGATGTCAGTGCTTGATCCTGAATCTGAACAAGCCAGCAACCTTTGGCAAGTTAAGCTTGGTGAACAGACAGTATTCCCAGACGACCCCGGATTTGAAGCAGCACCAGCCGCTGGGACAACGATTCCTGGCACAAGTTACGTCACGAATGATGCGGCTTGGCAGATTGTTGGTAATGGCACTGCCTTGAATCCAAAAGGTGACAAGGTTTCTACCACTGCAATGTGGGAAAATGCGGTTCGACCGGTAACGTATGTTTGGGCGAACAAGAATCAAGCTTCGCCAAGTATTGTATCAGTTGATAGCATTAATTTTGGCATGTTAGCAGCCAATGACTTCTTTAATGGCAATAGTCCGTTGGCAACCAACATGGCAACTGGTTCAGTAGCTTTAGAAGGTTTAGACAGCAGTAAAACGTATCATGTTACCGTGGCGCAAACAAGTGATTGGGCAACTGATGGTGAATCAGCTACGATTGCCAAGTCAAATTTGAAGATTAAATATGGCGGTAATGATTTATCAACGAGTGCTAGCAGTTTCTGGTCGGGCACATCAGCGACTGGGACCAAGAACATTGCTTTTAATCATGACACCACCAAAAATTTCAGCATTTGGTTGAACCCTAATGCTCCCTTGTCGACCAATTTATTAGGCAAACAACTAGAATCAGAATTAACTTGGACGTTAAGTGACACGCCAGAGTAATAACAGTAATGAGTGAAAATGGTACAATGAAGAAAATAGATAAAGGACTTTTTGCGTGTTAACCACACAAAACAGACATTACGATGATTATTCAACATGCCATTTTGCATATTTTAGATACGAACACAGGTAGTTTAATTGCTTCCCAAGCTGAAATGAACGTTGATAACGCCGGCGTTCATGATTATATTGACAAGATTGTCGCCAAGGTGATGCAAGGTGATATCAAGACAGGACATCTCACCGCTGACAATTATCTCAAACAAAGTTTGGCGCAAGATGATTTTGCGACCATGACCACGCAACTCGCTGCTAAATTATTTGACACAATGGCTGGTAGTGAAGCAATTCACCCCGGCGATTTGTTGAGTTTTCAAGCGACGATGGACGAAGGACCTGTATTTGGGTTGATAAAGTTGGATTTTGCGCCACGTTATGCACATGCTGTCGAATACGAAGACGACAAAATGGTGAATAACTTGGTGCTAAATCAAGCGGTTTTGCCCGCTGCGACGCAAACGGTCAGTGAAGCAATATTGGTTGATTTAAACGATGATAGTTATCAACTGCTAGAAAAGAAATACCTCATTGATGGTCACCGCGTGCCATATTTTTCCGAAAAATTCCTCGAAATAAAACCTGACATTTCGGTAAAAGAAAATATTCAAACGATTAAGCGCACAGTTAAAAACATCGCTGAAAAATACGACGAACCAGAGCATGAAGCGCTCGCCATCACACAAACCGTTATCCATGATAGCATTGAGGCGACTGGTGAAATTGACACTGACATGATCGCCGAAAAAGTTTTCACCAATAATATCAGTGCAAAGCAAGAATACACTGAAAAAGTGACCGAAAAGGCGATTCCAAAGGCTGTTGCTGTCCCCAACACGACCAAATACGAGAAAAAGTATCGCGTCCAAAAGTTTAAATTGGATTCCGGTATTGAATTATCTATTCCGATTGATATTTATCAAGATCATAGTAAAGTCGAATTTATCAATAATGCGGATGGTACGATGTCGTTGGTGCTCAAAGACATTGCGTCTATTGTCAACAAGTTCAGCGTTTAAGGAGGAAAAAGATGCCCTATCAAGATTCTTATATTGCTAAGATACGTGAAAAAGTTGGTCATGAATTTGAATTGGTGACGGCCACTACTGACACCGTCATTGAAAATCAAAAAGGCGAGCTATTGATGGTCTTTAATCGTGATTTCAATGCGTGGGCTTTCCCTGGTGGCTACGTTGAGCCAGAAATGTCGTGGCAGGAAAATGCAGCGCGTGAATCGCTTGAAGAAGGTGGTATCGTTGCGGATCCACAACAATTACAACTGATAGGAACAGTATCAGGGCGCCACTATGTTGCCCATTATCCCAATGGTGACCGCACGAAGCTCTACACAACGATTTATTTGTTAACAGCGTGGGATGATGAGTTATCCCAAATTGATGACACTGAAATTGACGCTAAGCGTTGGATGTCGCCAAAGACAATTGCCCACACACCGCTAACGTTTTCTGGGGACGCTGTTTTTAGAGTGTATCAGCAATACAAAGCAACCGGTCAAGCGCACACATTGACGGTTGATAGTATCCTACAACGCTTTCTTGACGCCCAAAATGGTGAAATCATTGGTGTGAATTCCTATCAAGATGCACTTCAAGAATTAACCAATGGGCAAAAACAAACCCATTGGATGTGGTTTGTGCTACCACAATTAAAAGGTTTGGGTAGCAGCGCGCGTGCAATGTATTATGGTATTGATGGCGAACAAGAAGCCAACGATTATCTTGCTGATGATACATTGCGTGAGCGTTTAGAAACGATTGTCATGACCACTCTGAATTTGCCTGACTCTGATCCGGTGGCATTATTTGGTGAAGTCGATGCGCAAAAATTCCAAGCAAGTTTGACATTGTTTGGTAAAGTCGCAGACAATTCTGAACTGTACCAACGTGCATTGGTGAAATATTTCAACGGGCGCTTACATGAGCCAACGTTAGCACTGTTAAAATAAACAACGCCTGCTTACCTGATGATAGGTTTAAGGCGTAACAGTATGTGTTGCAGTTGCGCTGTATCGCTAATACCTGCAATTGCAATTCTGACAAAATAATCCCTGTGCGACCGCCAGCCACCAGCTTGAAATTGGGGGCTCAACAGCACATGGATTTTTTGTTGCGCCAAATCGTCTTTAACTTTTCCAATTTCCAACTTAGGATTAATTTTGACCCATTGAAAAGGGCTGCTGGGGGCGCTGAAATCAAATATTTCACGAAAAACAGCAACATGACGTTCTATTTGTTCACTTTGGTAATGAATTAAAGGTTCAATAAGATGATGTTCAATCAGATAGCGGATAATGGCAAAGTCTAGCGTCGGTTCTTGCAAATTTAAATTAGTAAATGAATGACGCAATTGTCGATCAAATTGCTGGGCATACAAGAGAAAGGCGACGCGCAAACCGGGCGCAACAATTTTAGAAAAGCTAGTGATATAAACTGTGTTTTGTGGTGCTAAATCAATTATGGCAGGCAATTTTTGTGTATTTAAGTGTCTCAAATAGTCATCTTCAATGATAATAAAATCATGTTGCCTACTCAATCGTGCTAACTGTTGACGCCGAATCAGTGGCATGGAACGATTGGTTGGATTGGATAAAAATGGCATGACGTAAACACCGTTAATTTTTTGAGTGGTGAGTAAGTGTTCGAGTGCAACGAGATCCATGCCGTCTTGATTTTGTGCAATGGCCAACAGTTTAATATGCAGTGTTTTCGCCAATTCAATGAAATTTGAATAGGTGTATTCATCAACGACGATTGTGTCATAAGGTTTGAATAAGCCAGATAAGATGACTGCCAAGCCGCTCTGCCCGCCGCCGGTAATCAAAGTTGATTGATTTTTGTTCATGGGCACCTGTAAATAATCAAACCACTGCTGGCAAATTTGGCGGTACTGTTGGTCGTCAAAAGCGTTGGTAGAGTAGCGTGACAAAGTTGCTAATGTGACGTGTGACATAGCTAGTTTGATAGTGTTTTCTGCAAGACTATTAGGCGTGGATCCCATATTGAGAATACCCAAATCGCTGATATGTGATGCGTTATTTTGTGCTTGAATTGTATTGTCGCGCACACCATTAGGCGATACAAAAGTACCACGACCTTTTTCTGAGTAGAGTAGTCCTTGTTTGATTGCCAATTCATAAGCATGTGTGACAGTTGTGAAGTGAATGTCTAAAAAATAGGATAGTTCTCGCTGGGAAGGTAGCTGTTTATAGGGTGGCAGCATGCCGTTTTCAATGTCGTTTTGAATGCTTTGATACAGCGATTGGTAAAGCGGTGGTTGCAAAGGTAATTCGCTTGGCACCCAAGACAAGTCATCATTCATGGTTGTTCTCCTAAGTATCTGTGATTATTAAACATTATAAGGCATACAATATTTTTATTGTATGCTTTTGTATTTACTGGTAACTTGTTAGTAATCAGAAAAAGGAGGGTTTATGTATGAAAATAAGTGTCAAAGCCATTCTCATTGGTGTGCTAGCTGCCTTCTTTTTCTCACTGACCTTTATTTTCAATGAAATTATTGCGAACAAAAACGGTTTTTGGCTATGGTCTGCGTCGCTGCGATTTTTGTGGATGTTGCCCATGATGGCTGTTATTTTAGTACCACTCGGTGGGTCATTTAAACACGTGAAGCAAGCAATCAGTCGGCAACCGGTGTCATGGTGGGTGTGGAGTCATTTTTGTTTTGTGCTGTTTTATGTCCCATTATGCTTAGCAAGCGCATATTTGCCGGGCTGGTTGGTGGCAAGCGTCTGGCAAAGCACAATTGTTTGTGGTGTTTTGACGACACCATTGCTCAATTTAGGTGTTAAAGGGAAGACGTCAAGACCAAAAGTTCCTTTTCCGTGGCAAAGCTTGCCTTGGATGGGTTTAATTTTGGCTGGTGTGTTGATGACGGTCATGCAATATATGGGGACAATTCATATCACTGGGCATATCTACTTAGCCTTGTTGGCAATTCTTGTTGGGGCGATTTGTTATCCTTTGGGAAATCGTCAAGTCATGATGATAGCGCCCAAAACGAGTGGGATTGAGCGAATCTGGGGGATGTTGATTTGTACAACACCGACTTGGCTATTGCTTGCGGGGATTAGTTTTGTTGTCAACGGCACCCCTAGCAGCAAAACAGTTATGGCAACTTTTCTGGTGGCGCTGTCTTCAGGTGTTATTGCTACGGCACTCTTTTTCCACGCAACCTCAATGGTTTTTAAGAACATCAAATCATTAGCCAAAGTTGAAGCAACACAAGCGATGGAATTAGTTTTTTCAATCATTTTGAGCGTGATTGTTTTACATCATCCGTTCTCGTTTGGCTGGCAATTTTGGGGCGTTTTGGTGATTATTGTCGGTATTGTTGGGATTAGTTTGCGCGATTAAAAAAAGTAGTCCTCTGACTACTTTGGGTTTGACTATGCTTTGGCTTTGGGGGCATGCAACACGAGACCATGCTCTGGTGTTCGGGCGTTGATGACAATGTCTTCCACCTTGAAGATATGTGCCAGTTCATCTTCACTGAAGACACCTTTATTTTCAGCGATCTGGCGTAGCGATTTGCCAGTACGTAGGGATTCTTTAGCAATTTTGGCAGCTTCTTGGTAGCCGATAATTGGTGCCATTGCGGTGGCAAAACTAGCTGACAAATCAATATCCTGTGACAAACGTGATTTGTTAATGGTGATACCATCAACCGCATTGATACGTAGTGTATCCATTGCACGGGTCAAATGTTCAATACCGGCAATCAGACTTTTGAAGATAATGGGCTCAAAAGCGTTGAGCTCAAGCTGTCCAGCCTCCGCCGCTGCTGTAATGGTCGCGTCAAAACCGATCATTTCAAAAGCGACTTGGTTGACTACTTCTGGAATGACTGGGTTAACTTTACCAGGCATGATGGAAGAACCGGCTTGTTTAGCCGGTAGATTGATTTCATGGAGACCAGAACGTGGACCGGAACTAATAAGTCTTAGATCATTTGACATTTTTGATAGGTTGACCGCCAGTGACTTAAGAGCACCTGATAGCGCCACAAAACTATCTAAATTAGAGGTGGCGTCAAATAAATCATGTGCCTGTGTCAAAGGCAAGTTGGTGATACTAGCAAGGTTTGGGACGATGTGGACTTGATAGTGATAGCTGACATTGATACCTGAACCAATGGCCGAGCCGCCCATATTAAGCATATATAGCGCATCGCGGGCGGTTGTAATCCGTAGCATATCACGTCGTAAAGGCTTTAGCCATGCATGAAAACTATTACCAAGCGTCATTGGTACGGCGTCTTGTAACTGTGTGCGACCCATTTTGTAAGTCGTAGAGAACGTGTCAGCTTTGTTGCCAAGTGCGTCAACTAGCGATTCTAATGATTCAAATAGTGGTGTCAGCAGACGAATCAAGGCAATTTTGCCAGCGCTTGGATAGGTATCGTTGGTACTTTGACCCATATTAATATGATCATTGGGATTGATGCGTTGATAGTCGCCACGAGCGCGCCCAATTTGCTCTAATGCAATGTTGGCAATGACTTCATTGACATTCATATTGGTGCTTGTACCAGCACCACCCTGAATGTCACTAATGGGAAACATACGAGAATCAATTGGTTGCTTGAGAAGTAATTTAGTTGCGCTAACAATATGCTTGGCAATAGAACGATCTAAATTTCCTGACGTGGCATTTGTTTGGGCAGCTGCTTGCTTAATTTCCAAAAAGGCGCGAATAATTTCTGGGTGAGTGACATTATCTGAAATCGGGAAATTATTCAAAGCTCGCTGGGTATGAACACCAAAGTAGACATCTTTGGGTAGTTCGATCTGACCAAGTGAATCTGATTCTGTACGCATGTTGGTTCTCCTTGCAGGTTATGAGAATAGTTTACCGCATAGATCGAGTATACCAATTATCTATGTTATGTTTTGTGACATCAAAAAAAGGCCCCTCAAGGTGCCTTAATAATTTCAACGTTATTCTCATGACCAATCACAATTTGATTGACGACATCGGTGAACAAACCGTGTTCGACAACACCAACCATACCAATAAGTTCTTCACCCAAAGCCCTTGGGTCTTCAATGACTGGCAAATGCAAGTCAATCAAGAAGTTTGCCGAATCGGTTCGGACAGGATTACCATTTTGGTCTAATCGCCAAGTTGGGTGGAATCCATCTGCGGTAAAGCGCTTGAACAATTGTTCAGAACCATAAGGAATGACTTCCACGGGTAAATATTGTTCGAGTTTTGGGACACGTTTGGTTTGGTCAATGACCCAGATGTTTTCACGTGAATTGAAAGCAACAATTTTTTCCCATAAGAGAGCGGCTCCGCCACCTTTAATGGCTGAAAAGTCGTCGGCCACTTGGTCGGCACCATCAATCGTCAAATCAATTTTGTCGACATCATCGACATTATACATGGGAATGCCTAGCTTAGCCGCATTACGACGGGTTTTCTCGGAAGTTGGGACGCCAACAATTTTGAGATTCTCATTGGCAACACGCTCACCCAATGCCGTGATAACGTGGGCAATGGTTGAACCAGAACCGATGCCAACCACCATATCATCTTGAACAAATTCAGCGGCACGTCGGCCAGCAATAATCTTTTGCAAATCTTGTGTTGAACTCATGACTTGTATTCAATCTCCTGATAAATGTCGGGATTGCGGAAAAACAAAGTGCGCGCGTACGAGCAGACGGGTTTCACTGTCTGACCATTGGTTTGTGCTTCATGGACGACAGTATCGACTAACTGGCGTGCGACGCCTTGACCACGTAGTGACGGGTCAACAATTGTCGAGTTAAGTGACAAGGTTTTGCCATCATTAATTGTGGTATAGAGCACTTCTGCAATTGTTTTGCCGTCTTTTTCCAAAAAATAACGACCATTTTCATGTTGAAAGTCCATAATGATTTCCTCTGTCTACATTATAACAATAGAAGAGCAGTTAAGTGACAAAAATGCTGTCTAAAATTTGACCAAAATAACGTATAATGAAATATAAACAATTAATGAGGTATTTGAAAGATGACACGTGGTTTTGAAATAGTAAGTCAATATGCTAATGCTGGTTTAAACTTGCCTAAGCGAAGCACAACACAAGCGGCTGGATATGATTTTGAAGCATCAGCAGACGTTACCTTGCCAAGCGTTTTGAGTAATCCTTTTTTTAAGGGACTCAACATTTTATCCCTTGGTAAACTAAAAGGTATCCGTGATGATGCCGATTTACAAGACCTTTTAAAGCCTGTTTTGGTGCCTACTGGTATTAAAGCATATATGGCTGAGGGCGAATATTTACAGCTTGTGTCACGTTCTAGCGGTCCAATCAAAAAGCGTATCATGATGCCAAATGCAATTGGCATTGTAGACGCCGACTACTATAATAATGACGCTAACGAAGGGGAAATTTTCTTCCAGTTCATTAATTTTGGCATCAAAGATGTTCACATCAAAAAAGGTGAACGTATTGGTCAAGGCATTTTCTTACCATACTTGTTAGCTGACGGGGACGATCAAGTTGCCAAACAACAACGACAAGGCGGATTTGGGTCAACGGGTCAAAATTAATGGCAGATGAGGCGACAGATATTGTTTGGCGAGGGGTTGAACACGATTTTAAGTTGCGCGTGACAGGCGCCTTTTTTAACGAACAACATCAGGTGGCGGTTAATGTCGACAACGACCATCATTTTTCAGCCCTACCGGGCGGCAAAATTAAGTTTGACGAAACAAGTCAAGTTGCCATTGTTAGAGAATTTGCTGAAGAAATGGGCATTCACGTCCGACCGGTACGATTGATTGCCATCACAGAAAATTTGTTTGTTTTTCGTGGCAAGCAGACGAATGAAATTAATTTCACTTGGCTGGTTGAGCAGGCTGATCAGACCAAGTTATTTGCTAAAGATGCGTGGGAGCAAACTGTAATATGGCGTGATACCAATGATTTAGCTGACTTTAAGCCAACAGCATTGCAGGCGGTTATACGTGAATTACCTACTGCGCCAATCCACCTCATGAATCAAGATTAGGAGAGCAATTCATCACATGCAACAAAAGATAGGTGTTTTAGCAGATGTTCATGGTAATTTAACAGCTTTAGAGGCTGTGATTGCTGATGCCAAGGCGAATGGGGTGACTGAGTTTTGGTCATTAGGTGATATCACAACGTTTGGCCCTGGCACGGTAGCGAGTTACCATTTGCTGCAACAGGAGAATACTACGGTTTTCTTACAAGGCAACTGGGAATCAACTTATTTTGAAATTGAAGCTGGCGAACCAATAGATTTTGGTAATGCTAAGGACGTTGCCTTTTTGGCTTGGATGTCACGCGAATATGCGGCATTTAATCAGTCAGAGATTGATCAAATTAGGCAGTTACCAATTAAGCGTCGTGTTGAACGCGCAGGGTTAAAAATTGACCTCATGCATAATCAGCCCAATAAGAATTATGGTGGTGATTTATCGCCCGACGCACCACAAGCCAACTTTGATAAAGTATTTCAAGGTAGTGATGCGGACATGGCAATATATGCGCATGTTCATGCTCAAATCATGCGATGTGACAACATTGTTTATGAGCCATATCGGATGCACCGTATTTTGAATACTGGGACAGTGGGACAATCGTATCAACTGACGCAACAAGGTATGATTGCACAGTATTTGTTATTGACATTAGACGATATTGTTGGCGTGGCGAGTGCTGATTTTCGACGGGTCAATTATGATACATCACTTGAAATAGCGCGTGCCCAGCAAGCTGACTGGCCATTTTCTGAGTCCTATATTCGAATGTTAAAAACAGGTCAATTTACACGTGACGCTGATAGTTTGGCGGCGGACAAACGTTTTCCAGAGTATCAAGCGCAAGCCCAGTCATTTTATCAACAGCTGAAAGGAGAATAACTATCGCTAAAGTTAAAACGCAATTTATATGTACTAATTGTGGGTTTGTATCAGCTCGTTATCTTGGGCGTTGCTCGAATTGTGGTGAGTGGGGGACATTAGTTGAAGAAAAAATTCAACCAGAAACCAATGATCGCAAGAGCCGTGTCAGCCTTGATGGTCGAACGGCCAAAGTTGAAAAAATTAACGAAGTAACGTCTGAGGCGACCCCACGGGTGGCAACGCAACTAAAGGAGTTAAATCGTGTCCTTGGTGGCGGTGTCGTACCGGGATCAATGGTACTGATTGGTGGCGATCCGGGTATTGGTAAATCAACGTTATTGCTCCAAGTGTCAGGGCAATTGGAGCAAGCGGGTCGTGTTTTGTATGTAACCGGTGAGGAATCTGCGACCCAAGTTAAGTTGCGCGCTGATCGTTTGGGCGTTGGGCATGACGAATTTTACCTTTATCCGGAAACGGATATGACGGCTATCAAAAAACAAATTGAAAGTTTACAGCCGGATTTTGTGGTGATTGATTCGGTTCAAACAATGCAAGAGCCAGATATCACGTCCGCCATTGGCTCGGTCTCACAAATTCGTGAGGTGACGGCTGATTTGCTGCAAATCGCCAAAACCAATAATATTTCCATCTTTATCGTCGGTCATGTGACCAAAGATGGTGCTATTGCGGGACCAAAAATTTTGGAACACATGGTAGATACGGTATTATATTTTGAAGGTGATAGTCACTACAAATACCGTATTCTACGTGCTGTCAAAAATCGTTTTGGGGCGACTAACGAATTAGGCATTTTTGAAATGCGTGATGGTGGGTTAATTGAGGTTGCTAATCCTTCTGAAATTTTCCTTGAGGAGCGCTTGGCTGGTGCAACCGGATCGGCCATTGTGGTGGCATTAGAAGGATCACGCCCAATTTTGGTTGAGCTGCAGGCCTTGGTCACACCGACTGTATTTGGGAATGCGCAACGGACCGCTGCTGGATTAGATCGTAACCGTGTGTCACTTATTATGGCTGTGCTTGAGAAACGTGCTAATTTGCTACTGCAAAATCAAGATGCCTATTTGAAGGCGGCTGGGGGCGTCAAACTTGATGAGCCAGCCATTGATTTGGCAATTGCAATTGCGATTGCGAGTTCTTACTATGATAAAGAGTCACAATCTAGTGATGTATTTATTGGTGAAATTGGTTTGACTGGTGAAGTGCGCAGTGTTGCTGATATTGAAGGGCGTTTAAAAGAAGCAAAAAAGCTTGGTTTCAAACGCGCAATTGTACCAAAAAACAATTTAAATGGGATTACCAAGCCGCGTGATATTCAAATCGTTGGCGTCGCAACCTTGAGCGAAGCGCTTAAAATTGCGCTAGGGTAATATTTAAAAAGCCAGTTTAACTGGCTTTTTATTTTGTCAAAAAATGAGAATGATTTCACAAAAAAATATCAAAATAGTCGTTGAAAATTCATAAAAGGGTGTAATAATGAAGTTTATGTTAAAGAAAAGAGAAGAAATATGACAAGAAAAATTGTGAATAAGGTAGTGGGAGCTTTGGTTGTTTTTCTAGCCATCTCGCCGTTATCTACAGCATTTGCTGATAAGAGTATCAGTTATGATAATGACGTCAAGGCAAGCAAAAGTTACACAATGGATAATGGTAAACAAATAAATATTTCTGACCAAAATATTGAACATGATGATGGTAATTCAAAAGGAGATACTTCACCGGCGATTGAGGGTAACAAGGATATTTCGTTAATTAACACAGATGATTATTTGTTGATTCCTCATACGAATGGAAAATGGGAAAAGATAGACAAAAATGATTTGTTTAATAAGGCAGTCACGCGGGGAAATGGCAATCAAGTCTTGATGAGTTCTGCTAATGGTGGTGTTGTGGTTCCAAATAACGCGTGGGATAAAAATAAAGGACATGTCGCACTTTTGCAAGCTGAAGCGTGGAATTATGCTCAAACAATCAAATTGTATTCTGCAATGAAGGCAGCGATTGCTTCTTCAAAACCAGTTGGTTCAGTAGTATCTGATTTGTTAGCAAAAGTTCCAGAGCTTGGCTGGTTGTTAAGCGTAATGGCAAAAATTGATGCCAATGATTTTAACCATGTTTGTTCTGAATATCGAGATGCAGCAGACAAAGTAACGGATCGTGGATTTGGCTTAGTGACAACTAATAATCAAAATCCTATGGCTCAGACAGTTGATCCCCATATACATGATTGGTTTTATAATGATTCCTGGGAAAGCCCTGAAAAGGCGCTCAGTGTTCCGGAGGGTTCTGACTCCAGAACGCCAAATAATTGGCCCGGAGGACTGAATTATATTCGTCAAGATTTTTACGGTGGTTGGTCTTGTGATTATAATGTAAGTGCCAAATGGGTAGGTGTTGGTAAAGCTACTAAATATTAACGGGGAAAATAAAAATGAAATATACAAAAAATTTTTTTTCAGGACGTTGGGGAATTTATTTTGCAGTCACTGTTGTGGCAATTATAGCAACATCATATTTCCATAATCTAATTTCTTTAGCAGAAGCTGCTATTTATGGTTGTGGTGGCTACCTCTTAGCTAATTCCGATCGTGAACTCAAGCAACTGAAACGCCAGCTTAAAGACAATGACGTTGCCAACAAAAACGTGACACATAATTTATAAATCAAAAAGGACTGCATCTATGGGAATGTGGTCCTTTTTGCAACTTCTAAGCGACGTCGATAAGTGGGTTTTTATTCTTTTGAAATGCGACAATGATCAGATGAATTACTATTGTCACAATGCCAATGGCGAAAAGTTGAAGCCAGAGTGTTTCTGTGTGATTGCCACCGTACAAAATGTTGTAATCAGCGCGAATCGAATAAAAACAAGGTGAAATATTACTCATGGCTTTGAAAAATCCAGGTAAAATCGGACGTGGAATTAAGCCAGCACCAGACACAACTTGCGTCAGCATGAATGGCATATTGATCATGATACCCAGCTGACCTAATATCAATGAGAAAATTAAGTTGACGTTTAGGGCTGCGAACAATTCTAGTGTGTGTGAAAACCATAGTTGCCAATAGACGTTCGTGCTGAAATGAATCATGCTCTTGCTGAGACCAACAATCAATAGAGGTGCAAACATGGCAATCATAACAATAGCGATTTCAGTGTAAACATACGACCGCCAACGACCAATTAATGGTGCAAATGATTTATATGCCATTACAATGAGCATGGCTGCAATCATTGAACCAATATAGAAAGATAGTGACATAAAGAAAGGTGCCATGCTGTGTTGCATGCCGGTTGGCACTTTGTTGACCTTCACAATATCATATTGGTATGATTTGGCAACATTAGCGTAGGTTTGGTTAATTTTTGTAGTTGCTGCTTGCTGGGTTGCCTTGGCTTTTGCTAAAATAGCGTCCTTTTGAGTAGGATTTGCTGCAATCAAAGATTTTGTTTCGGTTTCTAATTGAGACAGGGTTGCTGCTGATAAGACGCCTTTGCCTTGCTGAAGTAAGACATTTTTTTGTACCTTGGCACCAACTGATTTTGACACGGTTTCCATAGCAGAGACGGCAGTCGTTGGATTAGCATAGTTGATATAAAACTTTAATTTGGCTGTACTTTTGCCATCTATTTTTTTCAAATTAGCATTGAAGTTTTGGGGAACGTTAATAATCAAATAAATTTTACGATCATTAAGTTGCGCTTTTGCTTCGGACAAACTGAGATTTTTCTTGATATGTTTAAATGGCAAAGCGTCTTCTAGTTGATGAGCGAGCTTTGTGCTATCTTTGTCTTGACTAACGACGGCGACGGGTAATTGATCAATTTTACTAGGAACCGCTTTGTAGCCAGAAAAATAAATACCGACCATTAATAATCCGTAAAATAAAACGATGATGAGTGCGCCAATCACACCCTTGTTGAGCAGAAATTTTTTGAAATTCATGTGGCTCTCCTTTTTATTTGCTGACAACAGAATAGCACTATTATGTTCTGCATGCAAGTGCTTGCTTGCATTTATGAATAACAGTCTTTTAAAATAGAAATATGATAATATAGCTAAGAAGAGGTGTGATATGACAACTAATCCAACATCAAAACAAGATTTGATTTTAAATGCTTTCATTACTTTGTTAATTCAGGGTGGCTATCAATCGGCAACTATCAATAAGACAGCCGAAGTGGCTGGTGTTAATCCCAGTACGATATTTCGTAAATTCACTGATAAAGAAGGATTGCTTTCAGCTGTTGTCGAGCGTCATTTGCACGACTTATCGACCATTTTTGATGGCATGGTTGTCATCGGTGACGTCGAAAAAGATTTGATGACGATGTCTCAAACTTATCAAGAATTTCAAGCCAATCATCAAGAAATCGTTCTAGTTGGGGTCCAAGAATCATTTAGAATGCCAGAAATGAGCCGAGCAGTTGAAGAAATACCCCTCCAATTCAAGCAAATGTTAAGAGAATATTTTACGGATATGCGCGCACAACACAAAATTAGTGACCAAGTCGACATTGAAGCAGCCACTATGAATATGATTTGGCTAAATTTTGGTTACTTTTTAGCAGCTATTCGCTTTGAAAATCCCGATTTAGTGACGCCACCTGAAGATTTTTATGACAAACAAATTCGTTTTTTTGCCAAAAGTTTATCAGTATGAATAGCATTCGCCTTGCTATTGGAACTAGCTTACTGATTGTTGTATACTAGTAGCTAGACAAATCGTGATTACATCACAAATAGGAGATTGATAACACATGACAGAAGACATTCGTGTCCGCTATGCGCCGTCACCAACGGGACATTTACATATTGGTAACGCGAGAACTGCAATTTTTAACTGGCTTTTTGCGCGCCATTATAACGGCACATTCATTATTCGTATTGAAGATACAGATTCAGCACGTAACATTGCTGACGGTGAAAAATCACAGCTGGATAACCTAGCTTGGCTTGGTTTGGATTGGGACGAAAGTCCTGATAAGCCAGGAGATTATGGTCCTTATCGCCAATCGGAACGTAATGAACAGGGTGTTTATCAAGAATTTATTGATGCTTTGCTAGCCAATGGACAAGCTTACAAGTCATACAAAACATCAGAACAACTAGCTGCAGAGCGCGAAGCACAACAAGCTGCCAAACAAGCACCACATTATATTTATGAATATGAAGGCTTGACTAACGAAGAACGCGAAGCTAAGTATGCTGAATTTGAGGCGCAAGGGCTTAAGCCGGTTGTGCGTTTCCGCGTACCAGAGGAAAAAGTTTTTGCGTGGGACGATATTGTTAAGGGTCACATTGAAATTGGTGCCAAGGAAGTTGGTGGTGATTGGGTCATTCAAAAAGCTGATGGCATGCCAACTTACAACTTTGCCGTGGTAGTGGATGATCATTTGATGAAGATATCTCACGTTTTGCGTGGTGATGATCACGTTTCCAATACACCAAAGCAAATGATGATTTACGATGCTTTAGGTTGGGACGTGCCAAAGTTTGGGCACATGGCATTGATTATCAATGGTGAGACGGGTAAAAAATTGTCAAAGCGTGATGAAAATGTTTTGCAATTTGTCGAACAATATAAAGAACTCGGTTACCAACCACAAGCAATGGTTAACTTTATTGGCTTGCTAGGCTGGTCACCTAAGGGTGAGGACGAAATTTTCTCACTTGAAGAATTTAAAAATATGTTTGATGAGACACGCTTATCAAAAGCCAACGCAAAGTTTGACCAAAAGAAGTTGGAATGGATTAACAACCAATGGATGCGCCGTGACACAGATGCTGTTATGCCACAGTTAATTCAAGAACTAGTGAATGCTGACTTGATTTCTGAGTCCGATGCGCAACTCAAAAAAGATTGGTTAGCCGACGTTATTAAGATTGCTGGGGTTGATGGCATTTCCTATACACGTGAAATCGTTGCATTAGTGCGCAAGCCTTTCTTTGAACTTGGTGACGTGACTGATGAAATGGTTGACTATTTGACTTCCGACGATGGTCGTAAAGTCTTTGATGCTTGGGAAGCCGCATATACAGCTTTGCCAAATGATGCCACAGCAGAAGACTACATGTCAGCCATTCGTGGCATTCAAAATGATTTGGAAATTAAAGGTCGCAATTTGTGGAATCCAATTCGTATTGCCACAACTCACGAAATTCAAGGTCCGAACTTACCAGAAATGTTAGTAGTTTTGGATAAAAATACTGTTCTACAAACAATGGCTGACATTAAACAAAAATATTTGAACTAACGATAGGCGCCACGATGTGGCGTTTTTTGTTTGCAGTGCCTCATGAAAAGCCCCAAGCGTTTGACGAGTCCTGTATAATATAAGTAAATATGTTTACAGGAGACAATGTATGATTCAGGTATTCAACACTTTGACTCGCGAAAAAGAGGTGTTCAAGTCAATAACACCGGGCAAAATTAACATGTATGTTTGTGGACCAACGGTCTATAATTACATTCATATTGGTAACGCTCGTTCAGCGATTGCCTTTGATACGGTGAGACGTTATTTTGAGTATCGTGGGTATGATGTGAATTATGTCTCTAATTTCACAGATGTTGATGATAAAATTATTAACCGCGCCCAAGAAGAGGGCATTTCAGAAATGGCAGTGGCTAATAAGTATGCCGATGCTTTTCATGAAGACACACTGCCACTTAATATTAAGCCTGCAACTGTTCGATCACGTGCTACCGAGGTGATTCCTGAAATTATTACCTTTGTCCAAGACTTAGTTAATAAAGGCTATGCTTATGAAGTTGAAGGGGATGTTTATTTTCGTGCTAAAAAGTTCAAGGGCTATGGCATTTTAGCACATCAAGATTTGGCTGAAATGGAAGCAAACGCCGCAGGGCGTCTGGATGATGAAGAAACGGCTCGTAAAGAAGATCCGATTGATTTTGCAGTTTGGAAAAGTCAGGAAAATCCAGACGTTATTTCATGGCCATCACCTTGGGGTAACGGACGACCGGGTTGGCACATTGAGTGCTCGGTCATGGCACAAAAATATTTGTCAGATACCATTGATATTCATGGCGGTGGTATTGATTTGGCCTTTCCGCATCATACAAATGAAATTGCGCAATCTGAAGCGCATACGGGGCAAAAGTTTGTTAATTATTGGATGCATAATGGTTTTGTTAATGTTGATAACGAAAAAATGTCCAAGTCATTAGGCAATTTCACCACTTTGCATGATATGTTGGCTAACTATGATGACCCAATGGCTATTCGTTATTTACTTGCGACAACACAGTATCGGCGACCAATAAACTATGCCGAAGAGACATTGGCTCAAGCGCGCGCAGAATTAGACCGTATTCGTACAGGTTACCGGAATCTTGAGTTTCGCTTGGGATCAGCCACATCGGGTCATGATGATAGTATAGATCAAGCGGTGAATACCCAAAAAATTGCGTTCGAGACCGCAATGGATGATGATTTTAACGCCCAAAACGCAATTGCTGCTGTATTTGAACTTGTAACGTTAGCTAATACTTATGCGGAGTCTGATACGGTTAAGCAATCGTCTGGTAATCAGCTACTAGAAACACTTCAGATGTTAATGCAGGTATTTGGTGTGGACATTCTCAAAACACAAACTTCTTTAAGCCCTGAACAGAAACAGTTATTTGATGACAGAGCAAATGCTAGAAAATCACATGATTTTAAAAAATCAGATCAATTGAGAGATGAATTAAACGCCCAAGGGATTATCGTAGAGGATACGCCACAAGGACAGCGCTGGCATAAAGCATAACCCAACAAAATATCAATCAATCAAACCGATAACTTAGACTAAGAAAAACAGGTCAAAGGTTATCGGTTTTGATTTTGACGATAACCTCTCTTTTAAAATATTAAGATAAGGTAAAGGGCGGGGCGGATGAAGCGAACGAGGTGAAGGAATTAAGGGGTAAAAGGGAGTAAAAAGCGAACGTAAAAGGAGAAAAGGGAGATAGAGGGAGGAAAGGACAAACGGGGTAAAAGGGAGGTAAAAGAAAGGGAAAAAGGAGTTGACGAGGCGGGATAAAGTTGGTATATTAATATATGTTCTGACGCAGGCAAAAGCGAGTCAGAGCGAGCCGAAAGCTTGAGTAAGTCAACGAAAGAAAGGCGAGCGAAAGGTGATAAGATAATATAGTTGTCTCAAGGGGCAATAAGTAGCACATTGAAAACTGAACAAAACTTTGAACAAACGAATCTGTGGCTGTTACTTAGGTAACAAAAACAAATT
>NZ_BMBP01000005.1 GCF_014634745.1 Leuconostoc pseudomesenteroides KCTC 3652
ACTCAAGGTGTCGTGTCGATAGCATAGAGGACACACCTGTTCCCATACCGAACACAGAAGTTAAGCTCTATAGCGCCGAAAGTAGTTGGAGGATCGCTTCCTGCGAGGATAGGACGATGCGGTGCCGTACATAAGAAGAACGAGAGCAATCTAATGATGAATTGGTTGCTCTTTTTGCTATACTATAGTCAATGTACTTTAGTAAGTAAATACGGTATAATAGATATATCTTATGAATTTGGAGGGCAACGATGTATGGTTACACTTTTTTCATCGCCTAGTTGCACCTCTTGCAGAAAAGCTAAGCAATGGTTAGAAGATCACAATATTCCTTATATTGAGAGAAATCTGAACAAGAACCCCATTAACGCTAATGAGGTGAAAGAAATGCTTCGTTTGACTGAAGATGGTACTGAAGAATTAATTTCGACCCGATCCAAAATTTTCTCAAAGTTAGAGGTTAACTTGGATGATATATCAATTAATACTTTAATCGATTTAATTGTTGAATATCCTTCACTCTTGAAACGACCAATAATTATGGATGACCGCAGAATACAGGTAGGTTATAATGAAGATGAGATTCGTCGATTCTTACCTCGAGATGTTCGTCAACGTGAACTTTTCCGTGCAACGTATAAAGCGGATTTTGAAGAAGCAGCAAAAGACTTAGTTGTTGAGGAGAGTTAATGTTCGCTGTCCTTTGAAACTATTATTTTAAAATTCAATTAGAAAGGTAGTGTGAATATGGAACGAGAGCGTATAAACGAAAATACAATTCGTGTGATGATCAATAATTCTGATCTTGAAGATCGTGGTATTTCTGTGATGGAATTGCTTGGCAACCATGATAAAATCGAATCCTTCTTTTACAACATACTTTCTGAAGTTGATACAGAGCATGATTTTGATGATGACGATCAAGTTTCATTCCAGATATTACCCAATCGTAATGGATTGGAATTGTTTATTTCTAGATTAGATTCGGAAAATCAAGTTGGTGATATTCTTAATAATATTATGGATTTTGCTAATAAAAAAAATTCAGAAATTGATGATATTTCTGATGAACGTCGTACTGAATTGCGCCAATCCGATGATGGCAGTGTCAATCACACTGTGAATCCACCTAAGTCTAGATTAGTTAAACAAGATTCTAGCAGCATTGCGAAGACAATTACAATTAAATTATTTGATTTTGAATCAGGTATTGCAATTGCTAAAAACTTTGATGCTAACAATTTCCTTTCAGATTTGTATCGTTATAATAGCATTTTTTTCTTACAGTTGACCCAAAGTAACAGTGATTTAAGTTGGGAAGAACTGAAAGATCGTTTGGCAATTGTATTTGAGTATGGCAATTTAAGCGACGTTAATAATGACGTACTTAAAGAGCATGGTGAACCAATCATGTTAAAAAATGCTCTAGATCGATTGAATCGACTATTTTAATTAGGCGCTTGCGCCTTTTTTTGATACAATGGTATAAGATTGATTTAGAGGATGTATTATGACTAATATTTTAATGATGATTGCAACTGTTGTTGTGCTATGGATTTTGTTTGCGTTTGGTGGTTGGTTATGGATCTTTTTGTCAGCAAAACAAAATGGCAAACTTTTAAAGCCTGAAGATTTTGCATCTAAAATTGATTCGGATAATGGTCAAATTATTGATGTGCGTGAGAGTGAACCATATAAGCGCTCGCATATTATGGGGGCCCGAAATATCAGTGCCATGAACTTTTTACAGGGTAAATCTGGATTGCGACAGGATCGTGACATTTTTCTTTACGATGATAATTTACGGGATGTGGTCCGTGTTGCCAGATCACTTAAAAAGCAGGGCTATGCTAAGGAAAAAATTTTTATCTTGCGTGGTGGTTTCAGTCGTTACGAAGGGAAAAAGACAAAATAAAAAAGAACCGCGCTTGAGAAGCGGTTCTTTTTAGTAACGTGATTGATGTGCTGCAACGCTACGACGAATAGCAGCTTTTGACACTTGGTTGTAAGTTTCTTCAGCTTTCTCTTGTGGCTTAATAACAGTTTGGCGATAACCCAATGCCGTACCAGCTGCAACGACGGCAGAACCAATTACGCCAACAATAACACCTAATCTGAATGATTTCATATTCTAAACACTTCCTTAAATTCTTAAGACTTCTTAAATACTATTATCGACTATTTTCTTTAATTTGTAAATAAAAAAGATTGGATAAATGATGACAGAAATTATTGCACATCGTGGCTATCGTCTAGTCGCACCAGAAAATACATTGCCTGCATTTGAGGCCGCTTTGGCATTTCATCCTGATATGATTGAAATGGATGTCCATAGAACATTGGACGGCAAATTAGTAGTTATTCATGATGAAAAAGTAGATAGAACGACTAATGGAACAGGATACATCAAAGATTTGACACTAGCTGAAATTAAGATGTTAGATGCTGGTAGTTATAAAGAGCCTAAAATGGCAAACGTAACTGTGCCAACTTTATTTGAGTTTTTAACTTTTCTAAAAGAAAAGCAATTTAATCAAACACTTTTAATTGAGGTTAAAACCGATCACGTGATGTATCCTGGCATTGAATCCGAAATTTTAGATATGGTTGCGACATTTAAACCAAATTATCCTATTATTTATCAAAGTTTTAACTTGAAATCATTAGAAATAATCAGAAAGTTAAAGCCCGATGCCGAAATAGCAGCACTTGTATTTTGGATGACGCCCAAAGTGGTATGGCTTAAACTACGTGGTGTTTTTGATTATATCCATCCAGATATTAGAATACTAAACAAGAAGCCAGCTCTTTTTTGGCGAAAGAAAGCACACATACGACCTTGGACGGTTGACAAAGAAGCTGATATGAGACGTGTTTTTGAGGCTAATATTCCGGGAATTATTACTAACCAAGTAGCCTTGGCGGTTAAAATGCGTAAGGAAATACAAGAGCATGAGTAAAATATTAGTCATTACCGGTCCGACAGCTTCGGGCAAGACAGACGCAGCAATTCAAATAGCAGAGCAATTTAATGGTGAAATTGTGTCAGCAGATTCAATGCAAATTTATCGTGGCTTGGATGTAGGGACAGCTAAACCAACTATTCGTGAACAAAAAAAAATACCACATCATCTCATCGATGTTGTGAATATGACTGATAATTTTTCTGTAGCTGAATTTGTTGCACTGGCGGACGAAATCATCGAAGATATTACCAAACGTGGCAAGTTACCAATTATCGTTGGTGGAACTGGTTTTTATCTGAAAGCGTTGCTTGGGTTACAAGCATTGGAATACAGTCCCAATGATCCTAATTTGTCATTGAAATTGGCCGACAAAACACTACCACAATTAGTTGACGAATTAATAAAAATAGATGATGTTCTTGCTAAACGAATTGATTTGAATAATAGGCAACGCGTGATTCGAGCAATTCAAATAGCACACCAAGGACATAAACAACAGACAACAGTAAAGCGACCGACATATGACGCGTTGGTAGTTGGACTAGATTGGCCACGCGAAATCCTGTATCAGCGCATTAACCAACGGGTCACTAATATGGTCAGTGAAGGCGTTTTAAATGAAGCACAAGCGGTTTTAAACGCTGGTGGAGAAGAATTACAAGCTGGCAAGGCTATTGGCTACAAAGAGTTTTTCGGCTACCTAAGAGGTGAGGAAATGGTTGAGGAAGCCATAAAAAAATTGCAACAAGACTCCAGACGCTATGCTAAGCGGCAACTAACGTATTTACGTCATCAATTACCTGGATTAATATGGATAAATGGCAAAAGCGTGATACTTGATTTGAAAAAAATGATTCAAAACTGGCTATAAAACAGTTTTGAATCATTTTTCATTGGTAAACTAACAGCATTGAAAGCGCTAGAAGCAGAACGTAAATCATATTTTGCCAGTTGCCAATGCGGGCTTTGACAAATTGTAGAACAAAAGCAAATATACTAAGTATAAAGATAACAATTGTTGTCGCACCGACATGGTGACTTAGCAAAGCGGCCCAAAAGAGACCAATTGACAACAAACTCAGTTTTCTGCCATCTGGGTTTGGCATAATGACTGGTGTGAAGTAAAAAAAGAAGGCGAAGAGCATTGGTAATAATTGTAGAATAAATTTCTGCGTTAAATAATTATTTTCACTGTAAAAAATAGCAATTGGAATTGTAAAGGTCGCCAAAAAACTCAGCAAAATTAAACCTAAAATGTTTTGTAAACCAAGCCACAATTGTTGAATGGCAATAAAGAAAGCGGCCAAGATAAGTAATAATAACCAAATTTCTCGACGTGCCTGAATGAGTGAGTTAAAGGTGAACAAAATGCTAATAGCAAAAAACAGATAACTTAACAAACTACGAAAATTTTGCGTTATCATAAGGGCCATACCAGCAGCTATTGTGACCGTATAGCCAAATAAGGGCGCTAAAGACCACGTTAACTCGCCTTCGAGGTCTTGCGTATGTAGTAGTGGTAATCGCCACCAAACGAGGTTGAGCGAGATAACTATCACAATCAAAGGCACCCCAAAACGCCAATCTTTCAATTTTGCCGGTGAAAAGCTTTCGAGACTTCTTTTGTCTCTGGCATCTGTGCTCAAACGACGTGGTAAAATAGTGCCATCTGGCATTCGTTGAGACAGGTTTGATTGTTGGTAGTAGTCTTGATCCATAGCTAATATTTTACCTTAAAAATGGACAACTGACGTATCATTTTTATGACAGAATTGTATCAATACCAGCGAATTAACAATTGATAAGGTACAGAAATCCATTTAAAATGGTTGAATTGTACGTGGAAGTTTGTTACAATTGTCATTACAATTTAAAACAGCTATCAAGAGCAGGCGAGTGATACAGCACTTTGACCCTGCACCAACCGGCGTTAAGCTTAACGGCTTGCAGTGTACGGTGGTAATTCTGTACAGATAGTCGTCACGTTAGCGCGTTCGACGATGTCGAGCGCGCTTTTTAATTTCGGCTTTAGCTTTTTATTTTGCAAAACTGGTGGCGACCTTACGCAGGAGAATATCAATGACAAAATTTTTCACTTCAGAGTCTGTCTCAGCTGGACATCCTGATAAAATTGCAGATCAAATTGCGGATGCAATTTTGGACGCTGTTTTGACCCAAGATCCATATGCACGCTCAGCTGTCGAGGTGACAACATCAACTGGAGATGTGTCAATTTTTGGGGAGCTGTCGACAAACGCGTATGTTAATATTCGCCAAATTGCCACAGACACAATTAGAGAAATCGGTTATGATAAAGCAGAATTAGGATTTACAGCAGATTCTGTTAACGTTTCAAATAAGATTGTTGAGCAATCATCTGATATTGCGCAGGCAGTGGATAATGCTGACGATGATCCTGAGCAATTAGGAGCTGGCGATCAAGGCATGGTGTTTGGCTACGCAACTAATGAAACAGATAGTTATTTACCATTGACTTTGGCATTGTCACATCGTTTAATGCGTCGTATTCGTGATGTACGCGAATCCAATCAGCTAAGTTACCTCCGTCCAGATGCGAAAGGTGAAGTAACCGTTGAATTAAATGATGACAATCAAGTTCAACGGATTGCTGCTGTGGTCATATCAACACAACATAATGATGCAGTATCACTTGAAACACTTCGTAAAGATGTCCGTGAGTTAGTAATCGATAAGGTTTTGCCACAAGAATTAGTTGATGATCAGACAAAATATTATATCAATCCATCAGGTCGATTTGTTTTGGGTGGTCCGCAAGCTGATTCTGGGTTAACAGGTCGTAAAATTATTGTTGATACATATGGTGGTGCGGCGCACCATGGTGGTGGTGCTTTTTCTGGAAAAGATGCGACAAAGGTGGATCGTTCGGCCGCTTATTTTGCCCGCTATGTGGCTAAAAACATGGTTGCCGCAGGTGTAGCTGATCGACTTGAATTACAAGTTGCATATGCCATTGGTGTAGCGGAACCTGTTTCACTCAATGTCGAAACATTTGGCACTGCTAAAATTAGTGATAATAAAATCACTGAAATTATCACACAATTATTTGATTTCAGACCATTAGCAATTATTAATCATTTAGATTTGCGCCGGCCAATTTATAAGCAAACAGCTGCTTTTGGTCATTTTGGTAGAACGGATATTGATTTACCATGGGAAGCTTTGGATAAAGTTGAAGAAATTAAAAGCTTGCTCTAATTCATGTTAAAATGATTGTATGAGTAAAAAGCAATCAACAATTCAATTTTTGATATTTGGCATGGCTATTGGTGAAAGTATCGCGTCTTTACCTGCTAATGATCAAGATAAGGTGTTAAATCAACAATTTGATAGACAGTTAGAGTGGGGAACGCAAGTTAGCTTGTCATTAGCAACAACAGCAAGTTTAACACGCGGCTATCAGTTGGCAGATGTAATGGCTCACTTACAAAACTGGTATCAAAGGCGGCAGTATGCGCCTGTTGGTACACATCAAAGTATCGATGACGTCACAAAAAAAGCATTAGATAATTATATTAAAAACCGTGATATGCTTTCGGCAGGTGTATCAGACGATGCAGCAGATAGTGATAACATCTTGGCACGTATGTTACCAGTGGCACTTTATTTGCATCATCAGTATGGGACCTCATTTGTTAATGATGAAACTGCAATGATGCTACTTCATCGTATTGCTGGATTGACGCACAACGATGAGGGTGCTTTGGTGACGGTGGGGATGATGAGCCTCATTCTGAGTCAAATTTTAGACGGTAATAATTTATCAGATGCCGTTGAAAATGGGTTAGCTTTTGGGTTTGAGTATTACTCACGTCATCAAGTCTTTGTTTCTGAGCTTTCAGCGTTTGATGAGCTTAATTTGCCTGATTTTAGAAATATTCCAGCCGATAAAATAGTATTAGATGGTAAGGCCGCTTCTACTTTAGAGGCAGTTATTTGGAGTTTGCTTAACAGTCACAATTATACTGAAGCAATTAAAAATTCATTAGTTCATGGTCATGCCAATAGTGTTGTTCCAACATTGGTTGCTGCAATAGCGGCAGTTTATTATCGCGATGATATGGTATTGCGTCTCAGCCAAAATTTCGTAGCACGACGTCTATTAGCGACAATTGTTTCACAAGCTGAACGCTCTGCTCGTTTTAGTTAAAAGTCAAAAACGCCAAGTCTAATGGAGATGACATCTCAAGACTTGGCGTTTTTTGTTTAAATCCAAAATGGGTAATGTTCAAATGTTAACTGAAAGTCGTAACTTCCGTTACCTAATTCTTCTCCGTCAGCTTGACCAGGTTGTATATCACGAACGTGAATGGTAGCATTTTGTGACATTTTAAGATGATGAACCTTTTTGAACTTGAGATGTCCACCATTTTTTTTCAAAGCTAGAAACATGCCTAAAAATTCAACGAAACTCATTTTTTCTGCGATAACCAAATCTAATCCATAGGTTGTAAGCTTAGCTTCAGGCAAAAGTGCGATACCACCACCAAAATAAGCTTGATTAGTTAAAGTGAGTAGAAAAACGCGCGGGAAATTGAGATAGTCGTCACCGGAATTAATCGTGACAGGAAAACTATTTTGATTCGCAAATACCTTGAGAACTGAAAAAAGATAGCTCAATGATCCCAGACCAAATTTGTTAAGGCGTGCTTTCCATTTATCATGATTTGTTTGTGAAACAACTGCCGCATCGAAACCAATGCCTAAATTATTAACAAAGTACCTTGTTTGTTTTTTGGGTGCATCACCGACAATTTTGCCAACTGTCAGCAATTGCGAGGATCTAATTTTTGCTAGTCGTGATAAAGATTCATTGGCATCACCTAATTGTGCAGCACGAGCAAAGTCATTACCAGAGCCATTGGGGATGTAAGCAATTGGTATAGGGTTATGTCGCTTAAATTTAAGCAGTCCGTTCAGAACTTCATTTAAAGTACCATCACCACCAATCGCTAGAATAACATTTTCTGAAGGGACATCAGGCAAATCCTTGGCTAATTTTTTTGCAAAACGGGTTGCTTGACCAGCAAAAGTTGTGTCTTGCCACGATGCAAAAGTGAGTTGAGATTTAATTTTTGAAATTTTTTCTTGGTGGCGTCCACTGCCAGCAAGAGGATTGTTAATAACATAGAATTGTGGCATTGACACGCTCAAACTTTCAAACAAATTAATTTTATTGTAACAAAAAAAGCCTGTTAAGGCTATTTATCAAACGATAAGTACATTTTTTAGAATTTTTTTAACCTAGGAAATGACGTAACTGGGCCATACGATTGATGAGCGCTGTTACCGCAATTGGTGCGCCATCCTTAATTTGCACAACTTGTAGCGCAATTTCTGCATGCTGTTTTTCTTCTCTAGTTAGAGGTTGGAGTTCGAAACCAAAGATATCTTGCAAAATCAAAATATCTTCTTCCACTTCAGCCCAAGCTGGACTCTGAGTTTTTAAGATTTGTAGGGCATCCATGTTGACATAGCGAGCCAACTCTCGGAAGTCTTGTTTCATACTTGGATAGTGTCTCACAAAAACACCAAGATGATCAGCATTAAGTTGTTTAAGAGCACGCCCGAAACCAATAAATTCGGGGGGAACACCCACAGAATAGAACGCACCGGTGAAGTTAATTGCCCGAGGTAACTCGATGCCATCAACAGAGCGAGAGTAACCAAGAACACCAACGTGTTGACGACGGTCACGACGCTTGGGGAACGCCTTGAAAATTGGTTGCATACTTGGTACTAAGTTGTCTAGTGTATTTGAGTAATATTTGGCTGAAATTTCAGCAACTTCTGCTAGTACATTCTGATCTTCAATACTAATTTTGAGTGGTTTGGCAACTGGCAACTCAGCCTTTAATTTGGCAATAGCTGATTGAACCTCTTCTAAGGGGAAATCATAACGAAAGGCCGATTGGACCGTTGCTGTTCTGACACCGGGAAATTCTTTGACATAGCGATCAATACGACGAGGCGAAAGACCACCTCTAAAAATGGCTGACCCTGTTCCAGAAATAGGATAGATTTCAATATTTTCTTGCTCGGCAAATTCATGTAATCTTGCAATTGCTAATTTGTTTCCTGTAATCGAACTCATAAATCCGGCAGTCAAGGCTGAATCAGACCCTGCCAAGAAAACACGTAGATACTTTGGACGGAAACCAAAGTGTTCTTCATGGAGTGTCAAGTATTCTTTTAAAATTTCTGGTGCATGCAATTGCGTATCAAAATCTTCAAATAGCGGAATCATTTCGATATAAGGTGTATTCTTATCAGAACGCGTGAACTCTGCTGTTTTGAAATTTGCTAATTTTTCAAACAGGAGTTGCATTTTTAAAATTTGGTCTGCACGTTGTGCCATTGGCAAAATAGCTTCAAATAGAGGTCGGGTGAAGCCAAGATCATGTGCGAAATCTTCGGAACTCAAAAAAGCTGTCATGGCTTGCATCAAGTTATAACCCTTTTCTTCCCAAATATTCGGGAATCGGAAAGTTAAAAACTTGTCGCGACCAATTTGATGTTCTTTGAAATAGTCATACTCTGAGCTAAATAAGCGATCAATGACGGCGGCATCGGCATGTTTACCTTCCCAATCCCACATGTATTCGTCAACATTTAATTCACTAAAGTTTTCAAATGCTTCGCTGGTCTCGCGATAAGCGCTGATGAATGGTTGCTGAGAACTGTCCCAGAAAGGTGCATTAGCGTTATCGGGATGCTGTGTACCCATGATTGTAGGAATTTTACGTGTTGTCATGATAGCTCCTTAATGTTTTACTTACAGTATTGTAACATATTGCGTTCTAGGTGTTTTGAGAATATGTTATGTTTTTTCCGAATAATTACGAATTTATTTTTGTAATGTCTGTATTTTGTCATGATATAGCATGTAACGTTTGGAGGTGAGTATATGGCGATAGACATAATGCTCGAAAAAAGGAAATCAAAAACCACCAAATTATTAAAATTTAGTGGTTTGTATTACATCATAATTAACATAGGTAAAATCATTGGCTTTCGAGCAGTCTCTTTGTACAAAAAGCGTGACAATTCGTCAATAACAGCTTGACGAATATCTGATTCACTTGCGTTGGCGTTGTTCATCACACGACGAATTGTACCAAAAATGACACGACGGCCTTCATTGATTAAGTCGCCAGATTCACGCATATAAACGAAACCACGTGATAAAATGTCTGGACCGGAAAGGATTTCTTTTTTGCTGAGATTGATGGTTGCAGTGACGACCACTAAACCATCTTGTGATAGCTTTTGACGATCATGTAAGACAACCGAACCAATATCGCCAATCCCTGATCCATCAATATAAGTATCTTCACCAGGGAAGTGACCAGCAACACGCGCATTTTCACCATCTAATGCCAGAACATCACCATTTTCAAGGATGAAAGTGTGATCATCAGGAATATCTAATTCATGCGCTAAAGAAGCGTGAACTTTTAACATACGATATTCACCGTGAACTGGCATGAAAAACTTGGGCTTCATTAGTGCTAGCATGAGCTTTTCTTCTTCTTGACCACCGTGACCAGAAGTGTGAATGTTATTTACCTTACCATAAATAACATTTGCACCGCCTTCTTCTAATTTATTGATAACAGCGTTAACAGAAGCGGTGTTACCAGGAATGGGAGAAGATGAAAATATGACATTGTCTTTGGGCTTAAGACGAATTTGCTTATGAGTACCTTCGGCAATTCGAGCTAGTGCAGCCATTGGCTCACCCTGAGAACCAGTTGATAAAATCAAAAGCTCGTCATCAGGAATATGTTTAATGTCTGACTGTTCAACGAGCATGTCATCAGGAATATTGAGATATCCCAGCGCACGACCGTTTGTCACGGCAGACTCCATAGAACGACCAAACACTGCAATTTTACGACCACGTGCAATTGCGGCATCTGTCGCCATTCGTACACGGTTCATATTTGAGGCAAAAGTGGCAAAGATAATGCGTCCGTGCTCGATTTTGTCAAAAATGCGATTAACGGATTTTGCAACCCAAGCTTCTGACTTAGTCCACTCAGGACGTTCAGCGTTGGTTGAATCACTCATCATGAGCAAAACGCCATTTTCGCCGATGCGTGCCATTGACCAAAGGTTAGGCGGCTGCTTAGTAGTTGGGGTGAGATCAAATTTGAAGTCACCAGTTTCCACAATTGTGCCAACTGGTGTGTGTACTGCAACACCAAACACATCGGGAATTGAGTGGGTTGTTCGGAAAAATTCGACACTCATTTTATCAAATTCTAATACGGAACCATCAGTAATTTCGTGTAACTCGACACGGTTAAGTAGTTGTTTCTCTTCGAGTTTATTTTTGATGAGTGCCATGGCTAATGGGCCAGCATAAACTGGTACATTAACAGCTTGTAAAAAGTAGGCGATAGCACCGATATGGTCTTCGTGTCCGTGAGTGATTACCAGTGCTTTAACGCGATCGATATTGTCAACTAAATAAGTATAGTCTGGAATAACATAATCAATACCAAGTAATTCGTCTTCGGGGAACTTAATGCCTGCGTCGACGACAATAATTTCATTTTGATACTCAATACCGTACGTGTTTTTACCGATTTCGCCTAAACCGCCTAGCGCATAAACTGCGACTTCATTAGGTTTAATATCTACTGAATATGTCATTAGAATGTTGTGATTTCGAAGTGAGGGTAGGCCTTTTCGTAGGTTACAGCCTTATCTGACAATTCTTCGATATACTCCACATTGTATTGCGTGTTTTCCTCAATTAACTCACGTGCTTGAGGTAAACTTTCAGCCTCTAAATAAAGTGACTGTGTTGTTTCGCGCTTTGGATTGCGCTCAGGGTGTTCTTGATAGTAAACTTTAAAAATCATAAATGCCTCCAAAAATAGTATTTTAATTTGTCACGAACGAAAACCTTAACTACTAGTTTACCACATGGACTGATTTTAAGATACTTCACTTGATTATTAATACTATAATTGGTAAATTGGTGTAAGGGATAAACAAATGAGAACAAAGGCAGTTGGCGTTTTTATGGGCTCACAATTTGGTAGTGATCCCAATTTCAAAATTCAAACAGAAGCGTTTGGTAAACAAATAGCTAAGCGAGGCTTATACCTAGTGTATGGTGGCGGAAAAGATGGGCTAATGGGAACATTGGCGACGAGTGTTATGGCCAATCATGGCAAGGTTTTAGGTATTTCACCACGTAATTTGGCAGAAGATGCTATTGATGTTGATAAAATAACGAAGTTCATTGAAGTAGCATCGATGACTGAGCGGAAACAGCTACTGATTGATAATTCAGATGTTTTCGTTGCTTTACCAGGGGGGCTTGGCACGCTGGAAGAAATTGCACAAGTCATTAGCTGGGCCAAGCTTGGGTTGCACCATAAATCACTGATTTTGTACAACATCAATGGTTTTTATGATTATTTTGAAAATTGGTTGAATCAAATGGTTAACGATCATTTTGTGAACATTGATGACATGAAATGGGTACATGTTGTTAATAATCTTGATGAAGTGATGACCATGATTGACAGCATGTGAGGAATAAAATGAAAAATTCAGATCTATTGAGTGAATTCGTAAGTGTTTATATGTCAGCACTTAAAAATCTAGAAAAATTAATTTCACAACCAGCTAATCCATATGGCGCTTCATTTGAACAATGGTTAATCATGGCGGCTGTTTCCCAAAGCGAGGAACCTTTGACTATGACTGAGATTGCTAAAGATCGTGGTGTAACCAAGGGGGCAATAGCCCGGCAACTAAAGCCGTTATTTGACCGTGGGTATTTAACGCAAGAAAAAGACCCAGATGACAGGCGACGTGTGTTGTTAGTCCTAACACCTAAAGGTGCTGAGGTGAAGCAATTATTGCTCAAAGTGTTCGTCAACGCTTCAATAAGTGGCTGGATATTTTTGGCATATCTGAAGGAAAAGAATTCTTAAAAACGTTACGTCGCTTGGATGCATTGATTGTGCAACCGGAGTTAAATAGCAAAAAAGATTGAAAATAGCCTGAAAATATGGTAAAATTTTTACTTGTTTGAAGTCTGTACTATTAAGAGTGGATTTCTGTTATAATAATTATATTACTGAATAAAGAGGATACTAATCATGGCAATCGGCATGAATGACTTAAAGACGGGTTTGACAATCGAATATTCAAACTCAATTTGGCGCGTTTTGGACTTCCAACATGTTAAGCCTGGAAAGGGTGGTGCCTTTGTACGTTCAAAGTTGAAGAACTTGCGTACAGGTGCGGTTAACGAAGTAACATTCCGACCAGGGGATAAGTTTGAACAAGCAGACATCACAACACGTCCAATGTCATATTTATACGCTGAAAATGACGGTCGTGTATTCATGGATGTTGAATCTTACGAACAGGTTAATATTCCTGATGAACATTTGACTAATGCTTTGAAGTTTTTGCTTGAAGGTATGGAAGTTAAGATTACAATGTACGGTAACGAAATTTTGGGTGCTGAATTACCATCAACTGTTCAATTGAAAGTTACTGAAACACAACCGGGCATCAAGGGTGCAACCGCTACTGGTTCAGGTAAGCCTGCAACAGTTGAAACTGGTACTACAATCACGGTGCCTGACTTCGTTAACGAAGGTGAAACAATTATTGTTAATACTGAAGACGGTTCATATAAGGGCCGCGCGTGATTACAGCTTGGCATGAATGAATTGGCTTTTGATAACATTGAATTTTTAAATCAAAATGCAGTCATTACGATCAAGTGCCACTGTACACGGTAACCCTGAAAGTTCCCTTGTGGAACTTTTTATTTTAAAAAGATTGTCGAGGAGTCACTATGGCCAGAGAAATCAAGCAAGGTAAAACGGCAAACAAAAATTTATTGTTAGCAACAAAAAGTGAAGTGTCCGGTACGACACAAGTAATACCCGAAGTTGTTGAAATCATTGCGCAAATTGCGGCTCAGGAAGTGAGTGGCGTTTATTCAATGCGTGGCAAATTATCTGATCGTTTTACAAGCGTTTTTGGTTCTAATGCGCGTGGTAAAGGTGTTGAATTACAACAAACGACTGATGGATTAGTGATTGATGCCTATGTATTTGTACAATATGGTGTGGCGGTGCCTAAAGTTGCTTTGAATATTCAGAACGCCATCAAATCACAAATTGCATCTATGACGGATTTGCATGTTGAAAAAATCAACGTTCATGTCAGTGGTATTGTACCTGAAAAGGCTGACAGTACAATTGATCCTAATAACTTATTTGGTGACGAGGTAACTAATTAATGGCAAGTTTAACGCGACATGAGTCTCGCCAAGCCGCATTTCAAATTCTTTTTGCACTTGAAAAAGATCCGCAAGATAGTAAAATCGATGATTTATATGACATCGTTTTGAATGGTAAAACATTTGATGATTATTTGCCGAGATTAATTAATGGAGTGTTGGGATCAAAAAATGACTTAGATGAGCAAATTTCGGCTCATTTAGCTGATGGTTGGGCAATTAACCGAATCAACAAAGCTGATCTCGTCATACTACGTTTAGCTATTTATGAGCTAGTTTCAATCAAAGCAACACCCTATAAGGTTGCCATCGATGAGGCAGTGGAATTAACTAAAACATTCGCTGATGATGATGATCGTAAGTTTGTTAATGGTGTACTAAAAAACTTTGCACCAACTAATTAAACCGCAAAAAGCGGTTTTTTTATTGACGTAGAACCATGATATACTAAGTATTAGCTTAAATAATAATTTGGAGGCCAAAATGGCAATTTATGATCCAACCAAGACACCGGCAGATAGTTACGATACACATACACATTTAAATGATGACAAATTATATCATGATGTGGACGCCTATATTGGACGGGCAAATGAATTCCGAGTAATGGAAATGAATATTGTGGGTTATGATGCGATTGCGAATCAACGTGCTTTGTCAATTGCTCAGTCTCATGAGAATATATACGCCGTTTTAGGATTTCAACCTGAAGATACAGATGGCTTTGACGAGACAGCAGCCACTACTTTAGCTGAACAGTTGCAGCAGGACAAAGTTGTTGGTGTTGGGGAGACCGGTTTAGATTATTACTGGGAAAATACGTCTCATGAGACTCAAAAAGCAGCTTTTGTGACGCATTTGTCCCTAGCCAAGAAATACGATCTACCCGTTATCATTCATAACCGGGATGCGTTTGATGATGTTTATCAAATTTTAAAGGCATCTGGTGTCGAAAAAGGTGTGATGCATAGCTTCTCAGGTACACCAGAACAGGCGCTGGCTTTTGTTGACCTCGGGATGTCAATTTCGTTTAGTGGTGTTGTTAGCTTTAAAAAAGCTCAAGAAGTACGAGACGCGGCCAAGGTTGTGCCATTAGACCGTATTTTAGTTGAAACTGATGCACCTTATTTGGCGCCTACGCCTTATCGTGGTAAAACTAATGAACCAGCTTTTGTGAAGTATGTCATTGATAGTCTAGCAGAAACGTTAGACATGTCGCCAAAGGCGTTATCTGATGTAACGCGTCAAAATGCGCATCGCCTGTTTTTAAATCATGATTGATAGACAGCATATTAATGAAGTTATTATTGTCGAAGGACGCTCTGACACACAAAACATTGCTCGTGCGGTGATTGCTGATACGATTGAAACTGGCGGGAGTGCTATTGGTCAAGAAGCAATTGATAGAGCAAAATTAGCTGCTAAACAACGCGGTGTCATTATTTTTACTGATCCTGATTTCAATGGGCAGCGAATCCGTAATATCATAACAAAAGTTATTCCGACCGCTAAGCAAGCATACATCACACAAAATCAAGCGCGCGCGAGTCATGATAATCCTCACAAATCATTAGGCATTGAACATGCTAGCCCAGACACAATTATAAATGCTTTACGACATTTAATGACACCACGTGTGACTGTATCAAGTGATATTGATCAATCATTTTTGTTGCAACAAGGCCTTTTAAGTGGACCAAATGCGCGTGAACGTCGGGCTGTGGTAGGTGAAAAGCTACACATTGGTTATACCAATGGCAAACAGTTGATTAAACGTTTAAATGCTTTTGGTATCAAACGTACACAAATCGAAGAAGCGTTGAAAGGACAAATGCAAAGTGGGAAAAACAATTGATATTGCCAATCCAACAAGAACACAAGCAATTTTAAATGAATATGGATTAAGGGCTAAGAAAAAGTTTGGCCAAAACTTTTTGACTGATCTAAATGTATTGCATGGTATTGTGGCAGCCTCTGAAATTACAGCTGAAGACAATGTGATTGAAATTGGGCCCGGTATTGGGGCCCTAACAGAACAGTTAGCTAAATCAGCCAAAAAAGTGGTTGCATTTGAAATTGATCCTCAAATGGTAGCAGTTCTTTCGGATACGTTGTCGCCATATCAGAATATTCACGTCATTGAAAATGACATTTTAAAGGTTAATTTAAAGCAGGTGATCACAGAAGAATTTGGTGAAAATGCCAACGTTAAAATTGTCGCAAATTTGCCATATTATATTACGACACCGATTTTGATGCAGCTACTGCGTGCAGATATCGCTTGGGATAACATTGTTGTTATGATGCAGCGTGAGGTTGCTGATCGTTTGAATGCGCAGGTGGGAACAAAAGAATATGGGGTTTTAACTTTGACCATACAATATTTTGCGACTGCACAATTAGCAATTAAAGTACCAGCAACATCATTTAATCCTGCGCCGAATGTTGACAGCGCAGTCGTTAAGCTGACACCTTTGACACCTGATGTACCTGTTGAGCAACCCAATCAACTTTTTGGCGTCATCAAGGGCACTTTTTCGCATAGACGCAAGAGTTTGTGGAATAATTTATTGCAAACGTACGGGAAAGAGGCCGAAATAAAATCCAAATTAGAAAAGGCCTTGCAAGAAGCCAACATTGAACCTTCAATCAGGGCGGAAAGACTGGATTTAACTGATTTCACGGACTTATATTTGGCATTACGAACGCAAAAATTAGTGAAATAGCCGAATATTTATACTAAAAAACGCTGAAATATTCAGTTATACTTGCTTAAAAGGTTTATTTGTAGTATAATGAAATAAGCTTTTACACGAAAGGTGGTATAAAAATGCCAAGTAGTTTGCAAGAGATCAAGGTTCAACTAGATTCACATGTTGGACAAGAAGTAACCGTAGTTGCCCAAGCAGGTCGCAAAAAGATTACGGAACGTTCAGGCATTTTAAGGTCAACATTTCCATCACTATTCGTTGTTGAATTAGATGAGGATGCTAATTTTGAGCGTGCTTCGTATAGCTATACAGACATATTAACAAAAAATATCGACATTACATTTGCTGATTAATTGCCCAATTGTGGGCTTTTTTTGTATCAACAAGTGTTTTTGTCTGTTTTAAATCGTGTTATCATGATATAGTACGTCCAAAAAATTACAGGTTGTCAGCAGATGATCGGCATCTGCAATATGAAATAAAACACTATGAACAAACAAGTTATTTATGCTATTTTAACAATCCTCCTAATTCCAATCGGGATTTTTTTAGTGTTTGTTAACATGGCTGGTGAAACGAGCGTCCCTGACAGCAAACCTGTTGTCATTGCTACTGATAACATTGCTTATCAACAGATTGCAGCGGCTATTGCTGGTAAGCATGGTAAAACGGAACTTATTTCAAATGTTACTGATCAAGCGCAAAAAACAAAATTTAAAAAGTCTGAGTTGATTATCACTGATACGCATGAAAGCCAGTTGCTAACGCGTGCCAAACAATGGGGGGTGTCCGCAAGATTAGTGATTGCGAGCGACTATATTACTGACGGTAAAAACTATCGCAATGTTTATTTGAGTCCCCAAACAACTTTGAACATGGTGACTAAAATTACGGATCAACTGAGTGATATGGATCCCCGCAATCGTAATAGTTATGTCGCCAATAAACAAAGCCTTTTGAAAAAAACGGCTAAATTAACATCAGTATTTCAAAATTTGAAAAAAAGTAAAAATGTCACCTATTTAGCTACTAATCAATCGCAAGAATTAATGATGACACAATTGGGCTATCAATCAGCAAGTAACGATGTTGACAAACTTGATGATGATGCTATGACAGCATTAGAGAAAAAAATGAGTGACCAAAAAATTGATTTTGTGTTGACGGCAACGCAAGATCAGACGAATCATGATAAACAATTAATCGCAGCAGCAAAAAAAGATAATGTACTCGTTGTAACATTTAACCAAGTTTTACCGCAAGACGCTTACATTTGGTCTTGGCAATTATCACAATTACGACTAATACAAAAGGCGCTTGCACAATGAATGCAATTATAGAGACACACCAACTAACAATCCGTTATGGCGATAGGGCCATTGCGTCTGAAATAAACGTTGATGTACCGGCAGGCAGTTTTTACGCCATTTTGGGTGAAAACGGTGCTGGCAAAACAACGTTTATTAAAACGATACTTGGACAACATCATAATTATGTTGGCAATTTGAATGTCACTACGAAATCCATTGGCTTTGTACCGCAGTTTAGAGATATTTCGCGAGACTATCCGCTCAGTGTTGCGGAATTTGTTGGTCTGGCTTTTAATAGTGGCTGGCATTTATTTAATAATCGCTCAGAAAAAGTAGCTATTCATAAGGCACTGCAAAAAATGGATTTAGTTAATATTGCTGATCAACGACTGGGTTTGATATCTGGTGGGCAAAGACAAAGAGCATTTGTCGCTCAAGCACTAGTTAAGCAACCAGAATTACTGATTTTAGATGAATCAACAGCCAGTTTAGACCATGAACACAAGCGACAATTACTGACAGCAATTGTACGGTTACAAAAAGAAACCGGATTGACGGTTTTATTCATCACACATGAGTTGACCTTAGTTTCTGATTTTGCCGATGGTTTTTTGCTGTTTGATGCTGGAAACGTAACGCAGGGAAATGCACAAGCATTAAAAAAAATAACGGTTGATATGACACTTACGCATCCTGAAAATGAGGTTCATTATGTTTGAATATAGTTTTATGCAGAATGCTTTTGTCGCTGGTACCATTGTTAGTATTGTTGCTGGCGTTATTGGTACGTTTGTGGTTGCCCGAAATTACGCTTTTTTAACCCATTCCCTCAGTGAAATTGGCTTTGCCGGTGCTGCTTTTGGTCTATGGATTGGATGGCCGGCTTTACTTGGTATGATGGTCGCAACAGTTGCCTCGTCAGTCGCTATAGGTGCATTGGAGTCAACATATACTAAACGTGACAATGTGACCAGCGCTATCTCTGCGTTAGCAATTGGATTGGGGATTTTGTTTCTAGCATTAGGGCACACATCATCGAGCGCTGCAACGGGTATTTTATTTGGGTCAGTTTTGGGTATCAGTCATCATGATTTGTATCTGCTTTTGGTGCTAGCTGCAATCGTTTTGGTCACACTATTGTTTAATTATCGGACACTACGGCAGTTGTCTTTTGACGAGCAGGGGATGTTTATGCAAACACGACGACAACAAGGGGTACGTTATGTATTTCTTGTCATGATTGCCTTGTCTGTCAGCATTTCATCCCAATTAGTGGGCTCATTATTAATATTTGTTCTGGTTACACTACCAGCTGCTAGTGCTAAATATTATGCCACCACTACTGTACAATTAATGGGAATGGCAATTATTTTTGCGTTGTTTGGAACTTGGGTTGGTTTGAGTGTTGCCTATCTAACTGAATTGCCAACCAGTTTTTTTATCGCAATTATTGAGGTTTTGATTTATTTAGGCTCTGTATGGCAGTTTAAACGAAAGGCTTAATTTCCGAACTATTACTAGAAAATAATGCTATAATTAGAGGTAATTGTTAATAAAAATCAAGGAGGAAACGGACTAGTCTAGTGCTTGAGTCCGTCACATACTATGAAAACACGTCGCTCAGATCGTTTGGTCGATATGGCGCGCTACATGCTTGAGCGCCCACGCAAGCTAATTTCACTATCTTACTTTGCTAAACGCTATGAATCAGCTAAGTCGTCTATTTCAGAAGATTTATCAATTCTTAAACGGACTTTCCAAGAGCGTGGGACTGGTTTACTTGAAACAGTTCCTGGTGCTGCCGGTGGGGCACGATTTGTGCCTTCAATGTCTGAAGCAGAAGCCAAAACATTTATTGAAGAAATAAGACAATTGGTTAATGACGAAACACGTGTTTTGCCTGGCGGATATGTTTATTTGTCAGATTTATTGGGAAGACCAGACATACTACGCCAAGCTGGCCGATTGATTGCAACACAGTACCTTCGAGATGATATTGATGCTGTTATGACAGCTGCCACAAAGGGTGTCCCATTAGCCCAAGCAGTTGCTGAACAGCTTAATGTACCTTTTGTGATTGTTCGTGATGATGCCAAAGTCACAGAGGGGCCAACGGTTTCTGTTAATTATTTGACAGGTTCTTCAAAGCGGGTTGAGAAAATGGAATTGTCCCGTCGCTCACTCCGAACAGGTTCACGGGTTTTGGTGGTTGATGACTTCATGAAAGCCGGTGGGACAATTCAAGGGATGCAGACATTGGTCGGTGAATTTGATGGGACAGTCGTTGGGACAGCTGTTTTTGCTGAAGGTCGCTCGACGACACGATTGTTAGATCATTTCACGTCATTATTACATGTTGATACTAACCTCAAAAATGGCGACCCAATTTTAGTAACAGCGGGCAATTATTTAGAAGAAATCTATAGTCATAAGGATTAATGTAAACATGAGTAAAGACGAGATTAACGTACTAATATTAGCTGCTGGGCAAGGTTCACGCATGAAATCGGCGACGCCAAAAGTGTTGCATCGTGTGGCTGGCCAAACAATGATTGACTGGGTACTGGCGTCTGTTTCAACATTGCATGCTAGTCAATTGATTACAGTGATTGGTGTTGGTGCGCAACGCGTACAGGAACATGTTGGTGATCGCAGTAAATTTGTTTCACAAATGGTACAACTTGGTACAGGTCACGCAGTACAACAAGCACAATCAGAATTAAAAGACAGTGATGGTGTGACATTAATTATGTCAGGTGATACACCGATGTTTCGTCCTGAAACACTTTCAGAATTGGTGGCTGAACATCAGAACAGCAATAATGCTGTGACTGTATTGACTGCAATTGCTGAGGATCCCACTGGTTATGGTCGAATCGTGCGTGGTGATGATGATACTGTTATTAAAATTGTCGAACAAAAAGATGCCAGTGTGACCGAACGACACATTAAAGAAATAAATACTGGTGTTTATGTTTTTGATAATCAATTGTTGTTTGATGCTTTGTCAAAAGTTGAAAATAACAATGCCCAAGGGGAATACTATTTACCAGATACACTAGATATTTTGAGACATGATGGTCAGCAAATCGGGGCCCATACTTTACATGATTTTACAGAGTCATTGGGTGTGAATGACCGCGTGGCATTGGCTACTGCAAATCAAATTATGCATGGACGCATTAACCATGAGTTAATGGTTTCAGGTGTTGAATTGATTGATCCTACCAGTACTTACATTGATAAAACAGTGAAAATTGCTGCAGATACGGTGATAGAGGGTGGCGTCACAATCCTAGGAGATACAGTTATTGGAACGGGCAATTTAATTACCCAAGGATCACGAATTGAAAATAGTCTTATTGGTGACAACAATGTCATTACTGCATCTCATTTGGAATCAGCGCAATTGGCAAATGGTGTTACCGTTGGACCATACGCTCATTTAAGGCCACAAACTGACTTGGCCGACAATGTTCATATAGGTAACTTTGTTGAAGTGAAAGATGCTAAACTAGGTCGCGACACAAAATCTGGTCACTTGACCTATATTGGTAATGCAACAGTTGGCGAAGATGTCAACATTGGTGCCGGATCAATTTTTGTTAACTATGATGGTGTCAATAAGTTTTATTCAACAGTTGGAGATCATGCATTTATTGGATCAAACACAAAAATAGTAGCGCCTGTTTCGATAGCCGATGAAGCAATTACGGCGGCAGGTTCAACAGTTACAGAAGATGTCCCGAAACATGCGATGGCTATTGCACGTGAAAGGCAGACGAATAAAGCTGACTTTTGGGCACGCATGCCACATAAACAGTAAAAAAAGAGCTCATGAGCTCTTTTTTGTTTGAAATAATCGTTTGGCAGTCAATAGCCAGGCAACTATGGCGAGTGTCAATGAAAAATACAGGCTGTTGTGCATAGCAGTCATAAATAAGGATGGGTGCTGTGGATCGTATGTAGCGACACGGTGACCAGCTTGTCGTGACATCAAGAGGAATAAAATTGTTGTGGCAAAAATGTTACCAAACACAAAAGCGACATTACGTCCCAATGCATTGATTGATCCAGCAATGCCCAAATATTGTTTGTTAACACTGGCCATGACCAAGGCACTATTCGGTGATTGGAAAATACCTGCGCTCATACCAGTAAAGAGTAATATGGTAACGATTAACCAAATGGGCGTTGCTTGTCCAAAAATTAGAAAGCCTATTTGAGAAACTATCAATCCTGAAATACCAATTAAAGTAATGATTTCTTTGTTATAACGATCAGAGAGAATACCTGAAATGGGTGCAAAAACAAACATTGATGCGGGTATACTCATCATTATGATGCCAGCCATTCCCGCAGACCAGCCTCGAAAATTTTGTAAATAAAATGGTGTCAAAATATTGACGTATGCGTTGACTGTGAAAAACATGGCACTTAGAACGACACTAACGCCGAAGGTATGATTATCAAAAATATGTAGATTGAGTAGCGGCGAAGGACTGTGCTTTTCTTGCCAAATAAAACTAGCAAAGGTTAAGCCACTGAGCAAAAGTAAAAGCCAAACTAAGATATGATGCCAACCTATACTTTGACCGCTGTTCATGCCTAAAAAGAACAATAGCATATTCATGAGTAGTTGACATGCACCTAGCCAATCAACTTCACTGAGTGTGCCTAATGGCTTTTCTTTTGGAAGATAGCGATTGCCTACCCAAAATGCTATGGCACCAATAGGGACGTTAATCCAAAAAATATATGACCAGTTAGCAATCGACAAGATGAGACCACCAATTGCTGGGCCAGCAATTGAACCTAAGGAAACGAACATTGCAATAATTGACATAGCGCGGGCGCGTTGATTTGGCGGGAAAAGAGTCGATGTGATACCAAAAGAATTACTCATGGTCATTGAAGCGCCAATCGCTTGAAAACTACGTGCAAAAAGTAAAAAAGGTAATCCTAAATTAATGCCAGATAATAAAGAACCTATTGTAAAAATCATCATACCGTAACGAAAAATGGTTGTTTTACCTAATAAATCGCCAAGCCGTCCAAATAAAACAATTAGACCCGAGATAATCACTAAATAGATAGTGACAACCCATGTAGCTTGACTTAGAGGGATGGCTAATTCACGCGCAATTGTTGGTAATGCAACATTAACGATTGACCCGTCTAATGTTGACATAAAAGTAAATAGTCCAATCGATACAAGTGCGGGTATTTTTTGCTTTTCAAACATTGATATTTTTCTCCCAATAATGTTAACTGAAAATGATTTTTAATCAGCAAAGTGAGTAGGTATGGTAATATTATACATGAGGAAATTTTATGCAAATAACAGGTGAACGTGCGTTGGCTAACATTGCTGATGCAGCATTTTATAACAAATCAATAACTGTCGAGGATGGACAAACTGTGCCAATTGATGCGCTCATGAGCGAGTTAGCCCAGCATGTAACCGACGAAAACTTTATGCAAGTTACGCTTAATATCAATGGCGGCATTGAGGCGGATGGGACCACACTAAGTCTTGAAACAAATGTTATCAACTTACCGCTGCGTTATCAAAATCAGTTACGAAAAATGATTTTGCCAGACAGTGAAGCACTTGTTGTCAATCTGTACATGATTGTTGAGAATCCCCTTGTTAGTCAGTCAAGACTGAAGATTGCGTTAGTGAGTTCGGTTTCAACTTATGAGGATGATACTGACAGTGCACAGGCAAAGATTGCAAGTTGGTTTGATGAACAGTTAGCACACATTGTCTCAGAGCAAGCATCTGCAGAAACAGAAGCCCAAGCTGATGTTGAAATATAAACGGTATCAGTCCACTATGGCGACTTCAGCCACAACTCGTCCGATATTTTCAGCCTGATTGTAGGTAAAGTCGAGAATGTGATCGGCAACATTAAATTTAACACTAACCAGTTGACCAAGGCTGTATGTCTCAATCACATAAGCAGCTAATGCTTTTTTGTCTTTCAAATCAGCATTTGCAACGAACAAATCATCTAAACTAGTGTTTTTAGGTGCAATGTGATGGTGGATGAAATGTTGCGTTATTTTAGTTATTTTTATCATGCTTATAAGTATAACGATTTCATAACTAACTGTAAATATCGCATCATTAAGGGCTTAAGATGATCATCTTAAGTTGACTATTGTTGATATATTTGTTATCATTAATTTATGCGATGAGTCGAAGCGCTTGAAAAATTAGCGCCGAAGGCGGTCTGCCGTGTTAAGTCACAAATCTCGTATAGATGCAGATGATGAGTGTGTTGTGGAACTATCTCATCTCACCATGACTAACAGTGTTAACACTGAGGTGACGCGACTTTATTATTAGTGTGACAACTAGTAATCGCCCGTCAGAGCGCATCTGGCATGCCAAACTAAACAACTAGCCTTTAGGTTAGTTGTTTTTTTATGCAGTTTTTCAGGTATAATGAGTGTATATAATCATTATGAGCGATTGAGAGGCACCATGTCAGAAACAAATAATAAGTATTTAACAGTATCAGCGCTTTCTGCGTATTTAAAACGCAAATTTGATGCGGATCCTTATCTCGCAAAAGTCTATGTTACAGGTGAAATTTCCAATATGGGGCGACGGCGTGGCCCGCATCTCTATTTTTCTATTAAAGATTCAGAGGGTAACGCTGTTATTAGCGCTTCGATGTTTGGTTATCAGAAACGAATCAAATTTCAACCTGAAGAAGGCATGAAAATTAATGCTGTGGGTCGCGTGGAATTGTACGAACCACGTGGTTCGTATTCATTAATTTTGGAGTCGATGTCACCAGACGGTGTGGGAGAATTATTTTTAGCCTATGAACAATTGAAGAAACGATTGCAGGCAGAAGGATTATTTGATTTACCTAAAAAAAATATTCCGTTATTTCCTAAAAAAATAGCAGTTGTCACATCACCAACCGGTGCAGTTATTGAAGATATTGCCCGTACGGTACAACGTCGATTTCCAACGGCACAAGTTATTTTATTTCCCGCAGTAGTGCAGGGAGACAAAGCTGCGCCAACAATTATTCGGCAGCTCAACAGAATTGATGCTATGGCATTTGACACTATTATTGTGGGTCGTGGTGGTGGTTCCATTGAGGATTTGTGGGTCTTTAATGATGAACAGCTAGCGCGCACCATTGCCGCACTCAAAACACCGGTAATTAGTTCTGTTGGACATGAGACAGATAATACACTGGCTGACTTTGTGGCAGATCGCCGTGCGGCAACACCAACAGCGGCAGCGGAACTGGCTACACCTATTACGCTTGCCCAGATACAATCCCGATTGCAAGAATTGCAAGTCCGACAGTTAACCAGAATCCAACAAATTATTGCCACCCAAAAACAACGTTTAAACAGAATGACCGAGCATGTCATTTTTAAACAACCAGATCGATTATACACGGGTTACAATCAACGTGTGGATCAAGCAGCTAGGTTATTAGTGCAGCTTACGCATCAACGATTAATCAACGCGCAACACGACTACACGACGCTTGTACATCGACAACAGCAATTACAACAGCATTTATTGCAACCGTCCCAAGAAAAGTTGCAGCTATTGGGCGCTAAGTTGGATCTTGTTAGCCCATTAAAAATTTTAACGCGCGGTTATGCCATTGTGACTCAAAATGAACAGGTGGTTCGTAGTGTGAACGTTTTAAATAAAGATGATGAAATCAATGTGCGCTTAGCTGACGGGAGCGCAGTTGCAAATATTACAGGAGTAAAACATGAGTGAACAATTGACATTTGAAGAAAAATTACAACAATTAGAAACCATCGTAAGTCAACTAGAAAAAGGGGATCGACCGCTGGAAACAGCGTTGGTTGATTTTCAAACGGGCGTTGGTCTGGTTAAAGATCTACAAAAAACACTAAAAGATGCTGAAGAAACATTAGCTAAAGTAATGGATGATAATGGTGAATTATCGGATTTGGAATTAACAAATGACTAATTTAAAGAAATTTCAAAATGAATGGCTGCCAAAAATTAATGCGCAACTGGAAAACGATTTATCTCAAGTTAGCTCAGATGATGATTTGGTTGCCATGATGAAATATGCGGTATTGAATGGCGGCAAACGTTTGAGACCATTACTAACCTTGATGGTTTTAGAGAGTTTTGAACAATTGATAACACCTAGCCAACTCAAAATTGCTACGGCAGTGGAATGGATCCACTCTTATTCATTAGTACATGATGATCTACCGGCAATGGACAATGACCTGCTAAGGCGAGGCAAACCTAGTGTACATGCCTTATATGGTGAGGCAAATGCCATTTTGGTAGGGGATGCTTTGTTAACCGGTGCTTTCACTGTTATTCCCCAGGCATTGACGGTGTCTGGGGCGCCAGCGTCGGAATCGATTGTATTGATCACACAGTATTTATCGCAAGCCGCAGGAGCAAACGGTATGGTGCTTGGACAAATACATGACATGCAGAATCACGACGGTGCCGAGAGTGATTTTGACCAAGAAAGTCTATTATCATTAATTTATCAACCTAAAACCGCGGCTTTATTGCGTTACGCTGCGCAAGCAGGCGCGCTTTTGGTTAAAGGTAGCGCAAATGATGAGACTTTTAATCCTGACTTGGTAACGAAAATAGCTGACTTTGGAGAAAAGCTTGGATTGGCCTTTCAAATTCAGGATGATCTGGATGATTTTCAGCAAGATACAACTGAATCAGTCAATGCGTTACCACATCTAGTTGGCGTGACGACTGCTGAGCGGATGCGCGATGATTATTTGAATGATGCCTATAAAATTTTGAATGACATTAAATTGAATGACCAGCGTTTTCATCCAGAGTTGTTATCAGAATTAATCACTTTTATTGGAGATAAATCATGAGTGTTGATAAAGAACGTGTCGATGTATTACTAGTCCAACAGGGTCTTTTCGAATCACGTGAACAAGCAAAACGCGCTGTTATGGCTGGTGAAATTCTTGGCGAAAATGAGGAGCGTTTAGATAAGGCGGGGCAAAAAATACCAGTCACAACCGAACTACATTTCAAGGGTGAAAAGTTGAAGTATGTATCCCGTGGTGGTTTAAAACTGGAAAAAGCTTTGAACACTTACGATTTATCTGTACAAGATAAAATTGTCTTAGACATTGGTTCATCAACTGGTGGTTTTACGGATGTCTCGTTGCAAAATGGTGCTAAATTAGTTTATGCTTTAGACGTTGGGACCAATCAGTTGGTATGGAAATTGCGTCGAGATGCGCGCGTTAAAGTCATGGAGAATACTAATTTTCGTTACGCCAAATTGACTGATTTTACGTTTGGACAACCAGATTTTGCTACAATCGACGTTTCATTTATTTCTCTGGGGCTCATTTTACCGCCACTCGCTGACATTATTGCGAAGAACGGGCAGGTTGTCGCGCTGATCAAACCGCAATTTGAGGCTGGACGTGAACATGTTGGTAAAAATGGTATTATCAAGGATTCATCAGTTCACCGCGAAGTGTTGCAGCAGACAATTACCATGATGGTGCGTGAAGGTTTTTCAGTTGAACACTTGACTTTTTCACCAATTAAAGGTGGACAGGGAAACATTGAATTTTTGGCTGTGCTGCAACGCGTAGAAGAACCAAAAATCGCTGATGATATTGATATTGATCAATTGCTGATATCAACTTACCAACAGCTAAATCACACAGGAGATGCCAATGAATAAAAAAGCTCGCCAAAAAGCATTGGTTCAACTCATTCAAGAACATGCTGTCGGTCGTCAAGAGGATATTGTTGCACATTTTGAAACATTAGGAGAAATGGTCACCCAAGCGACTATTTCGCGCGATATAAATGAATTAGGATTGATTAAAGTGCCAAATTCACATGGTGGATTTTTATATCATTTGCCGAAACAAGATGATCGACCACATTTGCAACGATTACGTCGTATATTACAACAAGCCTTTTTGAGCCAAAGTGCGCAACGGGGTATGGTCATGATAAAAGTGCAACCTGGCAATGGTCAGTTGGTAGCAAACTTATTTGAGCAGGTTCAGTTTCCAGAAATATTTGGGACACTAAGCGATGACGGTTCTGTACTCGTATTATTAAAGGACGGGGTGCCATCAATCCAAGTTACCAGCATGGTTCAAAAATTATTAGAAAAATAGTAGAAAGGAAATGTATCTGCGATACCAATTAACTTATGCTAGAAGATCTTATTATTGAAAATTTTGCTATTATAGAAAAAATTGAATTACAGTTTGAGACAGGTATGAGTGTTTTGACCGGTGAGACTGGCGCCGGAAAATCAATTATTATTGATGCTTTGTCGATGCTAACCGGTGGCCGAGCAAGTTCTGAGATGGTGCGGCATGGAAGCAAAAAGGCCACCTTACAAGCTATCTTCAGCTTGCCAAAAAATGAACAGCTTTATAAATTATTGACGGAAGCTGGCATTGATTTTGATGATAATGAATTAATTATTTATCGCGAATTAACGCAAAATGGTCGCAGCACAATTCGCGTTAACAGTGTTCTTGTTAACTTAAAAACATTGGCAATGATTGGCAGCTTCTTAGTTGACATTCAAGGTCAAAATGACACACAACAGTTGCTCAATCAAGATGAACATTTGCCATTATTGGATGCATTTGGCGGCGAAAAATTGTCTCAAGTACGTTCAGATTATGGTCGTACTTTTCAGGACTTTAGGGCAATTACGGCACGTATTCGGAAATTACAATCCTCGCGACGTGAAATTACCCAACGACTTGATTTATTAAAATTTCAACAAGATGAACTTCAAGAAGCTGACCTTCAACCTGACGAGGAAAATCAATTACTTGATGCAAGGGGCAAATTAAATAATTTCAAAAAAATAGCTGATCATTTACAGAATGTTCAAACTGCGCTTAACGATGAACAAGGTGGTGCAGTTGATTTGTTGGCTGAAGCAATGCAGCAGTTACAGGATATTTCAGCCTATGATACGGTTTATGCAGAACTATCTCAAACTATTTCAGATGCTTATTATACTGCACAGGAAGTTGCACGAGATGTGGCGGAACAATTTAATGATTTAACTTATGATGAGTCAGAATTAATTCGTATAGATGATCGTTTGCAGTTGATTCACACACTTGAACGTAAATACGGCGCCACTGTCAGTGATGTGCTAGCATTTCAGGCTAAAATTGAAAAAGAACTAAGTGTTGTGAACGATGATAGTTACAATGTGGAACAATTGCAGATTAAACAAAATGATTTGCGACAGATTTTAAGACAGAAGGCAATCAAACTTCACGAAGTTCGTCAGCAAACAGCCCGCCGGCTTGAGCATGATGTTAACCAACAGTTACAAGATTTATTAATGAACGGGGCAGAATTTGCGGTCCATTTTGAGCCGATTGAAGGTTTTATTGCCTCTGGGAGTGACAAGGTTATTTTTTACGTTCAAACCAACAAGGGCGAAGGCATGGCACCATTGGTCAAAATTGCGTCCGGTGGTGAAGTTGCGCGTTTAATGCTGGCGTTGAAAACGACGTTCACCAAACAACAACGAATCGTTTCGATTGTATTTGACGAAGCTGATACCGGTGTTTCTGGTCGCGTGGCCCAAGCCATTGCAAAAAAAATGCAAACAATTGCCAAAGGATCACAAGTATTAGCAATTACTCATTTGCCACAGGTCGCAGCGGCTGCAACTCACCATTTTTTGATCGCAAAAACAACCGAAAAAGATCGCACACTTACTCAAGTCACACCGCTTGATGAAACAGGACGTATACATGCCATTGCAATGATGTTATCGGGAGATAATGTTACCGATACTGCTCTGGCTAATGCGCGTGATTTACGAGAGAAAATCTCAAATTGATTTTGATAACTGTCGTAAAAATTTGCGATAATATACCAAAAAGAGACCATCATGTTTGATTTAATTATCAAACATGATGGTCTCTTTGAATAGATTTTAACTAGCAATAATGAGAAGAAATGCAATGAAAATGACTGCTAAAATGTACATTAGAGGATGAACTTTCTTAGCACGACCAGTTGCGATCATTGTAATAGGGTATAAGATAAATCCTAGTGCAATACCATCTGAAATCGAGTAAGTCAGTGGCATACCAATGACAATCAGAAATGCTGGTGCAGCAATCGCTAAGTCTTCCCAATCAATTTCTCTTAGGTTTTCAGCCATTAATACACCTACAACAACCAAGGCTGGCGCAGTGACTTGTGAAGTGACCACAGAAAGCAATGGCGAAAATAGTAATGCAAACAAGAAGAAGATACCTGTAAATACAGATGTTAAACCTGAACGACCGCCTACGGCAATTCCGGCAGACGACTCAACATAAGCTGAGGTAGGTGAAGTCCCAATGACTGCACCTACCGTCATACCAACGGCATCTGCCATCAAAGCACGGCCAACACGAGGCATTTTGTTATTTTCCATAAAACCAGCTTGTGTTGCTAAACCAATCATTGTACCGGCTGTGTCAAAAAATGTCACGAGTAGAAAAGTGATGACGACTGTAATTAACTGAATTGAATTGATATCACCAATATGCATGACACCTTCACCAAAAGTTGGTGCCAAAGATGGTGCTGGTGAAATAATAGCGGACGGTAATTTGATTAAGCCGGTTAAAATACCGGCAATAGAAGTTAAAATCATACCAAAGAAAATTGCTGCGGGTGTTTTACGGCTCATCAAGACAAAAGTGACAATAATACCAAAAATTGATAACAAGGAGGTTGGTGCTGTTAAATGACCTAAAGCAACCATAGTATCTTTGTTGGCAACGATTAATCCAGCGTCGTGTAAACCGATAAAAGCAATGAATAGCCCAATCCCAGATGCAATCGCTAGCTTTAAGTTTTTTGGAATAATATTAATAATTTTTTCGCGAATCTTGAATAATGTCAAAATGACAAAGATGATTGCTGCAACAAAGACACCTGCCATTGCAGTTTGCCATTTAATACCCATACCAATCACAACTGAATAAGCAAAGAATGCATTGACACCCAATCCTGGTGCTATCGCAATTGGGTAAAGTGCAACAACGCCCATGAAAATTGTGGCTACGGCTGAAGCAATGGCAGTGGCTGTGAAAACTGCACCCTTGTCCATGCCAGCAGCCCCCAAAACAGTGGGGTTGACGAATAAAATATAGGCCATAGACGCAAAGGTAGTGAGACCGGCGATGAATTCAGTACGAAAGTTCGTATTGAGCTCCTCAAACTTGAAATAATGTGCAATCGTTGACATGATTGCCTCCCAAATAATTAGTTACGTAAAACGTACTGTCTTATTCTAGCAGTCATTGGCGCACAATTAAAGTAGAAAAGGTAATAAAATTGCATAAAATAACGAACATTGTATTTTAAAAAGTAATGAAAACGCTTTTAAAACGAACTTTACCGATTTATTGTTCGGCTATACTGACGTTTGTTTGTTGCTTCAAATTTTTAACGATTTTGCGATAGGCTGGAATCATAACGACTAACGATCCGGCCCAAGCCAAAACATTGGCGAGACTAGCACCAAAGAAGCCAAAGGGTCCTACAAGAACAACGGCAGCTACTGTGCGCATAATTAACTCCGCAATACCGGCATAAGTTGGTGTTTTGGCATCGTTTAGACCCTGTAATACATACCGGATAATAAACAGAGCCGATAAGATGTAATAAAAGGCACCATTTGCCCAGAAATATTGTTGTGCTAGGTTCAAAACTTCATGTTGGCCCGAACCAACAAACAGCATTACTGCGAGATCACCAAATAGAATTTCAATAATACCCATGAAAAGACCAAATCCCATGCTCATGAATAGAGCCTGTTTGACCCCAACTAAAATACGGTCAAACTGTTTAGCCCCGTAATTCTGAGCTGCAAAAGTTGCCATTGTAATACCAAAAGACATCAGTGGTAGCGTGGCTACTTGATCAATTCGTTGTGCGGCAGTTGTTGCAGCGACTGCATCTGTTCCCAAAGTATTGAGAGCCCCTTGTAGTACAAGGGCGCCAATTGCGATGATGGAACTTTGAAAGCCCATGGGTAATCCCGCATGAAGATGAATGCGAATGTCTTTGCTATCCCATTTGAGATCTGAGCGTGACACTTGTAGTAGTGGTGAATACTTGTAGATATGCCAAAAACTAAAAACAGTAGAAATTAATTGCGCTAAAACAGTCGCTAAGGCCGCACCACCGACACCTAATTTAAGCCCCAAAATAAACCACAATTCTAAAATAATGTTGGCAATCATGCCGATAATTAGGTAGATGAGAGGAGAACGTGAATCACCAACAGCGCGCAATGCGTTGGCAGTAACGTTATATCCCATTGTGGCAAAAATACCTGCTAAAATAATAGCAATAAAAATAAAAGCTTGGTTTAAGATTTCTGCTGGGGTTTGCATCAACTTGAGCAAAGGATAAACAATCACCAAACTAGCAATTGTAACCACAATAGTTGTAATAGCTGAAACGAGTAAAGTAGATGCCATACTTTTTCGCACACCAGCGATATCACGAGCACCATAGCGTTGTGCTGTAATAATGGATAAACCAGCTGTGAATCCTTGTACAAATCCTAAGATTAAAAACATGATTGAACCAGTAGCACCAACGGCGGCTAATGCTTTGACACCAAGTGTCTGACCGACAATCAGCGTGTCAGAAAAATTATAGAGTTGTTGAAACAGATTCCCAATAACCAAAGGAATTGTAAAAAATAAAATTTGTTTAGCAGGTGAGCCCTGTGTTAGATCTCTCATCCTCAATCACTCCAAAAATTGATATATGTTCTGAATATCTATTCTAACGGAATCATGCTGTATTAGCTAGCATTTTGCACGTTGTTTTTGAAATTTTTAAAAGTGTTTATTTCGTAATTAAAAGTAGAGATAATATCAAGGTTTGAGATTCGTAATATATGGATTGCTGTGTAGCGACGTCAACTCAAAAACGTTATAATATAGAAAGTGTAAAAAAAGGAGTTCAGGATGGTAGCTAAATTGGTGCTGGTACGTCACGGAGAATCAACGGCTAATCGTGATAATGAATTTACCGGTTGGACAGATGTACCACTAACTGCAAAAGGGAAAACTCAGGCACATCAAGTGGGTCAGGTTTTGTCGCGTTATCAATTGACATTGGATAATGTATATACTTCTTATTTACAGCGTGCAATTATTACAGCTTATATCATCATGGATGAAATGCAGCAGGCGTGGGTACCAATTAACAAAACTTGGCGTTTAAACGAACGCCACTATGGTGCCTTACGCGGATTGAACAAAGATAGTGCGCGTGAAAAATACGGTGTTAATCAGGTTGCTTTATGGCGGCGAAGCTATACGGCTATTCCGCCGTTATTAGAACAGGTCAATCCTAATCGCCGATATTCAGTAAATATCGAACCTCGTGGTGAAAGCTTGAAAATGGCTAGTGACCGCTTAATTCCATACTGGACTTCCAACATATTGCCAAAGCTTAAAGCTGGACAAAATGTTTTGATGGTAGCGCATGGCAGTACTTTGCGAGCGCTGATTAAATATATTGAAGACATTAGTGACGACGATATTGATGGTTTAGAAATTGGCAATGGCGAGCCAATATTGTATGAATATGATACGAATTTTAGTGAAAGGCATTATCTCAAATGAAAACAACGACATGGGAACGAATTAAAAAGTATACAGAACTACAAGGAACATCGGGACAAGAACACGAAATTAGAAAGGCGTTTCGAGCAGAATTGACACCATTGGTTGATGAAGTGGCACAGGAAGGTCTGGGGGGCATATACGGTGTTAAAAATGGTGATGGCCCGCGGGTTATGTTTGCAGCTCATTTAGATGAAGTCGGATTTATTGTAACTGAAATCCTACCTTCCGGTGCTTTAAAGGTTGCTGCTGTCGGTGGCTGGAATCCAGCAGTAATTAGTTCACAACGCTTTACGTTATTTACCAGCAAAGGACAATACCCAGTTGTTTCTAGTTCAGTATCACCACATCTATTGCGGGGTAGTGCTAATGGACCAAAATTGCCAACTGTTGATGATATTTTGTTTGATGCTGGCTTTGTTGACAACAATGAGGCGTTGGCATTTGGTGTGCGTCCCGGTGATTTTGTTGTACCACGTGTTGAGACGGTTATGGCTGCAAATCAGAAACGTGTGATGTCAAAGTCATGGGATAATCGCTTTGGTGTTGTGACGGTTTTGGAGGCCTTAGAAGACTTACAAAATGTTAAAACACCAAACACATTAATTATGGGCGCAGATGTACAAGAAGAAGTTGGCCTACGAGGCGCACATGGTGCGGTTAATTTAATGAAGCCAGACATTTTCTTTGCAATTGATTCTAGTGCTGCTGACGATGTAGCAGGTTCAACGGGCCATCAAGGTGTTCTAGATCAAGGTACTTTGTTGCGGGTATTTGATCCAACAGTGGTTATGCCACTACGCTTAAAAGAATTTTTGCTATCTACTGCTGAAGATCATCACATTCCTTATCAGTATTTTGTTTCCAAGGGCGGAACAGATGCGGCGGCTGCTCAGAGTGAATTAAATGGTGTACCTTCAGTTGCTTTGGGTGTTGCTTCACGATATATTCACACACATCAAACAGTATGGTCAATTAAAGATTTTGAGGCAGCCAAAGCATTTGTTATTGCGATAGCTCAAAGCTTGGATGACACTAACATGAAGACAATTATGGGCGATTGATGTTTAAAAAATTAAGACAATTAGATTATTGGATTGCTGTCCCATTTGGTATTTTGAGTGCGTTAGGTGTCGTGATGGTTTTTTCAGCGAGCCTAACTAACTCGGCAATGCTTAATTTTTATAAGCAATTAGTTTTTGTTATTATTGGCTGGATTGGTGCGTTTACATTATTTCATCTTAATCTTAATAATTGGCGCAGACCACAGTGGCTTAAAATACTGATGTATGGCATTATTGCATTACTTGTCATTGCCCGTATCATGCCAGCCGTCAATGGTGCGCATGGTTGGATTCCGCTAGGGTTTATGACATTGCAACCTGCTGAATTTTTGAAACTGATTTTAATTTTGTATTGTGCCCATATTCTGACACGAGTGCCTTGGCAGGCAGGGGTGAAAATTTCACGCCAACCACTTGCCCAAATGAAAATATGGGGGCCACCTGTGTTATCTTTGTTTTTGTTGTTGATTATGCCGGATAATGGTAATATGCTAATTGCGATTGGTATCGTTTTTGTAATGGTATTGGCGTCTGGTGTTTCAAGAAAAATAATGGTTATCTGGTTTATTGGCATCAGTGCACTATTTGCTTTGCTACAGCCCATTATTAACCTGGTTAATAAAGTATTTCACCTGACAGGTAGTACACATTATAGTATTTTACGTTTGATTAATTTTGTGAATCCTTGGGCTGATCCGGATCAGAGCCGGCAGCTTTTGTATGGTTATTATGCTATCGCTCATGGGGGATTATTTGGTGTGGGATTGGGCAATTCTCTTATTAAGCCTTACTTACCTGAGTCAAACACTGACTTTATTATGGCTGTGATGACTGAAGAATTAGGAGCTGTTGTAACCGTTATTGTATTGATGCTAATTCTAATTTTGGTAACGCGACTGATTCTTCTAGGTATTCGCCAGAAAAATCAGTATCAGCGGCTAATTTTGTATGGTGTGGCGATGTTGTTGTTTGTCCAAGCATTCGTCAACTTGGGCGGTGTGATTGGCGTTTTGCCAATCACAGGGGTGGTCTTTCCTTTCATTTCTGGTGGTGGATCATCTTATATTGCCTTTAGTGCAGCTATCGGGCTCACACTCAATATTGCTGCTCATCAGAAAAAAGCAGTTGACATCCATCCAAACGATGTAGTTGCTAGAAAGGATTATCAATGACATTTCAAATACAAGAGCGACGAGCCGTTTATGTCTATTTAAGTCATGTCCGTCATGCACAACAACTTAAAAAGTTTGGCCAAATTACATATATTTCGAGGAAAATGTCTTTGGTCGGACTTTATTTGAATGAAGAAAATGTTGGTGAAGTTGTCAGTAAGTTACAACAATACAAATTTGTGAAGCGTGTTGTTACCTCGCCGCGGCCAGATATTGACCCTGAATTAGGTGATATGCATGATGATATTTTCTTTGAAAATTATGACGAAGGGGGAATCACGGACGATGCACAGCCAGTCCGTGACTGATAAATTATGCGAGTCATTTCAGGTAATTTTCGTGGTACGCGTTTAGAGGCAGTTAGTGGTGATAAAACTAGACCCACAACAGACAAAGTTAAAGAGGCAATGTTTAGTATGTTGATGCCCTACCTAGATGAGGGGGAGGTGCTAGATTTGTATGGCGGTACTGGTGGATTAAGTATTGAAGCAGTTTCGCGTGGCATGACGCACGCAACATTAGTTGACCGCCAGTTTCAGGCCATCAAAGTCATGTCTGAAAACGTTAAAAAGACACACCATGAAAATCAATTCACAATTTTAAAAGCACCAGCTCAACAAGCGCTGTCAAAATTTGCTACAGAGAATAAACAATTTGATTTAGTTTTTTTGGATCCCCCCTATGCCAAGGAAACGATTGCTTCTGATATGTCAAAAATGGCTGAGATGGGTTTACTTAATACGGATGCCGTTATTTTGGCTGAAAGCAATGATGCGGCTAACTTGCCAGAAGCAGATAAAAAGTTTAGAATTATTCAGCAAAAGCATTATGGTATTACCGTCGTGACAATCTATCAATATGAGGGATAAGATATGAGTATTGCACTGTTTCCAGGTAGTTTTGATCCATTAACGAATGGACATTTGAACATCATTACACGGGCAAGTTATTTATTTGAAAAAGTGGTCGTAGGGGTTGGCAATAACACTAGTAAGTCAGCCTTGTTCACGCCAGCAGAAAAACAGGCCTTGATCACTGAGGCTGTCAGAGATTTACCCAATGTTGAAGTGGCTATTATGTCAGGATTGACGGTACAATTTATGGCTGAAATTGGTGCTAAATATATTGTCCGTGGTTTGCGTAATGGTAAAGATTTTGAGTATGAGCGTGACATTGCAGGGGTTAATAGTGCTTTAGCTGACGTTGAAACAGTGCTGTTGTTAGCCAAACCAGAAAACCAAAATATATCCAGCTCGATGGTCAAAGAGATTGGGAGTATGGGTGCCGAAAATATGGCAAAATTTGTGCCACCTGTTGTTGTGGCAGCTTTGAAGGAGCGACTGAATGCGCAAAAAGAATAAAATAATTGTTGCCGTCGTTTCTGTTCTAGTTTTAGCTGGGATTGTTGCTGGTGTGTGGCCATTGAACGGTTATATAGAGTCACCAGGTGAAGCAGATGATTTGTCTCGTTTTGTGACGATTGATGGTAAGAAAGATACAGCCAAAGGACAATACAGAATTACGTCAGTCTTCTTGACCCAAGCCAATGGTTTTAAATTTTTACAAACCAAAATTAATCCACATTTGTCATATGCGAGTGAAGCAGATGTGACGGGCGGTGAGTCTTCTGCTACTTTCAGTAAAGTTCAGGACTTTTATATGCAAAGTGCGATAGCTAATGCTGAACAGGTTGCCTTCAATAAGGCAAGTAAGCCCATTACTACTAAATACCGTGGTATATATGTGTTGAGCGTTTCAAAGACTTCGCATTTTAAAAAAACGATCAAAGTTGGTGACACGATTACGGCAATTGATGGTCACCATTATGAAAATTCAGATGGTTTTATTAAGTATTTGGCTAATAAGAAAAAAGGCACAACCGTCACGGTTTCATATACCCGTGATGGTAAAAGCGGTCAAGCAGAAGGCACTACGATTAAGCTGCCTGGCACCAAGACACCTGAATATCCTAACGGACGAGCCGGGATTGGTATTGTCTTAACTGACAATGTAGCTGTGACAACCACGCCTAAAGTGAGTGTTGATCCCGGTCAAATCGGTGGCCCATCTGGCGGTCTTATGTTCACACTACAAATTTATGATCAACTGACCGGCGATAAGTTGGCGAATGGACGTAACATTTCTGGTACTGGTACAATGAACGCTAATGGTTATGTCGGCGAAATTGGTGGTATTGATAAGAAAATTATGGCTGCTAAGGCAGCAGGATCAACTGTTTTCTTTGCACCATACATTAAACCTACTAAAGAATTGTTGAAATATGAAGAGCAGCACAAAACAAATTACATGTTAGCACGTGATACGGCCAAAAAGTATGCACCAAATCTAAAAGTTATTCCGGTTCAAACATTTGATGATGCTGTCAATTATCTTAAATCAGGTAAAATTATTAAAACCACTGACAGTACTAAATAAAGACTTAGTGTTCTTGGATATGCCAACTTCACTAAGCTTTTTTATTTTGATTTCGTACTATAAGTATGAGGTGAAAAATGTTAGATATATTTGAGGTAATTAAGACAAAAACAACCTTGGTTAAACCAATAGGTGTCGGTATTCTTATTATTGTAATCGGAACAGTTTATTTACTATGGCCAGGACACGAACAATCTGAGAAAGGTATTCAGAGTTTCAGTAGTACTCAGACATCTCAGTCAATACCGAAGTCTGAGAGCCAAGTAAAATCGACTAGCAAACAAACATCAGCAGTTATTATGGTAGATGTCAAAGGTGCAGTTAATAAACCAGGTGTTTATCAAGTTGATACATCTGATAGAGTCCAAAGTGCTATTTTAAAGGCTGGCGGGCAGCGCACTGAAGCGGATATGACCCAAGTGAATTTGGCACAGAGGTTAACTGATGGACAGGTCTTGTATGTTCCTATTAAGGGTGAGCAAGTACCAACAAATTTTGCCAATGAGACAGTGGCTTCAAGTCAAACCAAAACAACTATCAATCTTAATACTGCTACTAAAGAAGAACTTCAAAACTTGGAAGGAATTGGTGAAAAAAAAGCTGATCAGATTCTTGATTATCGTCAGGAACATGGTGGGTTTAAATCGATTGAAGAGCTTAAATCAATTTCTGGTATTGGTACAAAACGTTTTGAAGCAATTAAAGAGCAACTGGCAATCTAATGCAAAATGCAAAGTTGTTATTATTTTCGCTTTTAGTGGCGTCTCTTGGTGGCGTTATCTATAGACCATGTCTGTCAAGTTGGATAATGTTATTAGGTACGTTGATTCTAATATTATGGCAACGTCATTTACGTTTTTTTCTAATGGTTATTGTTTTAATAACGCCATTCATGATTTATTTTTTTCATGATGCTAGGAATTTGAAAAACCAAGCAGAGATACCCGACCAAAAAAATGTGCAATTAACAGGTGTGATTTTTCCGGATAACGTCAGCATTGACGGCGATAATTTGAGTTCGACTGCTACATTAGACAGTGGTGAGGCTGTTAAATTGTACTGGACGCTTCCTAATAAACAAAGCAAAGAAGAATGGCTCAAGCAAGATCATGTTTTGACGTTTAGCGCCACTGGTGATCTTACGCGCATTCGATCAGCCACAAACTTTAATCAATTTGATTCGCAAGAATTCTATGAAACGAAAAATATGACACACCAATTCACTGTGACGACTTGGCAGGTTGAAAATATGGTGTCACATGATATATTAAATGGCATACGATATCAGCTTCATGCTTGGCATAGTCGGGCAATACATGACACCGAGTCGCTACCTAAACCACTTCGCGAATATGCACAGGCCTTGATTTTGGGCGTGACACCACAAGCATTATATGGCGACAATCCTGGTGTACAGACATTAGGATTAATTCACTTGTTTAGTGTTTCTGGCTTTCACGTGTCCTTTTTAATCATGATGATAATGGCTTTAGCAAAACGACTATGGATTACTAAAGAAATTACGATTGTACTTTTATCAGGTCTTTTAATGATTTATTTTGTTTTTGCTGGGGAACCGGCGGTTTTGATCCGCGCCATTGTTGCTGGTGAACTAATATTATGGCAAGATTTACACCATCATAGATTTAAATCGTACGATATTTGGGCAATTAGTTTATTAATTAGTTTGATATTTTCACCGCAAATATTATTAACTTTGGGTGGACAACTGTCGTTTTTACTCACGTTCTGTTTATCTTTTGCAAAAAAATTATCTTTTTGGCGTACTAATCTTTTAATGAGTGTCATCAGTTTTCCATTAATTGTTCAACAGCAACTCACATGGCATATTTTACAAACAGTTGTGAATATTTTTGCTGTTCCTGTTTTTGGAACAATTATTGTGCCATTAGTCATGTTAGGATATTTTGGACAGCGTTTTCCAATAATTGTTGATAGTGCTAATGCAATCATTCATTTTTTTGCAGCATTGATCGATTGGTTGGCCGTTTTGCCTGGCAATATTGTTATTGGTAAAATACCGGAATTAAGTACAACCTTGCTAATTGTGTTTGGATTTTGCATGTTCTGTCGAGAAAAAATAATTGTTTCTCGTGCGCGACTAATTTGGCTCTTGTTATTGGCATCGACGATACTCATTATCAAGCGACCGCTCACGGGTGAATTTACGACATTTGATATTGGTCAAGGTGATGCAGCCTTAATTCGAACACCTCTTAATCATACAGTAACGGTTGTCGATACCGGGGGCCAAGTAACATTTGGGGAGAAACAATCTTGGCAAGTCAAACAATATGAAAGATCAAAAGGTGAGACTGTGATTGTTAATTATCTGCATAGTTTAGGAATTGATACGATTGATCATTTGATATTAACACATCATGATCAAGATCATATTGGGGATGCTAAAGAAATATTACGTCTTATGCACGTCAAAAAAATATTGATGCCCGCGGGTATGAGATCACAGCAAAGTTTTAAAGTCCAAATTTTACCTTATCTAAAGAAAACAGAAGTATTTGAGGTCACTGAATCAAACCAGGTGAATGATTTACCGTTGCACATATATCACCCGTTAACGGTTGGGCAAGCTGGCAATGAAGACTCAATCGCATTATATGGCGTTTTGGGTGGCATGAGAGTTTTGACAGCTGGGGATTTGGACCGGACAGGGGAGCGATTGCTTGCGGAAAGACATCCTGAAATGAGGGTTGATTTGGTCAAACTAGGACATCATGGCTCTAGAACATCTACCGATCCAATAACCTTTTCCAAATGGCGACCAAGTATTGGCATTATTTCTGCTGGTAGAAATAATCATTATCATCATCCACATCAGGAAACCTTAGAGACAGTTCAAAAAAACCAAATGTCGGTTTTTAATACGCAAATACATGGTATGATTAAATATGTTTATAGAGGTAAAAATGGATATTTTAAGGTGAAATTACCGCATGAATTTTAAGCAGTTACAACAACAAATTGATAATAATGCTATGGCAAATTTTTATGTTGTCACTGGTGAAGAAGAGATTCTGTTACGCAGGACAGTTGCTGCGTTTAAACAATTGGTAGCACTTGAAGATCGCGATATGAATTATTCACAATTTAATCTCGCTGACCAACCGCTTGATATGGTGATTAATGACGCGATGTCAGCCCCTTTTTTTGGTGAACGTCGCGTTATTGTAGTAAACAAACCACTGTTTTTAACGGCAACGGGCAAAATATCTGACCATGATAGTGATTTATTATTGCAACTCCTTGAAAAGCCGCTGTCTGAGAACATTGTTGTTTTTTTTGCAAATGATATTAAATTGGATAAACGAAAAAAACTAACAAAATTAGTACTGAAAATGTCTGAGGTAGTTGAATTACCATCCTTAGATGAACGGCAATCAAAACAAGCAATCGTGTCTGAATTGGCGCAACGTGATTACCAGATTACACCCGATGCGCTTAGTGAACTGGTCATGCGGACCAATGCACATTATTCGAACATGCAAAACGAATTACCTAAACTAATTGCGTATGCTAATAAAACTAAAATAATTGATTTAGAGGGAGTCATCAACCTTGTGCCAAATACTTTGACAGCAACGGCTTTTACATTGGTTGAGGCTGTCATAAAAAATCATTCAAAGGCAGCTGTAACAATATATCGTGAATTGATAGACAATAATGAAATTCCTTTGCGTATCAATGCTGTACTAATAGGACAATTTCGGCTATTATTGCAGGTCGCGGGTTTGTCTGGTAATGATGCAACAATTGCCTCACAACTCAAAGTACACCCTTATCGCGTCAAATTAGCAAAGCAAATCTTAAAAAATCACCAATTAACAACTATACGTTCCGGTTATTTAGGTATGCTAAATATGGAAAGACTCTTGAAGTCCACACAACAAGACCCAGAAATCTTGTTTGAACGTTTTGTGTTGAACTAAGCATAAAGATTGTACTAAATAAGCTGCAAGAACAAGTGTTCCCGTGATAAAATATAATCATGGCAGAATTCTTGACAACAATTGATAAACGTAAAATATTACATGTTGATTTAGATGCATTTTATGCGCAAATTGAAATGAGAGATCAGCCAGAATTACGTTCTAAGCCCTTAATTATTGCAAGGGATCCAACTCAAAATAACGGACATGGGGTGGTTGCTACTGCTAATTATGTTGCGCGTCAGCTGGGCATTCATTCTGCGATGAGTGCTTTTGAAGCAAAACGATTGGCACCCAATGGCATATTTCTCTCGCCAAACTTTCCCAAATATAAAGTTGTTTCCGCACAAATTCATGATATTTTTCGTCGGTTTACCACTAAAGTTGAACCTGTGGCTTTTGATGAGGCCTACTTGGATGTAACGGAAAATATTTTAAGTGGTGCAACTTTGGCTGCTGAAATAAGGCACCAGATATTAAAAGAAACACAACTAACGAGTTCTATTGGGGTTTCTCACAATAAGTTATTAGCCAAATTAGGATCAGAATATAATAAACCTAATGGCGTCACTGTGATTGATCATGAGAACCAACTTCAGTTTTTAGATTACTTACCAATAAGTGCTTTTCGCGGAGTCGGTAAAAAAACAAAAGAAAAGTTTGATGAATTGGGTATTGAAAATGGTTTAGATTTACGTCAGATGTCACAAGAAACACTCAAAACTGAGTTTGGCAAAATGGGCGAACGTTTGTATTGGCAAGCTCGCGGTGTTCATTTTGGTGCAGTTGAATGGCAAAGACAGCGACAGTCGATTGGTAAAGAAGAAACGTTTGACCATGCATTGCATGACAACAATGCCGTTCAAATTGAATTCAAAAAGCTAGTGAGTAGCTTAATTATGAGCTTGAAACGACAAAAACTGATTGGACGTACTTTAAATATCAAAATTAGGGATGATCAATTTAACACAATAACACGTGCGATTACACAAGATGCCCCTTGGCAATTGAATGAAGCGACACTGGTGATGGCTTCACAAGCAACGTTTGAAGATAATATTGGTACCGAATTTTCAGTGCGTTTGCTAGGCGTTTCAATGAGTAATCTACAATCTGCGACTTTTGAGGAAATGTCGCTATTTTAATGATACAATTGTAGGAAATAGTATTTGAGAAAGAATAGACATGGCACGTATTGAAGAGCAAATATTAGAACAAATTAAACGTTATGAAACCATTATTATCCATCGACATCAGCGACCTGATCCAGATGCCTTTGGCTCGCAATTAGGCCTAAAAGCGATACTGAAAGCTAGTTTTCCTGAAAAAAATATTTATGCTGTTGGGAAGCCTGTGCCAGGATTGGCTTGGATGAGTGAGACTGAGCCTTTTATGGACACAATTTCTGATGCAACCTATAATAAGGCTTTGGTGATCGTAACGGATACAGCAAATGCACCGCGAGTAGATGATCAGCGTTGGTCTAATGGTTTAGAAATTATCAAAATCGATCACCATCCAAATGATGATCAGTATGGCGATTGGCAATGGGTGAAAGAGGGTCATTCTGCTACAAGTACGATGATTTATGAGTTTTACGAGTTGCTGAAGGACCAAGGGCTTGTGATGACACAAGAGGCAGCCCGATTGCTGTATATTGGTATTGTTGGTGACACTGGTCGCTTTATGTACGGCATGGATTCTGAAACGTTCCGCGTTGTATCCGAGTTATTTAAATATCATTTTGACTATGAGACTGTTCATCATCACATGGAGACGATTTCCGAAAATGCGGCCAAGTTGTCTGGTTATGTATTACAAAATTTGACCATTTTGCCTTCAGGTTTCGCTTATATTGTCATGACCAAAGACTTGGTTAAAAAATTTAATTTGCAAGAGTCTGGAACAGCATTCGTTGTGCCACTGCCTTCAAAAATTGACTGTGTGAAAGCGTGGGCAATTTTTGAAGAACAAGATGAAGGTAATTTCCGTGTACGTTTACGGTCCAAAACCATTGTGATTAATCAAATTGCAAATCAATTTGATGGTGGTGGGCATCCAATGGCTTCGGGCGCATGGGCACAAGATAAGAATGATATTGCGCGACTAGTGAAAATTGTGGATAGTGCACTTATAGAAAAGTATGGTGTAGAAAAGGAAGATTGATGGCTGAAAAAGCAAACCAATTTGGACAATTTAATTTAAAACCCGAAATTATTACAGCATTAAGTGCGATTGGGTTTTATGAACCAACCCCAGTTCAGGCGAAGTTAATACCTGATATTTTGCAAGGACGTGATGTAGTTGGACAATCACAAACAGGTTCGGGTAAAACCCATACTTTTTTGATTCCAATTCTCAACGCATTGGAACAGAAAAAAAATTATGTTCAAGCTGTTATTACGACGCCTTCGCGTGAATTAGCAGCTCAAATTACACTTGCAACTAAATTATTTGCTGAACAGTTCAACCAGAATATTACTATTTCTGAATTTGTCGGTGGCACTGATAAGCAACGACAAATCAAGCATTTAGAACATCAACAGCCACAAATTGTGATTGGTACACCTGGCCGTATTAAAGATTTGGTTGAATCAGGTGCTTTGAAATTACATGCAGTCCGTACATTAGTTGTGGATGAAGCCGACATGACGCTTGATATGGGATTTTTGAGTGAAGTTGATTATATTGCAGGCGCAATGCCAGAGACATTGCAAACACTTGTTTTTAGTGCGACAATGCCGGAAAAGCTCAAGCCATTTTTAAAGAAATACCTCGATAATCCGCATTTTGAAGCGATTCCAGTCTCGACAGTGATTGCTGATACAATCGATAATTGGTTATTAGCGACGAAATCAAAAGATAAAAATGATGTCTTATTACAGGTTCTCACGATAGGGAATCCCTATTTGGCATTAGTGTTTGCAAATACAAAAGAGCGTGCAAAGGAAATTGCAAGTTATTTGCGTGGTCACGGTTTGAAAATAGCTGAAATACATGGTGATATTGAGCCACGTGAACGCCGCCGTGTGATGAAAGCAATTCAAAACCTAGAATATCAGTACGTGGTAGCTACTGATTTGGCGGCTCGCGGTATTGATATTGAAGGGGTCTCTCATGTTATTAATGATGATATTCCAGATGAGCTAGAATTTTTTGTTCATCGCGTCGGCCGTACCGGGAGAAATGGATTGCCTGGCTTGGCGATTACACTATATGGTCCGGATGAAGAAGATGAAGTGGCTGAACTGGAGTCACTGGGCATTGATTTTAAAGCAAAACAAATTAAAGACAATGAAATTGTTGATGTGAAAGATCGTCGGGCTCGTAAGCAACGTGTTGCAACCACTAAGAAACTGGATCCAACCATGGTTGGTATGGTCAAGAAAAAGAAAAAAATAGTTAAACCTGGTTATAAAAGGCGCATCAAAAATGCAATCAAACGTCAAGATCAAATGGATCGGCGTATTGCGCAGCGTCAAGAAATGCGTGCAACACGTAAAGCAAATAAAAAACGTGGGGAAACACGTTAGACACAAAAAAGACATGACATTGAATAATGTCATGTCTTTTTTTGACTGGTCGTTAATTACTTAACGTACTTAGCTAGACGTGACTTTTCACGTGAAGCCTTGTTCTTCTTAATCAAACCTTTTGAGTAGGCGTGATCAATTGCTGAAGAAGCAGCCTTATATAATTCTGCCAAATTATCTGCTCCGGCAACTGAAGCTTTTTCAAACTTTTTAACAGCTGTACGGTAAGCACTGATTTGGGGTTCGTTACGATCATGTTGCTTTTTCGTAAGACGAACACGTTGAATTGCTGATTCAATAACAGGCATATGTCTTTTCTCCTTAAATTTGATACGAGGCTTTCAAGTAATCCGAAGATTAACGACGCAAGCCTAAGCGTTGGATTAATTCACGATAACGTTGAATATCAGTATTGCGGAGGTAACGTAATAAGTTACGACGGCTACCAATTTTCTTCATCAAACCACGTTGTGAGTGGAAATCATGTTTGTGAGCTGCCATGTGTACGTTCAACTCGTTAATATCAGCAGTCAAAACTGCGATTTGTACTTCCGCTGAACCTGTATCGCCTTCGTGGCGGGCATATTCCTTAATGATTTCGTTCTTACGTTCTTGTGTAAGGGCCATAATCATATCCACCTTTCTAAAATGTCACCAAAAACTGTGTAAAACGACGGTGAGACGTCAAACAAAGTATTTGGTCGTGTTGTTTATACAACGTATTCAATTATACATGAAATGTCTTGAAATGCAAGGGCAATGACCTGATAGAGTGTGGTAAAATAATACAGTATATAAATTTGGAAGGAACTATCTCACACATGGCTGAAACAACAATAACACGTGACGAAGTTGCTCATGTCGCCGGTTTGGCTAAATTGGCGTTTAATGACACTGAATTAGACCAATTCACGACACAATTGAGTGATATTTTAAATATTTTTGATACCTTGAGTGAAGTTAATACGGATAATGTCGAGCCGACTTATTCTGTTACCGAGACTGTCAATCACTTGCGAGATGATGTCGCAAATAATTGGGGACAAAAGCAAGAACTGTTGGAGAATGCGCCTTTGGCGGCAGCTGGATTAATTAAAGTGCCAGCAATTCTAGATGGCGAGGGTGAATAAATATGACATTTAATTATTTTGAACATGATTTAGCCTCATTGCATGAGCAGTTGGTTAATAAAGAAATCACGGCAACGGAGTTGACCGAAGCCACGCTTGATAATATTGCCGCTACAGATGAACAATTACAAGCATTTATTTCAACTAACCCTGATGAAGCGCTAGCACAAGCAAAATTAATTGATGAAAAAGGCAATTTTGACAATGTGTTGACAGGTATTCCAGTTGGGTTAAAAGATAACTTGGCTACCAAGGGTATTCAAACAACGGGGGCCTCTCATATTTTGGAAGGCTTTAAACCAATCTATAATGCCACAGTGGTTGAAAAGTTATTCAATAATGGTGCCGTTTCAGTCGGTAAAACGAATATGGATGAGTTTGCGATGGGTGGCTCAACGGAAACTTCTTATTACAAGAAAACAACGAATGCATGGGACCATAGTAAGGTGCCTGGTGGGTCATCAGGTGGTTCTGCATCTGCCGTTGCGGGTGGACAAGTACCATTTGCTTTAGGCTCAGACACTGGTGGTTCCATTCGCCAGCCAGCTGCCTTTAATGGTATTGTTGGCATGAAACCAACTTATGGTCGCGTATCACGTTGGGGACTGTTCGCAATGGCATCATCGTTGGACCAAATTGGTCCTTTCACACGGACAGTTCAGGACAATGCTGCTGTTTTGAGTGCAATTGCTGGTTTTGACGCCCACGATTCAACAGCATCTCAGCGTGAAGTACCTGACTTTTCTAAGAAATTAACGGGTGATGTTAAGGGCTTGAAAATTGCTGTACCAAAAGAATATTTTGGAGAAGGTATTGATCCTAAAGTGGCACAGCAAGTTAAGGCTGCCATCGCTCAATTGGAGGCTTTAGGTGCTACGGTGGATGAAGTCAGTCTACCACACACAAAATATGGTGTCGCAGCCTATTATATTATTATGTCTTCAGAAGCTTCATCAAACTTACAACGATATGATGGTGTACGCTATGGTTTCCGAGCTGATGATGTTAAGAACTTGGAAGATTTATATGTTAAAACACGTTCAGAAGGATTTGGGGATGAGGTAAAGCGTCGTATCATGTTAGGAACTTTCTCTCTATCAGCTGGTGCTTATGACGCTTTCTTCAAAAAAGCTGCCAAGATTAGAACGTTATTAATTGAAGATTTTAACAAAGTCTTTGAAAAGTACGATGTAATCGTTGGACCAACTGCGCCAACTGTTGCCTATGGATTGGGTGAGGAAGTCGACGATCCAACAGCTATGTATTTGGCAGATGTATTAACCATTCCGGTTAATTTGGCAGGATTACCAGGATTGTCAGTGAACGCTGGTTTTGTTGACGGGCTACCAGTCGGTTTGCAAATCATTGGTAAACCTTTTGATGAACAAACTGTTTATCAAACTGGTTATGCTTACGAGCAAGCAAGTCACTTGTTTGATCAGCAGCCTGACATTGCGACAAAGTATTAAAAAGGAGGGGCACACAAATGGGAACTGGAAATTTTGAAACAACAATTGGACTTGAAGTCCACGTTGAAATGCAAACAAACTCTAAGCTGTTGTCACCCTCACCGGTACATTATGGTGATGAGCCTAATGAAAATACGAACGTGATTGATTTTGGCTATCCAGGTGTTTTGCCTGTTGCCAATAAAGGCGCGCTGGAATACGGTATGCGTGTGGCACTGGCGTTAAACGCAACTGTTTCACCATTTATTCGTTGGGACCGTAAGAACTATTTCTACCCTGATAATCCCAAGGCTTATCAGACAACACAGTCACAAACCCCCATTGGTACAAATGGTTATTTGGATGTGACTTTGGACGATGGTACAGTGAAACGTGTTCGCATTAAAGAAATGCACGTTGAAGAGGATGCTGGAAAAAACACACACGGTAGCGACGGTTATTCATATGTTGATTTGAATCGTCAAGGGACACCGTTGATTGAAATTGTGTCTGAGCCAGATATTGCCTCACCAGAAGAAGCATATGCTTACCTTGAACAATTACGTCAAGCCGTTTTGTTCACAGGCGTGTCTGAAGCCAAAATGCAAGAGGGGCAAATGCGTGCCGATGTCAATATCTCAATTCGACCATACGGATCAGATACTTACGGAACCAAGGTTGAAATGAAAAATATCAACTCGTTTAACTATGTTCGTAATGCATTGATATTTGAAGAAAAGCGTCAAGCTGAAGTGCTCCGCGCTGGTGGTGAAATTCGTCAGGAAACACGACGATATGATGAACCTACAAAGTCAACGATTTTAATGCGTGTCAAAGAAGGCGCTGATGATTACCGCTATTTTCCAGAACCTGATTTGTCACCAGTGGTTATCGATCAAACATGGATTGATGAAGTTGCAGCAAGCTTACCCAAGTCAGCTGGTGAGCGCCGCGACCACTATGTGAACGACCTTGGTATTGAGCCGTATGATGCTGAAGTGTTAACGCAGACACTGGCTATGGCTAATTTTTATGATGATACAATTGCCGCTGGTGCTGATGCTAAACGTGCAGCGAATTATTTGATTGGTGATGTCAATGCTTATATGAACAAACATCAAGTAGAATTGCAAGATACAGAGCTGACCCCAGAACATTTGGCGGGCATGGTGAAATTGATTGAAGATGGTACAATTTCAACCAAACAAGCCAAACAAGTTTTTGAAGCGATCATGACAGGTGAAGAGCCTGAGGCATTCGCAAAAGCGCATGGCTTAGTGCAACTAAGTGATCCCGATGTATTGTTAGCTTGGATTACTGAAGTGTTGGATAACAATCCACAATCAATCGAAGACTTTAAGGGTGGAAAAGATCGTGCTACGGGTTATTTGATTGGTCAATTGATGAAAATGTCAAAGGGACAGGCTAACCCAGGTGTTTTGAACAAGTTATTGTTGGCAGAATTAAACAAACGCTAAACCAACTGTTAATTTAGTGAAGCAAATGCATTGCTTCATGTACATATATTTCTCAGAAAGGAAACATGTGACTGACGTTACTATGTCGGTTAACATGCTTAACTATGAAACGAGCAAGAATCATCTATAATCCGACTTCTGGTCGAGAAGCAATTAAACGTGAAATGCTAGATATTTTATCTGTCTACGAAAAGGCTGGTTACGAAACATCTGCTTTTGCGACAACACCTGAGCCGATGAGTGCTGCTAAGGAAGCTAAACGAGCTGCAGAAGAAGGCTTTGATTTGATTGTTGCTGCTGGTGGGGACGGTACGATTAACGAGGTTGTGAATGGCTTGTCGCCCTTGAAGCAACGTCCTATGATGGCTGTCATTCCAGCGGGAACAACTAATGATTATGCGCGTGCTTTAAAATTACCTCGTGACGAACCACTAGAAGCCGCCAAGGTTATTTTACAAAATGAGACCATTAAAATGGATATTGGTCAAATTGATAAAGATGACAAGACAAAATATTTCATGAATATTGCGGCACTAGGGACCATTAGTGAAGTGACTTATGCAGTGCCATCATTGATGAAATCTTTGTATGGTTATCTTGCTTATTTGGTCAAAGGTGCAGAATTGTTGACTCGGATCAAACCGGTTAATGCGACGGTGCAATATGACGACGGTGAATATTCCGGTAGTATTTCCATGATTTTTTTGGCATTAACCAATTCGGTCGGTGGATTTGAATCAATTGTACCTGATGCACAACTCGATGATGGTCGGTTCACATTGCTCATTATTAAAGAATCAAATTTGGGACAAATACTACAAATGGTTGCCCAAATGATTAATGGTGGTAAGCATATTAACAACCCAAATTTGATTTATAAAAAGACAAATAAAGTTGAAATTTTGCCACTAAATAATGCCCAAATGAAAGTCAATATTGATGGTGAATATGGTGGAGATGCACCGATGGTATTTACTGATTTGCAGCAACATATCGAGTTTGTGGCTAACCGTTCAGGCATGTCTGAGACAGTTGTTAGTGATGCCAAACGCAAGTTTGTTGAAGCTGCAGAAAAATTAGAGAATTGATTATTTAGCAAACGTGTTCCTGTTGCAATTTTATTTAAGTGCGTATCAAAAGGCGCGAGAAAGTAGTTATTATCATGGCGAAAGCTAATCGAGTTTATCCAAAAAAAGTACCAGTTAGTAAGAACCAAGAAGTTGAAGCTGAAGTAATTGATATTACTTATCAAGGCATGGGCGTCATCAAAATTGATAGTTTTCCAATTTTTGTTGTTGACGCGATTCCTGGAGAGACCATCCGTGTTGTTGTGACGAAAGTTCTTAAGAATTATGCATTTGGACGTGTTATCAAGCGTGTAACTGTTTCGCCAGATCGTGTGTCCGACGTTGATCAAGTTGCAATTACAACAGGAATTGCGCCATTAGCCAATTTAAAGTATGATGCGCAACTTAAGTTTAAACAGCGTCAAATTGAACAATTATTCAAAAAGGTTAACGTACCAGTTACTGTTGCACCAACTATTGGGATGACCAATCCTACGGCTTATCGTAATAAGGCGCAGGTTCCGGTGCAAATGATTGATGGTCAACTGACAACCGGATTTTATCGGCGAGGCTCACATAAACTCGTACCAGTTGATAATTTTTACATTCAAGATCCAAAAGTGGATGAAGCAGTTCGTGTAACACGAGATATTCTGCGAGACTACAATGTATCTGCTTATGATGAACATACCAAAAAAGGTGTCGTCCGGCACATTATGGCTCGCCGTGGTTATTACTCACACGAATTGATGGTCGTTATTGTTACTAATACCAAACGTTTGCCTGAAGCCGAAGAAATTGCCGACAAATTACGAGCAAAGTTACCAGAACTAAAGAGTTTTATTCATAATATTAATAACCATGATACTAATGTGATTATGGGTGATTGGAATGAAACAATCTGGGGTGCGGATGATATTCACGATCAGTTAATGGGCAAAGATTTTGTGATTGGACCAAATTCTTTCTACCAGGTTAATCCACAGACAACATCTGTACTCTATACTTTAGCGGCCAAAAAAGCCGGATTGAAAGCCACGGATACAGTCGTTGATGCATATTCTGGTATTGGAACCATTACTTTATCAGTTGCTGATCAGGTGAAAAAAGTTTATGGTGTTGAAGTGATTGAAGGTGCTGTTGCTGATGCAGAAAAGAATGCACATAATAATCATATTGGTAATGTAGAGTTTGTGTTGGCTGATGCACCAGAACAAATGGTAAAGTGGGCAAATGAAGGCTTAAAACCTGATGTTGTGTTTGTTGATCCACCACGAAAAGGGCTAACTTCTGAATTGATTGAAGCAGTTAGTACCATGGCACCTGAGACTTTTGTTTACATCAGTTGTAATCCAGCTACTTTAGCACGTGATGCTGTCGAAATTTTAGCAAATGGTTACGTGATTGATGGCGACATTCAACCGCTCGACCAATTTCCACAGACAACGCATATTGAGAGTGTCACTGTCTTTAAGCGCGGTGTAAAATCATAATTTGACAAGACAAGTCAATCGTTCACGTGGCATCATTTGGTGTATGTGAGCGTTTTTATTAGCAAGTTGTAAAATATCGTATGGTAAAATTATAGTTATGAAAAGAGGCATTGATTATGGGCAAAACCGCTGATACACCGATGATGGTGCAGTATCATGAAATCAAAAAGCAATATCCTGACGCATTCGTTTTTTATCGTTTGGGAGATTTTTACGAGTTGTTTGAAGATGACGCTGTTTTGGGTGCAAAATTACTAGAATTAACGTTAACGGCACGTAATAAAAATGCTGAAAACCCAGTGCCGATGGCTGGCATTCCCCACCATGCGGCACAAAATTATATTGATATTCTAGTCGATCAAGGCTATAAAGTCGCCATTGTTGAGCAAATGGAAGATCCAGCCGTTGCACAAGGTATGGTGAAACGTGATGTTGTTCAACTGATAACACCTGGTACTAAGATGCTTGGTGGAGCAGGCAATGATAAGCAAAATAACTATTTAGCAGCAATTTTACCAGATGACCAGCGTTTCAGTCTCAGTTACATTGATTTATCAACCGGTGAGTTAAAAGTAACAACGATTAAGCGTTTTGAAGATGTGATAGATGAGTTACGTTCTCTTGAAGTTAAAGAAGTGGTGCTGTTAAAAAATGATGAACAAACAATCACCTTACAGCTGGCTAATCAATTAGGTGAAGAAGGGTTGGTAGTATCAACTCAAGAATCGGCTGAAGCGAATGCTACTGTGAGCTTTTTAACCAAGGGATTAGCCAATGCAAGTGAAGCAAGTGTTACAGCGCTTTTATTGAACTACTTATTTGATACGCAACGACGCAATCTTGAACATATTGTCCCCGCTGAGAGTTATGAGCGTCTTGCCTACCTTAAATTCAATCAAGATACCCGTACGAATTTGGATTTGGTCGAAAATGCTAGAACCCATAAAAAATCTGGTTCATTATTAGGTTTAATTGATGAAACCAAAACGGCGATGGGTGGACGCCTATTAAAACAATGGTTATTGAAACCATTACGCGATATTGATGACATTAACCATCGATTAGATGTTGTTTCGGCCTTTCAATCTGCTTTTTTTGTTCGTGGTGCGCTACAAGACCATTTAAAATCAGTTTATGATTTGGAACGATTGGCGGCACGTGCGGCAATGGGAACAATGAATCCCCGTGAACTGGTGCAGTTGAAGCGATCGTTATCTGCTATTCCGGGGATGAAATCAGTTTTGGCTGAGGGTGATATTATCTTGAGCTCGGCCGGTGGTGAATTAGATGCAATGGCTGACTTAGCAGGTTTAATTGATGAAGCAATCGTTGATGATCCGCCAGTTAGTGTTCGTGAGGGTGATCTGATTAACACAGGTTTCGATAGTAAAATTGACGATTATCGTCGTGTGTTAACAGAAAACCAACAATGGTTAGCACAGTTAGAAACGGATGAACGTGCTACAACAGGCATCAACACATTAAAAGTGAAATACAATAAAAACTTTGGCTTTTTCATTGAAGTGTCGCGAGCCAACGTTGCTAAGTTACCTGAAGGACGCTATGAACGGCGTCAAACCTTGACGAACGCAGAACGCTTTGTCACACCTGAATTAAAAGAACACGAAAGCCTGATTAACGAAGCTCAGCTTAAGCGAGCGGAACGTGAATACGAATTGTTTGTTACAGTGCGAGAGCGGGTCAAGGCTAACATCAATCGCCTTCAGACCTTAGCACGCCAAGTAGCGCGTTTAGATGTGTTAGCAAGTTTAGCAGATGTAGCGGACAGCCATCGTTTTGTTAGACCAACGTTTACGAATGACAATGTCATTGATATCAAACAAGGCCGTCATCCTGTCGTCGAATCGTTATTAGCCACTGGTGAGTTTGTTGCCAACGATGTTTTGCTTGATCAAGATACCAGTATGCAGTTAATTACAGGACCAAATATGGCCGGAAAATCAACGTACATGAGAGAATTGGCGTTGATTGTGATGTTAGCACAAATGGGCAGTTTCGTCCCCGCTGACAGCGCTGTGTTGCCAGTGTTTGATCAAATTTTTACCCGAATCGGGGCAAACGATGATATGGCAATGGGTCAGTCAACATTCATGGTGGAAATGGCTGAAGCCAATTTGGCGTTGCAAGAAGCCACTGCGCATTCCTTGATTTTATTTGACGAGTTAGGTCGTGGGACGGCTACTTACGATGGCATGGCACTTGCGCAAGCAATTATTGAATATTTGGATGCCCATGTCCACGCCAAAACACTTTTTTCCACTCACTATCATGAACTAACGGCACTAGCCAATCAACATGCAAGTATCGTTAATGTTCATGTTGGCGCGGTTGAGGATGAAGCAGGTAAGCTTCATTTTCTACATCAAATTCAAGTGGGACCAGCTGACAAATCATATGGTATTCACGTGGCAGCCTTGGCTGGATTGCCAGAAACATTAATTGCAAATGCTACCAACATTTTGAGCGGATTAGAGCAAGGCAGCATAACCAGTCAACCTACCAGTGAAACACCTGCGAGTCAGCAAGTAGCGTTGTTTAATGTGGACGCGGTAGATCAGAACACTGAAAAGTTGTTAGCAAAATTAGATCAGATTACAATTGCCACAATGACGCCCTTGGACGCACTGAATTTGTTAGCAGATTTGAAGAAATTGAGGTCATAAATTATGACACGTATACATGAATTATCTAATCTTTTAGCCAACCAAATTGCAGCGGGTGAAGTGATTGAGAGACCGGCTAGTGTTGTCAAAGAGCTGGTTGAAAATGCCATAGATGCGGGTGCCACTCAAATTGAAATTTTAGTTGAAGATGCCGGTGAATCAATGATTCGCGTCGTTGATAATGGTGATGGCATTGACCCTGAAGATGTGCCACTGGCATTTACCAGACATGCAACAAGTAAAATTAACGATCGCCATGATTTATTTAATATCATGTCGCTGGGATTTCGAGGTGAAGCCTTACCATCAATTGCCGCAATTGCAGACGTTACATTGAATACAACCACTGCCGCTTCAAACACCGGGCTCATGTATCATATCAAGGGCGGGAAGCAAGTGTCAGCAACACCTGCTAATGGACGTCGCGGAACGGTGGTAACGGTTAGAGATTTGTTTTACAACACGCCAGCGCGTTTGAAATATCTCAAACGCCCACAAACAGAATTAGCGCGTATTGCAGACATTATGAATCGTATTGCTTTGTCTTATGCTAATATTGCTTTCACTGTGACAGCCGATGGTCGGAATTTGTTGCAAACAACTGGTAATGGTAACCAGCAACAAGTGGTAGCTGCTATTTATGGTCGTGATGTTGCGCAAAAAATGGTTGAAATTGGTGGTGAAGATGATGATTTCAACGTGACTGGCTTCATTTCATTACCAGAATTGACACGAGGATCACGAGATTATTTAACCATTTTAATAAATGGTCGATTCATTAAAAATTTTGCAGTTTCGAATGCTGTTATTCGTGGCTATGGTTCTAAATTGATGGTTGGTCGTTTTCCAATGGGTGTAGTAAATGTCAGCACTAGTCCGTTGTTGATTGATGTCAATGTTCACCCGCAAAAGTCTGAGGTACGATTATCAAAAGAGACTGAATTGGCTGATTTAATTATCAAAACGATTAAAGACAGATTGGCCGATGAAAATTTAATTCCCGATGCCTATGAAAATTTGTACGGTAAACCTCAGGAGACTCATCAGCCAGCGCCCAAAGCTAAACAACTAGCACCGTGGACGTCAAGTGAAAAGCCACCGATAGTTGCGCCAGCAAAAATAGATGATGAAGCGGTTGTTGCCATAAGGGACAAACGTCAATTAACGGATTCAGCAGTAAAGTCTTTTGCCGAGAAGTATCAACATGAAGAGGGAATATTAATTTTTGACAGTGAACCAGTCAACCAGATTGCCGAAGAGATGCCGAGCTATCACGCCCAGATGATTGCTGATCAACAAATCCTTGATGTCGCGCCCAAAAGCCAGAGTGGTTTTCCAGAATTAGATTATATTGGACAAATGCACGGTACATTTCTATTTGCTCAAAGTAGTGAAGGGTTGTATCTTATTGATCAACATGCTGCTCAAGAGCGTGTTAAATATGAATATTATCGAGAAGAAATTGGGCTTGTGGGGCAGGATAAGCAACGTTTGTTAGTACCAATTACGATTACATATTCGGCAGCAGATATGTTGAAAATTGCTGATCATGAAACCGATTTAGAACAGGTTGGATTACATCTAGAACCTTTTGGGGCGACAACAGTGATTATTCGTGAACATCCAACGTGGTTTGTCAAAGGTCAAGAAGAAGATACGATTAAAGAGATGGTAGACTGGATTTTAAGGGATGGTCATTTAACCATTGCAGAATTTCGTGAACGAACAGCCATTATGATGAGTTGCAAACGTTCAATTCGGGCCAATATGCATCTGAGTGATTTGCAGGCACGTACACTTTTGCAATCATTGGCGCAGACAGAGAACCCTTATAATTGCCCACACGGACGTCCGGTATTGACAAGTTTCACATTAAATGAAATGGAAAAGATGTTTAAGCGCATTCAAGACGCGCATGAAGCTTGGGAAGAATATGATAATCATCCTTACTAATTTGGAGAAATGATGAATAACAACGATATTATTATTCGATTGCGCTACGCACTTAATATTAAAAATGCTGATATGATCACGATTTTTGATTTGGGCGGTGTCACAATTGATGAGCAACAATTACATGATTTGTTAACCAAACAGACACCAGAAGCTAAGCGAGATGAAAAAGTTTCAATCACAATGTTGGAATCTTTTATGAATGGTTTAATCATTTCACAGCGTGGTCATAAAACTGGTGCTGATTTGAAGCCGATACCACCGACGTTTGATATGACCAATGATGAGCGTATTAATAATGTGGTCATTAAAAAACTGAAAATTGCAATGGGTTACACTAGCGATGATTTAATGAGCTTTATGAAGACGGCGGGCATTACTATTTCTAAAAGTGAATTAAGTGCCATATTGCGACGACCAGATCATCGTAATTACAAGCCGGCTGGTGATCGCTATTTGCGTAATTTGTTGAAAGGCATGGCAATGACCTATCGCCCTGAGGATGTTAAACGTACTGCACGAAAACATTGACTTGTAACCGCTTTCTTTATTAGGTAAAATAGAAGTACAAGCTAATCAAAGGAGCTCGCGATGACTGAACGAACATTTATGATGATTAAACCAGATGGTGTGAAACGTGCTAAAATTGGTGAAATTATTAAGCGAATTGAGAATAAAGGTTACCATATTACCAAAATGAAAATGGTATTGCCGGATGAAACTTTGTTAGCACAACACTATGCTGAACATGTTGGCAAATCATTTTATCCATCTTTATTGCGTTACATGACCTCTGGACCGGTTATTGCAATGGTGGGTGAAGGCACGAACATAGTTGCTGGTTGGCGTACACTTATGGGCACGACTAACCCAACAAAGGCCGCACCGGGAACGATTCGTGGTGATTTGGGTCGTGAATGGGATGTTGAAGCGATGATGAACATTGTCCATGGTTCTGACTCAGTTGAAGCTGCCGAGCGTGAAATTGCGCTATGGTTTGATGAAGATTAGCTAAAGTATTGTCAATAAAGGAGAAAAAGCATGGCAGAAGACAACAAATTTCAAAACGCTACTGATAAATTGATTGGTAAAGCAAAAGAACTTGAAGGTCGGTTGACCGGTGATAAAGAGCGTGAAGTTGAAGGAAAGACACAATCACTAAAGGGTCAAGCAAAAGATGATGTGCAAAAAGTACGCGATACGGCACATGACGCTGTTGATGCTGCCAAAGGTTTTGTTAAAGGCCTCAAGGGTGACAGTGACGACAAAGACGCCCAGTAATTAAGAGAAAATCACTTCTAACAAGTGATTTTTTTTATGCATCAACTAATTAAAGTTATCAATTTCGTAAAAATGATTGAAAAATATGCTAAACAAATGCCGCCTACCATCGTAGAATGCCTTAAAGTTTGGTAAAATGGTATATATGGCCTTTGGAGACGAAAAAACATGCATTTTGAGCAAATAGAAATATTAGAACAACAATCTTTGGCACCCTACGCGTATACGCAAGCCGGAGGCGTTGTTGATTACCTCGCAATTCCAAAATCACAAAATGATTTAAAAAAGTTACTCATTTGGGCAAAAAATAAAGCAATGCCTGTGCAAGTGTTTGGACGACTATCAAATTTAGTGGTTCGAGATGGTGGCCTACGTGGATTAACTATTCTATTGCACGATCTGCATGATGTGCAAGTTAGTGATCATATGCTTATTGCAGATGCTGGTGCGGATCTCATCTGGGTTGCTGAGCAAGCGCTCGAACATGGTTTGACTGGTCTCGAATGGGGCGCAGGAATACCGGGCACTGTTGGTGGTGCAGTATTTATGAACGCTGGCGCGTATGGTGGGCAAACTGATATGGTCGTAAGTTCAGTAGATGCCTTGTTACCTAGTGGTGAGATAAAGACATTTAGTAATGAAGCGATTGACTTTGATTACCGCCACTCAATTTTTCAAGATAATCATGGCATTATCTTGCGAGCAACATTTACCCTGCAATCAGGGGAACCTGAAATGATTAAAGCTCGTATGGATGAGAATAACTTTAAGCGTGCGAATAAGCAACCCCTAAATTATCCATCCAATGGTTCGGTGTTCAAACGACCAACTGGTTATTTTGCTGGGAAGCTCATCATGGATTCCGGTTTGCAAGGTGTCAGAGTTGGTGGGGTTGAAGTGTCACAGAAACATGCTGGATTTATGGTTAATGTGGCGCATGGTACAGGAAACGACTACGAGGATTTGATCAAATTTGTTCAGCAAACAGTTCAAGATAAATATGGTGTGACATTGGAAGCAGAAGTTAGAATTATGGGAGAAAGATAACACATGGCAATATTAGAATTAATCGTTATATTAATTATTGCTGTTACGGTTTCAAATGTTATCTCTCATTTCATTCCCGAAATTCCAGTTAGTTTGTTCCAAATTGTGATTGGGTTATTTTTGGCCTTTGCATTTGGTATTTATGTTGATGTTGATTCGCATTGGTTTATGTTGTTATTTATTGCGCCATTGCTATTTAATGATGCTTGGCGCTTCCCAAAACGGGAATTATGGGAATTACGTGGTCCAATTTTAGGTAATGCCATCATATTAGTTCTATTGACTACGCTAGTAGGTGGTTTCTTCATTCATTTATTAATTCCACAGTTTCCTAGATCGGTTGCCTTGGCATTAGCTGCAGTTGTATCACCAACTGATCCAGTTGCTGTGCAAGCTATTGCTAGACGTGTCAAATTACCGGCCAACGTGATGCATGTTGTTTCTGGGGAAAGTCTAATCAACGATGCCAGCGGTTTGGTGAGCTTCAACACCGCCATTAAAGCCACTGTTGCAGGTACTTTTTTGATTGGTAGTGCGATTGGTAACTTTTTCTGGATGACCATCGTTGGTTTGATTGTTGGTTTGGTGATTGGTAGTTTTGTAAGTTGGTTACGAGATTCATTTGATCGTGCTGGTTTAAATGATGTGGTTTTTCACACTGTTGTGACATTAGTAATGCCTTTTATTATTTATTGGATTGCAGAAGGTGTATTTCATTCATCTGGGGTTATTGCTGTTGTAGCTGGTGGTGTCTTGTCCAAAATTTTAAGCGACCAGCATATTAATGCGCGGTCCCCAGAAATTAGCGTGGTAGCCGTTCGAACATGGGAAATTTTTGTTTATTTACTTAATGGCACAATCTTTGTGTTACTAGGAATTGAGTTACCAGCTGCTATGACTAGTATTTTTCGTAGTACCCAAATACATACCGGTATGGCAATTTTCTACGGTGTTACTGTCTGGTTCATTGTATTTGCTATCAGGACGGTTTGGGCGTACGGGACGCAAATTACTTACCATTTACAACATAGAGAACGACGTGTTTCATTTCGAACAGCTGTCACGTCTGGTTTGACGGGCGTGCGTGGCGCCGTTACGATGGCAGCGGTGTTGACAGTGCCGTCCGTTATTGATGACGGTAGTGCATTTCCACAGCGTAATTTGCTCATTTTTGTGGCAGCAGTTGTTGTGATTATGAGTTTGTTAGTCGCCACTGTGATGCTTCCGATTGTGACTAAAGAGCGGGCAACTCATGATTTTACGCAACCTGAAATTGCTGAAGTTGAGCCAACTGCACCAAAAAAGAGTAAAGTTGATTTAACAGAAGCACAGGCTCGTATTTTTGCGATTCAAATTGGGATACAAGTGTTACGCGAACAACAAAATGATGATAATCGTACTATCGTTTACGAGCTGATTAGTCGCAAACAACAAACTATGGCACAAATCAGACGGCAACTTGATAAGAAAAATCCATCCCACAATGTTGAAAATGACCGAGAACTACGTTTTGTGGCTTTAGAGGCACAGCGTGACCGTTTGCGGCAGTTATTGGCAGATGAAATGATTTCCGTGCTTACTTATTCTGCACAGACGAGGCGATTAGATCGTCTGGAAAATTTAATTAATTCTGACCAACATTATCATATTTCAACGCAATGGTTATTGATTCTGATTAGACGTGGACTACGAAGCATTAGAATTTGGCTTTCAGATGAGTCAACTGACAAATTTAGACAAGAAACATCGCTAGCCATCACAGAAACTTCTAAAGCAGCAATTAAGGCGTTATCTGAATACATGGAAAAGTATAACGGTGATACTGTTTCACATCGAATGGAACGGCAAGCTGCTTATAATTTAATTGTTGGTTATCGCAATCGTATTGAAAATGAAAAGCATGATGATACCCCTGAGCAGCGCGATTTGGACGATAAAAATCGTATGGAACTTGAAGTTAAAGCGTTGAATGTTCAGCGTGAAACAATCCAGCAACTTTATGAACAAGGTAGAATTACGCGTCAGGCGGGCATTAACATTCGTCAATTTATTAACTATGCTGAAACAGCAGCTTTAGCAGGAAGGGATGAAGAGTAACAACCATGGATATTTTATCTTATTTTACTTTGAATAATCTGATGCATCTTGTGGATATTGCCATCATTTGGTTTCTGCTCTATAAAGTAATTCAATTTGTTGAAGGCACGCGTGCGCTACAAATTTTATTTGGTGTCGGTGTCGTTATTTTAATTAAAGTTGTGAGTTGGTATATTGGCTTGACGACTTTGTCTTGGTTGATGGATCAACTCATTACGTGGGCACCAATTGCGTTGGTCGTTATTTTCCAGCAAGAAATTCGACGAGGGCTTGAGACTTTGGGACGACGTTTAACATGGCGTCGTCAGCATATTGATAATGCTAAGGAACAGCAACTTATCAAGAGCCTTGACGAAGCCTTACAGTATATGTCAAAGCGTCGAATTGGTGCACTAATCACGATTAAACGCGACACGAGTTTAGATGAATATATTAAAACTGGTATTAAGTTAGATGCTTATATTACCAGCCAACTCTTGATTAATACATTTATTCCTAACACTCCGTTGCATGATGGGGCGGTGATCATTGATGATGATCGTGTTGCCGTAGCAGCGGCCTATCTGCCACTTTCAGAAAGCACGCGTATTCCAAAAGAATTGGGAACGCGTCACCGTGCTGCCGTCGGCATTAGTGAGGCAAGTGATGCGATTACGGTAGTTGTTTCTGAAGAGACTGGTGAAATTTCCATTACACAAGATGGTGATTTATTGCGACACATGGCACGTGATGCCTACATGAATTTCTTTGAGCGCCAGTTCATTGCACCAGTTAATGAGGCTGCTGCAAAACATTGGTGGCAAAGGAGTGGCGGGGGGTTAGCAAAATGAAAATGATTGGTCATTCAAAAACTGTTAACTTAGTGGTCTCTTTGGTCATGGCAATTCTTTTGTCAGCCTACGTCTTAAGCACTCGTTCCGCAACAACAAATGGTAGTGGCTCAGGTAATTTTTCAACGCTAGTCCCTGAAAAAAGAGCAACCTTGAGTGTTCCCCTTAATTTACAATTTAATTCCGACAAATATGTTGTGGTCGGCGCGCCATCAACAGTGAAGGTTGGTATTGAAGGTTCCATAGCGTTGGTGGCAGCTGCCCAAAATCGTAACGATATCCAAGCTAGCGCTGATTTAAGAGGGCTAGGTGTTGGTAAACATACTGTTAAATTAGCACTTCGCGGTGTTAACGCTTCTCTAACATCAACTGTGACACCCCAAACAATTACTGTCACAATTGCGCGACGAAAAACCGCCACCGTGCCAGTCAAAGTAACTTATGATCATACTAAAATTGCTACGGGCTATGCTGTTAGTGGGACATCAGTAGATCCCAAATCGGTCAAAATTTCAGGGCCTAAAGCTAATGTTGAGGCAGTGACATCGGTTGAAGCTGCTGTCTCGTTAGATAATAATACTAAAAGTACGATTACTAAGTCTGCCAAACTCGTTGCACGTGATAAAAACGGTGTAGTAGTTGAAGTTAACATTGATGCTAGTTCTGCCAGTGTTACTTTAAATGTTGGACCTGAAGACAGTAAAAAATTGTCTCTTTCAGCCACTCTTAAAAATGCCAATGGGGCTAACTATACAGTCACTTTTGATCCAAAAACTGTGACAGCGTATGGGGCATCTGATATACTGAATTCGATTAGCACGTTATCTGTTCCGGTTGATGTGACTAATATTACGAGCAAAACAACTGTTTCGGTTGACTTACCTGATCAAACAGGAATTGATCATTATAGCGTGACGAAAGTACAGGCGACGGTGACACCTGCAACTGATAGCAGTACATCATCAAGTAGTAGTTCAAGCTCTTCTTCCGATTCCGCCAGCACTTCCTCATCAAGCAGTAGTTCTAGTGCCAGTAGCAGTCAAAGTAGCTCATCATCATAAAAGTAAAGGACGATAATTATGTCAGATATTAAATTAAAATATTTTGGAACAGACGGTGTTCGTGGCGTTGCTAATCAAAGCTTGACACCAGAATTAGCTTTTCGATTGGGCCGAACCGGCGGTGCAATTTTGACAAAACATGCACAAAACTCCGATAAGCGACCAGTGGTTATTGTTGGTCGTGACACACGCATTTCAGGTGAAATGTTACAACAAGCGATTGTGGCAGGATTTTTATCAGTAGGTATTGATGTGTTGCGTTTAGGTGTTATTACAACACCGGCTGTTGCCTTTTTAGTTGAAAATTTGGAAGCGGATGCTGGGGTTCAAATTACCGCTTCTCATAATCCCGCTGCTGATAATGGGATTAAGTTTTTTGGTAATGACGGTTTTAAATTGTCTGATGAACTTGAATATGAAATTGAACAGTTACTTGATGCCCCTGAAGACAACTTACCACGTCCAAGTGCTGATGGTATTGGAATTGCTAACAATTATCCTGAGGGCGTACAAAAGTATTTGGAGTTCTTGCAAAAGACAATTCCAACCAACCTAGAAGGTATGCGTGTTGCTTTGGATGGCGCTAATGGCGCAACTAGTGGCTTATTGGCGAGATTATTTGCTGACTTGGGAACTGATTTCATTACACTGGGTACCGAACCAAATGGTATTAATATTAATGATGGCGTTGGCTCAACTCATCCAGAAGCATTATCTGAATTGGTCAAAGGTAGTGAAGTTGATGCAGGATTAGCTTTTGATGGTGATGGTGATCGCTTGATTGCCGTAACAGAAGATGGCGAAATTGTTGATGGTGATAAAATCATGTTTATCACAGGAAAGTTTTTAAATGAACAAGGCCGGCTTAAGCATAACACAGTTGTGTCAACTGTAATGAGCAATATTGGCTTTTATAAAGCCTTAGCCGAAAATGATATGCAAAGCATCAAAACAGCTGTTGGTGATCGTTATGTTATGGCTGAAATGATGGCTAATGATTATAACCTTGGCGGAGAACAATCCGGTCATATTATTTTCAGAGATTGGGCTACGACTGGTGACGGTTTGCTGACAGCCTTGCAGCTGCTTTACGTGATGCACGAAACCGGTAAAAAGCTTTCTGAACTAGCTGCTGAAGTTTCAATTTATCCGCAGAAATTAGTGAATGTCAAAGTTGCTGATAAATTTGCTTTGCAACATGATGCTGATGTTGTTGCAAAAATTGCTGAAGTAGAAACAAAGATGTCTGGTGATGGTCGTGTCTTAGTGAGGCCTTCAGGAACTGAACCACTACTGCGTGTGATGGTCGAAGCGGCGACACCAGAATTGGTCGAGCAATATACATCAGAAATTGTTGACGTTGTACGTGAAAAAGCTGAAATTTAAGGTAGATAAAGTTTTTATCACATGATATTTTTTGACGACTGTAATTTATCAAAATATACAGTCGTTTTTTGATATAATAGACTGTATACTATGCTTTAAAAGGACGAGAACGTGTCACAAGACAGTTTTAAAAAACATATATTAACGCAATATGGTATTCGTTTTAATGACGAAACACTATTAACTGAAGCGCTGACTCAGCGCAATTATCTTAATGAACACCCTGATGACAAAGGACATGACTACCAAAGATTGGAATTTTTAGGTGATTCTGTCATGCAAGTGACTGTTGCAGAATATCTATTCAAACGCTATCCAAATTGGCATGAAGGTCAATTAACCGAGATGCGGATTGCAATGGTGCAAACACGATCTTTTGCGCATTTTGCCCGTTTAGTTCATTTAAATGAAGGTATTCGGTTGGGCAAAGGTGAAGAAATGAGCGGCGCGCGCGATCGCGATTCATTACTAGAAGACATCTGGGAAGCCTTTATTGGGGCCTTATACTTAGATCAAGGGCCAAAAGAAGTGAACCAATTTCTTGATAAAACATTGTTCGCAGCGATTGATACTGATTTTTTTGACAGATTCATTGACTTTAAAAGTCGATTGCAAGAACGTTTGCAAGTAAAGGGAACAGTTGATATTGCTTATCGCACAGAAAAGGAAGAACAGTTAGCAGATAATACACAATTATTTGAGGCAAGTGTATCTGTTGATGATAAAGAATTAGCGCGCGGGACTGGGAAGTCAATTAAAGATGCTGAAAAAGCAGCGGCGCGAACTGCCTTAAAATTATTGGAAGATAATGTCAGCCTATGAAATTGAAATCACTTGAGATTAGCGGATTTAAGTCATTCGCCGACAAAACAATGATTGAATTTATGCCAGGGATGACTGGTATTGTTGGTCCAAATGGATCAGGAAAATCAAACATTATTGAAGCAATTCGCTGGGTAATGGGAGAACAAAGTGCTAAAGATTTGCGTGGGACAAAAATGTCCGACGTTATTTTTGGTGGCACCAATAAACGTGGCGCACTCAACCGTGCAGAAGTAGCCATTACATTTGATAACAGTGATCATTATGTTAATTCGGATTTTAGTGAAATTCGTGTGACACGTAAATTGTACAGAAGTGGCGAAAGTGTTTATCAAATTAATGGTGTTGAAAGCCGCTTGCGAGATATTCACGATTTATTTATGGATACCGGACTAGGACGAGAAAGCTTTTCAATTATTTCTCAAGGTCGCGTGGAAAGTATTTTTAATGCTAAACCAGAAGACCGCCGTGGCATTATTGAAGAAGTAGCTGGTGTATATAAATATAAACAAAATAAAGAAAAAGCACAGAAAGAGTTATCACAAACGAGCGATAATTTGTCCCGTGTTGCTGATATTATTCACGAAATTGAAGATAGAATTGAACCTTTGGCTGAACAATCCGCCCAAGCTACTGATTATTTATCTCAAAAAGAGCGGTTTGACACTTTAGATAAGGCGCGTTTAGCTTTAACAATACATGCTGTTGATGTACAAGCTGAGCAAGTCAAGGAAAAATATACAGATCAACAGAAACAAGTTGCAACTGCCAAAGCCACCTTGTCACAAATTAACGACATGTTATCGCAAAAAAGGCAGGAACGTGTCAGTCAGCAGTTGAAACGCGATCAACTTCAAAATGATATTTTAAAATTGACGCAAATTCATGAGCGCATGGTTGGTGCACAAAACTTGAGTCAACAACAAACGACTACTTTGGAGCGTGATATTGACGAGGTGACACGGTCAACTGCTGCGGTAAATGAGAAAATATTAGCGTTATCGTCGCAAATTGCGCCACTACAACAGCAAGAATCAGAACTAAAACAACAAAAATCAATACTAAAACAAAAGCTGACACAGTTTGATGATATGACACAATCAGAACTCAAGTCTCAACTGCAAGCCGACATCGAGAAAAATCGTCATGCTTATATTCAAATAATGCAAGATATTGCAGCGTTGCACAATGCTAAAGTGAATGACGATAAGCAATTGGCTCAAATAATAAGTCGTTATCAGACTCTATCTGAGCGATTAAAAAACGAGACGGGCATCATGTCACAAGCACAGCAAGAAGTGGCTAATTACCAGCCAAATGATGCGGCACAACAGGATGTCTTGGCACTAAAACAAGATGTTGCAAAAAGGCAAGAACAGTTTGATCATGCTGCAAAGGCGTATAAACAAGCTGAAACAAATTGGTACAATACATTAAATGATCTTAATAAAGTTCGTAGTCAACATGATGCTTTAACAGCGATGGATGATTATGCAGGATTTTACCAGGGTGTTCGGGCCTTAATGAAACCCCAAGTAAGAAATCAATTTGTGGGTATCAAAGGTGTCGTAGCAGAATTATTGACGGTACCTGCAGCTTATACATTAGCTATCGAAACGGTATTGGGAGGAATCTTACAGCAAATTATTGTAGATCAAACCAGTACAGCCAAGTCAGTTATTGCTTACTTGACAAAAAATCGAGCTGGTCGTGTGACAATTTTGCCAATTGATACAATAAAGCCACGTCATTTAAATGGTTTAGAACAGGCGCGCAGGATGGCTGGTTTTATTGGAATCGCTGCCGATTTAGTGACTATGCCTGAAGAAATGACGGCCATTAAGACAAATATTTTGGGACATATTGTGGTTGCTAAAGACTTGAACAGCGCCACTGAAATTGCAAAAGCTAATCAATATCGCTTTCGTATTGTGACTCTTGATGGACAACTAATCAATGCCGGCGGTTCAATGACAGGTGGCGCAACACAAAAGAGAGGCGCAACGATTTTGAGTCGCCAAACTGAAATTGCAACGCTTACTCAGAAAATAACTGATTTAGCAGAACAATCAAAATCACAAGAGCTTGAATTGCAGGCGCAACGACGCGATGGCGAAAACATTAGAGAGTCTCTGGTTGAAGCGCAAACAAAGCTAAAATCTGCCAATGATGATGTCCAAAAAGTTGACTATGAATTGCAACGCAAGCAAGACACATTGCAACAGCAAAAACGCGTTGTTCAGGCGCTTGAATTTGAGCTAAAGGACATTGAGTCGCAGCAAGAGGAGTTAGCGACACAACTACAGCGTTGTGAGTTAGAATTAGATGAAAAGCAAGCACAAAAACGGGCACAAGAACTTGAATCTCAAGAATTATCTCGAGCTTTGGAATCGGCTTCTAACAAGGCGCAAAGCCATAATGAAGATAAAGTTGCTATCCAGACAGAATATGTCACTTTAACCGGTAAGTTAGAAACAGTGACAAGTCAACTCGCTATTCTGAGAAACCAACAACAGGAGTTAGAATCTCAAGCTGCAGGTCTTACAGTTAAACGCAATGATTTACAAGAAAAATTAACGGCAACACAAAATGACATCGCGACAGAACAACAAGTTTCAGAAACGGTTGAAAAACTTGCAAAAGTCCAAAAAGAACATGATGATACTAGCCAACAGCTAACAATTATCACTGATAATTTATCTGTTTTGGAAACACAGTTTGCCAAACAACAAGAAACGCTACGATCGGTGATGGCATTAGAAAGTGATCTTGCGGCACAACAAGCTAGGCTCACGACACAAAATGAGAATTTATTGGCACAACTAGAATCACAGTATGATATTAGTGATAGTCAAGGCCTTTATCAGCAATTAGCTGATTTGAATCTAGAAACAGTCACGGATCAACTGAAACTTATCAAGCGTAGCTTGGATGAAATTGGTAATGTTAATATTGGTGCCATTGAAGAATATGAAGCGGTTAAGCAACGTTTTGATTTTTTAACACAGCAGCGTGATGATTTGTTATCTGCAAAAGATAATCTGCTACAAACAATTGATGAGATGGATGAAGAAGTTCAAATTCGCTTTAAACACACATTTGACGCTGTTGCACAACATTTTGGTCGCATTTTCACCCAAATGTTTGGCGGTGGTCGTGCAGAAATTAAGTTGACAGATCCAGAGCATCTCTTAACGACGGGCATTGATATTACGGCACAACCACCTGGCAAAAAGTTCCAACAAATGAGTTTGTTGTCTGGTGGTGAAAAGGCGTTGACAGCTATTACGTTATTATTTGCCATTTTACAAGTCCGTCCAGTGCCGTTTGTAGTACTTGATGAGGCCGAAGCAGCGTTAGATGAAGCAAACGTGGCGAGGTTTGCGCGTTATTTACACGAATTTTCTGGTGAAACACAATTTATTGTCATTACACATCGAAAAGGTACAATGATGAATGCCAACTTATTATATGGTGTGACAATGCAAGAAGCTGGTGTATCGAAAATGGTGGCTGTTGATTTGGATAATATGGCTGAAACGGCTTCCTAAATATGGCGTGATAAGATGATTACCAATAATGAATAAAGGAGAAACAAATGGGATTATTTGATATTTTCCGTAAAAAGAAGAATAACGTTGAGCCCGAATCAACGACTAATTCAGAAAGTTTGTCAGAATCGCAATTTGAAACTTTATCACAATCAAACAGCGAAACAACGACGAGTAGTGCTTTAACACAACCGGTTATGGAACAAGTTGGTTTAGTTGATGAACGCGAAGCTGATGAATGGTCAAAAGCGCTTGACAAAAAGAGTGAAGCGATTCATGATCTGCCAGAATCAGAATCAGAATCAGAATCAGAATCAGAATCAGAATCAGAATCAGAATCAGAATCAGAATCAGAATCAGAATCAGAATCAGAATCAGAATCAGAGGATGAAATTGAACGAAATGAGCAGCAGGTTTATGACGAAGGCTTGAAAAAATCACGGACAGGATTTGCTGAAAGATTTAATCGCTTTTTAGCTAATTTTCGTACCGTAGATGAAGATTTTTTCGAAGATCTGGAAGAAACTTTAGTCGGTGCTGATGTTGGTTTTGATATGGCGATTAAAATCAGTGACGAATTGCGAGAAGAAGTTAAATTAGCCAATGCCAAACGCAAAGAAGATGTGCGTGATGTGATTATCAAAAAAATGGTTGATTTATACGAAGCAGATGGTGTAAATGAAGATACACAAATGCATTTTGCACCAAATGGCAGTACTACCGTGATTTTGTTTGTCGGTGTTAATGGTGTTGGTAAAACAACAACAATTGGTAAGCTTGCCAGCAAGTACCAACAAGCAGGAAAATCTGTTTTGCTGGCGGCTGCGGATACATTCCGAGCTGGCGCTACCAAGCAATTACAAGAGTGGGGCGAGCGAGCAAATGTGCCTGTGGTTGCTGGTAAAGAAAAAGCTGATCCGGCTTCTGTTGTCTTTGAGGCGGTTGCTAAAGCACGCGATGAACATTATGACATTTTATTTGTCGACACGGCTGGCCGTTTGCAAAATAATGTCAATTTAATGCAAGAACTAGAAAAAATGAAGCGCATTATTCAACGCGAAATTCCTGATGCACCACATGAAGTTTTGTTAGTGCTTGACGCGACAACTGGCCAAAACGCATTACAGCAAGCTAAACTATTCAAAGATTCTTCGGACGTAACTGGCATCGTTTTGACTAAAATGGATGGCACAGCAAAAGGTGGCATCGTCTTTGCCATTCGAAATGAAATGCATTTGCCAGTCAAATGGATTGGATTTGGTGAAAAAGCGAGCGATTTGCGCGAATTTAAGCCAGAAGAGTTTGTCTACGGATTGTTTAAAGAGTTGGTATCGTGATGGATTTAACCAAAAAAAATCATATCAATGCGCTATTTGGTTTTTATGATCAATTGTTGACCGAAAAGCAACAACAATATTTACAATATTATTTTGAAGATGATTTTTCAATTGTGGAAATTGCAAATGCAGAAAGTGTTAGTCGACAAGCGGTTTCCGACAACATCAATCGGGCAATCGAATTACTAGAAAAATATGAAAGTCTTTTGCACCTACAAGCTAATTTTGAATCACGACAAGTGATTGAAAATGAAGTGGAAGAATACATTAATACTCATTATAAAAGTGATGATGTGTTAAAATTATTGGTGCAGAAGCTTTTAAATACAGAAATGGATAACTAGAAGGGAAACGTGTCACCTGTGAATATATCGCAGAAAGGACATACTCTAAAATTATGGCATTTGAAAATCTAACTGAACGCCTCTCAAAGGCGATGAAAAATCTAACCGGTCGCGGCCGAGTTAGCGAAGAAGATCTTCGTGCGACGATGCGCGAAATTCGTTTGGCATTACTGGAAGCCGATGTCAACTACGACACAGTGAAAAAGTTTGTCGCTAATGTACGTGAAAAAGCCAGCGGTGCTGATATTATGTCTGGGTTGGACTCTGCACAACAAGTTGTTAAAATTGTTAATGATGAGTTGACCGCAACGATGGGTGATGAGGCTGTACCACTTAATAAGTCGCCTAAAATTCCAACAATTATTATGATGGCTGGCCTGCAAGGTGCTGGTAAAACAACCACAGTTGCTAAGTTAGCTTATAAATTAAAGAATGAAGAAAAAGCCCGTCCACTTTTGATTGCAGCCGACATTTATCGACCAGCTGCCATTGATCAATTGGAAATTTTGGGGCGCGATCTTGAAATTCCCGTATTTTCAATGGGGACGGATGTTAATCCTCGCGATATTGTCCGCGCTGGTTTGGCTAAGGCGGCTGAGAATAAAAATGACTATGTCTTTATTGATACAGCTGGTCGTTTACAAATTGATGAAGAATTGATGCAAGAGTTGAAAGATATTGCAGAGATTGCTAAGCCAGATGAGATTTTGTTGACAGTTGATGCAATGACTGGACAAAATGCTGCTGAAACAGCTAAGGGATTTTCAGCGTCACTTGACTTAACTGGTGTTGTCCTGACTAAACTTGATGGTGACACACGTGGTGGTGCTGCCTTGTCAATTCGTGACGTAACCGGTAAACCAATTAAGTTTGTTGGTCAAGGTGAAAAGCCAACTGATTTGGATGTTTTCTATCCCGATCGTATGGCATCTCGTATTTTGGGCATGGGTGATGTGCTGACGCTGATTGAAAAAGCACAACGTGACTTTGATGCTGAAGCCCAAGAAAAGCAACTTGAAAAAATGCGACAAAATACGTTTGATTTCAACGATTTTGTGGCGCAACTCAAGCAAGTTCAAAGTATGGGACCAATGGAAGATTTGTTAAAAATGATTCCGGGAATGGCGAACAATCCAGCATTGGCGAATGTTAACATTGATGCCAAACAATTTGCCCATTTAGAGGCTATTGTTGGTTCAATGACACCTCAAGAACGTGAAAATCCTGATTTAATCAATCCTTCGCGCCGTCGTCGTTTGGCTGCTGGTGCAGGACGACCAATTGTGGAAGTCAACCGCATGATTAAGCAATTTGATCAAATGCGTAAAATGATGAATCAAGCCACAAATGGTAATTTTGGTGGTATTGATAAAATGATGGGTGGTTCTGGTATGGACATGTCATCTATGATGGGTGGCATGGGCGGTGGCATGCCAAAAGGTAACTTTGGTCAGAAAGTTCAAAATTTTGCAATTAAGCAAGCGGCGCGCCGATTACAAAAAGCTAAGAAGAAGCGCGGTCGTAAGTAATGAAAAGTTTAGAGCGTATTTTACCAATTTTTGTGTTTGTAGTCATGTTAAGCGCTAACTTGCTTAATATGCCAGACAACCACTGGCAGTCAATCATCATGGCTGTCATTTTGGCAGCGTTTGCTGGTTTGATTGTGTTTGGGCTCATCAGATTTTTGTGGTGGTGGGTACAACGATAAATTCGAAGTTAAAGCGATAGTCGACATTTTAAGGAGAAAAGTGAACATGACATTGAAATTAATTGCATCCGACCTTGACGCAACATTCTTGCGTGCCGATAAAACCTTCAATGAGCCACTTTTTCAGCAAGTGCTAGATATTATGGCTGAAAAAGACATGCAATTCGTTGTGGCAACAGGGAATCATATGCAAAAAGTGATGACTTATTTCAAAAACTTTGCTGGTCAATATCAAACCATTGCTAACAATGGCGCCGAAGTTATGCTGAATGGTCGTGTTCAAAATGAAAAATCTGTGTCACCGTCAGCTTTAGAAACTATCGTGAGAATTGCTGAGGGATATCATGATCATATCTTTGTTGGTTTGGCTTTCACCGGTCAATCTCAAACTTTTATGTTAAAATCTCAAGCAGCGATCGCTGATACGTTTAAATTAGCATCAGCGTATTTTCAAGATATCCATCTGATTGACACGCTAGCGGAAATTGATGCGCCAATTTTAAAAGTGTCAACAGTCATTTCTGATGTGGAAGATCAATTCATGCGTGAGGTCAAACAGGTTTTGGGTAACCAAGTGCATGTGACAACATCGGGCTATGGTGCTGTTGATATTGTTAATCCTGAGGTTAACAAAGCAAACGCACTCACATTTATAGCGGACAGTTTGGATGTGTTGCCTGAAGAAATCATGGCCTTTGGTGATGGCTTAAACGACTTAGAAATGTTAGAGTACGTTGGTCATCCAGTGGCAATGAAGAATAGTGACACAGAATTGTTCAAACATGATTTTGATGTCACAGAAGACGACAATGATCATGATGGCGTGTTGAAAAAAATATTATCTGTCATTGCTTAAGGCACGCTTTAGCGTGTTTTTTTATTGTCGTTTATGTTAAGATGAATGGCAAAAAGGAGTCCTGATAATGCAGAAAAAAGATGGTCACACGCACACGATGTATTCACATCATGGTAGCCAAGAGGTACTCGACGCGTATATTGAACGCGCAATTGTTTTAGGTTTTGACACTTATGTTGTCACAGAACATGCGCCTTTACCTGAGAAGTTTTTAGCTAATTTTGTGGGGCCCAAAGAATCGCGCGATAGTTCAGCTATGGCATTATCTGAACTTGAGGATTATCAAAATCAGGTGGCACATGTACAAGAAAAATATGGCAACCAAATAAACATTAAACGTGGTTTTGAAGTAGATTATTTGCTCGGATATGAACCGGAAACAAAACAATTTTTGCAACAACATAATGATTGGATTGATGAAATTGTACTGTCGGTTCATTTTTTACCAGATCGCCATGGCAATCTTATACCAATTGACTACGAGCCAGAGACTCTGTCGCAATATTTTGCAACTGAATTACTGATGCCGCAAGTATTGTTTGCAAAATATTTTGACGCGGTTAAACAGAGTGTTAATTTTGAGACGGGATTAGATGTTCCGGTGCGAATCGGACATATCACATTGATTCGCAAGTATCAAAAATATTTTGATTTGCCACCATTTGATGATAGTGTTCACCGTCAAATTACTGAGCTGTTGACATTGATTTTAGAAAAAGGCTATGAATTAGATTTTAATGCCGCTGGTTTTAGTAAACCTTTTAATGGCGAAAGTTATCCTACATTTGATATTGTAGCGGAAGCACATCAACTTGGATTGCCCTTGGTTTATGGTTCTGATGCACACAGTGTTGATGCTTTGGGTTTACATTTTTCTGAAATGGCAGAATTTTTAGAAAATATAAGTGTTGACAAATAAAAAAATGACGCTATAATTAAACTAATCTAATAAATAATTCGCTGAAGTTGGAAAAGTAATTAAATTTTCGCAGTACAGGAAGCGCTTAAGCTAACGCATTGAGATGAGCGCCTGTGACCTTAATGAAAACACACCAACGAGCTGAACAATCAAAAATTGTTCCGGATATTTCCGATACCAAGTACGCCTGTGATTGCAGGTGAATGAGTTCTTTTGTGCAAACAAAAGGAGAATCAAGGTGGGAACACGTGAAAGCGTCCTTGCAAACTAAAAACTTTTAGTTTGTAAGGGCGTTTTTTTAGCGAAGTGGTAGGAGTAAGACATGAATAAAGTATTAGCTGGCGGTTCACGTGATGAATTTGGTGAACGACTTAAGCAAAAACAGAAAATTACATCATTGATCAGTAATGTGCTAAATGAGAAAGGCTTTATGCCAATTAATACGCCGTTCATTGAAAAAGAAAGCACTTTTGAACAATATCGTGATCAAAACATTTTTCATTTGTACGATCAAGCCGGCGATAATTTAATCCTAAGACCAGATTTGACCTTGCCGGTCGCACGATTTTTGTCTTCTCACCAGCAAGAAAATGATATGTCGCAATTATATTATATTGGTGACGTGTTTCGACGTACCGATTACTTATCGGGTGAGTACAATCAAGAAACGCAGGCAGGAATTGAATTAATTGGTGATGATAGCTTTGAAGCAGAAATTCAAGCGCTAGATATTATGTTGAATTTTGCAAAAAAGTTCAATATCACTGATGTTCAAGTGGTGTTAAGTGATGCACGCTTAATTGATATTATTTTGGACACGTTACAACTAGACGGTGAATTACATCGAGCATTGAAACGGGCCATCGAACAAAAAAATGTCTCCGAATTTGAAAAATTAAGGGCTGAGATTGTTGATTTTCCAGAATTTCTCAATGAGTGGCCGTTATCTTATGGCGAAGACGGTGAAAATGTGATGTGGCAATTACAGCACATGACCGCTGTGGCAACGATTACGCAAGGCTGGTTACGCCTAGCTAACCATGCACATCAATACTATCCCAATGTCAAAGTCACTGTTGATTTAGCAGCGGCATCACCACAACCCTACTATACGGGGACAATAATCCGAGGATTTATCCCAACATTGGGTCGTTATCTGTTTAGCGGTGGGCGCTATGATCGTTTACTAGAAAACTTTCAAAAAAAGTTATTACCGGCAGTAGGTATTGGTCTAAACATTGAAACAATTCAAGCTGATTGGGAACAAAGTGCCTACGATTTAACCACTAGCCAACCAATTGTGATGGTACTTGGCAAAGGACGGGTTGAAAAAGATGTGCGTCCGCTTTTGAAAGCTGCAGGCATTGATACGACGCCGTTAGATAACCCTGAACGAAAACTCATCTTTGACACCGCTGATGGTCGTTACCGTTTTATTTTAGTTAAACCCAATGATGTCGTTAAATATTTGGACCGAGGCATTGGCGACGTTGGCATTGTTGGTTCAGACACCATTGCTGAACAACGACAAAGTCATTATGATGTATTAGATTTGAAGACAGGACGCGCACAATTCGTCGTGGCAGCCCCAGCGGATTTTCAACTTAATTTGCAACGGCGACAACGCATCGCGACGAAGTATCCAAAAGTTGCCACTAAATATTTTACCGATCGTGGCGAAGACGTTGCCTTGATTAAACTAGAAGGCTCAGTCGAACTGGGACCATTAACAGGATTAGCTGATGCCATTATTGATATTACACAAACAGGTAATACGTTGCGAGAAAACCATTTGCAAGTTCATGATATTGTTGGTGAAGTCTCAACGCACATGCTAGTCCGAGCCGGCGCCTTGTTACGTTATCAAACAGAACTCACACAAGTCATTCAAAATTTGACCAAACTATTGAAAGAAGCGACTAACAAATGAAAATTATCAAAAATGAATCTTTGTCAGCAATCAAAACACAAATTCGTCAACAAACGGCACAAACCACTAACCCGCAAGTGGCAATTAGTGTGGCAAACATTATATCTGACGTTCGTCAAAGGGGGGATGAGGCTTTAAGAGATTATAGTGTCCGTTTTGATGGGGTGGCATTGAATAACTTTAAAGTCTCTGAATCAGATATTGATTCTGCAATTGCCCAAGTCCCAGATAGAGTTATCGCAGCGCTTAAAAAAGCAGCCGCTAATATTACATCATTTCACCAGTTAGAAGTAGCACAGTCTTTTGAAGACACGGCACGTTCTGGTGTGATTCGTGGTACTAAGGTGACGCCGCTCTCAGCTGTGGGGATTTATGTACCGGGTGGCACAGCTGCTTACCCATCTTCAGTTTTAATGAATGCTATTCCTGCTAAAATTGCCGGAGTTGACAATATCGTCATGGTTACGCCACCACAACCTGAAGGCTTAAATCCTGCTGTTTTGGCGGCAGCAAAAATTGCTGGTGTTGATAATATTTATCAAATTGGTGGTGCACAAGCAATTGCTGCTTTAGCTTATGGTACTGAAACAGTACCACAAGTGGATAAAATTACCGGACCCGGCAATGCTTATGTTGCTGCAGCTAAGCGAGCAGTATATGGACAAGTAGACATAGATATGATTGCTGGTCCATCAGAAATTGGTATTTTGGCTGATGATACGGCAAGAGCAGAAGACGTGGCTGCTGACTTGTTGTCCCAAGCGGAACACGATGTGAATGCGAGAGCAATTTTGATTACAGACTCATCCAATTTGGCGACGGCAGTGTCGACGGCTGTTGAACAACAACTTGAAACTCTGCCACGTGAAGCGATTGCTAGAAGTGCTATTGATAAAAACGGATACATTTACCTTGTTGACACGATTGATGACATGATTGAATTGATGAATGCAGTCGCACCAGAACATTTGGAAATCCAGTTGGCGAATGCTTATGATTATATGGCCAAAATACAAAACGCTGGTTCTGTCTTTTTGGGCAAATACGCATCAGAACCGCTCGGTGATTACCTTGCGGGGCCAAATCATATTTTACCAACTGGCGGTACAGCTCGCTTCAGTTCTGCACTAGGTGTTTGGGATTTTCAAAAGCGAATTCAGTATCTACAATATAATGCTGCTGCATTGGCAGAGGACGCCAATGATGTGACTGCTTTAGCACGAATCGAGGGACTGGAAGGTCACGCTAGAGCGATTGAAAGTCGAGGAAAATAACATGACAAGACAGGCTATGATAAAACGCGAAACATTTGAAACACAAATTGCTGTTAATCTTAATTTAGATGATCAATCAATCATCAATATTGACACAGGCATTGGCTATCTTGATCACATGCTGACCTTATTTGCTAAACATGGTCGCTTCGGGTTGTCTGTTGATGCTAAAGGTGATTTAAATGTTGACAGTCACCATACAACCGAAGATATCGGTATTGTATTAGGCGAGGCTTTTGTCAAGGCACTTGGCGACAAAATTGGCATTGAACGTTATGGCGCGCAGTTTGTGCCGATGGATGAAACCTTATCTCGGGTTGTGATTGATTTGTCCGGTCGTGCTTATCTTGTTTTTCAAGCAGAGTTAACAGCGCCACATCTAGGCGACTTTGAAACGGAAGTCGTTGAGGACTTCTGGCAGGGTTTTGCCAATGCGGCGCAAGCAAATGTGCATATTTCAGTTTTGTATGGTCGTAATACCCATCATAAAATCGAAAGTATTTTTAAAGCGGCTGGTCGAGCAATGCGACAGGCAGTGACAGTTAATCCTGACATTCAGGGCGTTAATTCGACTAAAGGTCGTATCTGAAAATTAAGCCAACAAATAACGTCGTTAGGAGATGACAAATGACAATTATTATTATTGATTATGGTGCGGGCAACATTGCCAATGTGATGAAAGCCATTGCTAGCACAGGACTATCTGCTAAATTATCACATGATTCATCTGAAATTTTGGCTGCAGATGGGGTAGTCTTGCCGGGTGTTGGTGCGTATGGTGCTGCTATGTCGGCTTTAAAAGAACGACACCTAATTGGACCACTGCAAGCATACGCAAAATCTGGCAAGCCGTTATTAGGTGTTTGTCTGGGGATGCAGTTATTATTTGAACGATCAACTGAATTTGGTGAAACAGCAGGACTTGGCATTATTCCGGGAGATGTCGTCACTTTACCCCAACAACAAGGCTATAAAGTCCCACAAATGGGTTGGAATCAAAACCAAGTTCGTCAGTTAAATCCCATCACGTCAACTTTAAACGATACCTACACTTACTTTGTTCATAGCTTCTATGTCCAAACCGCACCAAAATATATTGCGGCAACGGTTGATTACGGTCAGATTGAAATTCCAAGTGTCGTGGTTAATGATTCGGGTAATGTTATTGGCGCGCAATTTCATCCAGAAAAATCGGGTAAAGACGGCCTGCTAGTGTGGCAGAGTTTTAAAGAAATGGTGGACGATAAATGATTTTTCCAGCAATTGATCTCAGAAACGGACAATCAGTGCGGCTTTATCAAGGAAATTACAATCAGGAGACTGTAATTAATTCAAATCCGATTACACAAGCGCAACAAATTCAAGCAGCCGGTTTAACGCATTTACATTTGGTAGATTTGGATGGTGCTAAGTCAGGCAGACCAATTAATCTTGATATCATTACAGCTCTGCGACAAAATACGACACTATTTATTGAACTCGGTGGTGGTATTCGAAGTTTGGCGCAAATTCAACAATACTTATCATTAGGCATTAATCGCGTGATTATTGGTTCAGCAGCTTTGACTCATCCTGAATTAGTGACAGAAGCAGTGGCGCGATTTGGAGCGGAAAGCATTGTCGTTGGTGTTGATGGTCGTCAGGAACAAGTAGCAACAGACGGCTGGTTGACCGCATCAAGCACGACATTTTCTGAAATCATTCAGGCAATGCAAACAGTTGGTGTGATTAATTTTATCGTGACCGACATTGAACGTGATGGCACGCTTAGTGGTCCAAACATTGCATTATTGTCACGATTACAACAAAAATTTCCTGAAACAAATATCATTGCTAGTGGCGGCATTAGTACGATAAAGGACATAGAGGATTTGCAAACAGCTGGTATCAAAGATATTATTGTTGGTCGTGCGCTATATGACGGCGACGTGACACTCCCAGCACTCAAGGAGGTGATGAAATGACTTTAGCCAAACGAATTGTCCCAGCTTTAGACATTAAAAATGGACAAGTTGTTAAGGGCGTTCAATTTGAAAATCTACGCAGTGTTGGTGATCCAGTGACAGTTGCTAAAGCTTATGAACAAGCGGGTGCTGATGAACTGGTTTTGCTAGATATCACGGCTACTTTGGAAGAACGCGATACGATGATGACCATTGTCAATGCGATTTCATCAGTAGTATTTATTCCACTGACAGTGGGTGGCGGTATTCGTTCCACGCAAGATATGACGCGTCTCATCAAAGCAGGCGCTGATAAAATATTTGTCAATTCAGCAGCGGTTAAGCAACCTGAACTCATTACGAAAGGAGCAGCCATTTTTGGGTCACAAGCGATTGTCGGTGCCATTGACGTGAAATGGGAGCCCAAATCAAAATTTTATCAAGTTTATGTTGCGGGTGGGACACAACCTACTGGGTTAAATGCCATTTCATGGGCCAAAGAGATGGTCGCACTTGGTGCAGGTGAACTATTAGTCACTAGCATGGATGCTGATGGTACAAAAAATGGTTATGACATTGATTTGTATCAACAATTAACTGAGGTTGTGTCAGTGCCAATTATTGCTTCAGGTGGTGCTGGAAAAATTGAAGATTTTACGGCACTTTTAACACAAACCACGGTTGATGCAGCCTTAGCGGCTTCGGTTTTTCATCTCGGTGAAATTGCGTTACCGCAACTCAAGCAAACATTAAAACAAGAAGGAGTGGCAATACGTATATGACAATAATTGCACCAGATTTTAAAAAACAAGGGCAAGACGGTCTCATTCCGGCAGTGGTGGTTGACATCAAAACCAAGGCTGTATTAATGTTGGCTTACATGAACGAAACGAGTTACCAATTAACTAAAACAACAATGGAAACATGGTTTTGGTCGCGTGAGCGCCAAACCCTGTGGCACAAAGGTGCGACTAGTGGCAATACACAGCGCGTTATCAGTATGTCATTGGATTGCGACAGAGATACACTATTAGTCGAGGTTGAACCGAACGGCCCAGCCTGTCATACTGGCGCGTATTCATGTTTTTTCAATCCGGTTGCAGATGTTAGCGTATAGTTGGGAAGGAATGGAATATGGCACAACAATCAATTGAAGCGCTCTACGCAGCAGCCTTGGCGCGTAAAAATAACCCACAAGAAGGTTCTTATACAGATTATTTATACCAAAAAGGACTCGATAAAATTTTAAAAAAAGTTGGTGAAGAATCAACAGAGGTCATTCTAGGCGCTAAAAATAATAACGATGAACTAATTTATGAAACGGCGGATTTATTTTTTCATCTAATTGTTCTCTTAGTTGAAAAAAATGTTACACTTGATGATATTAAGGACGAACTGGGGTCGCGCATTGGCCAACAATCTCAGTTGCATGAACGCCAAGATTGGCGAGGAGATGAGCAAAAATGAAGGAAACAGTTAAAAAGCTAGCGGCTTATCAAGCGGAACTACCAGAAGAAGTGGTTAAAGCCAAGTATGGGTTACAACATCTAGCACGTCTGTCGGCTAATGAATCAGTTTATGGACCATCACCAAAAGTCGGAGAGGCTGTGCGCGCGGTGTCTGATGATGTGTTAGGCTATTACCCTGATGGTCAAGCAACGCCTTTGCGTGAAGCAGTAGCAGACTTAACACAAGTTAATCCTGAAAACTTAGTATTTGGGGTAGGTGCTGACGAACTCATTCAGCTGTTGACACGTACCATTTTGACACCAGAATCTGAAATGATTGTGCCAGACCCAACATTTGGTGAGTATGCACTCCACGCCGAAATTGAACAAGCGACAACAGTGAAAGTTCCAGTTAAACCAGACGATGGGCATGTTGATTTTGAGGCCATGTTAGCTGCTATCACTGATCAAACAACGATGATTTGGTTGGCCAATCCCAATAATCCAACAGGTGTTTTTGAAAAAGCCGTCGATATTGAAGCATTTTTGACAAAATTACCAAGCACGGTGACACTAGTTGTTGATGAAGCTTATTATGATTTTGTGGATGAACCAGATGCTACAGTGGCACCACTTGTCTCACAATATAAAAATTTGGTTGTACTACGCACGTTGTCTAAAGCCTATGGATTAGCTAATTTGCGCATTGGCTATGGTATCATGCAGGATCCGCTATATACAGCGATGCAAGCCGTGCGCTTACCATATAATTTGTCAACTTACCAAATTGTTGGTGGTACGGCTGCCATTTTGGATCAAGATTATTTGGCAAAAAACGTGGCAGCGTTTCAATCCGAACGAACCAAATTCCAAAATTTTTTACGTGATGAGGGGCTCACATTTTATGAGTCACAGGCCAATTTCATTTGGATTAAAGTGGGTGAAACTAAGAAAGTCGGTCAAGCGTTGTTGCAATTGGGCTATCAAGTCAACGATCGCTTAAATTCCGAGTGGATTCGTATTGCCTTAGGGACACCGGATGATAATGAAGGGTTAAAAGAAGCATTTCTAGCAGCATTAAAGAACTAACACAGGTTAGTTCTTTTTTAGTTCAAAAAGTAACGACTTTTAGGACATTCTTGTGTTTTGTAATGTAAACGCTTACAATTATAGTTAAATAGTGACTAAACATAGGAGAATTAAACATGACAGGATTAAAAATGCCAAAAGATTTTCTCTGGGGCGGTGCGATTGCTGCTCACCAAGCTGAGGGTGCTTGGGACGTTGATGGTAAAGGCGTTTCGATTGCCGATGTATTGACTGCCGGCAATGCCACGACACCCCGAACCATAACTGATGGCGTGATTGCAGGGGAAAATTACCCCAATCATCACGGCATTTATTTTCATGACACTTACAAAGAAGATTTGGCATTGATGGCAGAAATGGGGTTCAAAGCTTTCCGAACATCTATTGCCTGGACAAGAATCTTTCCAAATGGTGATGATGTAGAACCCAATGAAGCTGGGCTTCAGTTTTACGATGACATGTTCGATGAGATGAATCGTCTTGGTATTGAACCCGTCATCACACTCAACCACTTTGAAATGCCTTACCATTTGGTAACGGAATATGGCGGTTGGCGCAATCGTCGGTTGATTGACTTTTTCGTAAAATACTCAGAGACGGTTCTTAAGCGTTATCGCAATAAAGTTAAATATTGGATTACGCATAATGAAATATCTAACCAAGCTAATATTAGTGAAGCATCAACGGTACAAGATTTTCTTGTTTGGACAAATTCTGGTTTGCGGTATGACGAAACGGCCACAATCGCAGAACGTATGGCAGATATGTACCAAGCTGGCCATTATGAATTAGTAGCTAGTGCCAAAGTGGTACAACTTGCGCACCAAATTAATCCGGACTTCCAAATTGGTGCGATGCTAAATGTGTCACCAATTTATCCAGCTACGCCATTACCAACAGATATGTTAGCAGCTCAGAAAGCTGAACAATTGCGCAAGTGGTTTAGTGATGTGCATATTCGTGGGGCATATCCATCAGAGTTGGAAGCTTTATTTGAGCGAACTGGTTATCGTTCAGATATTACAGATGAGGATCGACAAATTTTAAAAGAGGGTACTGTTGATTATTTGAGTATTTCCTATTATGCGACCTTTGCGGTTAAAGCAGCTGATGGTAAAACACCAGCATTAGATGATCCAAGTAGTATTGAAAGTGTTAAAAACACACTGATTCCCGCGTCTGATTGGGGATGGACAATTGATCCTGAGGGATTGCGCTACACATTAAATCAACTGAATAATTTGTATCCAAATTTGCCTATTATGATCGTGGAAAATGGTTTTGGTGCCTATGATACCGTGACAGCAGACGGCAGTATTCATGATGATTATCGTATTGCTTATCTGAGTGCACATATCGCTGAAGCGGAAAAGGCTACCATTATTGATGGTGTGAACTTGATTGGCTACTTGTCATGGGGACCAATTGATATTGTCTCAGCTGGTACGGGTGAGATGAGTAAGCGCTATGGCTACATTTACGTCGATCTAGATGATGAGGGGCATGGCAGTGGTAAGCGCTTAAAGAAAGATAGTTTCAATTGGTATCAAAATGTAATTAAAACACAAGGGGAAAATTTATGACAACAATGCCGACCGGCTTTTTCTGGGGAAACTCGACATCAAGTATGCAAACTGAGGGATTTCAAGGCGTACGTGGCAAATCCACGTACGATTTGAAGAAAGAGACAACTTGGGAAAAAACGATTGACGAGTACCACCGTTATCCTGAAGACTTTGATCTGATGGCTGAAATGGGCGTCAATATGTATCGCTTTGAAATTTCTTGGGCACGCGTCGTCCCAGATGGTGATGGTGAGTTCAACGAGGCGGGCATTCAGTTTTATTCAGATATGATTGACGCCTTGCAGGCACGTGGGATTCAGCCAATGATAGCGCTGTACCATTTTGATATGCCACTGGCGCTCGCAGAGAAATATAATGGTTTTTTGAGTCGCCACGTTGTCGACGCTTATGTGCGTTATGCCAAGGAAATCATTAGCCGTTTTGCTGATCGGGTGACGTATTGGCTGACATTTAATGAGCACAATCTATATTTTACAAATATGGCTTATGATATTGGTGGTGCCATCAATGCAGAACAGTCGTTAGACAATCTCTATCAAATTTTTCATCATACAATGTTGGCGCATGCGCATGTCGCAAATTTTGTGCATGAACAGTTTAATCAGTTAAAAATTGGTGGTATGTTGGCGTATCAAGTGACGTATCCAGCCACATCTAAACCAACTGACGTTTTTGCAGCTCGTCGCGTTGACACATTTTTGAATGATAACTTGCTAACGATGTTTACGGCTGGCCACTATTTGCCGGAAGTGTTAGCCTTTGTGGCAACGCACAATATTGATATGGACTATCAACCTAAGGATGACGCAGTATTATCAAAGCAAACCAGTGATTTTATAGCGTTTAGTTATTATCGGACAGACATGTTGAATGCGGATAAAATTCCAGATGGCACAGCACCAAATCGCTATTTAGATATTGCCAATGAAAAAAACCCTTATTTAACAGCAAATGAATGGTCATGGACGATTGATCCTTTGGGTTTTAGAAACGCCTTAACATCAATTTATTCTCGCTATCAGTTACCGGTCTTTCCTGTTGAAAACGGTTTGGGTTGGCGTGAAGAAATGACTGATGATCAGATGATTCAAGATGATTATCGTATTCAATATCACCGTGATCACATTGACGCGATGAAGCAAGCTATGATTGAAGATGGAACCAACGTTATCGGCTATCTTGGCTGGGGATTGATTGATATTCCTAGCTCGAGTGGTGATATGAACAAACGTTATGGTGCTGTTTACGTTAATCGGACTAATGAAGAGGAACGTGACATGAGCCGTTCAAAGAAAGCGTCGTTTGATTACTTGCGTGACGTATTTAAGTCTAATGGTTTTAACAGTTAAAGCATAGGGCACCATGATCAGTCACTTTCATTGTCAAATGAGGATCATGGTAAATTAGATTTTGTATATGTTTTGTTTTATATCAATGAACAATTTTATTTGGTGACAGCACTACAAAAGTTTTGCAATAACGTTTATTTATAATCGGCAGCTTCGGCTGCTTTTTCATTCGGAGGAAGACAACATGATTTTAACAATAGATATTGGTGGGACTAGTGTGAAATATGCCGCCGTTACAGATGGCAATTTGGGTAAAATTTCATCCTTTGAGACGCCTAAAACTTGGGATGAAATGGTGAATCAATTGCGTGATGTCGCGCAAAATTTCACTAATATTGAGGGCGTGGCAATCAGTGCTCCGGGGGTTGTGAAATTTAAAGATGGGTTCATTAGTGGCAACTCAGCAGTACCTTACATTCATCATTTTCCCATTGTCGATACTTTGGAAAAGCTATTCAAGGCGCCTGTCACAATTGAAAATGATGCTAACGCCGCGGGTTTAGCAGAAGTCAAACAAGGTGTTGCTGCTGGGGCAAATTCAGCAATATTTGTGGTCGTTGGCACAGGTGTGGGTGGCGCTGTTTATCTGAATGGGCAACTCGTGCGTGGCGCACATGGTTATGGTGGCGAGTTTGGCTATAGCTTTTTTGATGGCGTTAACTCCCAGTGGAGTGTCAAAGCTTCGGCGGTTGAAATGGCTAGACGTTACAACGTGAGACACGATACTTCGCTGTCTGGGAAAGAGTTGTATGACTTGGCAGAAAAGGGTGATGGCGTGGCAAAAATAAATGTGTCCCGCCAATTAGACAGTCTGGCTCGTGGTATTTTTAATCTGATGTTCATTGTTGATCCAGACATCATTGTGATTGGTGGGGGACTTTCACAAAATGCCGATATTTTAAACGAATTAAATCAACGCGTGTCAATTTTAATTGCTGACGTCAAAGGACATATTACTGATATGCCTGTCAACATTAAAGCTGCTCAATTTGGTAATTCGGCAAATTTAATTGGCGCTTATGAAGTTTTCAAATCTTATTATCCCAATGTAAATGAAATGAAAACGAAGCAAGTATAATTTTTTAATTATGATAATAATATTAAGTTGGAATATTCAAACAACAAACACAATTACCCCGAAAAATTCACAATTAAATCCTTGTTAATTCACTGTTTTGCAACATTTATCCTGCATACTAAAAAAGTACATTAAGTCATTTCTTTCATAAGTTGTAACCGTTTACAAAAAAGTGTTGACATTTTCAAATAATGGGTTATGATATTAGTGTAACCGCTTACAAAAAGCGGAATTACGTAAACAGGGAGTTTACAAAAGGAGAAATACTTATGCAGAATAGTGCAAAGAGTAGTTGGGTAACTGACAAATTAATGCCACCTATCATGAAGTTTATCAACACTAAAGCAGTTACAGCGTTGAAAAATGGTATGGTGTATAGTTTGCCATTTATTATTATTGGATCTGTCTTTCTGATTTTGGCTAACGTACCGTATGTACCAGTTGCCACATGGCTGGCGGATCATGGTTGGTCGGCGGTGTTTGCTCAGGCTAACAATGCTAGCTTTGGTATGATTTCAATTTTCACAGTCGTTGGTATTGCGTATGTTTATGTACGTGATGAAGGGCAAGAGGCCTTGCCTGCTGGGTTCACCGCATTAGTAGCATTTCTATTGCTACAAACCATGTCGGTGCCGAACCCTGTCAATGAAGCAGCCTACAAGAATATTGATAAGTTGCCACATGCTGTACAAGAATTGTTGAGCAGTCCAGTGGCCGGCGTTTTGAATACAGCCAACATGGGCGGGCAAGGTATGATTGCTGCTATTATTGTTGGTTTGCTAGTTGGTTGGTCTTACTCAGCAATGATTAAGGCAGGTTGGAAGGTAACTTTGCCTGAACAAGTACCTGCAAACGTTGCGGGACAGTTCACAGCCATGATTCCAGCTTTTGTAGTCGTGACAGTATCTACTGCAATCTTTGCCATCTTCAAGTATGTATTCCATACAGATGCACTAGATTGGATTTATCAAGTTATTCAAACACCACTTCAGGGGATGTCAGATTCATTCCCGGCAGTTCTTTTGCTGGCATTCTTGGTCACATTCTTCTGGTTCTTTGGTGTCCATGGCGGTATTATCGTTGGTGCTATCTCAGGTGCTTTCTTAATTCCTAACTCATTTGACAACATGGTAGCACGTAAGGCTGGTGAATTGACATTGTCAAACCCATCAGTTCATATTGTTACAAACGAATTCTTGAATAATTTCATTAACATGACTGGATCAGGTATGACGATTGGTTTGGTGGTCTTCACACTGGTACGTGCTCGTTCAGTTCAATTGAAGACACTTGGAAAAATTGAATTTATTCCTGGCTTGTTCAATATTAACGAACCATTCTTGTTTGGTATTCCAATGGTCTTGAATCCATTCTTGGCTATTCCATTCTTCCTCACGCCAGTTATTGCTGCCGTTGGAACTTACGCAATTATCTACTTTGGTATTGTGCCACCACTAAATGGTGTCGGTGTACCTTGGACAACACCACCAATTATTTCTGGACTTTTGGCTGGTGGTTGGCAATTTGCTATCTGGCAAGCAATCTTAATTGCAATGTCAACAGCAATGTACTTCCCATTTGCTTTGAAGTATGACAAGATGCTACAGAAGCAAGAAGCTGAAAATGCTGCCGCTGCTGAAGAAGCTGCTACAAATTAAAAAAAGTGAAAATACCAAGCTATATGCTTGGTATTTTTTGTTGGTCGTACATGGTAAACTATCTTTATGACATTACAGACAGCTGATCTACTATTCATTCCAAACAATCATGAAGCACTTGATGAGGCAATAGCGACCTCAACGGGCAATTATGTTCATGTTGCAATTGTGATTAATGCGCACCAAATAATTGATGCCTCACCAAAACATGGTGTAGCAATTCAACGAATACGTGATTTCTTCGAAGAAGTTAACGTTGCAGATATTTATCGAGCTAGCTTGACGGAAACGCAACAGTCACAAGTGATTTCACAGGCAATGTCCTATCAGAATCGACCCTATAATTTTTCGTTTTATCCTAATGATGATGGCTTATATTGTTCACAATTGGTGCAGTTAGCATTTGCAAATGTGTTGACGATACCGCAACAACCGATGCAATTTGGTGATGACCAGCAGCCAATCTCAAATTATTGGCTAAACTATTACCAAAAATTAGGTGTTGCAGTGCCCCTTAATCAACCTGGCACTAATCCACATGATCTATCAAAAACACCGCAACTCAATTACGTTGGGCAATTGCGTTACGGTGATCTATTAGTTGATTAATAAAACCATGTGTCGTAAATTGTGATTGGCTCATGGCGTTTTTGTTGACTCGCCAAGTAAAGTGACTCAATTTGAGTGGCGTCTTGTTCTGAGACGTCTCGACCCTCCAAATAATTATCGATAGCCTGATAGCTGACGCCGAGTGCAACTTCATCTGGTAACTGTGGTCGATCATCCTCCAAATCTGCAGTTGGCACTTTATCATATAGATGCGCTGGCGCGTCGAGGGCCACTAATAATTGGCGACCTTGTCGTTTGTTGAGGCGCCAGAGCGGGTTGATATCTGTGCCGCCATCACCATATTTGGTGAAAAAGCCTGCAAAGGCTTCAGCGGCGTGATCAGTTCCCACAACAATACCGTTGTGCTCACGAGCAACAGCATACTGTGCAATCATGCGCATTTTTGGCTTAATTGACCCCCGACTCATATCATCAATGGTTAGCCCACCAGCACGTAAAGCGGTAGTCATGGCGTCTGTGGCGGGTTGAATGTCAGTGGTGACGATGGCATCAGGTTGGATAAATGTTAGGGCAGCTTGAGCATCATCTTCATCACGTTGCTTGCCATAAGGCTGGCGAATGGCGACAAATTTATAATCATCACCAGTTGTATCACGCAGCTCTTGTACCGCTATTTGGGCTAATTTGCCAGCAAGGGTTGAATCTTGACCACCGCTAATTGCCAAAACAAGGCTTGTGTATATTGAGTGGGTTAAATACTGTTTCAAAAAATCAACTGATCGACGAATCTCAGCGTCGGCGTCAATCATAGGTTGTACGTGCAATTCAGCAATCATTTTTGCTTGCAAGGGTCTCATTTTGACATCTCCTTAATGTGTTGTCGTGTTTCGTTGATTAAGTCAATTTTGGCGTCATATAAGCTTTGTGATAAATCAACTGGATAAGTTTCAGGATTGAGCACACGTTTATACTCATCCCACAAATTATCCAGCGATTGCTTCGCATAGGTTTTAACGGCCTTAATATCTGGCAAATCATAAATTAATTGGCCATTAACAAAAATATCATGAAGCATAGGTTCAGCGTTGAAATCATGGACGTCTTTTGAAATAACAGGGTGATTAGGATCAAACATATGTAAATCCGTTTGCTGACGCGGATCTTCATTTGAAAAAGTGAGATAATCGCCTTCGGATTTACCGTCTTGTCGATCTGTGATGCGCCACACTTGTTTTTTGCCAGGGGTCGATACTTTTTCAACATTGTTGGAAATTTTGATCGTATTTTTGCCGTTGAAGCTAACCATTTTGTAAACAGCACCTAAAGCTGGTTGATCAAAAGCAGTGATCAGTTTGGTGCCGACACCCCAAACATCTATTTTGGCACCTTGCATTTTTAAGTTTAAGATTGTATTTTCGTCCAAGTCGTTGGACGCGTATATTTTAGCTGATGTAAAACCAGCTTCATCCAGCATTTTCCGAATGATTTTAGACAAATAAGCCATGTCACCTGAATCAATTCTGACACCTTGAAAATTGATTTGGTTGCCAAATTCTTGCGCTACTTTGATGGCACTAGGGACACCGGACTTGAGTGTGTCAAAAGTGTCTACTAAGAAAACGACGTCTTTATGCGTTGATGCGTAAGCTTTAAACGCGTCGTAATCATTTTGATAGGCTTGCACTAAAGCGTGTGCATGTGTGCCAGAAATTGGAATATTGAATAATTTGCCGGCGCGAACATTAGATGTGGCATCAAAGCCACCGATAAAGGCAGCACGCGTTCCCCAAAGTGCTGCATCAATTTCTTGGGCGCGACGTGTGCCAAATTCCAGCAAGGGTTGACCATCAGTGACAGTAGCAATACGAGCGGCTTTGGTTGCAATCAGTGTTTGAAAATTGACCACATTGAGCAAAAGTGTCTCTAATAATTGCGCGTCGACCAGCGGCCCTTCAACTTGGAAAAGGGGTTCGTGATTAAACATCACTTCACCTTCGTAGGCTGAACGCAAAGTTGCTGTGAAATGCCAATTCTGCAAATAATCTAGGAAAGCATCATCATATAAATCTAAGCTACGAAGATAGTTAATGTCACTCTGACTGAAAGTGAGTTGCTTTAGAATAGTCACAATTCGCTCTAAACCGGCAAAAATAACGTAACCATTGTCAAACGGCATTTTTCTAAAGTACGCTTCAAAGACAACAGGTGTTTGATCAATACCTTGCTGCCAATAGGTATAAATCATATTAATTTGATAGGCGTCTGTGTGTAATGTTAATGAATCATCTCGATACATGATAGTGGTCCTTTTAGTTGTTAAGTATCATTATACCAATTATCTCGTGCTATAATGAAAGAATGAAAGAATTTCTCACAAACAATTCACAGCAAACACAAGAATTGGCTCAAAAAGTAGCCCAATTGGTGCGTCGCGGTATGGTATTAACTTTGACTGGTGATCTTGGTGCTGGCAAAACAACTTTCACGCAAGGATTCGCTCGTGCTTTAGGTGTCACTGGTCGTGTTAAGAGCCCAACATTTAACATCATGAATACGTATATGGCCGGTGAAACACCGATTTATCATTTTGATGCCTATACTTTAGAAACAATGGGCGCTGAAAATCAAGGGTTTGAAGATTTTATCGGGACAGACGGTATTACTTTGATTGAATGGCCGCAATATATGGTTGATATTTTACCCAATGATCGTATTGATTTTAACTTTCAGCGAACTAATGAAGATGATCAACGTCAAATTACCATCCATGGTATTGGGCAACTGGCTAATTTTGAGGACGCGTTATGAACTTTGATATGAGCCAACCGATTGCATTTAGTTTGGAAGTGGCTGGGTTAGAAAACGCGGCACAATGGCAGGCACTCATTCAACAATTGATGACGGAAACGGATACGTTTTTGATAGCTAGTATGCGAGACGGAGAAGTAGTGCCCGAGGAAAACGTTGGGCCAGCTATCACTTTGCTACTGATTGCTGAACAAGGGACGTTACGTTTCCCAGTAGGTATTGGCTCGATTGAAAATGGTGAAGTGGGTATGGCTATTTTATCTCAATTTCAAGGCGCTGGTTTAGGACAATCATTGATGACAGCATTACTTTATTGGGCACAAACAAATGGTTTGCAACAGGTCTGGTTAGACGTGCAAGTAGACAATTTGCCAGCTAGACATATTTACGAGAAGTTTGGTTTTATAATAGTAGGAAAGCAAGTGAATTTGACATTGCCAAATGGGCGTCAGACGCAGCTGCAAAAAATGGTTTTGGAGTTAGAAATATGAATTTTGTTGCAATGGATTTTGAAACAGCCAATCATGAAAAGCACTCAGCAGTATCGATTGCCTTAGCAGTTGTGAGAGATAATCAAATAGTGGATCAATTCTATTCATTAATAAAACCAGAAACGTCATTTAGTCATTATAATACGAAAATTCACGGTATTCATCAGGTTGATGTGGCACAAGCACCACAATTTCCTGATATTTGGCCAACAATTGCACCACTTTTTACGGCAGATAAATTAGTGGTTGCGCACAATGCACCATTTGATAATGGTGTATTGAAAGGAACGTTAGACTATTACGGATTGCCTGAACCACATTATATGTTACTTGACACCGTTCAAACAAGTCGCAAACTATTTCCAAATTTTCAAAACCATAAGTTGAATACAGTGGCGGAAAACTTGGGTATTGCGCTTGAACATCACCATAATGCATTAGATGATGCAGTGGCTGCGGCAAATATTTTAATATATGAATCCCAGCAATTTGGTGATTCAGCACTAAAATCATTTGTGAAAAATAAATAAGCTATCCCAGATTGGATAGCTTAGAAAAAAATTGTGATGAGTGTATGACACCCGATTGCCAACGATAATCCCAGAATAACAGCGAGACTAAATCTAGAAACAGAAGCGGCTTTGCTGCTTTTTTTTGTGATTACGGCATCGTGATGGTTATAGTAAGCATGAATGTAGATATCGTCAATACGACTCACATTTGGTCTCTTATCCATAGAATCACCTCCACCAATAACTTAATCATACGTCAATAATGTGGCGATATTGGCACTAAATCATGAAGAAACCATGTTGTTTTTAAAGTAAATCAATTTCCAATTGAATTGGTGCGTGATCTTGTCTTTTACCAGTGTCTAGTACAGTTGACTGGGTGACTTTATCAGCAATTCTGTTGCTGACGAGATAATAGTCAATGCGCCAACCAGAGTTGTTAATTTTGCTGGTCTTGCTAATCTGTGCCCACCAAGTGTATATACTTGGAACATCAGGGTTGAGCGTTCTCAGCGTATCTGTGAAACCAGCACCCAATAATGTTGTAAACTTTTCCCGTTCCTGATCGGTAAATCCGGCTGAATGGTGATTAGTTTTAGGATTTTTCAGGTCAATTTCTTCATGGGCAACGTTCATGTCACCACTGAAAATCACTGGCTTCTTTTGGTCTAATGAACTGATATAGCGTCGGTATTGATCATCCCATAAACCACGATCATCTAAGCGCGCTAGTTCGCTGCCGGAATTGGGGGTATAAACAGTTGAAACATAAAAATTGGCGAATTCGAGTGTGATCACACGCCCCTCCATGTCCATATCGCCGGGCGCATCTATTTTTGGAAAATCAACTGATAAAGGTTCTTGACGGGACAATACCATGGTACCAGAATAGCCCGAACGTGCTAAACTCGGGTTGACAAAAACGTGATAGTCAGGAAATAGTTCAGCAATGGCATTGGCTTGCTTTTTGGTTAATCCAGTTGCTTTTAATTTGGTTTCCTGAATAGCAAAAACATCAGGTGTCGCTTCAGCAATATTATTAAGCACCGACCAAGTCATTTCACCACGCGCACTTTTATGTTCAACAGCAGCGTTAATTGAGTCAATGTTCCATGAAATTAGTTTCAAAATGAATTCCTCCAGTAATAGTTAACTTAATTCTAACATAATAAAACTTTTACTTGAAAATGATATCAATTCCTAATGTAATTACAAAGAGTAAGTAAATGTGGAGGCGTAGTAACATGGCATTTTACGGCACTTTAAAATCATAATATAAATATATCGCGGCACGTGCGGCATAAAATAATTGGGTATCACTTGTCACTATTTTTTAAAATAATTTATTGTTTTTTCCATTGATTTTATGATTTCTGGTAGCATAAACAAAAAATATAGAAATATAAAATTATAAATTTTTTCGTGATATGAAATGCCAATTATCATAATTGATAAAATCAAATTGTATTTGTTTAACGGTCGAATAGTGATGTTAATTTTCTTTTGCATATAGCCATTCACCTACTAATTTTTTAATCGAAAAAATGATTATGCCAAAAAAAGAAAGTAGGAGCCAAAATAAATTGCGTTTGCGTTCTTTGAATATAAAAATATATAAAACACACATAGACATCGCCACCCACATGGTTTTACTTGCAATTTGAGACGCTACGGGTAGTTGCACTGACGTTCTAATTTGATCAGCATTTCTCAATAACTCGGTGGATCCTATAAATCCAAATATCAATCCAGTGATTGCTACAAATAATAATAAAAGTAAACTAAAAATTTTAAATTTTCTTTGGTTTTTCATATATGCACCTCTAAAATTGCTGCGCTCCCCAAAAATACAAACACGATGGCTAAAAATAATTTGTCGTAGCCCACATATTGCCACATAATGGATGTGTTTTTCTGTTTGATTGTTTGTCGCAACTGACGTGATAAATTTATACTAGCAAATGCAGCAATTATAAATGCTGCTAACTCAAATATACTATATGGTATTAAAGTAAAAATAATATTTCCTAGTGTAATGTTTGCCATTACTATACCCAAGGATAAGCCATTTATAAAGAGCAGCAGGTAAGCGACTATTCCATACGTGAGCATACCGACTATTAATATGAGCAAGACAACACCCACATTATGATTACATATTTCTGCGACACTCAATTTACCGCGCTCTGATACATTTGTGCCAATTTCTTTTGGTGAAAATATATATCCAACAATAGTGCCAACGCCCAATGTCACTAGCAGTAGAAGAAAGTCTCTTTTTGTTGCAAACATAATTAAAACGCAACTCCTGCTGTCATTCCGAAAACGGCAAGATAAGCCTTAGCAGTGGCTATAAATGGTGCAAAAAATGGATAGGCAACTGCAACTGCATATGCTCCCCCTGTACTTAAGAGATTAATAATGGCAAAAGCCACTGGTGCAGTTAATCCAAACCGTTGCACTAACAAACCTATACTTTTAATCATAACAATTAACATAAAAATATTTCCTTTCTGTACTTTTCTTTTACATTACCAGCCGATAGCTGCACCCGTTCCTACTGTAGCTATCAGGCCCTCTAAAGTGAGTAGGAAAGGTGAAAAGTATGGGAAAGCTGCAACGAAAATCCAACCTGCACCAGCAGTAACCAATTGCACTCCCCAGGCCGCTGTGGATCTATCCAAATTAAATTTAGCAACTAGGTCTCCAACCCACAATGATCTAAATAAATTCAAGGATATCACTACAATGATTACCCCACATGCTCTCCTAATTTTTTCGTAAGTTATTAATAATTGTTTCATACTTACTTTTCCTTTCTGTTTGTTAATAATATAACAAAGTATCTTATGCCAATTGTCTTTTATTTTAAGAAAATGATACTAAAACTCCTACAGATATGGAATCAAGTTGATTAACACTTGTTAATTGATAAACGTTTGTCATTCTATGTTACAATCTTAACTAGTCACTTTTTGAGGAGTATATATGACATGCAAATACATTCCAAAATTTTTATTGAACATCCGAGTAGACCAAGGTTTAACGCAAGCAGAATTTGCTGATCGATTGTTTATTTCACCCAAAACGATATCTAACTGGGAACGTGGTATTAATTTGCCACCTTTGGATGTGTTAATTAATATATCCAAAACGTTTCAAGTGCCGTTGGCTAGGCTTTTTGAGCAAATAGATCAAAAAAATTTCACTGTTCATGATGCAGAAAGAAAAAAATTAATTAACGCTTTTTTACTGCTGGCGTCACAGAACAATATTAATTGTTATGACATTAACAATGTCATAGCCGAATCTGGGGTTTCTCATGACTTGGCGCTAACATTTTTCCGCTCATCAGCTGAAATTCTACAGGATATTGAACAAACGATTAATATGGCAATATTATCAACTTTAACAGAGAGTAAAGCTAATAAACTGCTTGAAAAAATCTCTGACGACCTATTGCCTGTACTTTATGATCATCATTCCGCGCTAAAAGTATTGTATTCAAGTGACGTTATTAGTGGTCACTGGCTACACTCATTACAAAAAACTTATATCAAATGGATTAGTGATAACCTGACCAACTGCCAATTTAATATTTTGAACCCTAGTCAATCAGTTACTGTTGAATTATCAACTAAATTTTTATTAGCTATTTTTGAAACTTGGCTAACACAACCTTTTCCGGAAGATCCAATTATTTTTCGTTCAACATTTGGTCAACTGACTAATATGTCAATCGTTGATTGTTTTAATTACGTCGATAGTAACAACTAAAATGTATTAAAAATATAAGAGACCATTATTCAAAAAATAGCCCCCATATCCAAAGACGTGAGGGAGAGAAGAAAACAATAACAGATTGAGGTGTTGATAACTTGGACAAAATCAAATGTCCGGCAAGTTATTGGGTTTTATAGGGTCACAGTATTTAAATGAATTTTAAATGACCATTTTGCAGAGTGCTAAAATTGATTTATGCTATGGCATTCAAATTTTTGGGGTCTACCTAATTAATATATCAGGCTTTTGTCATTTGGCGTAACGCGACATAAATTCTGGTAATGCCGCGCTGATTTTAGTTGGTAGTGTGACGTAATGATTTTTTGATAGTTCATCGGCAATGGCAGAGTGGGCATAAACTGCCGCCATAATAGACTCGGGAAAGCTTAGCATGAATTGTGCCGTGAAACCAGCTATCATACCAGCCAGCGTGTCACCCATACCACCTGTCGCTTGATAAGGACCACCATTTGGTATTTCAAAAACTTGGTTAAGCGTATAAATTTGAGTATGGTGTTGTTTCAAAACAAGGATTGGCTGAACATTCATACGTTGCTGGGCTAACATATTGAAAGCCTCAAATGCCTGTTCATTGATTGTGACACCGCTTAATCGTTGCCATTCCATTTGATGTGGTGTAATAATAAGTTGCGATTGTGGCCAAGAAAGTTTATTTTCCGCAACTAAAGTTAGCGCTGAACCATCGACAATCAAAATTTGACGTGCCATGATGGCGTCAAAAGTGGCTTCAACGATATCAAGACGATTTCCCAGTCCAGAACCAATTAACACGACATCAGCATGTTGAATATCATCAGTTAAATCGTCATTAAAATCAATCACCATTGCTTCGGGTAGGTGGGCGTGCAATGCAGTGAAGTTACTAGGGTCTGTTGCAACAGAGACTAAACCGGCCCCAGCATTGACAGCAGCTAGTGCGTTCATGATTACAGCACCACCAAATTGCTGTGTACCACCAATAATTAAAACGCGACCATAACTGGCTTTATGAGATTGTTCGGGTCTTTTTTTAATGACTTGGTAAAGGATATCTTCTGTCAACTTTTTCATGTTTACTTCCTCACACTTATTCTAACTGATAAGGACAAATATTGCACGCCAAATCCTTGTGTTATCGGCGTTTATGACGGTGTATTTATATTATGTCATTTATATTTTTATCTTTTTTGAGGAGGCATAATGTTACAATATGGCTATGATTAAAAATAGTTTCGTATTGGCTGACGGTGAACAATTTTCAGAGGAACAAAACGATGTGATTCATCAAGCAGTAGCGTTCGCCAATCACAATTTAACCCAGTCGCAAACGCGTGCTTTTGTGATAGAAGGTGGCGCTGGTGCTGGTAAGAGCGTTGTGCTATTTGAAATTTTCAAACAACTACAAGCCGCGAAGTCACAATGGCGTAATTTTTTACTTGTTAATCACGCTGAGATGTGGAAAAGTTACCGTGAATTAGCCAGTTATCAGCCTGGCCTCAAAAAGAATCAATTTCTTAAACCAACGACATTCATTAATCAAATGACTCGTCACAATCAAACTGCTGATGTTGTTTTAATTGATGAAGCCCATCTTTTACTAACAGCACCAGACCGGTACAATAAATTTCAGCAAGAAAATCAACTGGTTGAGATACTGAAACATGCGCGTGTGGTTATTCTAGTCTTTGATGCTCATCAGGTTTTGAAATTAAAAAGTATGTGGCATGGCGATCAGTTGCAGACGATTTTAGCACCGTTTAGACCCGAGACAGTTCAATTAAGCGAGCAATATCGAATGGTTGGTCAAAGCCAGTCAGTCGTTGAGTGGATTGATCAGCTAACCCAGCACAAAAAAATAATTGATGTGGCAACAACGCCATCATTTGATTTGCGTATTTATAATGATGCTAACCGGTTATATACGGCGATTTGTCAAGAAAATCAGCGTGTCGGCATGTCGAGAATCTTGGCAACTACCGATTACCCCTACACGGTGAATCGTGGCAAATGGTATGTCACATTGGACGATTTCAAATTACCCTGGGATCAGCTTGATACAGGTGTCACACCTTGGGCTCTGCGCCCTGAAACGATCGATGAAGTGGGGTCTGTTTATACGATTCAGGGCTTTGACTTGAATTATGCAGGCGTGATTATTGGGCCTGGTATTCGTTATGATAATCAAAAAGATCAGTTAATCATCGATCCAAGTCATTATGAGGATAAGGCAGCATTTAGAAGCGTGGGTGGCAAAAATTTATCATTAGAAGATAAGCAATCAATCATGCTAAATGCTTTGAACATCCTACTAAAAAGGGGACGTCATGGTTTGTTTATCGCAGTGGCTGATCCAGTTTTGCGTCAAAAATTGTTAGCTAGTGTACCAAAGCAATCACGATATTGAGCAAGATAAGTCATTAGGAAAAAAATCAGCAAAAGCGTATAATCAAAGTATTAGATACAAGAAAGGTTAAAAAACATGACAATTGATTGGAAACAAGAAACAGAAACGCGCAAAGAGGCGTTTATTGAGGATTTGAAGTCAATGCTAGCAGTTGAATCTGTACGTGATGACTCAAAAGCCACAGCAGATGCACCACTTGGTCCTGGGCCCAAAGATGCATTAGTTAAAGTACTGTCGATTGCAGAACGAGACGGTTTTACCACTAAAAATCTTGATAACTTGGCTGGTTATATTGAAATTGGTCCAAAGGACGCTGAGGAATACGTCGCTATCTTGGCCCACGTTGATGTCATGCCAGCAGGCGAAGGTTGGGAAACAGCACCATTTGAACCTGTTGTGACTGAAGACAAAATCATTGCCCGCGGGGCGTCTGATGATAAGGGACCGGGGATGGCTGCTTATTACGCCTTCAAAATTTTGTCTGATTTGAAAGTACCTTTGAAGCGTCGTGTACGATTGATTTTTGGTACCGATGAAGAAAACGACTGGACAGGCATGACACGTTATTTTGAAGTGGAACCTGAACCAGCATTTGGTTTCTCACCTGATGCTGAATATCCAATTATCAATGGTGAAAAGGGTAATGTCCAAATTTTGATTGACGGCGAAGCTACTAACGGTGGGTCTGCTAAGTTGGTATCGTTTGAATCTGGATTACGGACTAATATGGTGCCTGGAATTGCCCGTGCTACTGTGAAGTCAGCACAAGCAGAAAAAATTGTCACTGAATTCCAAGAATATTTGGTGGATAATCCGCAGATTTCTGGTTCAACAGAAACAGATGGTGAAGTTGTCAACTTTGTTTTGAATGGTAAACAGGTTCACGGCGCAATGCCTGAAACTGGCGAGAACGCTGGTACGTACCTAGCTAACTTCTTGCAAGACTTTGATTTTGGTGGTACTGCTAAGTCATTCTTGACTTATCTTGGCACACCAGCACATGATGATACTATTGGTAAGAAGTTTGGTGTTAATTATACTGACCAAGTCATGGGGCCTTTGTCAATGAACGTTGGTATTCAAAAGTTTGTTGACGGCGGCAAAGCCTTTATTAACTTCAACTTCCGTTATCCAAAAGGTATTACACCGGAAGAAATTGAAGCTGGTTTAGCCTCACAATTGAATGGTTGGGATGTCAAGCCAACCATTGGCGGACACGCGCAAGTGCCACATTACGTTGCACCAAGCGATCCTATTGTGGAGACATTGTTGCGTGTTTATCACGAACAAACTGGTTTGCCAGCACATGATCAAGTTATTGGTGGTGGCACTTATGGTCGTTTGATGAAGCGTGGTGTCGCCTTTGGGGCGCTATTCCCAGATTCACCAGACACTATGCACCAAGTTAATGAATTTGCTTTGTTAGATGACTTGTATCGATCAATCTCAATCTATGCACAAGCAATCGCTGAAATTACTAATTTGGATTAAATATTGGTTTAATCTTTGGTCTGTATGATAGCAATAATCAAACAAATCAAAGGAGAAACATTATGGCATTAGTAATTGTAGCTGGTATTGTAATTATTGGATTCTCGTTCACTAAGGTGTTGCGTGTGACGCAACCGGTGAAACAAAAAAACAGCCGATGAGCTGTTTTTTTTGTGATCAGTTTGTAATAGCATTTATGTCAAAAAAATGATCTAATTAGGTAAATACTTGATTGGAGAAAAATTTAATGGTAAAGAAGCAGTATGAAGCCACCGCCAAAAATTATTCTGAATTAGCGGATAAGTTGACTGTGCCAAAGTATCAAAGAGGCTTAGTTTGGTCTGATAAAGATAAACAAGAGTTCGTGGATACGCTAGCAAATGGTTTTCCATTTGGATCAATATTGATCCGTAAAGGGGATAAAGGCATGTATACTGTTATTGATGGACAACAACGGTTAACTACCATTAATGATTTTAAAAAAAATCCTGAAAAATATTGGTCTCACTTAGATGAAATTGAGAAGTATAAAGAATTTCAAAGCTTGAGTAATACATTAGTTTCAATAACTGATAAAGAGCAACCAATTTTAAAAGATTTTTTTAGTCAGGCAATTATTAAAAATAGTAACGAATTTGACGTCAATAAATTGGCAAAGGGAGTAAAAGGTTTTAGCGATATTTTTGGAAAAAGTACTAATGATCTGTTAGATAATCTATCTCGAATTTCGGAATATATAAAAAAAGCGCGACAAGATCTAGAAAAGTATGTTGACGTTGACAATATTGTTATTCCTATTATTGAGTTTACAGGACCAGAAGAAAATTTACCTAGTGTTTTTGAAAATCTAAACAGGACCGGCAAAAAATTATCTAAATACCAAGTTTTTGCTGCTTCTTGGGCTAATCATTTGATTACACTCAATGACACACAAATTGAGAAGGGCCTTATTGAATCTGTTATAAATCGTTACGATAGAATGACAAAAGCACGTGATAATATTGAAATTTCAGACTATAACGAGCAAGATATTAGAAAGGGTAGGGAACTAAATCTTTCTGAACTTGCCTTTGGTATCGGGGATTTAGTGATAAACAGATTGAAATCCTTAATTACAGCTAAATTTGACGATGATGATCTACGTGATGAATATGGTTTTGCTACTCTCGGAATTATTGTTGGTATACCAAATACAAAATTGAGTGGAATTGCAAAAAAATTTAAAGAAAGAGAAATTGAAAGCAATTTGTCGGATGAGTTGCAGATTCTTGATAATATTTTACAAAGTCTAAATAAAACTTTTGAAAGACTACTAGAAAAACCTGGTATGATCTCCAACAAACAAAAAGAATATGAAAACGGGTTATCAAAAAATTTTAAAATATTGTCGTACATTGCAGCCCTATGGGTTAAAAGAGACAATAAGGTTGAACAACAAAAAATCCTCACATTTCTTCCCTCATATTATTTGGTTGATGATTTACAAAACTTGTGGAAAAGTACGGGGGATAAGCGACTGTCGTCTTATTATGTGACTCCTAGTGATGGAACTCCAATGAAAAGTTATTCTTTACCAGTCAGTCAGTCAAGATATAAGTCGGCTGTGGAAAGTTGGATAGAATCTGATAAAGACAATGCTAGCATACAAATTAAAAGTGTAGTAAAGACCATAGTTACAATGCATGCTAATTTAAAGTACAGTCATTATTACGCAAATAATAATGTTACATCTACAGATTTTGAACACATTTATTCAAAAAAGTCGTTATCTGAATATTATTCTGAAAATAATATTCCGGGAGCGTCCGTGGGTAATGTAATGATATTAAAAACTGACATGAATCGTTCAAAACATGGAAAAAATTTGTATGATGTTTCAGGAACGCCCGACCCAGAAGTATTGAAAAATATGGTATATCCTCCCCAAGAAGACTTTGAAAAAGTTAAACAAGCTATAAAAAATAAAAAATTCGGTACTATTCGTGACCTGATTTTGAAACGTGAAAAAGATGTATTTGATTCGATGGCAAATGATTTGTCCATTAGATGAAGGTGATTGCTTTTTTTTCAATTTTGATCAACAATTAAGATCCTAACTCTTGACAAAGTAGAGGATCACGCCCATGCTTAGCAACAAGCAACAAGCAACAAGCAACAAGCAACAAGCAACAAGCAACAAGCAACAAGCAACAAGCAACAAGCAACAAGCAACAAGCAACAAGCAACAAGCAACAAGCAACAAGCAACAAGCAACAAGCAACAAGCAACAAGCACAATTAGCAAATTTAAAACCATTTATTAAATGGGTTGGTGGAAAAAGGCAGTTACTACCAGAATTGGCGAGGTATGTTCCAAAGAAATTTGGAACATATTTTGAGCCTTTTTTAGGTGGTGGTGCCTTTTTATTAATGCTGCAACCAGAAAAAGCAATTTTGAATGATTTCAATCCTGAATTAGTGGTGACATGGCAAACTGTTTGTGATAATCCTGAACAATTAACACAATTGCTACAAGAATATCAAAGAAACCACAGTAAAGAATTTTATTTAGATTTACGTGCTGCTGATCGTGATGGTAGGCTTGAAAATATGTCCTCAATTGAACGCTCAGCGCGCTTTATTTATATGAACAAAACTGGGTATAACGGGTTATGGCGCGTGAACCGTAAAGGTCAAAACAATGTCCCTTTTGGTAGCTACAAAAACCCAAAAATTTCTGACGCTAATACGATTTTTGCTGTTGCGAATTACTTAAATTCCGCGCAAGTCACATTTATGAACGGCGATTTTGAAAAAGCAGTTAGCAAAGCTAAAACAGGTGATTTTGTATACTTTGATCCGCCATATATACCATTATCTGCGACTAGTAATTTTACCGGATATAGTGCTGAATTTGGATACGAACAGCAGGTTAGATTGCGAGATGTATTTAAGCGTTTGCATGAAAATGGTGTTCATGTGATGCTATCAAACTCAGATGTTCCCCTTATTGAGGAATTATATGGTGATATTAAAGGTGTCCAAATTGAACACGTTAGTGTTAAACGTTCAGTTGGGGCAAGGGCTACTTCTAGGACAACTGTTGGTGAGGTAATTGTTCATGGTTAACGGTGCCAAAAATAGAGTCTGGGAAGAAGTCTTGTCAAATCGTAGCGATGCTATACAATCACTTAACCATCAGGGATTTTTTGAAATTACTTCGCAAGAAGTGAACCGTATTTCAAAAAAAAAATCTGGACCAGATTTTCGAAATTTGTCAAAATTTGATAAACGTGAAGACTTACCAGATGTATTTGTGGAAAATGAGCTGAATATACTGCCAATCTCACGTAAAAAATACCTTGTGGGACATTTCGATGAGTATGCTAACCTTTCTAGTGCTGAGGCGACCAGTGTAGAAAAATATCAAGTGCCTAACTTAGCTTCCTTACTAGGAAACTCAGCGACGTGGAATGAAAATAGCTGGATAAGTGCGGGATTAGCGGCAAATGTTTTTGACCAAGCATTTGAAGATTCTGATTTTATTCGTACAATCAATGGAAGAATGGGTGGTGGCAATTGGCAATTTAATATTTCTGATTTTCAAGACAATCATCATTTTACATTACAGTTAGAAAACCCACAAATTGAAATCGATACAGTTTTAGAATCGCCTAAAGCAGTTTATATTATCGAAGCAAAGCAGGTAAAAGAAGACAATTTTTTGATACGACAACTATATTTTCCCTATCGTAAGCTTTTGTCAGATCTAAAAATTGATAACAAACCAATTATTCCAGTTTTCTTTGAAATTAATGCAGCAAGTCAGTATGCCAGAGTAAGAGTTTTTTCATTTGATGATGATACACATTACAATAGTATTCGAGAAATTAGACGGTTCGAATTCCAATTGATTGACCGCAATGAAACTGAAACAGCAGCCTCTTTATTACAATACGCACAAAGTGTCATAACTCATGACACGGTAGGAAAATTATTTCCACAAGCTAATGACATGTCAAAAGTTTTGGAGTTGATGATGATATTAAAAAGGCGACCGCTGACTAAAACAGAGATTGCTGAAAATTTCAATTTCGATCCACGTCAATCTGATTATTATGTTAAAAATATTTTAATGTATTTTGGATTGGCAGAACAAATTGATTCTCGATTTAAGTTAACCGTACGCGGTAAACATATTGCGCAACAAGCAGTTGGGCAGCGAAATATTTTGCTTGCGCGTGAGATTATTTCATATTCGCTGTTCAATCATCTGATTCAAAGAAGAATTATCCATGGCCGTTTGAATAAGAAGGATATTATTCACGAAATGTTGATCGAAGATCTAGGATTAAGCATTTCAACCGTAGAGCGTAGAGCAAGTACAGTTAACGCAATAATTGAATGGATTATGTTACAAATATTAGACTAAAATACCCGAACGAACGTTTGCCTTGGCGGGCGTTTTTTGTTATGATAACTCTAATTGTATTATCATTAAAACGGAGGCAAATATGGAGAGTCAGGGGATAAAAGTCGATAATGACCGGCATATCGCGCAGATGGGTTTCTGGGACCAATTGGCAACATGGATTGGTGCGAATGCAAACAATGGTACGTGGTATATTGGCGGTGTCATTGCAGCGCTTGGTTTGAGTGGTGCTTTGGGTGTCATTTTAATTAGTGGGCCACTCGCTTATGTATTTCTGGCGCTAGTTGGCTACATGGGCTACAAGATGCGTGCCTCAACAATGAACTTGATGCGACCAGCATTTGGGGTTCGCGGTTCAATCGGACCATCGTTGATTAATGTGGTGCAATTTATGGGTTGGGCAGCGGTTAATACCTATATTGCGGCAATATCTGTTAGTTACTTATTGGCTGATATTTTTGGTTCGACCAATTTTAATCCCGGTGGGATCAAAGGTATGGTCGTTGGTGTTGCGATTATGGGCATTTTACATTTGATTTCAATTTCTCTCGGTCAAAAATCCATTCGGTTAATTGAACGAATTGGTATCATTTTGGTGATTGCCTTGGTCATCTGGGAGACTATCGTGGTCTTGCGAGAAGTATCATTACAACAAATTTTAGCTTGGCATGCACCAACTGCAGCACATCTATCATTTGGAACTGCTATTGACGTTTTTGCGGCTTTTAATTTGGCATGGGTGACGGCGGCAGCTGACTTTACGCGTTTTTCAAAAAATAAATCATCTGCAACCAAGGCGCCATTTATTGGTGCAACGTTAGGTCTGTATTGGTTTGCTATTGTCGGCTCACTAACTACGATTGCCGCTGCTGTCAGTACAAATGCTTTTAATCCAGATAGTTCCGATCCCTCAACTGTTGCGTCAAAGTTGGGACTGGGTGTCTTAGCATTGATTGTGATTATGCTGACGTCAACCACAGCAAATGCGGTTAATTTAATGGCAGCGGGTTCAGCGTTTAATAATATTTTGCCAAAAATTAAGCTAACACCATCGCTCTGGATTGTTACTATCATTGCCACGTTGATGAGCTTTATTCCATTCATTTTTGGAGGGTTTATCAACACGTTTATTTGGTTTTTGGATATGGTGGGGATGATTTTAGGACCTGAAATTGCTATTCTACTGGTTGATTTCTTTTTTGTCCGTGGTAAAAATTATGACACCGATCAATTTAGTAAAATAGATGGGAAATACTGGTATCAAGCTGGTTTCAATGTGAGAGCTTATATCACTTGGGCGATTAGTATTGCGGTATATTTTGGTTTGCAACAAGTAACACTGGTCACGGATACAGTTGGTTCAACTTGGCTAACCATGCTATTTGCCGCTGGATTGTATGCTGTATTATCGTTAAAAAAAGCAATGTAACCTTAAATGGTAAAATTTAGATGCTTATTCACGACAAAATAGTTGTGATATTCGTAAATTTAGTCTAAAATTAGATAGTATTGAAAACTCGGAGGAAATAACATGTCTAAGTGGACACCAGCCGCGGATGAAAAAAACCAAGGCACATTAGAATTTGAAATCTCACGCGCAACAGTTGAAGAAGGTTTGGATAAAGCTTTCCAACGTAATAAAAATCAGGTTTCAATCCCTGGATTCCGTAAAGGAAAAGTGACAAAGCAACTCTTTTTCCAAAAGTTTGGTGAAGAAGCTTTGTATCAAGAAGCAATGGATATTGTTTTACCAGCCGCTTATGAAGCAGCTGTTGACGAAGCTGGTGTGACACCAGTTGGTCGTCCAAATATCGAACCAGTCTCAATGAACAAGGGTGAAGCTTGGACTTTGAAAGCTGAAATTACAACTGCACCTGAAGTGAAGTTGGGTGACTACTTGAACCTTGAAGTTGCTGCTCAAGATGAAGAAGTGACTGACGCTGACGTTGATGCCGAAATCAAGCGTTTGCAAGAAGGACAAGCAGAACTTGTTTTGCAAGAAGAATCAGTTAAGGCAGAAAACGGCGATACTGTTGTTATTGACTTTGACGGTTCTGTTGATGGTGAACATTTTGATGGCGGTCAAGCCAACGACTTTTCATTGGCATTGGGCTCAGGTCAATTCATTCCTGGCTTTGAAGAACAATTGGTAGGTCACACAGCTGGTGAAGATGTGAACGTTAATGTTACGTTCCCTGAAGACTATCAAGCTGCTGACTTGGCTGGCAAAGAAGCCTTGTTTGAAGTTAAGATTCATGAATTGAAGCGCAAGGAATTGCCTGAATTGGACGATGAATTTGCCAAGGATGTCGATGAAGAAGTTGAAACATTGGCAGAATTGAAAGAAAAGACTGCTAAGAAGTTAGCTGAAACGAAAGCTGAAAGTGCTAAAGAAGCATTTGAAGACGCAGTCATCACTAAGGCAGTTGACAATGCTTCAATCGACGGTGATAAGATTCCAGACGCTATGATTGATGAAGATGTTCATCGTCAAATCGATCAATATTTGGGACAATTGCAACAACAAGGCATTTCTCGTGAAATGTTCTTCCAAATTTCAGGTCAAACTGAAGATGATTTGCACAAGCAATTCGAAGACGGCGCAGCAACTCGCGTTAAAACTAACCTTGTACTTGAAGCAATTGTTAAAGCAGAAGGTATTGAACCATCAGAAGAACAAGTTACTGAAGAAATCAACAACTTGGCTTCACAATACAACATGGACGCTGCGCAAGTACGTACAACTTTGTCAGATTCATTGTTGAAGCATGACATTGCTATGCGCGAAGTCATTAAGAAAGTGACTGACTCTGCTAAAGCAGTATAAATAAGTTTGATTTTCAGAGCACTTCAGGTTGAGGTGCTTTTTTTGTGCTCTCATTAATAATGAATAAAAGGAATATGATAGTTCTGATAATATCAAAATGGTGAATATTATACCTTACGCTTAACCTGAGCGTAAGGTATAATGAAAGGGTAGTGTCATTCATAACAGTGTGGAGAAAGTAATGGTACAGACAGAAGCAAATCTTGAGAATCAGTTGATTACTCAACTCGGTAAATCTGGTTGGGCGTTTCGACCAGAATTAAATCGTTATAGTTTGATTGTTAATCATTTTCGTATGCTTTTAAATCAACGGAATGCTGATAAACTAGATGGCACACCATTGACCGATCAAGAATTTCAACGTTTTCTAAATGAAATTGTGGGTTCTAAATCAATTTATCAGTTGGGACGTTACCTACGTGGTGACGATCAATTTCAAGGCGGTAGAGCACAAATACAGCGCGATGATGGGTCGGATATAACGTTGACGTTTTTTGATCCTCGTGATGCGGAAAATAATGTTTATGAAGTTGCTCATCAAATTGTTGTGAATGACAAATATGAAAACCGATATGATGTTACGTTGTTAATTAATGGCTTACCACTTGTCCAAATTGAGTTGAAGCGTCACAGCGTTGAAATGTCGCAAGCGTTTCAACAAATATTACGGTATCGTCGTGAGTCATTTAATGTTGGTGGTAGTTTATTTCGTTATTTACAGATATTTGTGATTAGCAATGGCATGTCGACACGCTATTTTTCTAATAATGATGGCGAGTTGAATAAAAATTTTATCTTCAATTGGTCTGATGACAATAACAGGTGGATTGATGAAATCGAACCTTTCACAGCAAGTTTTCTATCACCGCTAAACATTCATGAAATGATTTCCAAATATACGATTTTTGATGCCGACCAAAAGGTAATGAAAATCATGCGGCCTTATCAAGTGTATGCCCAAAAAGCCATTATGAATCAGGCTCAAACACATCCTGATACGAATGGGTATGTTTGGCATACAACCGGATCTGGGAAGACAATCACGGCTTTTAAATCAGCGTCTCAATTGGCGCTTCATACAGACGCCAAAAAAATTATTTTTCTTGTGGACAGACGTGATTTGGATTCGCAGACAATTAACAATTTTAATGCCTATCTACCAAAACGTGCGGACGGACAATCATCAATTGACCGTACAGACAACACATCTGTGTTAGTTGAACAACTTAAAAATTCGACAGACACGTTAATCGTGACAACGATTCAAAAACTTGCTAATGCTGTGAAAAATTCGCGTTATCGGTCAGTGTTAGAACCTTACAAACAACAACGCGTGATTTTTATTGAAGATGAGGCACATCGCACACAATTCGGTGAAATGCGTAAACAGGTCAACAGCTGGTTTAAGAATGCGCAACATTTTGGTTTCACTGGAACGCCTATATTTAAAGAAAACATAGGGGCAGATGGACGCACAACTGACGATATTTATGATACCCGTTTGCATACTTATTTGATCAGAGACGCTGTACGTGACCATAATGTATTACCGTTTAATGTCACATACATCAATATAATTCATAGCAAAGAAAATATTGAAAACTTAAACGGAGAAGTTGAAGCGCTCAATGTTCAAGAAGTGTATGAGAATGAAAAACGCTTAGAGCAAATTGTACAACATATTATCTTGAACCATAGTAGCAAAACGTACAATCGCCAGTATAACGCTATTTTTGCTGTTTCAGATACACGAACGGCTTTAAAATATTATGATATTTTTAAGAAAATAAATAGTGATCTCAATGTGACAACAATATTCACTTGGGCTGCTAATGAAGACGATAATGATGAGCATCAAAAGGACGACACATTAACTTCTCGTCATGGCTTAGAAAACGTCATTGATGATTATAACGACAAATATCACCAAAACTTCAGTACAGATACATTTTCCGATTTCTTCAACGACGTGTCTAAGCGTATGAAGAATCATGACGCCAAATCACCTGAGAATAATATTGATGTTTTGATAGTTGTCAATATGTTCTTGACGGGTTTTGATGCGCCGACACTAAATACTTTATATGTTGATAAAAACTTGCAATATCACGGACTCATTCAAGCTTTTTCCCGAACCAATCGTGTTCAAAAAGCGCCAAAAGATTACGGAAATATTGTGGCATACCGTAACATCAAAAGTAAAACTGATGAAGCGGTCCAGCTTTTCTCGCAAGGGGACAAAGCAGCGTTTTTCGCACCGAATTATGACGATTTAAAATTAGACTTTCAAAAAGCAATACGCGCTTTGAGGGACAAGGTAGCGACGCCCGAAGACACCAATCGGTTATTAGATGAGGGTGAAACAGCTGAACTTGAATTTATCAAACTATTTAGAGATGTCATGTCACTGCAAAGTTGTATCAGCGTTTATGAAGAATTTGATTGGGCGCAAATTGAAACAGAGCTTGACTGGACACAACAGCTATTTGATGATTTCAAAGGCAAGTACGCAACATTCTATGAACGGCACAAAGCACGGCAAAAAGAAAAAGCATCTGTCATTGATGATATTGATTTTTACCCCGAGCTCTTGATGGTTGATGCAATTGATGTTGATTATATCAATCGCCTTATTTCACAAATCGACTTATCGTCGCCCGATGCACGGACTGAGGGTATAGAAAAAGTCAAAAAAGCGCTAAAAAATAACTCAGAGCCAACACTGTTTTCCAAACGTGAGTTGTTGGAGCAGTTCTTGGATTCGGTCATTCCAGAACTGAACAACGGTGCGGATATTACAGGAGCACTCAATCATTTCTTGGCGGATAAGCGTCAAGCTGAAATTTATCATTTTGCAGAAGAACATCGGTTAGAGCCGTCCCAGTTAGCAGAGCAAGTGGCTGAATACGAAGTAAGCCAACATGAAAATTCCAAAGCCCTTGGCGAACTGACAGCGGGTATGCCATTTAAAGAAAAAATTTCTGCCAAACAAACCATTAAAAACTTCATCATTGAAACTGCTAAAAAGTTTGTGATGAATTAGAGAGAACAGACATGTCAAATACTAATCAAACGCAGCAATCGCAACAAGCTGAATTGCAAAAGCGCCTTTGGAAAATTGCCAATGACTTACGTGGCAATATGGACGCCAATGAATTTCGTAACTATATTTTGAGTTTAATTTTCTATCGGTTTTTATCAGATAAAATCGAAGATTATGTTAATAACAATTTGTTAGAGGCTGAGAGCGTCAACTTTATTGAAGCCTATGAATTGGAAGATTATCGTGAGGGAATTAAAGAGGAGGCATTAAATGATTTAGGTTTTTTTATTGAACCTAAATATTTGTTTTCAACTTTAGTCAAAGAAATTAATCAAGGCAATTTTGATATTGAAGATTTGCAGAATGCAGTCATTGCAGTGGAAAATTCGACGATTGGTCAGCGTTCGGAAGACGATTTCCGTGGGTTATTTGAAGACCTAGACTTATCATCTTCAAGATTAGGCAGTACGCCAGCAGAACGTTCAAAAATGATCGCTGCTGTTATTCTGAACTTGCATGACTTAGAAATTAAGCATGATGAAATTGAAATTGATATTTTGGGTGACGCCTATGAGTATCTGATCGGTCAGTTTGCTGCCAATGCTGGTAAAAAAGCGGGTGAGTTCTACACACCACAGCAAGTTTCTAAAATATTGGCTAAAGCAGTAACTTTGGGTCGTGAGACGTTAAAAAGTGTGTATGATCCGACGATGGGATCTGGGTCATTGTTGTTACGTGTTGGGGATGAAGCTAAAGTATACAATTATTTTGGGCAGGAACTTAATGGTACAACTTATAACTTGGGTCGCATGAACTTGCTGATGCATGGTGTGAATTATACTAACTTTAATGTGCAACAAGGCGATACGTTAGAAAACGATCATTTTGGTGATCAAAAGTTTTCTGCTGTGGTTGCAAACCCACCATACTCTGCTAATTGGAACCCAGATGGTAAGCTGGACGATGAACGATTCCGAGCATACGGTAAGACAGCGCCAAAATCAAAAGCCGACTTTGCTTTTGTGGAACACATGTTATATCATCTGGCTGAAGATGGCACAATGGCTGTCGTTTTGCCTCATGGTGTGCTTTTCCGTGGCGCAGGCGAGGGCACTATTCGGCGCTATATGATTGAAAATATGAATTTTTTGGATGCTGTGATTGGCTTGCCAGCTAATTTGTTTTACGGTACAAGTATTCCAACGACTGTTTTAGTATTTAAGAAAAATCGGTCAACGAAAGATATCTTCTTTATTGACGCTTCAAATGATTTTGACAAGGGTAAAAATCAAAATACGCTGACAGATGCTCATGTTGACAAAATTATTGAAACCTACGCAAAACGTGAAAATGTGGATAAATATGCACACGTTGCGACTTTTGATGAAATTGTCGAAAATGATTTTAATCTGAATATTCCACGTTATGTCGACACATTTAAAGAAGAAGAACCTATTGATTTGGCACAAGTTGAAGCAGAATTAAAGGCTGTTGATATTGAAATTGCCAAAGCGCAAGCTGAATTTGACGCAATGGTTGCTGAATTAGTGGAGACTAAAAATGACTGATAAAACTATGCCTGCGTTGAGGTTTAGGGGTTTTTATGATGCTTGGGAACAGCGTAAATTTTCCGAGGTACTTGAATATTCGGTTTCAAACAACACTTTGTCTCGTGCTAACTTGAACTATGACCATGGAGAAATAAAAAATATCCATTATGGAGACATCTTGGTTAATTTTGATTCTATCGTAGATGTAAATCAGCCAAATGTACCTTATGTGACTGATGGAAACCCATATGATTTTACGATACAATTACTACAAAATGGTGATGTTATCATTGCTGATACAGCAGAAGATGAGACAGCAGGTAAGGTTATTGAGGTTACTGGTATTACTGATAATTATGCTGTTTCAGGACTGCACACGATTGTTGGAAGACCTAATATTAAGTTTGCATATAAATATCTTGGTTATTATTTAAATGCACCATACTACCACAACACCTTGTTACCGCTCATGCAAGGAATAAAAGTGTTGTCATTGAGCAAGTCAAATATTGCTAAAACAGTAGTAAGGTTTCCAAAAAATGTGGACGAACAAACTAGCATTGGCGTATTTTTCAACAGACTCGATAATAATATTACTCAAAACGAGCGTAAGATTGACCTTTTGAAGCAATTAAAACAAGCGTATTTGCAACAGATTTTTAGTCAGGAACTGCGTTTTGCTGGCTTTAGTGATGACTGGAAACATCGTAAGTTGGGGGATGTCTTTAAATATGAGCAACCAACAAAATATATTGTCAAATCTACGGAATATGATGAAAAATTTGACACTCCTGTTTTAACAGCAGGAAAGAGTTTTGTATTGGGCTATACCAATGAAATTACTGGAATTAAAAACGCCACCGTAGAGAATCCTGTTGTGATTTTTGATGATTTTACAACTGGTTCTCATTGTGTGGATTTTCCGTTTAAGATCAAGAGTTCCGCAATGAAATTACTAAGTCTAAGTGATTATGCTGACAATTTTTATTTTATGTTTAATACATTGAAAAACATAAAGTATGTACCTCAGAGTCATGAACGTCATTGGATTTCTAAATTTTCAGAATTTGAAATCTGCAAGCCAACTGTAGCAGAACAGGAAAAAATAGGCTCGCTCTTCAAACAACTCGACAACCTCATCACCCTTAATCAACAGAAACTCGACCTCCTCAAGAAACAAAAACAAGCCTACCTCCAAAAAATGTTTATCTAACATTAAAATGGTTTAATGTAAATTGGCCCAACAACAAGTTGTGGCTAATTTTTTATTTGGAGGTGTCTATCATGACACAGAATCAAACGTTTCACGCATATTTTAAGGACTGGATGACGCTATATAAGCAAGGCGCTGTCAGACCTGTTACTTATCAAAAATATGTTATAACACATCAACATCTCGTTAAGCTTGCACCAAGGCTCAAAACAAGTAAACTCTCACGTGCAACTTACCAGCAATTACTTAACGATTTTGCCCAAAATCACGAACGCCAAACAGTTTTGGATTTTCATCATCATTTAAAAAGCTCGATTATAGATGCCATGGAAGAGGATATTCTAAAACGAGATCCAACCCGTAAAATTGTGATTAAAGGAACCGTTCAGCGACTTCATAAGCCCAAATTTTTGAACCAATTTGAAGTACAGGATCTTCTAAAACAATTGAATTTACAGGACGAAGTTAATTGGGATTACTTTATCTTGCTCATTACCAAAACGGGGTTGCGATTTGCTGAAGCTTTAGGACTGACTCCAGCAGATTTTGACTTTGAAAAACAAATTATCAAAATTGATAAGACGTGGAATTATAAATCAGTACAAGCTGACTTTGCGCCAACAAAAAATAATTCATCGGTCCGGAAAGTACAAATTGATTGGCAAACTGCGATACGATTTTCAGTCATCGTTCGCAATCTACCAAGAGATGAGCCAATATTTGTCCGTGGACGTGTTTACAATTCGACAGTGAATGACAGGTTATCCGCACTTTGCAAGCAAGTCAAGATTCCAGTTATCTCAATTCATGGTTTGCGCCATACACACGCCTCGTTGTTGCTTTATGCAGGCGTATCGGTTGCCTCGGTGGCACGTAGGTTGGGACATTCAAATATGACAACAACACAAAAAACCTACATTCACGTCATTCAAGAATTAGAAAATCAAGATAATGATCTAGTCATGAAACATTTAGCACAATTGATGTAAAAAAAACGGTGTCTACGTAACGTAGACACCGTTTTATAATTTGCTAGTTTAAATAAACATTTTTTTAAGAAAAGCCTGTTTTTGTTTTTTGAGGAGGTTGAGCTTTTGTTGGTTAAGGGTGATGAGGTTGTCGAATTGTTTGAAGAGCGAACCTATTTTTTCCTGTTCTGCAATATTAGGTATTGGAACAGAAATGTCTTTCATTTGTTTGATCGGAAGCTGTTTTAGAGCAGTACCTGTATATCTAGATAATATTTCTCTTTGTCCTGTATTGCCTAAAAGATATTGTATTAAAAAAAAACCTGAAATTTCGAGCTTATTAGTCCTCAATATGGCTAGCTGTGAATTTATATTCCATCCTTCATTTTCTTTAGTAGCATACCCTAAAGTGCCTAAAGATCCCCTTACCACTAGAATAATATCATCTTGTTTAATATGACCAGATGTTAGTTCATTGTGCTTTTCTTGCTTAATGTAGTTTGCATTAGACGAATCTAAATATCCGTTTGAAAAATCACTACCACGTAAGAATGGGACTCCATGTCTTTTATCGGACATATCACTAGCTGAAGGATATGATTCTCCATAATTTCCATCTGTAAAATAGGTGTGCGTTTCTCCCAACTTACGCTGTTGCCATGTATCACTAAAGCCAGCAAAACGCAGTTCCTGACTAAAAATCTTTTGCAAATACGCCTGTTTTAATTGCTTCAATAGGTCGAGTTTATGCTCGTTTTGAGTGATTAGATTGTCGAGTTGTTTGAAGAACGATCCAATTTTTTTCTGTTCTTCAATTTTAGGTAATTCCAAATTAAGGTTAGAAACAGCCGGATAGTTAACATATATTTGTGTTCCACCCTGAACAATTCGTTTTACTTTTTCTCTAAATGGTCCATTAAGTACAGTATATGCAAAATTAGAATCGAATGTTTCTTTTGGTGAAATAATTTCAGTTCGCTGATTGATTACATATTCATTATCTTGATCTATCAGCAAAGTTCTTCCGATAATTGTGCCATTAGCAGTTTTATCATTTAGTACCATGGTAAGCTCTCCAGAATTAACAACTCGTCCATCTGTAATTTCATTTGATAGTGCTCGAATATTTTGATCAACATATTGGCTATTTAATCCGTAGCTACCAATTGAAATAACTTTATATTTACCATCTTTTTCAAAATACTTTTCAATAGCTGTTCCACCTCTGTGATTAGCTACGTCAGATAACTTACGCTGTTCCCAAGGAAGTACGAAGCAATAAATTCAAAATCCATACCCACATTTAACAAAAAAAGAAAATACGCATTGTCGAAAATATAAATCTAAAACACGGTTTATAAGATGGTTATAAAATAGTATAATAATAGGATATGGTTTGCATATAAAAAATATCTAAGTTGTATATAAAATATATATCGTCTGCATAAAAATGTAGCAGATCAATCAAAAAGGGAAAATAATGGCGAATACACCAAATTTTGAAGAAGAAGTACATTGCAGTTTTTGTGGTAAATCTGCCAGTGAAGTTAAAAATATTGTTGCGGGACCAAATGGTGTCTATATTTGTAACGAATGTGTTGCCTTGGCGCAAAACATTATTCAAGAAGAACTAACTACCTCGCAAGCGGCCCAAGTCTTATCATTACCAACGCCACATGAAATTGTGGCTGAATTAAACGATTATGTCATCGGCCAAGAAGACGCTAAGAAGACGTTGGCTGTCGCCGTTTATAATCATTACAAGCGTATCAATGAAAATGTTGCGCCAACCACGGACGTTGAATTACAAAAATCAAACATTGCCTTAATCGGACCAACTGGTTCAGGAAAAACATATTTGGCGCAGAGTTTGGCGCGTATTTTGAATGTGCCATTTGCCATTGCTGATGCCACCACTTTGACTGAGGCAGGGTATGTTGGTGAAGACGTTGAAAACATTATTTTGAAGTTGTTGCAAGCAGCTGATTTCAATGTTGAAGCAGCCGAGCACGGCATCATTTACGTTGATGAAATTGACAAAATTGCCAAGAAATCTGAGAATGTTTCAATCACGCGTGACGTTTCTGGTGAAGGTGTCCAACAAGCGTTACTTAAAATGCTAGAAGGTACCATTGCCAGCGTGCCACCACAAGGTGGTCGTAAGCATCCGCAACAAGAGTTAATTCAGGTTGACACGACCAACATTTTATTTATCGTCGGTGGCGCTTTCGCAGGTATCGACACGATTATCAAGGAACGTTTAGGTGAACGAGTCATCGGCTTCGGTTCAGACGCTAATGAAAACGCAGTTGCCCTCAATGACGAAAATATTCTTCGCCATGTGCAACCAGAGGATATGACCAAGTTTGGCTTAATTCCAGAATTTATTGGTCGTTTACCAATTGTGACCGTATTAGATGAATTAAAAGTGGCTGACTTGGCACGCATTTTGACAGAACCTAAAAACGCGCTCATTAAGCAATACACAGCACTTTTGGGCTTAGATGATGTTGAACTTGAGTTCCAACCAGATGCATTAGAAGCAATGGCTGAACTAGCCATCAAACGCCATACTGGCGCGCGTGGCCTACGCTCAATCATTGAAAACGTCATGAAGGATGTCATGTATGATATCCCAAGTCGTGATGATGTGGCGAAAGTAATTATCACCGAAGCAAGTGTTGAAAAAGGTGAGCAGCCAGAGCTACAACTTAAAAGGGAGGCTTAACTCATGGACGTGCATAACGTTGAAATGGTGATGAGCGCCGTCTCAGCCACCCAATATCCAACTGATGGTAAACCTGAAATTGCCCTTGTTGGTCGCTCAAATGTCGGTAAATCGTCATTGACCAACACGTTGATTAACCGCAAGAACTTTGCCAGAACATCATCACAACCGGGGAAAACGCAAACGTTGAACTTCTACAATGTCGAAGACCAATTATATTTCGTTGACGTGCCCGGTTATGGTTACGCGAAAGTATCCAAAAAGCAGCGCGAAGCGTTCGGACACATGATTGAAGAGTACATCACATCACGCAAGCAATTACGTGGTGTAATAAGCTTAGTTGACGCCCGCCATGATCCTAGTGATGATGACATTTCAATGTACGAGTGGTTGCATTACTACAATATTCCAATCTTGGTTGTTGCGACCAAGTCGGACAAAATATCACGCAGTCGTTTTAACAAATATGAATCAAATATCAAGCGCACGCTTGGTTTTGACGAAGAAGACAGTGATTTTCAATTCTTTTCATCGGAAACGAAATACGGTAAAGATGAAGTGTGGCAGTGGATTGAGACACATCTCAATCAAATGTAATTTTAAAGATGCAAAAGGCCTAAAGTATATGACTTTAGGCCTTTTGTTACGTATTATAATATGATCGGCATTTTAGCCATTATTTTCAAGCGTCAAAATGACATCGTCTTTATCGACTAAGCTTCCGAGTGGTTTCTTTAATGTCAATGTGTCATCGGCACTAGAATTAGTAATGGTAACAATAACTGTATCATCATAGCCAGCATCTTTAATAGCCTTATCCCAGAACTCAATGAGTAAATCACCACGCTTGACGTGTTGGCCACGTTCGAAGTAAGTTACGAAGCCAGTACCTTGCATAGCTACCGTCCCAATACCAATGTGGATTAATGTTACGACACCAGTATCAGAGACCAGTCCAACAGCGTGTCGAGTAGAAAAGGCAATTCTAACGGTACCATCAAATGGTGCATATACGCGACCATCAGAAGGCTTAATAGCAAATCCTTGACCAAGCGCGCCATTGGCAAATATAGGATCATTTACTGATGCTAAATCAACGAGCTCTCCGGCGATTGGTGCGTTGTAGTCATGCGCACCAGCTTCAATTTTAGTTGATGTCGTGACAGGACTAGCAGAATCATCAGCTAATTGCTTGCCCCAAGTACGTTCCAATTGATCAACAATTTCAGCGTGCTTCTTTTCTGTTAATGTGACCTTACGATAGAATACATACGTACCAATTAAAATAATAACAATTGGCAAACCAAACATAATGAGTTTAAAAGTAACTTGACCTGAAGCGCTAACGGAAGCAGCAGTGGCACCAGTTGTCATACCAGCAGCAACAGCTGTTAAGCCGACGACACCGTTTGAAATGGCACCAGCTAGCTTGTCTAGCAATGGTCGAACTGACAATGTTAGTGATTCATCACGGTGGCCCAACTTAAGCTGACCATATTCAACAGAATCGGAAATAGTCATCAAAACAACCAAGAAGACTAGGGGTTGTGGAATAGCGAACAGTACAGCAGCGATTAAGACCATTGGCAGTGATTGACCAGCAAATACAAACAAAACCAAGGCGATGATCATCGTCAAAATGCACCAGAAGAAGAGATTACGACGGTTAAGCTTATCAGCTAACTTTGGGAAAAGTGATACAGACAGCAAGCCAGTTACAATATTGAGACTAGCAAAAATTGAGAAAGCAGATGAATTACCTAAAATAAAAGTAAAGTAATACAGTTCCAGCGAGTTGACGAGTGTAACGCCAGTTGTATAGAGGCCATAAGAAAGGGCAATCCACATCAATTGATCGTTATGAGTTAAAATGTGAAGAACTTTTTTGAAAGTTGTTTTTTCTTTATTTTTACGAAGATCTGAATCGACTTCTTTGGTACCGATACCAACAGCTACGGCACTTAACCAAGCGATAGTTGCAACAATCACAGCAAACCAGAACCAGCCACGCGTATCACCCGTGCCGCCATTTGAGTTCAGAGAAAAGAAAAGAACAAGTGGCATGACGACGACACCCACTAAATTACCACCAATAGTTGACCCGATTCGAGCAAATGTAGCTGTTTTTTCACGTTCACGAGAATCAAATGTTAACGCAGGAATCATTGACCAAAATCCAATGTCTTTGAATGAATAGAAAATGTCCATGATGATGTAAATAAAACCAAAGATGATTAAGTAAAGCAGAGGATTGGATTTATTTAAACCACCCATATTCGTAAACAAAATGATTAGAGCAATAGAACCAACAGTACCGCCAACAACCACCCAAGGTTTGAACTTACCCCAACGTGTACTCGTGTTATCAATTGCGTTACCAATAAATGGATCAATTGCCAATTCAACGAAACGCAATAGGAAGATAATTAGCGTGATGTAACTAATCATTTTGTCATTCTGTGCAGCGTTACCACTATTAAACAAGTGTGTTGTCACAAACATAATGAAATAAGTTGACAATGTAGCGAAAAACATATCGTTACCGAATGCACCAAACGCATAAGAAACGCGAGAGGTCATCGATTGCTTGTTAGACTTCATAATTGTATTCTCCTTTTCGATATCAGCTAACACAGTTAATAGTAAGCGCTTTCAAAAGAAAAAGCAATACTTTTTACTAAATATTTAGTAAAAAGTATTTTATCGCAATTTGTTGTAAAATAATAAAAGAACATTTTCTGTGATAAAGACTGATATCACAACATTGACGAGTTGAGGAAGAATATATGGTCACAATAAAAGACATCGCGGCAGCAACAGATGTTTCGGCAAGTACAGTATCACGTGTCTTAAATCAAGATATGACGTTATCTGTATCAGACGAGACACGACAAAAGGTTATTGACACAGCACAGCGGCTGAATTATGTTAAAAAACCCAAAAAAGAAATGACTACTCAAACGCTCCACATTGCAGTTTTGACGGTCTTTTCTGAAACACGTGAATCTAATGATTCTTATTGGCGCCAAATTTATTTAAGCATTGTTCAAGCTGCTCATGAACGCGGCATTGTGGTTGATGAAGTTATTCGTATCAATCAAGGATTGAAATTGGCTGATTTTGCGCAATATGACGCCATTATTGTCCTTGGGGATATGACACCTAACGCTGTCAAGAGACTCCAGCAAATCAACAACTGTATTGTTTTAGTTGATGCGAAAGACCACTACCATGATATTGATGCGGTTAACCCTGAATTGCGGTTGATGACAGTTAGAATTTTGAACGAGTTATATGAAGCGGGTCGACAAAAAATTGGCTTCATCGGTGGCATCAATGATTTGACAGCTCTTGACGGTACGACAACAACTAATCTAGAAGACGTGCGTAGTGAGATATATGAAGATTGGTCAAAGCGTCATGATATCACGCCTCACTTTCATACTGGAACATGGCATGCAGAAACTGGTAGCATGGGTGCAACAAAATTATTGGAAGAGGAGCCGCAATTAGATGCGTTGTTGGTGGCGTCTGATCCAATTGCATTAGGCGCTATTAATGCATTGAAATTACAAGGTATTGAACCTGGAAAAGACATTGATGTGGTGAGCTTCGATAATTTGGAGTTAGCTTCATATTTGGTGCCAGCATTGACTACGGTTGAATTAAATCCCAGCGCAATTGGCAAAACTGCTTTAAATCAGGCCTATGAGCTGGCTAAAGGCGAAAGATCTTGGCCAATTTGGTCTACAATTCCAAGTCAGTTACATTATCGTGAGACGTTCAAAAAAATAAGTAACCGTTTACATTTTAGTAAACAGGTGGTAAACTATGTTTGTAATTTAGTAAATATTTTCTTGGAGGAAGCAAATGTCTAATGCAAACATTTTTTTTGATGAACAACAACAAGTTTTTCATCTATCAAATCAGCAGGTGTCTTACTTGATTCAAATCGAAGATGGTGGCGTGTTGAGCCACTTGTACTTTGGCAAAAAAGTATCAGGCTATCATGGTTCTCGCCTTTATCCGCGATTAGATCGGGGCTTTTCACCTAATTTAGCTGGTGAACCTCATCAAACAGACCGTCGTTTTTCAAAAGATACGTTGTTACAAGAGTATAGTGGTTATGATACAGGCGATTTTAGACAAGCTGCCATCAAATTACGGGGCGTTGATGGTGCCGAAGCTACTGATTTTCGTTTTAAATCGTACGCAATTGAAAAGGGTAAAACCAATTTAAGCGATTTACCACATGCTTACGTATTATCTGATGACGAGGCGCAAACTTTAGCAATTGTGTTGGAAGATGTTACTTTAAATGTTGAGCTCACTTTATACTACACAATTTATGCTGACAGGCCGGTTGTAACACGCTGGAGCAACATCAAAAACTTATCTAGCGAAAATGTAAAAATTGAAAAAATCGCGTCGCTCCAATTGGATTTACCTGCCAATGATTTGGAAGTTATCTCTTTGCCTGGTGCTCATGTTCGTGAGCGAAGTATCGAACGGCAGCCATTGCGTCAAGGGTTAACGACTTTTGCCAGTCATCGTGGTACCAGTTCGCACCACATGAACCCGTTTATTGCGCTGGTTGCACCGACTACGACGGAAAATCAGGGTGAAGCAGTTGGTATTCAGTTAGTTTATTCTGGCAATCATCAGTTTAGTTTAGAAAAAGATTATGTTGATCAGTTGCGCATTTTAGCTGGTATTAATGAAGAAGGCTTTTCTTGGGAACTCACTCCAGACGATAGTTTTCAAACACCAGAGACGCTGATGGTGTACTCAGATGAGGGCCTTAATGGTATGTCACAAGCTTATCATCACCTTTTGCGGGAACGTGTAGCTCGCGGACAATATCAGTACGCACAACGACCAATTGTTATCAACAACTGGGAAGCAACATATTTTGATTTCAATGCCGAAAAAATTGAAGAAATTTTAGATGAAGCTGCGCCGCTAGGTGTGGAAATGTTTGTCTTAGATGACGGTTGGTTTGGTCATCGTGATGACGATGATAGTTCACTAGGTGATTGGTTTGAGTACACAGCCAAGTTAAAAGATGGTGGTGGATTAAATGGTTTGTCACAAAAAGTGCATGACAAAGGAATGAAGTTTGGACTCTGGTTTGAGCCAGAAATGATTTCTAAAAATTCGGACCTATATCGCGCCCATCCAGAATACGTACTACGTATTCCAGAACGTGTCATGACACCAAGTCGAGATCAATACGTACTGGATTTTTCAAGACCAGAAGTTGTCGACAATATTTTTGATCAAATGGCGGCTATTTTGGACAATGTGCCAATTGATTACATCAAATGGGATATGAATCGTCATCTGACTGAAGTTTATTCAACTGCTTTGCCAGCTGATCGTCAAGGTGAAGTAGCACATCGCTATATGTTAGGTGTATATGATTTGGCTAATCGTTTGACCAGCCGATATCCTCAAATTTTGTTTGAAGGTTGCTCAGGTGGTGGCGGTCGTTTTGATGCCGGTATGCTGTATTATTTCCCACAGTCATGGACATCTGATAATACAGACCCTATTGAGCGTTTGAAAATTCAATATGGTACAACATTAAGTTATCCGGTTTCAAGCATGACCGCTCACGTTTCTGCATCTCCTAATCATCAAACTGGTCGCAAGACGAGCTTGAAAGTGCGTGGCGATGTTGCGACTGCGGGTGTGTTCGGATATGAATTAAACTTAGCCAAATTGTCTGATGCAGAAAAAAGTGAGATTAAAGATCAAATTTCATTTTATAAGCAACAACGGCAGTTGATTCAATATGGTGATTTTTATCGGATTAAAAGTCCATTTGAGGGTAACGAGACTGCTTGGGAATTTGTGAATGAAGATAAAACAGAGGTGCTTTTGTTTAATTATCGTGTGTTATCAACGGCGCAACCAGCGTTTAGCATTACAAAGATGAGCCACTTGTTGCCCGAGGTACTCTACGTTGATCAAGCCACACAAGAAAGCTTTTCTGGGGATGAGTTGATGTCAATTGGTTTATATAATGCACCGATTGAGCAAGCAGATTTCACTTCATCGGTTCGATATTTTAAAGTCCAAGAAAACGAATTAAAGTAAGAAAGGTAGATTGAAATGTCTGATACTTACACAAAATTAACTCAGGTTTTTGAAAGTCAATTTCACCATATGCCCAGTGATAAATTTTTTTCACCGGGTCGTATCAACTTAATCGGTGAACATACAGATTACAATGGCGGTCATGTCTTTCCAGCATCAATTACGCTAGGAACTTATGGCGTAGCGGCATTACGATCAGATCGTGATGTCAAAATTTATTCAACTAATTTTCCAGAACAAGGTGTGATTACCTTTGATATTGATAATGAAGATAAATTACCTCACGCATCTTGGGGTAACTTTGTTAAAGGTGTATTACAAGCTCTTAGAGGGTACGGCAATCAGTTTGAAAATGGTTTTGAACTAGTCATCGAAGGGAATATCCCGAATGGTTCAGGTTTGTCATCATCATCATCATTAGAATTATTGATTGGCGTTGTCGCTCAAAAATTGTACCAACTGAAGATTCCAAGGTTGCAATTAGTTGCCAGTGGTCAACGAGCAGAAAACGACTTTGTTGGCGTTAACACAGGCATTATGGATCAGTTTGCAATTGGTTTTGGTGAAAAGGATCGGGCAATTTACCTTGACACTAATACGATGATTTATGAGATGGTGCCTATTCATTTAGGTGATTATGTAGTTGTCATCATGAATACGAATAAACGTCGTGAATTAGCGGACTCAAAGTACAACGAGCGTGTTCGTGAAACGCAAGAAGCTGTATATCAGTTGCAAAAATATGTACCGATTCAATATTTAGGTGAACTCGATAGTGATACATTTGATAAATATGCTGGTAATTTATCCTCCGAAACCTTGCGTAAACGGGCACGACATGCGGTTTATGAGAACGAACGTACTAAAGTGGCTGTAAAGGCGCTAAAAAATGATGATCTTGAGGCGCTTGGTGAGTTGATGAATGCTTCTCATCAATCGTTAAAAGATGACTATGAAGTTACTGGTATCGAGTTAGATACTTTAGCTGAAACAGCGCAACAGGTTGATGGTGTACTTGGCGCTCGCATGACAGGTGCAGGCTTTGGTGGTTGTGCGATTGCATTAGTCCATCGCGATGCTGTTGCGCAACTGAAAGAAACAGTGGGACGCCAATATGAATCTGTTGTTGGCTATGCACCATCATTTTATGTCGCTAACATTGGCAATGGTGCACACTGGGCAGGTGAAGTAGCAGGAGAGGCATAATGGCGGAAATTGATTTATTCACAGCATTCGCAAAAAAAATTATTGCAGAATCTGATTATACAACTGATGACGAAATTTATTTGGTCAATCAAATTATGGGATTAGTTGGTGAAACAAATCATAATACGGTACCTCACTTGCTAGATAATGACAGTGTAACGACCCTATCGTTATTAGATCAGCTGATAGCCGTTGCCGAAAAAAATGGGACATTAGCGTTGCGTCAAATGAACACTGATATGCTAGGTGCGCAACTCATGAACTTTATCGTGCCAAGACCATCACAGGTTCGCAAAATGTTTTGGGAGCATTATCAGCAATCTCCGCGACAAGCAACTGATTATTTCTTTGACTTATCACAGCGTAGTAATTACATTAAAACACGTGAGATCAGTCAAAACATTTCTTATCCAGTGGATACAGAATATGGTACACTGCAAATTACTATTAATCTATCCAAACCAGAAAAGGATCCTAAAGCGATTGCGGCGGCTTTGAAAAATAAAAGTCAACAGCAATCGCAATATCCTGTTTCACAATTGGCAAAAGAGAATGAAGGATATTGGGGACGACTGGATTATGCAGCGCGCACTAATCATCGTGTTATTCCAATGATTTTAGGACATGAAAAATGGTATTTTCAATATTCACCTTATGCTTATTTCAATGAACATGCTATCGTGCTCTCTGAAAATCTTCGCCCGATGCATGTTGATCGCGAAAATTTATCACGATTGTTAGAGTTTGTGTCTAAATTTCCAGAGTACTTCATTGGATCAAATGCGGATTTGCCAATTGTTGGTGGATCGATTTTATCACATGACCATTTTCAAGCTGGCCGTTATGAACTACCTATGGAAAAAGCAGTCATGAAAGAAAAAATTACCATTGCAGGGTGTGATTTGCGTGAAGCGGGTATTTTAAATTGGCCGATGACAACCATTCGCTTGATTGACGATGATCGTGAAAAATTACTACATGCTGCTGATAAAATTATGATGATTTGGCAAAATTATGATGATGTCTCTCTTTCAATTCGTGCGTATGGTGATGATGGTGAACGACACCACACGGTAACGCCGATTGTTAGATTTCGAAGTGGTCATTACGAAGTGGATCTTGTATTACGTGATAACAACACATCTGACGCTTTCCCAGATGGCATTTTTCACCCACATCCAGATGTTCAGCATATTAAACAAGAAAATATTGGTTTGATTGAGGTGATGGGATTAGCAATTTTACCGCCACGTTTGAAAACAGAATTAGCTGAAGTTGCGCAATATTTATTAGGTAATGATAATAACATTGCAGAGAAACATCAAGCATGGGCAGATGCTTTGAAGCAATCTGAAGTGATTAACGCGAATAATGTGACACATATCGTGCAACAAAGCGTGGGACAGATTTTCAGTCGGGTACTTGAGGATGCAGGCGTCTTTAAAAATGATCAATCTGGACAAAAGGGTCTGGAAAAGTTTATTAAGCAAATCGAAGTAGGGGAATAAATCAAAATGGCAGTATTAGTACTTGGTGGCGCAGGATATATTGGCTCACACATGGTGAAACGTTTGGTTGAAGCCGGACGCGACGTGGTGGTTGTGGACGCCTTGTTCACTGGCCACCGCGCAGCAGTTAATCCAGTAGCGACATTTTATCAAGTTGACATTCGTGATAAGGCAGCATTGTCGGCAGTGTTTGATAAAGAAAACATTGAACAAGTGGTTCATTTTGCAGCCTTTTCAATCGTGCCAGAGTCAGTGGCAAACCCGCTGAAATATTTTGACAACAATACTAGTGGCATGATTACGTTGTTGGAAGTGATGAAAGCACATGACGTCAAGCAAATCGTCTTTTCATCAACAGCGGCAACTTATGGTAATCCGGTGCATATTCCGATTAAGGAAACCGATCCGCAAAACCCGATTAACCCTTATGGCGAATCAAAGTTGATGATGGAAAAAATCATGAACTGGTCCGATCAAGCTGACGGGGTTAAATGGGTCGCGTTGCGCTATTTCAATGTGGCTGGTG
>NZ_BMBP01000006.1 GCF_014634745.1 Leuconostoc pseudomesenteroides KCTC 3652
CATCAGCTTCAACATCAGTGAGTGACAGCACATCGGCATCAACGTCATTAAGTGACAGCACATCAACATCAGTAAGCGACAGTGCATCGACATCAACATCATTAAGTGATAGTACATCAGCTTCAACATCAGTAAGTGACAGTACATCAACGTCAACATCGTTGAGTGGTAGTACATCAGCTTCAACATCAGTGAGTGACAGCACATCGGCATCAACGTCATTAAGTGACAGCACATCAACATCAGTAAGCGACAGTGCATCGACATCAACATCATTAAGTGATAGTACATCCAACATCAGTAAGTGACAGTACATCGACATCAACATCGTTGAGTGGTAGTACATCAGCTTCAACATCAGTAAGTGATAGCGCATCAACGTCAACATCGTTGAGCGATAGCACATCAACATCAGTAAGCGACAGCACATCAACATCATTAAGTGATAGTACATCAGCATCAACGTCATTGAGTGATAGTGCATCAACATCAACATCAGTAAGCGACAGTGCATCGACGTCAACATCAATAAGTGATAGCACATCAACGTCAACATCAATAAGTGATAGTGCGTCGACTTCAACATCATTGAGTGGTAGCACATCAGCTTCAACATCGTTGAGTGATAGTGCATCAATGTCAACATCATTAAGTGACAGCGCGTCGACTTCAACATCATTGAGTGATAGTACATCAGCTTCAACGTCATTGAGTGATAGTGCATCAACGTCAACGTCATTGAGTGATAGTGCATCAACGTCAACATCAGTAAGTGACAGTACTTCGGCATCAACATCAGTAAGTGATAGTGCATCGACATCAATATCAGTAAGCGACAGTACATCAACGTCAACATCGTTGAGTGATAGCACATCAACGTCAACATCAGTAAGTGACAGTACATCGACGTCAACATCATTGAGTAACTCGACATCAAGTGAATCAGCAAGTTTGAGCAATTCAACATCATTGAGTGAATCAATCTCAAACATCGACTCCACGTCAAAGAGTGAGTTAATCTCGAACAGTGATTCCACGTCAAAGAGCGACTCAATCTCAAACAGTGATTCCACGTCAGTAAGTGACAGTACATCAACATCAACATCGTTGAGCGATAGCACATCGACATCAACATCAGTAAGCGACAGTACATCAACGTCAACATCAGTAAGCGACAGTACATCAACATCAACGTCAGTAAGTGATAGTACGTCAACGTCATTGAGTGATAGCACATCAACGTCAGTAAGTGACAGTACATCAATATCAACATCATTAAGTGATAGTACATCAATATCAACATCATTAAGTGATAGCGCATCAGCTTCAACATCGGTAAGTGAAAACATTATCATGTCAACTGCCGTTGACCAACCTGAATATGTGGTAGTTGGTAACATCGTGCCAGAAGATGAAAAGGGCAACCCAGTGGAGCCAGAGATACCCTACGGACCAGTTAAGCCAGGGACAACAGTTGACACACCATATGGTGATGTTGAAGTACCAGCCAATGGTGGTGATATCATTATTCAAGTTAAGGTAGCCGTTGATCAACCTGAATATGTGTTAGTGGGTAATATTGTGCCAGAAGATGAAAATGGTAACTCAGTTGGACCAAAAATTCCATATGGTCCACTCGAACCAAATCCCGCAATTATAACACCCCATGGACCAGAAACACCTGGAATTGTCATCAATACACCCTATGGTCCAGTTGAAGTGCCAGTTAATGGCGGTGATATTATTATCACAGTTGCTACCGAAGTTCCCGGTATTGCTGTTTATGAAAAGACAGCTGTTGACCAACCTGAATACGTGGTAGTTGGCAACATCGTGCCTCAAGATGAGAATGGCAACCCAGTGGGACCAGAGATACCATACGGACCAGTCGCGCCAGGAACCACGATTGACACCCCATATGGCGATGTTGAAGTACCAGCTAACGGTGGTGATATCATTATCCAAGTCAAGGCAGCTGTTGACCAACCTGAATATGTAGTAGTTGGTAACATCGTGCCAGAAGACGAAAATGGCAACCCAGTGGGACCAGAGATACCATACGGACCAGTCACACCAGGAACCACGATTAACACCCCATACGGTTCGGTAATTGTACCGGATGCAGGTGGTGATGTTGTCATTGTTGTCAAGGTAGAAACAAATAAAAAATCTCCAATTAGCGACATCAAGGGTAACCCAACAACGACACAAGAGGTTGTGCTACCCGTTGCTAGCTCTAATAACGATGGTCAACCAGTCAATATCGATCATAGTGAAAACACAGACAAGCAGTTACCAAAAACGAGTGCGTCACAAAATAATGACCATGTTGTAATAAGTGGTTTGATTTTGACAACTTTGTTAGGGTTGCTAGCATTATTGAAAAGAAAAAATAACAACTAACCTAGCGAATTAGTTGAAAAAACAGATTTAGTTAATCCTAACTAAACCTGTTTTTTTTGTAATTTATAATAAGTTGAGAATATTTTTAAAAACGAACAATTCTAAAAAATAGTAGGAAATTATTCAAAAATAAAAAAATTTTTTTTAATTACAATGTGAATAAATGTACAAAGCCGATTTAATAGCGATTCTGTTTTTTAAATGTCAATATGTGGGTGTCCCAATTGTTTATTAGCCAAATAATATAATGATAATGAAATGCTTAATAAACTAGATTTCATCACTACTATTCTTATAAATATTAGGAAATGAACATTAGTGTGCAAGCACTTTGTGAAAAAAATACAATGTCATGACTAGCTTTTGAGGAACAGCAGTGCGTTGTATTGCGAACAAATGTTTGTGAAGACGATTATTGTCATTGTACGCTCAAAAAAGGTCAACTATGCTAGGTGAATAGTGACATTGGAGGAAAAAATAATGACAATATTTAAAACAAAAGCAGTTGTTCAGGCAGATGGCTACCTGAATAAAACACCCCCTTTTCAGTTTATTTTACTATCACTCATGTTTCCATTATGGGGGGCTGCAGCCAGTTTGAACGATATTTTAATTACGCAATTTAAAGCAGTGTTTACGCTGTCAAATGTTGCCAGCGCATTTGTACAAAGTGCATTTTACTTGGGCTATTTTGTATTGGCTATTCCAGCCAGTCGCGTGATTCAAAGGACGAGTTATAAAGTTTCAATTTTAATTGGGCTCGGACTGTATATGGTTGGGTCGCTATTATTCTTTCCAGCCAGTCAAATGGGCACATATAGCGTATTTTTGATTGCAATATTTGTTTTGGCAACAGGATTAAGTTTTTTGGAAACTAGTGCCAATACTTATTCTAGCTTGTTAGGTCCTAAGCAACATGCCACTCTGAGACTCAATATCTCGCAAACATTTTATCCTGTGGGATCGATTTTAGGTATTATATTGGGAAAATATCTTATTTTTGGCAATGGGAAAAGCTTGGCGCAACAGATGGCAGGAATGAACGCCAGCGAAAAGCTCTCATTTGGCCACAAAGCCTTGGCACACACATTGTTGCCTTATCAATTCTTACTTGTGGTGTTGGGGGTCGCTTTTATTATCTTGATCTTGACGCAATATCCAAAGAAAAAACACCAGCCGTTAACTGCCGGACACCCAAATGCCAAACTCTTTGACACACTCAAGTATTTATGGCAAAACAAACCTTTTACAAAAGGCATTCTGGTTGAATTTTTCTATGTTGGTATGCAAACAGCAGTTTGGAGCTTTACGATTCGGCTTGCTTTGACGTTGAATAGTCATTTTAATGAACGATATGCTAGTAATTTTATGATTTATGCCTATGTTGCTTTCTTTGTCGGTAAATTTATTGCCAACTTGTTAATCCCAAAATTTGGTGCAGGTCATGTTCTTCTGTCGTACGGTGTGATGGGTATTGTGGCATTGCTCTACGTCACATTGGCACATGATGTTTCAGCATTATATGCCTTAGTGTTAGTGAGTGGGTTGTTTGGACCGGGTTGGGCAACCATTTATTCGGAAACGATTAAGACGGTTCAGGTGCCAGCTCATCGTGAGACAGCCGGTGCTATTTTGGTTATGAGTATTGTTGGTGGCGCGATTTTGCCACTGATACAAGGTGCTGTCGCTGATATGACGGATATGTCTACAAGTTTCAGTATTGATTTAATCGCTTTTGCCGTTGTCGCTTGGTTTGCCAAGACAATGGTGCGGCAAGAAAGAGAGGCACAACAGCATGACACAAAGAATCAATTTGCCGGAGAAATTATTTGACCAAGAACCTTATAACATTTATCAAGATGAGCATTTTACGGTGACGACCATGCAATATGATACAGGCGTTGCTGGTTTGAAAATAAGTAATAATCGTGGCTACATTGTGATACTACCTTTTCAAGGTTTCATGATTTGGGATGCCGTTTTTGATCAATTATCTCTGAAAATGGCATCGGCATTTGATAAACCTTATTTAGGAACGCAGGTGACTGATACGTATGGTATGTTTCAATTTACATCCGGCGTTTTAGCCAGCGGTACGCCTAGTGAGACAGATCAGCACCCATTACATGGTGAATATCCGATGACCAAGCTTGACCATATTTATTTAGAATTTGACCAAGATAATATCATAATTGGCGGCGAGTATGAGTATGTAAAAGGATTTGGATATCATTATCGAACCCATAATACTGCTATCATGCACGCAGCTTCAGCATTGATAGATATTGGATTAAAAGTGACTAATCTCAGCAACTATCAAACTATGCCGTTGCAATATTTGAATCATCTCAATTATTGCTATGTTAATGGCGCCACGATGTCAGCTAACGTACCAGAGAATGCACTGAAATTAAGACGATCAATTCCAGCCCATGTCAAGCCGACAGCCAACTGGCGGGCATTTAACAGAGAACTGCAAGCAAGTGGTGATGTCATTGAGGTGCTAGATGATGGTAGTCGTTTTGATCCAGAAATTGTCTACATGTCAACAGATTTGCGTCCGTTAGTTGACCGAGCTGTTTTTAAAATGTCACTACCAAATGGACCGACATGTGTTACGTCATTTAACACAAAAGAATTACCGTTTGTTACGAGATGGTTGTTACACAATCCTGATCAACAAGTAGCGGCATTTGCCATTCCAGGTACGAGTCACCCAGATGGGCATAACGCTGCTAGTCAGGCAGGCACTTTAATTCACCTTGCGCCTGGTAAAACACAGTCATTTACGGTTACGACTGGAATTGGAGAATAATATGATAAAAGATATTGATGTATTAGTCATTGGATCAAACGTAATGGATTTAATCAGTTATGTTGATCGTTTACCTCATAAAGGCGAGACAGTTGAAGCACCAAGCTTTGAAATGGGATTTGGCGGAAAAGGTGCTAACCAAGCAGTAGCTGCCAGTCGATTAGGCGCTCAGGTCGCAATGCTAACGTGTGTTGGCAACGATAATTTTGGTGTAGAAACACGCGCCAATTTCGTGGCGAATCATATTGACATCAGTGGTGTATTAACAGGGCATCAGAGCAACGGCGTGGCGCCAATTTTTGTTGAAAGTAATGGTGACAACCGTATCTTGGTTGTGCAGGGTGCAAACACTGAACTCACACCAGAAGTATTGTTGGATAAAATCGACTTGATAAAACGGGCAAAGGTTATTGTGTTGCAACAAGAGGTGCCCATGCCAACTAATATTAAGGCCATTCATTTGGCTAAAAAATATAATATTCCGATTATATATAACCCTGCACCGGCTCATAAATTACCGTTGGATGTTTTACCAGCTGTGGATTACCTAATACCTAATGAATCTGAATTAACTGCCATTACCAAAATGCCAGTGTCAACAGTTCAGGAAACCAAAGCTGCTGCGCGACGATTGTTGTCATTTGGCGTGGCAAATGTCATTGTGACAATGGGCGACCGTGGCGCACTTTGGATAACTGCAGGTCAAGAAGCAACATTAGTTGATGGTCAAGATGTCAATGCCATTGATACCACTGGTGCAGGTGATGCGTTTGTCGGGGCATTTGCACATTATTTTGCTCGAGGCGAGTCACTTGAAACTGCGATTATTCAAGCCAATGCTTATGCTGCATTGTCGGTTATGACACGTGGTACGCAAAAATCTTATCCCAGCGTCAGTCATCACATGACAAAGGAGGTGCACGCATGAAGTCTTTCAAACGAATTATGGTCATTGTTTTAGACTCAGTTGGTGCTGGTGCAGCGCCTGATGCAGCTAGCTTTAATGATGTTGGTTCTGATACGATTGGGCATGTTGCGCATGTGTATCATGGTCGGCTTCATTTGCCCAATTTACAAGCAATGGGATTGGCAAATTTGCATCATGGTGGTCTTGAGGGTGTTAGCGTCGAAAGTCAACCCATTGGTGATTTTGGTACTATGCAAGAAGTATCCGCTGGCAAAGATAGTATGGATGGTCACTGGGAAATGATGGGTTTGCCTGTTATGCAAGCTTTAGCGACATTTCCGAATGGGTTTCCCGATGAGCTGATCAACAAAATCTCTGAATTTGCAAATCGAAAAATTTTGTTGAATCGCCCTTATTCGGGGACAGAAGCGCTCAAGGATTATGGCGAAGAACAGATGGTGACTGGGGGACTGATTGTTTACACATCTGGAGACTCGGTGTTACAAATTGCAGCGCATGAAAACGTTGTGCCGGTAGCTGAGCTGTACCGAATTTGTGAATATGTACGTACTTTAGTAAATCAGCCGCCATATCAAATCGGGCGTGTAATCGCTAGACCGTTTGTGGGTCATGATGCAGGTGATTTTAAACGGACTGCCAATCGTCGTGATTTTTCTCTTAAACCCACTGGGGAAACGGTATTAACAAAGTTACAAAAAATGAGTGTACCTGTGGTTGGCATTGGTAAAGTTCAGGATATTTTTTCCGGTGAGGGAATTGATACGGCTTATCATAATGAAAGCAATGACAATGGCATGGTTCATTTGCAGCATGTGATGGACACGACACCTAATGGTTTTGTGTTTACTAATTTAGTCGATTTTGATGCTATGTACGGGCATCGCAGAGATCCGATTGGTTTTGGACATGCTTTGATGGCATTTGATCAAGAACTTGGTGATGTGTTAGGCAAGATGAATCAGGACGATCTTATTATGGTTACAGCTGATCATGGCAACGATCCAACTTTTCAGGGTACTGATCATACACGTGAGGTCGTACCCTTATTGAGCTATTCACCAAGACTGACTCAATGCGGACAGACGTTAGGCAGACGCCGAACATTTGCTGATCTTGGGGCAACGGTTTTGGAAAATTTCGGTGGGCAACTAGATAATGGGACAAGTTTTTTAGGAGAATTACAATGAGTACACATATTGATGCAAAACAAGGTGACATTGCAGAAGTCGTCTTGTTGCCGGGCGATCCCTTACGGGCAAAGTTTATCGCTGAAAATTTTTTGGCAAATGTCACCCAATACAACACGGTTCGTAACATGTTTGGATATACAGGTACTTATCAAGGCGTGCGGGTTAGCGTGCAAGGTTCTGGCATGGGTATTCCGTCATTGTCAATTTATGCCACAGAGCTAATTCAAGATTTTGGGGTCAAAAAAATAATTCGTGTCGGTACAGCTGGCGGATTGTTACCTGAGCTAGAAATTGGGGATGTCTTGTTAGCAGAAGGGGCGTCAACAGATTCCAATGTCTTACAAGCAACCTTTGGACAGGCAATCTCTTTTGCACCTTTAGCTAGTTTTGAGTTGTTGTGTCAGGCACATCAATCTGCTAAACAACTTGATATTCCTGTGCGCGTTGGTAATATTTTTGCTGCTGATCGTTTTTATAATGATGAAATTGATAATCATAAATTGGCGCAGTATGGTGTTATGGCTGTCGAAATGGAGTCAGCTGGTTTATTCTTGATTGGCGCTAAATATCATGTTCAAACACTCAGTATTTTGACAGTGAGTGACAATTTAGTGACTCAAAAATACGCTGATGCTAAAATGCGCGAGACTGCATTTCAGGATATGATGCGTTTGGCTCTTGCAACAGCTGTTGTAGTTTAATTTTGCTACTAAAATAGTGATGCATTTGTTGACAAATGTCATCACTTATCAATTGAGTGCAATCAGTGTGCTAAATATCTTTTTGTTTGTTTCATTTAATGTTGCTTCAGTTATCCGCCCATTACTTTTGAACCAAGTGATATAGGATTTGATTAACCCAGAAGAAATATAGACATTAACGAGATATTTCTGCTGTTCATTTTGTATATTAAGTGAATCATTTAGTGACACTAATAATAATTCTTCCAATCGCTGCACTAATTTGTAGTGCGCATTATTCAAACAAAGTTGACGGAATCCAACAAAGTTGCTTTTTAAAATACGATCAACAGTCTCGACTAAAGACTGGGGTGTGTTGTGGGAATGATTCAAGTTATTGACCACAGTTTCGTATATTTCATATTGGTATTCATCAAAAATGTCTGAAATTTTGCTGTAATGAATATAAAAAGTTCTACGACTTATGGCTGCATTTTGACATAAATCGACAACGCTAATCTTATCTAACGTCTGATTTTCTAATAAATCGAACAGGCTCTGCCGTAATGCTGTTTTTGTTTGTAAAACGCGTTTATCCATTTTTAATACACACTTTCTGATTATTTGTTGCTAAAGTCCTTTAATTAAAGTATATGATACTACACATATAATAAAAATAAAGGAAGTGTTTTGTCATGTGGGATTTTTTTAATGCTATTTTTGCAAGTTATAATGGCACAGGTTATCAACTATCTCAATTTGTGAAAGCCTTTAGTCCAAGTAATCCGCACTATTATTTAGTGCTGATGATTGGTGGGTTGACCTTTGCCATAGGTTTTATTGAATACATTTATAGTTTTCTACTATTAAAGGTCGAGGGGAGTTCGCCGTATAATATATTGATGCATTCCTATTATTTCGCAATTGACTCAATGGGAATAATTGTGTTTGCTACTGCTTCGCATGCCGTTGGTGGTTTTTGGATATTTACTGCAGCAGCAATAGCAGAAGTCATATGGTCGCTGTTTGAAGTTTATAATCTGATTATGTGTGTCTATGTTGAGAGGGAAGAAATATGGGGTGACATCTCTATCAAAGAAGCGTGGCAACGAGTTACAGGCTGGGTAATTGTAATGATTGTCACTGTCAACTTATTCAGAGTATTTATGAATGATCCAGCAATGTTTAAATGGTATATTTTCACTAATATCTTAATGGCTATTATGCCAGGGTTATACTGGGAAAAGCGAGGTACGCAGGTTGGGGCATCGTGGGGATTGGCCCTTGTCATATTAGTTGGTACTATTAATTCATTTTTACCAACCAACATGTGGGCGCTCGTCAGTCCCTACTTCTCAATTTCTAATAACCCATGGTTCTATGTGGTAGGTATCGTTGCCATCTTCTTTGCCATCAGAAATCTTTGGGTATTGAAACATTTACCAAGTAAGAAAGAAGTAATGCCATCTGGTAAAAAATATATCTGGTAATGTCAACCAGTTGATTTTATAAAGACAAAAGCGGTCGCTATCTAATGTTAGCGACCGCTTTTCATGTGAAATGTTTTATTGATAGAAGAAATGTTGGACGGCTTGATAACTAGTATCATTGCCAACGAAATATAAAGTGTCGCCGGACTCAATGACAGCATAAGGGCCAGGCGAAACAATCAGATCTTCATTGTGCAAAATGCCGATGACAGTGGCGCCGGTATTTTGCCAAAGGTTTAGCCCACCAATTGATTGATTTAACTTTGGACTTGCTTGATCTAACACTAATTCATATGGTGTGAGAGGATTGTGTTGTTGCACACGTTGCGTTTGTTCAAACAAAATTGATAATGCACCTGATAAATTATCAAGTGCCGATTTTTGCTCGTCAATGAGATCGTTGATTTGAACATGAATATTTTGAATATTAGTTGTTTCTGCTGCCTGATTCAAAAATGACTTGGCTTTTTCCCGTGATAAAATTTCGACGCCACTACCATGAACGGCACGCACAATATCCAAATCTGACAAGACATTAATTGCTTTACGAGCTGTTTCCGCAGACACGCCAAATGTAGTTGATAGCGTCGAGCGCGCATGGAGTTTGGTACCAACACGGTATTCATTATTAACAATTTTTTCTGCAATTAAAAAAGCAATTTTGCGGTAACGCGGTTCTCTGATTTTGGGCATTTTATATTATCCTAATAATTAAAAATTTGACACAAGTGGCAATCTGTGTAAAAATATAAGTTGTCACTTGAAGTAACAACCTGATAATTACAATGGGTTGTCACTTTATTTTATAGTTAAATTCGAAAAGAATCAAGGAGGAATGTGACACGCGCAGTATTGTTTTATCCCAATCACTGTGTGATGTGCATGCTAAAAAATGTCTAAAGTAGAAATTAAGCATTTAACCAAGATTTTTGGTAAGCGCCCTAAAGCGGCACTCAAAATGGTTAAGCAAAACAAAAGCAAAAATGAAATTGTCGAAAAGACAGGGAGTACAGTTGGTGTCTACGACATTAACATGTCAATTGAAGAGGGCGAAATATTTGTCATCATGGGGCTTTCTGGATCAGGAAAGTCAACGTTGATTCGCTTGTTAAACCGGTTAATTGAACCGACAGATGGGCAATTGTTTATTGACGGTCAAGAAATTACGAATTTGACTAAAAAACAAATGTTATCAATTCGTCGCAAAAAGATGAGCATGGTTTTCCAAAACTTTGGTTTATTTCCACACCGTACCTTACTTGAAAACACAGAGTTTGGGCTAGAAATTCAAGGTGTGCCAAAAGCGCAGCGTCGTCAGCGCGCAGAACAGGCTTTGGATAATGCGCAACTATTATCATTTAAGGATCAGTATCCTAATCAGCTATCTGGTGGTATGCAACAACGTGTTGGATTAGCTCGTGCACTGACCAATGATCCTGACATTTTGTTGATGGATGAGGCTTTCTCGGCGTTAGATCCGCTAGTACGTGGTCAAATGCAGGACGAATTATTAGATTTGCAGGCTAATGTTCAAAAAACAATTATTTTTATCACGCACGATTTGAATGAGGCGTTGCGTATTGGTGACCATATTGCCATCATGAAAGATGGTCAGTTGCAACAGGTCGGCACTGGAGAAGAAATTTTGACTAATCCTGCAAATGATTATGTCAAAACGTTCGTTGGTGATGTTGATCGCACAAAGGTTTTGACGGCTGATAGCATTATGATTCCGGCATTAACTTCTAATATCTCAGTTGATGGACCCACAGTTGCCCTACGCAAAATGTCTGCTGAAGAAGTCTCTGGTGTTGTGGCGGTTAACCGTCATCGCCAATTTATTGGTTATTTGTCATCTGAAGCGGCGGTTTCAGCTCGACGTGACAAATTGCCACTGGCTGATGTTGTTGTTGAAATGCCGACCGTCAAGCCAGATACATTGATATCTGATATCATGCCGATTATTTATGATGCACAAACACCAGTAGCTGTTATTGATGATGATAACCGTTTGAGAGGGGTTATCATTCGAGGTGCTGTGCTTAAAGCGTTAGCAGATACGGAAGGAGACGGTGATGACAACGCATAATCTGATAAATATTCCAAAACTGCCGCTTGAAGATTGGCTTAGTGGTTTCGTTTCATGGTTGACGACCAACTTGTCTGGTTTTTTCAATGCAATTCAGCAAGCTGGGCAAGCCATTATGGACACCATCACAAATGCGTTGATGGCGGTGCCGATGCCATTGATGATTATTGGTATCACAGCGTTAGCATTTGCAATGACCACTAAAAAATATGGTTTCCCCATTTTTGCTGCTTTGGGCTTAATGTTAATTGCCAACCAAGGGCTTTGGTCCGATTTGATGAATACAGTGACATTAGTATTGATGGCATCAGTTGTGTCGTTAATTATTGGTGTTCCTTTAGGTATTTTAATGGCCAAATCGCCAAAAACGGCAGCTGTTGTACAACCTATTTTGGACTTTATGCAAACAATGCCTGGCTTTGTTTACTTAATTCCAGCCGTTGCTTTCTTCGGTATTGGTGTTGTACCAGGCGTGTTTGCCTCAATTATTTTCGCACTACCACCAATGGTTCGTATGACCAATTTAGGTATTCGTCAAGTACCAGTTGATTTAGTTGAAGCTGCAGATTCATTTGGTTCAACCACTTGGCAAAAGCTGATTAAGTTAGAGTTACCAAATGCAAAAAATACAATTCTGGCTGGAGCTAATCAAACAATTATGTTAGCCTTATCAATGGTTGTAACAGCTTCTATGATTGGTGCGCCTGGACTTGGGCGTGGTGTTTTGTCGGCGGTGCAACACGCTGATGTTGGTTCTGGTTTTGTGAATGGATTAGGACTAGTTATTTTAGCCATTATTATTGACCGATTTGCACAAAAGTTCAATACAAAGCCAGGACAAAAAGCGCCACTTAAGCCATGGCGTCGTTGGACAATTGTCGTTGCTTTGCTGGCTATTGTTGGTGGTGGTGTTGCTAATGCCATGACAACTAGTCAAACGACTGGTCAAAAAATTAACATTGGTTACGTCGAATGGGATTCTGAAGTTGCTTCATCTAATGTTTTGGCAGAATCACTTCGCCAGCATGGTTATGATGTTACTTTGACACCATTAGATAACGCTGTTTTATGGCAGTCATTGGCAAACAACCAAGTTGATGTTTCGGTATCCGCTTGGCTGCCAAACACTCACAAAGCCCTTTATCAAAAATATAAAAATGATGTGACGCTTTTGGGACCAAACTTAAAAGGCGTTAAAACCGGCTTAGTGGTGCCTGATTATATGTCAGTAAACTCAATTAGTGATTTAACCACTCAAGCTAATAAAACAATCACTGGTATTGAACCTGGGGCAGGAGAAATGGCGACTGCCGAGAAGACGTTGAAGGCTTATCCGAACCTTTCGGGTTGGAATTTGTCATCATCATCATCTGGTGCCATGGTGTCTGCTTTGGCTAAAGCCTATAAAAATAAACAAGATATTGTAGTGACGGGTTGGTCACCACATTGGATGTTTGGTAAGTATCACTTAAAGTATTTAGCAGATCCTAAAAACACCTTTGGTTCTGCAGAAACAATTAACACGGTTGTTAGTAAAAAACTCAAATCATCAGATCCAAAAGCCTATCAAGTATTAGACAAATTCCATTGGACAAAAGACGATATGGAGTCAGTCATGTTAGAAATTCAAAATGGTAAATCACCAAAACAGGCGGCGGCTGATTGGATTAAAAAACACAAAAAGTTAGTTGATAGTTGGTACCAATAATTACCATCAACAATTAAAAAGTTTGACTTGTTGTATCAAAGCAATAGGTCAAACTTTTTTTGATGTCATTATTGCCGAGAAACTAACTAATAAATTTATTACGCTTAAAAATAGTCATATAGTTCATCATTAATTCTTATCTCTTCACAATTTCTTGGTCTTCAGGTCGTCAATCGCTCAAATTCAATTGTTATCATTATTGTATTAGTTAAACAAGCACTTATAAATTTGGTCACATGATGTGTTTGTGAAGATAATGATATCGCATTTGACAATAATATGGAGAATTTAAGATGGAAAAAAGTAATAAACAAAAAGTAAGAACACGATTAACGATTGGCGCAATTATCATGAGTGCTATGGTATGGCTACTATTCGTCATATTTGCGCACCATTCTTATGTGATGTTATCAGAAGGATTTATCAATAGTATTGGTTTCCCGTTTCATCCAAATTTGAATACGGTAGCATTAATCCGTCAAGTTATTTTGGTAGCGACTGCAGTAACGCTGTTATATACCGCTTTAATGACTTTCAGTCATAATTTAGTGGTGAAGAAAGTGAGCGCCACAAAAAATGTTACTAACAATTGAGATCATTTTAATCTTATTAGCGATTTATCCTGTTTTAGGGGCACTCAAATGGTCGTGTGGCTTACTCTTTTATTTAATTTTGAGTAAGAGAAATCATGAATTTCCAAAACAAAATCATGATTTAGATGAAGTTTTTGCTGTGATTCCGGCCTATAATGAGGAAAAAACCTTGTTGACAACGATTCAGTCAGTCAAAAATCAAGGGTTGGATAACGATCACATTATGGTGATTGACGACAACAGTAATGATGAAACCGTCAAAATTGCCACAATGGCGGGCGTTAGAGTATACACGAAAAACGAAAATAAGGGGAAGGCTGATAGTCTTAATTATGCAATCAAATTAATTGATGAATTAGCTGATCCAAATAAGACTGCTTATTTGCTCTCAATTGATGCTGATACGATTCTGCAAGCTAATGGTGTGCAACGATTATTAGACTATTTTTACGGGCATAATTATGGCGGCGTGACAGCTAATATGGATGTTGCCAATCGTGAAAATGCTTTAGCAAAGTCTCAAGTTGTCGAATTTAGTTCCATAGTTGGTATCATCAAACGTGCTCAGGTCGCTATGACGGGCACAATGTACGCTTATTCCGGCGCAACGACATTGTATGCAATGGCTGCTTTAAAAGAGGTTGGTGGTTTCAGAGAAGATCGCGCGACGGAAGACATTAGTATAGCATTTGATCACTCTTTGAATGGCTATGATGCTGGTTTCGCCCCAGATGTTAAATTTTATATGAATGTGCCAACAACATTGAGAGATTTATATCGTCAACGAAAACGTTGGGCAAAAGGTGGCATTGAGGTGCTATTCACTAATCTATTGACATCACTTAAGCGTCCTAAAATTATTATGATGTTATTTGATCAATTTTTAACGATTGCTTGGTCGTTTTCATGGTTGATTATGTCAATTTATCTAGCCTATCGTTTGTTAACAGAATTTTTGAGCGGTGACTTTTATGCCTTGGGTGGGACCATAGGGATATCGTTGATTGTCATGACCTTACAAATTGTTGTGGGAACAGTTCAAATATTTATTGCGCTATTAGTTGATGATAATGGTAGTAAAATGGATTACTTCATGTTTGCGCCATTGTACTTATTGTTTTATTGGATTGTAAATCCTTTGACGATTATTACGCAGTTCGTACCCGCGTTATTGTCGGTTTACGCTGGCATGGATAAGGGAACGTGGCAATCTCGCGAAAGAAGTGTTGACTAAAGTAATATTTTAATCCAGATGGTAGTGGCAATGTGCCGCTATCTTTTTTAATGATGTTGAATTTTTTTATAAAATTCCGTGATATATTACAACGTTTAGGTATATATGTTACAATATAAGTATCATACTAATTATAAAAGTAATCATTTTTATTCTTTTTTATCATTATCTCATGATATCCACAAGAATTAAATTTTGACAGTGAGTGACATTAACAAATGCAATGACTAATTAAGATGACGATGGTTCATTTTTATTTGCACAGCACATCATGATAGCGATTGATTTATCCAATCAAAGTCATTTTGTACGGAAGTGCTTGCACGAGATAGTATGCAACTGCCAACATGACAACGCTGGGGAAAACGTGTCATGGCTACATGATGTAGTTTTACAATCTTCCCATTAATAGTAAACCAACAGGAGGACACTAAATGGAAGCGTTCCGAAAGGGGATTAAAGAAACAATAACATCACATCAAGTTGATGTGCAAAATGGCTTATCGTCACAACAGGTGACACAAAGTCGGCAAGAAAATGGTGCTAACGTATTTGACGCTGAGAAAAAAGTTTCATTATTTAAAAAAATATTACTCAGTTTAAATGACGTTGCTACCATTATTTTATTGATTGCAGCGGTGATTTCATTTGTTGCGACTTATTTAGAATCAAGTGGTAATTACTTTGAAAGTTTGTTAATTGTTGGTATCGTCGTCATCAATTCAGCATTGGCTATTGTTCAAGAAGGTAAGGCAGAGGATTCGTTAGCAGCACTACAAAATTTAAACCGCACCCAAGTGAAAGTTTTGCGCGATGGTCATATTGTGCAAATTGACGCTGATGACGTCGTTTTAGGTGATGTTTTAGTTGTCCAAAATGGTAGTGTCATTGCTGCTGATGCGCGTTTGATTGAATCGGTTGAACTGCAAGCTGAAGAGTCGGCTCTGACTGGCGAAAGCTTACCTGTTGAAAAAGACGCGAATGCGACATTTGAGTCAGACAATAACATTGATTTAGGTGAACGGATTACAATGGTGTATCGTGGGACCACAATCGTTCATGGACACGGTCGTGCAGTGGTTACAGCTGTTGGTATGCAAACAGAAATGGGTAAAATTGCCAGTCTGTTGCGTAATGAGTCGAAAACGCCGTTGACGCCTTTGCAACGTCGCTTAGTGCAATTAGGGAAAAACATTTCTTGGTTAGCGATTGGTGCTGCCGTGATTGTTTTGGGACTAGGCATTGCGCAAGGCATGGATCTTAAGCATATCTTTTTGACAGCCATTTCATTGGCAGTTGCGGTAGTGCCAGAAACTTTGGCTGTTATTGTGACGATGACATTGGCGCTTGGTGTGCAAAGGATTGCGCAAAAGCACGCCATCATTCGTCGTTTGCCAGCCGTTGAGACATTAGGAACAACCAATATTATTGCGTCTGATAAAACAGGTACGTTAACGCAAAACAAAATGACTGTTCGCAAAGTTTGGCATGATCAGCACGACGATTTGTTGGATATCGCTGATGGTTTAGATACTTCAGCTCAGGAGGTGCTATCATTGGCCGCCATATCAACCAATGTGGCGGTTAAATCAGTGAATGATCAAAAGGTCTACGACGGCTTGCCAACTGAAGTGGCCTTGGTACGTGCCATTGAATCAGAAACTTCACGTGAACAGCTTTTATCACAATATCCACTTGTCGATCAGGTACCATTTAACTCGACAAAAAAGCGTATGACCACTGTTCACAAACGTCCAGAAGGTGGCTACATAGCAATCACAAAAGGCGCTTTTGATGTCTTATTGCCAATGGTCAAACATGGCGATCGTCAACGGGCTGAACAAGTGAACAAAATGTTCGGCGAGCAGGCTTTGCGTGTTCTAACAATTACACACAAAAACTTTGATGTCATGCCAGAAGAACCAACGCAAGATTTCTATGAGCAGGATTTAACTTTGGTTGGTTTAGTTGGTATCATTGATCCACCACGACCTGAATCAGCGCCAGCCGTCGAAAAAGCACGACAAGCCGGTGTACGTACCATTATGATTACTGGAGATCACGTCGAAACAGCCAGCGCAATTGCTCGTGAAATTGGCATTTTGCGTGAGGGTGATCAAACAATTACTGGTTCAGAATTAGCTAAGTTGTCCGATCAAGAATTAGATGAAAACGTACAAAGTTACAGTGTTTACGCACGTGTGACGCCAACTGATAAAATCAGAATTATCAAATCATGGCAACGTCAGGATGCAACAATTGCCATGACTGGTGATGGTGTTAACGATGCACCAGCCTTGAAAGCCGCAGATGTAGGTATTTCTATGGGTGAAACAGGAACAGATGTGGCCCGTGAAGCATCAGATATTATTTTGACAGATGATAATTTTGCGACGATCATTAACGCCATTTCTGAAGGACGTGGTGTTTATGTTAAAGTCCGTAAAACAATTAATTTCTTATTAAGCGCTAATATTTCTGAGCTATTAGTGATTTTAATTGCCATGTTGTTAGGCTGGGGTTCACCTTTGTTACCGGTTCATTTGCTGTTCATCAACCTAGTGGCCGACGGATTACCGGGTTTTGCACTGAGTCGAGAACCAATGTTGACAAATGTTATGAACCAACCGCCAATGCCCAAAAATGCCAAGTTATTTGGACAAGGGCTTGATCGACAAATTGGGTTGAATGCAATATTGTTTGCGGTAGTGACGCTAATTGCCATTTGGATTGGCCAAAAATTAACATTAGGAGGATTACAGCCTAATGAACAAGTTGGACAAACAATGGCATTTATCATCTTATCGTTAACTTCGATTTGGCACGTCTTTAATATTCGATCAGAAAAAACGCTGTTTGCAATCAGCTATGGTGCCAATAAGTCGCTAGTCAATATGGCGATAATCGCGACATTGATTACTTTAGCTATTTCGTTAGTACCACTGACACAGACATTATTCGGCTTAACAGCGCTTTCAATTGCTCACTGGGCAGTAATTTTGGTATTGTCAGTATTACCAACTATTGTCATCGAGTTATTCAAACGCATGCGCCCCAACTTATTTAAAGTCTAAAAAGAACCAGCCACAATTTTGTGAGCTGGTTCTTTTTGTACTGATTATTTAAGTAATTGGTCTTGTGCGATGATAAATTGGGTGAGCGTTTCATCGTTAATACGCTGATTATGTTGTTTTAAAAAGCGTCGATACAAAAATCCAATTCTTGGTTGAAAAATAAATGTTGTTGGTGCGCTAAAGTCATCTTCTAATAGTTGATAAGTTCGAATGGCGCTTGCAATTAAAATTTGTTCTGCCTGATTTGCAATTAACGATAAGTCGTTAGTTTCTTCAAATAAAAATTGTTTCTCAGCAGCAGCTAATGCTTGCTGAAATTGATTGAGATTGTCTGGTTCGATAGCACTATCTTGAGCAACGCTCAGCATCGTTTGTTTAAAGCTGTCAATGGCAGCCGGTGTGGCAGCCGATGTTAATTCGAATCGTTCAAACGGCATACCGTTGGGCGTTGTGTGCGTTTCATAGTGAAACCATTGTGGATCAGTTACAAAGTAGGGGGTGTTAGTCATGTTAAAATACCTGTTAATTAGTAATCATTTTTTCAAAAGCTTTCCGGTAATTTGTTTCATGATGGGTTCGTCTGAATATGATAAGACATTTTTGGCATAAATACCTTGGCCAAACCAAGCTAATAGAATTAAGGAAATAAATGAAATACCAAGTGAAATCAAGGCAGTGGGCCAACCTTCAACATGTGTGACTAGCCGTACTGGCATCATGGATTGTGAGACAAATGGGACGTAGCTTAATGCGCGAATAGCGATGTTATTAGGCATAAACGTCATGAAATAACTAAACATATAGCCAATCATAGCTAAAAATGAAATAGGTTGAACGGCTTGTTGAACTTGTGCGTTGTCATTAATTAACGAAGCAATCATCGCTGTCAATACCAAATATAAGGCAACAGCAATGAGTATAAAGGCCAACGCATAGAGCATAAAGCCAGTTGTCACACCATTCAGATTAGACGTAATCATTTTGACAAAAACATTGTCTTTCAAAAAAATAACTGTAGCAAATCCGGCGATAAGATAAATCAGCATGTGCGTCAAGGCTAATAGAAAGACACCAATTAATTTACCAAAATACTGAATGCGAGCAGAAGTGGCTGCCAACAAAATTTCCATGATGCGTGACGATTTTTCGTTGGCGATCGCGTTGGCAATCATTGAGGTATACCACATCACCACAAACATCGTAATCACACCAATTGCAACTGCGATGGCGTAATTCGCACCCTCAGTATTGGCACCACTTTCAGACTGATTTGCTTGTTTTACAACGGTTTTGAAGTTAACCGGCTTCATGAAATCAGCGGTCTGTGCAGCAGTTAAGCCGTACTGCGTAGCCTTTTTGGCTTGTGAGAGTTGATTTAAAATAGTGGCAATATCGTCTTTTGGTACTTGTTCACTTTTTGGTTGGGTTGTCAGTGTCGCTGAATCTGACTTTAAAGTTAAGACACCATCCAAATTTTCTGATTTTAAGGCTTTGTCTGCTTGCTTTTCGTTAGTGATTTTGGATATCTTCATGTCCAAATTCTTTGCTGATTGAACAAAAGTAGCTCGTTCGCTGGTTTGACCGATAACGGCCACTGTGGGCGTTGTGTTGCCCTGCAATTGTGTTACACCAAAGGCGACACCACCAATGACGGCGACAAAAATTAAGGGAGATAGTACCAAAATCCAGTAACCACGTGATTTGAAGTTAGCTCTTAGCGTATCTTTAATGACAATATTAAGTTGTTTAATCATGAATAGCGACCTCCTGACGGAAAATGTCATCTAATGTCGGTGGTTGTTGGCTGAATGCTGGAATATAGCCATTTCTCGTTACTAAGTCAAAGACGCGACGTCCAGCAGCTTCATCAGATAAAATCAAATCAAAGCCGGTACCTTGTTTCGTGACAGTGGCGACGCCTTCAATTGCAGCCAATTCAGTTGCTGTTGTTGGCGATTCAACATACACGCGCGTCCGTCCAAATTGTTCACGGATATTTTGGACGGGTCCTTGCAAGACCGTTTTACCGTTTTTAAGCATTGTTAGGTCATCAGAAATTTTTGTGACATTACTCATGTCGTGACTTGAAAAAATGATCATAGCACCGTTATCACGCATACGGATGATTTCCGACATCATGAGACTGGTGTTGACTGGATCCAGACCTGAAAAAGGTTCATCCAAAATAATGAAGTCTGGCTCAAAAATCAAAGATGCAATCATCTGAACTTTTTGTGCGTTACCTTTCGATAAAGTCTGAACCTTATCTGTTGGTTTGCCAACAACATCTAAACGCTTCATCCATTGAATTAACGATGATTTGGCGTCAGCACGCGACATACCATGTAGTTCAGCAAAGTACAAAACTTGTTCCTCTACGGTACGCTTTTGGTATAAACCACGTTCTTCTGGCAAAAAACCAATACGTTGTTTGTCTAGTTGGGTGATTGGGTGGTTATCCCACAAAATTCTGCCTGAACTAGGTTGAATAAAGTTCAAGATCATACGAAATGTGGTCGTCTTTCCAGCGCCATTTTGGCCGATGAGACCCATGACTTTTCCAGGCGTTAAAGTCATATTCATATCAGCAACGGCAAGATGTGTACCGAATTTTTTGCTGATGTCAGTTAACTGAATCATATTAAACTCCTCCATGTTCATGTAATCCTATGGTATAGGACCTCTCTTATACTCCATTGTGACATAGTTAGCAAGCTAGAACAAGTTAAGATGGTTGCATTCTTGCAAAAAAAGAACTATAACAGAGTTAAGTAAAGGGGGCCATAAATCATGGCAGATGAAAAATTTGAAACTTTAGATATTCCAATGAATGAAGTATTTAGTTGGAGCGAGGACAAAACCCCACTACGTGATGCGCTGTGGAATCATTTCATGGAAGCCAGTAACAAAGATACTTTGTCAACATTGAAGCACTTGAAAGCATTTGAAAAAATGTCTTCTGACGAAGTGAAAACCGAAGCTGCTAAAGTACTACAATAAGTTAGGCAAAAGAAATTCAAGCGGTGTGGAGCTGCTTGATTTTTTTTGTCTATATTTTGGTCTTAATTAATTCACAAAACGCGCAAAGATACGCCACAATGACTCGCTATAATAAAAGCATAAACTTTTAATGTAGAAGGAATAGGCGATGAATTTTAAAAAAATAGGACTAATGTTAGCAGTGACTGCAATAACGATGGCACCATTATTAAGTACTGTTAATGCGGAAGATAACAGTGTTGGTTTGCGCGTTAGCGCCGTTCTGCCAGAAAATCAACGTTCAAACGACATTTCGTATTTTGATTTGTTAGTTAAACCAAAGGATCAACAAACACTCGTTGTGAATGTAGTTAATACCACAAATAAGCCACAAACTGTGAATACAGCCGTGAGTGCTGCTACCACAAATGTCAATGGTGTCGTAGAATATGCCCCATCAAAGAACAAACTTGATCAGTCGGCGCCAATTGATATGGCAAAAATTGCGACTTTACCTAAGTCAATAGAAATCCCTGCCAATAGCTCAAAAAAATTAGAAGTAAAATTGACCATTCCTGATAAAAATTGGGATGGTGTTGTGGCTGGTGGTATTACGGTGACACAAGCCGAAGCAACTCAAAGCAGTAGTAACAAAAAAACCGGTGTCACCATTCGAAATCGTTATGCATACGCAATTGGTGTGTTGCTGCAAACAAAACAGGATTCAACTGTAACTGAAAAATTGAATTTGGCTAAGGTAACTGCTGGTCAAATTGATGCACGCAATGCAATCATTTCCGAATTGCATAATACTTCCGAAACATATCTTAAGAAAGTATCTGTGACATCAAAAGTGACGCGTGTCAACAGCAGTAAAGTGCTATACGAAGCTAAGAAGAGCGATATGAAGGTTGCACCAAGTTCGATTTTTAACTACCCAATCAATTTAAAAGGACATGCCTTTAAAGCGGGTCGTTATACAATGGATATGACTGTTAAATCTGAAAAAAGCACTTGGCATTTCAAGAAAAACTTTACTATTACAACTAAAGAAGCAAATGATTTGAATGCCAAGGATATTACAATTGTCCATGACGAAGGCTTCAATTGGTGGTGGATTGTTTTGATTGTCGCTATCATACTAGCTCTGGGTGCCTATATTTGGAAACGTCGTCGTAATCAAACTAACAAGAATTAAACCAAAAAACCTAAAAATAAGTCCCACATCTCTGAAAGATAAAGAGTAGATGTGTGGCTTTTTTAGGTTTTTTGATATAAAATCATGACCTTATCGTTCGGCTAGTAGCGTGTAGTGTGCTAATAGTGTGACGACTTGGCTAAATGAAGATGATTCACTGGCTGGGCTTGGTTGAAAATTAGGCTGAGCAATTTCGTTAAAATCACCTACTGTGTCCTGAAATAATGCGTATGGTTGATTTTTGGAGACCACATGTTTCTTTTTGGGGGTTGTGACAGCGGGTGATTGTTTCCTGCTGGGTGTTCTTTCAGATTTAGGCGTGGTATTTTCAATAGTTGGTTGGCTAGTTGATGACGACTGAGGTGTTGCTTGTGGACTGATTGGATTTGTCTTTTGGTCTAGCTGTGCTAGTGCTTGGATTGGGTTTGCAGCACTATCAGAGCGTGGGGCAATGTTCTGATTGATCACTGTTTGACTAGGCTTTTTGGCGAGGTGAATCGTGAAATGCCAAGCGGTGTTATTGTCCTTTGGCAAAACAAAGCTTCCTGGCCAGTCCGTTTGAGAGATTGTGTAGTCCTTCAACTGTGTCAGGGTCATTATTGGTGAAAAATCAATTTGTTCACCGGTTTGTCCGGAAAAAATAGCCTTGCGTAGGATTTTTCCTTGGTATTCGAAGTTAATCGTAACGTACTGTGTTAGGGGCTCATAATAATAATCAATGCTTTGGTTATCATGATAAGTAAAAATACCGCTGGTATTATTTGGTTGTGACACGAGTTTAAAGCCGGGCAATGATAGTGGCTTTGTTTGGTATGTGTCATTGAGTGCGCCAGAAATTTTTTGTGAAGGCGCAATCAGATTGCCCGACTGGTCAAGATAATTGACAGTTAATGAGCTAGTAAAAGGGTGGTAATCGTTATGATCAATAATAATTTGTTGCAGGTTATGATTCGCACCAGTTGAAGCCGAAAAGACCAAAGAGATAGGTTGCGCTAAGATCTTTTGGTCAGTGATTCTATATGACCAAGTTTTAGATTGATAGTTAATCAGAATGGTATGCGTACTAGCTTGGTACTTAATTTCAAGTGGCTCAAAGTCATTCGTATCATGCTGCGCTATTTCTTTGGCATCTTTTGAAAATGTCTGGATAACGCCAGTCTCATCTGAACCAAAGAAAGCACCAAAAGGGATACCGTTTCCTTGCGTTTTGCCAAATTCTTCAGGGTCTTTAGTAAAGGAACCAGCATCATCGGAAGCGTTATAGAAAGTGTCTAGCTTGAAACCAAAGACATTGGCAATGCGTCCCAACCCAAAAGCGCCGCCGTTTGTATGATTGACTTGATCGATATGATCAAATGGTACTAATGCAAAGGCTAAGCCGTCGCCACCACCGCGTTGTTGATTTTTTGAACCTAAATTAACTTGAAGCGCCATTGAAAAATCTTGTGATAAATCGATGGGCGTATTTTGATATGCGGCCCCTGACAGGGCTGACTGATCTTCAGTTAATGTGAAAATGTTGCCCTTAATGACAGCAGAGCCATTGGTTGTAAAATGTGAGGTCAGCTGTTGCTGTGTCCAGTGATTTTGTGTGATTAGCACATTTGCATGGGCAATTGTCGCGGGAATGAGCTGGTTGACGGTTAATAAGGTCGAGCTGAAAGCTAAGAGATAATAAAGGCGATTGATTTTATTTTGCTTGTTCGTCATTTTTTCTTTAACCTTATAATAAGTTCTGCAAGTGCCTGCCAGTCACTGATAGTTGGGGGTTTTTTCCAAATAACCTGTGGTGTAGCAATTCTATCAGATGGTGTGTCAGACAAATAAATGTCGCCCTCTTCATAGGACCACTCTGTTATAAATTTGATACTGGCATGACTGATATGATCTTTAAGCATCGCTTCAATCATATGATTCGTAAAAGGTGAACCCGCAAAATTGACGATAATCGTAATGTTGTCAATTTTAGTGATGTCGATGTAATAAAAAATAATGCTGATGATATTTAAAATAAACGCGTTTAAATAGGTCGCAGGTATAATCTCTTCAGGTGAATTAATGGCAGGAAACATTGTCTCAACTGAATAGTAAATTGAAGGATAAATATCTTGAAAATATTGAGTTGATATGTTTTCTTGTGATATAAGCGCCCATTGATTGTTAGTTGTAAACTTTAAGCAATAACGTGCGGCAGCTTGGCTAATTTTTTCAGCATCTTGTGGTGTACATGACAGAATGTGCTCCTGTAATTTGGGCATTATAATCGTTGACAATCGTTCCAAAATGGGTTGAGCATAGTCAGTAAAAGCGATTGGGGCAGAAACTTCTAACAAATCAAAAATGTTGAGAGCACTTAGTAAGTGACAAAGCACAAAGTTGTCTTCAGGAATAGCTAAGTGCTGACTAATGGCGTTTGGGATTTTGTCATCAACGTGAATATGTTGATCTTCTTGTTGAATGATTGGTGAGCAAATTTTTTGATTATGGGTCAGTTCATTCAAAAAAATACTAATGAGTAGGCGCTTTTTGTCTGCACCATGCGCATTGATATAGCCTTGAGAGATTAAAAATTGATTTACCTCTTGACTAGCTGTTTTGATGTAGTGATCAAAAGCAGGCGTTGTGTCGTAATGATTGAAGATGACAAACGCCGCTGAAATGACTGCTTCTGGTGAGTCAAGGTCAATTAGAGTCGATAGGGTATTTTTTTGAATAAAAAAGTAAGAGGTGTTCCAACCATATTCGGATTCCATATAGTTATAGTTGGGCATTTTACCAGAAATTAAGCGTTGCTCTAATAATAATTTGATTGGGGATAATTCAAAAAAATAGCGTGATAGTTGATACAAATGGTAGCGCGTCAATGTCATAGTTTGATAAATAATCCCGCGCTTTAATTCAATCCAGTTAAAACCAAATAAAACACTAATATCATTATTCAGTGAATCAAGTGATTCTCGGATCAAATAATCAGATACCTTGAACTGATTTGTTAAGTCGCGAAGCTCAAAAGTGGTTTGTTTATTTTCCAGTAGTGTGGATAATAATTTGAGCTTTAAAGCATCGTTTTTGTTAATAAATTCATTTAAGATTGAGGACATAGTATCTTTCCGTTTGTAAGTATATCAACCCTAGAGTTGGTATTACATTCATTATATTCCGATTGGTGTATCATGCAACAAAAAACCCATCAACTATTTTGATGAGCTTTGTTGTTAGTTGCGATACTTTTGATACCATATCAGAGTAATAGTAGTCATTACCAATGCTAAGCATACTAGAGGTACTGTCGTTTTAGCTTCTGCGCTAGTATTTGGCAAGTTCTGCTTTTCAGTAGCAGTTTCTAAAGTGCTAGTTGCGGACGAATTTGGAGTGACTGGTGAACTTGGGTCTATCGGTGTTGGGTTAACAGGTGTCACTGGATCGATTGGTTCAGGTGTTGGCGTCAAATGATTGATTAGATTATAACCTGATACTTCCGTTTTATAGCCTGATACCTTGTCTTCAGTGATGTGATAAACAATTTTTTTGCCGGTTTCGTCGTACTTTGGCAAATTAGTGAACTTGTATGCCCAGTTGTCTGCCGCGCTAACCGTTTTTGTTTGGATAATCTTATCACCTATTAGCAAGTTAACTTTGATACTTTCAGGACGCAGACCAGCTTGATTGTTGCTGTCGTCCCAAGTTTTCGTTCCAGAAACTGTGGTGATATCAGATAGCGTGTTGGTAAAATTATTACCGTTCTGTGTTGAAACATAGTGATCAACTGCTTCTTCTTTGACAGTATAAGTATAGGCATCACCATTAGCATCATATTTTGGCAAATTAGTGAATGAATATTGCCAGTTTGTCTCTTCAGAAACGGATTTACTATCAATTTTTACACCATTTTGGTAAAGATCAACGATGATTGCGTCAGGACGTAATCCTTCAGCGTTGTTATCATCTTGCCAAGTTTTCGTTCCTGATACAGTTTCAGTGGTTTCGCCACCACCGCCACCACCATTATCTGGTGTATAGATATCTACGGTATGCGTTTCTATATTGTCACCAGTAAGCTGACCAGCATTTTCATACTTGGAAGATTGACCGCCATCGGTCGCACGAGAGTCATAATTAATTAGAACGGTATCACTAAAATCACCAATATTGATATGGAATTGCGTGTCTGAATCGTAAGAGATTGCGTCAGCCGGCACATCACTACTTTTTGTGAAATCTGTAAAAGTAGCGTTGTAAGAACCGTGAATTGCAGCCACTGTACCGTTGACAACTTGTTGATTGTCGCCAATGAAGTCTGTATAAACACCATTTTTAATCTTTTCTTGTGTTAAATTCAGTCTCACTGTCCAATGAATAAGTGTTGGATCATTAGAATCAACTGTTCCCCATTTATACAAGACTTCATTTGGATCTGGTGTTGGATTACCATCAGGGTCAACATGAATGGTTTGACCATTTGTTCCCCAATCAATCGGTACATCTGTATCTTCTTCTACTTGGCTATGATTCCAGTGAACCCAAATGTTGAAAGAACCACTTATACCATTTTTGGCTGATTCCGCTGCATAATCAGTGAATGTAATCGTTACTTTACCCGTTGTGTGATCAGCCACAGCATGCCCAATGACATTGCCGGCAGCGTCCTTAATGTCAAATGTGACATCAGATTGCAATGTCAATACTGAAGGCACATTGACCGACATTGTATCTCCGGACTTAATAGCAGTTCCTGCGGGAATGTTATAGTCCCAATGAGCTTGCATATTGTCATAAATCCCAAAATTTGTTTTGGGGTTGCCGTTCTCATCTTGTAATTCGGCGTGTGTTACGAACTGGTCACCCCAGTCTGTTTCTTTCAAGGCAGGCGCACGAGATTGTGCTTGTGTATTGGCTAATTGGTTGTTAGCTTTTTGATTTTGTGTGGTTGGTAAGCTTGATGACTTCTCAGCGTTGACTGGAAGCGTTGTTGCCTTTGTTGTTTCTTGTTGTTTGGCAACATCAGTTCTGTTATTGTTTGTGGTGCTTGATCGGGCAACTGGTGTTTCAGTTGTCGCACTCTGTGTGGCTGCAGCTATTGGGGTTGCAGCGAAAGTGCTCATCATGACCACTAAACTAAACAGCGTGGTAAATTTTTTGAACATGCTTTCTCTCCTTCTGTTATTCATTTGTTCATCAGAAATTCTAACAGGGGACGACCTCATCTCATTCTCAAAAATTTAATTCAAAATCAAAAAAATAAAAAAAAGACGATAATCGTTATGGTTAAGGCGCTTGAGACGATATGTAAAAGGTAGTAATAGGTTCAAAAAAAAGTCATAATCTTGCTGTTTCGTTCACTGTTAAGTTATCAGTTATTCGACGAAACTTCACAACTTTTAGAGATAATAGTCTTGTGGAGAAGTGATAAATATTACCACGTGACCACAACATACATAAAAGGAAGAGGTATATATTATGACAGTCTACACAAAGACAATCACCGCTGGCTTAGCATTATTATTAGCTGGCGCGCCATTAGTTGGCACAGTGAGTGCTGATAACATAGCTAACTCAAATGGAACGGTATCGTTTTCAGATCAAGATGGTTCGTTAGTGCTCGCATCAGCAGATAATGTGACGTTCCAAAATCAGGACTTATCAAACATTTCTGATTTTACGCCTGACGCTTCCAACGGAACCACGGGTAAGGTAACGTTGGAACAAACATCGGCTAATCCAAGTGGTACTTATAGTATTCAAGTTCAACAAACGGGTGACTGGAATAACAGTTATTCGAACACGATGGCTACAGCAGAAGCTTTGCCAATCATGTATAATTCAATGCCGTTATCAAGTCCAGTAACCTTTGTAGACAGCGCAGCGGCTCCGGCACGTGGTGTAAGTACTAAAGCTTTTAACCATGATTCAAAAAGTTTTGCGTTAGATTTGTCAGGTACTGGTGATCTTAGTAATGCTTTGGACCAAAGCTTGTTATCTGAACTGACATGGACGTTGACAAATAGTGTAGAATGAGTTTAGTTTCAAAGTGTTGTTTGTTGGCAAGCGTTTAAGTAATTTTAGTGTGGCGGCTTGACGTTGTCACAGCTAAAAAAGCTAGGCATACACGGCGTTCTAAAATGGCGATTGTATTTTTACTGGGGTAAGGAGCGCCAGTAAAGTCTTAACTGGTGCCAGTAATGAAACGACATAATGGGGATACGCTTGCCACATAATACTTTGTTCAGACTCGGTAGAAAAAATGACAATTTTGTCGTTTTTTTTTTGAACATGACTATATGATATTAGATGTCACCAAGGAGCACAGTCATTAATTTGTTCATGATAAGATCTTGCTTTCGCCTCAGAATGGGCACAATTTTTGATTAAAATGAGGTTGTAAATAAGCGATGATATTATTTACAGATAGATAGCAGCTATTGGCGGATTGACGCTAATAGAATCAAGAATAGAAAAGGGGAACAAACAATGTTAAAAGAAGTTAAAAATGAAGCACTTTCATTTCCAAAAGGCGTTTTCTTCTTAGTCAACATGACGACGCAAACTAGTGCGCCGATGGACGTGACAATTGAGGATGAAAATGGTGCACAATTGTTTCACGGTAGCCGAACAGGGACTGATCCTTTACCAGTAATTAGTGGAACATTTACTTCATTAAGTGGAAAAGCAAGAATTATCATTCGCTGTGAGACAGCTACTAATCTTGATGTGCTATCTGAGCATTTGGACATAAAAAAAGCAGATGGTGGTCTAATCATGCGAGAATATGTCTATGTCGCTGAAGACTCGACTGACGCAGACTATAATGATCTCTATGTGTCAATTGTTGGTTGGCAACATAAAGGATAAATATTTGATGGGCAACGGTTTGTTGCCTTTTTTTGTTGCAGTGCGCTATATCAGTTTTATGATTAACGTTTATGATATACAAACAGAAAAGTGGCGAGTTTTATTATTTTGCGTTATATTAATTTGAAAAAGCTAAATAATGAAAGGAATAGAACTAAATGAAAAGGGTATCAATTAAAGATGTAGCCAAGTCGTCAGGTGTTTCAACGACAACTGTATCTCAAATTTTGAATGGTAAAGGTGGACGCTTTTCCGACCAAACCAGAGACAGAGTTTTCAAAGCACGTGATGAGCTTGGCTATATTGCTAGTATTGCGGCCAAAACTTTAAAAGGTTTTCATTCCATTTTGATTGGTGTAATCGTGCCATCTTTTCGCCTTCCATTTTTTGCCAACTTAATTGAAAGTATGGAGAAACATGAAGCGTACGGCGTACGTTTGGTATTTTTTGCTGCAGCAGATAATAAAATTGAAAGTGCCATTCGTTCATTAGTTGCAAGAGGTGTCGGTGGGCTGATTATTGGCAGATCAATTCCAGAAAGCATGAAAATTTATCAACTGTTAGCTAAACAGCATATTCCTTACCTGGTGTTAGATCAAAATAGTAATCAGCAAGCGCATGACCGTATCATTGTAGATGAGTTTCGAGGTGGGGGACTAGTTGCTAATCATTTCATAGGTTTAGGACATACGAAATTGGCTATCGTTTCGCCTCAAAAAATGACACATAATATGTTGCAGCGCCAGCAAGGGTTTGTAGAAGTGTTAGCCCCAAAAAATATTCAGCCCATCATCATCAATACGGCAGATTTGTCAAAGCATAGTGGTTATGCTGTGACAAAAAAAGTTATTGCCAGTAAAGTTAGTGCTGTTTTTGTATTGAATGATGCGATGTCATTGGGTCTAATAAGGGGCCTTATTGATAGTGGTTTGAATATTCCCAGAGACATTTCTCTGGCAGGTTATGATGACGACGATTATGCACAATTTGTAACGCCAGCTTTAACTACGGTCAGTCAACCGGTTACGGACATTGGGATTTCAGCGATCAAACTTTTAATGAATAGAATTAATTATCCAAACTTGCCCGCGCAAATTCAGAAATTCAATTTAACGTTGATAAAACGTGAATCCACTAGCATCTATGGCGGAACTGCATAAACAATTTTGACAAAATTTATATTTCTAATCATTTAATTGTGCTTTTCCCTTGACATTGAGATAACTAAGCGGTAAATTATAAATAAAGAAAGCGCTTACATTATTTGTTCAGCTTATTTTTTTGAACTAAAAGTAATACGTTTTACTAAAGAAGGAGAAGAAATGAAAAAAATCGGCGTATTGAATTCGGATCTATCAGCTGTCATTGCTGATATGGGACATCAAGATTGGTTAGCAGTCGGGGATGCTGGTACTCCAGTACCTAAGGAAACTTCAAAAATTGATTTGAGTGTCAAAAATGGGTTGCCACACTTTATAGACGTACTGGATACAGTTCTAATAGAATTGGAGGTTCAAAAAATTTATTTAGCGGAAGAAATTAAAGCAGCCAATCCTGAAATCTTAACAGAAGTGAAGAATAGATTTTCTGATCGGGTCATCATAGAATTTATTTCCCATGAACAATTAAAGCAAAACTTAAAACGTAGCAAAGCATTTGTTAGAACTGGTGAAATGACACCGTATGCTAATATCATTCTTGAAAGTGGTGTCGTATTTTAATGAAAAGGAAAAGTGAAAAACATGAAAATTGATATGCTCGGTATTTCTAAATCATTTGGTAATAATCATGTTTTACGGGACGTAAACTTTCATTTGGATAATGCTGAAGTGCATGCATTAATGGGTGAAAATGGTGCCGGTAAGTCAACACTAATGAATATTTTGACTGGGTTACTGAATGCTGACTCAGGACAAATTTTGGTTGACGACAAAGAAGTACATTTCAATGGACCCAAAGACGCAGAAGAACATGGTATTAGTTTTATTCATCAAGAAATGAATAATTTCGGTGAGATGACCGTTTTAGAAAATATGTTTCTGAACAAAGAAGTAAAAAATAAGTGGGGCATGATTGATGAAAAAACAATGCGTGCAGAAGCGTTAAAAATATTCCAAACGTTAAATATTAATTATAATTTAAACGCAATGATTGGTGATCTAAGCATTGGTGCACAGCAAATGATTGAAATCTCTAAGGCAATGATGTCTGAAGCCAAAGTGATTATTATGGATGAACCAACAGCGGCTTTAACTAATTCTGAAATCACATCGTTGTTTAAAACGGTTAATCATCTAAAGGCGCAAGGTGTCAGTTTTATTTATATTAGTCACCGTATTGAAGAAAATATGGAAATTGCTGACAAAATTACAATTATGCGTGATGGCCACACGGTTGATGAATCATTTATTTCTGAAACAAACGTTGAAAAAATAGTAACTAATATGGTGGGTAGAGATATTGGTGATTTTTATCCTGAACGACACGCTGAGACAGGCAAAACGGTTTTAGAAGTTACTCACTTGGAAAGTAATGATAAGTTTCATGATATTAATTTCACGGTTAAAGAGGGTGAAATATTAGGATTTTCAGGATTAATGGGATCGGGTCGAACTGAAATTATGCGTGCCATTTTTGGAGTTGATCATCGAAATGGTGGTGATGTTGCCATCAATGGTAACAAAGTCAAAATTATGTCACCTTCAGATGCCATTAACCAAGGCATTGGATTTGTAACTGAAAATCGTAAAGATGAAGGTTTGATTTTAGATTTCTCAGTTTCTGAAAATATTATAATGGCTAGCTTAAAAGATTTAGTCAAAAAACATTTCATAGATGAAAAAGTGAAAGATGACTTTGTGAATTTGCTAGTAAAACGTTTAACTATAAAAACAGATGGTACAAACATTGATGCTGGTAGTTTATCAGGTGGTAATCAACAAAAAGTAGTTTTGGCAAAATGGATTGGTGCTGGCAGTAAGATATTGATCCTGGATGAACCAACTAGAGGTGTTGATGTTGGAGCTAAACGAGAAATATATGATCTTATCAATGAATTAACTAATCGTGGGGTCGCTATTATTATGGTTTCTAGTGACCTGCCAGAGGTTCTGGCAATGAGCGATCGCATTGCTGTGATGTATGAAGGGAATATGATGGCTATTGTTGATAATAGTTCACATGTAACAGAATCAGACATTATGACACTTGCAACTGGAGGAAAAGCGAATGACTAGTACTAGAAATGAACAGAAAGTGGTGAAAGAAGTGAAAGACAGAAAAATATTGCAGCAATTGTCAGGATTAGGACCAGTTCTTGCACTGATAGTACTAGCTTTAATTACGACGGTGATGAATCCAAGTTTTCTTGATCCCAACAACTTGCTCAATCTTTTGCGACAAGTATCAATAAATGGTTTGATTGCCTTTGGTATGACCTTTGTCATATTAACAGGTGGTATTGATTTGTCGGTTGGTGCTATTTTGGCACTGACATCAGCACTTTCAGCAATGATGATTACAAGTGGTGTGCCAACATTGATTGCTATGTTAATCGGTATTGTATTTGGTGGTCTGTTAGGTGGTCTGAATGGGCTGATTATTACAAAAGGCGGAGCTGCACCATTCATCGCTTCGTTGGCGACAATGACAATTTTTCGAGGTGCAACCTATGTGTTCACTAACGGTAATCCGATTACAAGCAAAGCCATGAACAATAGTTTTATTTTCCAATTTATTGGGCGCGGTTACTTTTTCGGCATTCCGGTGCCTGTCATTATCATGTTGATTTCATTCTTTATTCTGTACATTCTGTTACACAAAATGACATTTGGACGTAAGACCTATGCATTAGGTGGTAATGAAAAAGCTGCATTTGTATCAGGTATTAAAGTCAATATAACAAAAACATGGATTTACGTTATTTCCGGCATTATGAGTTCAGCTGCTGGTATGATTTTAATTTCACGTTTAAGTTCGGCACAGCCGGATGCAGGAACAGGTTTTGAAATGGACGCTATTGCTGCGGTCGTATTGGGTGGCACTTCACTTGCCGGTGGTCGTGGTCGTATTTTCGGAACATTAATTGGTGCATTGATTATTGGAACACTAAATAACGGTATGAATTTGATTGGTATTTCTAGCTTCTATCAGCAAATTGTCAAAGGAATTGTGATTATTATTGCTGTTTTGTTAGACCGTCGAAAGAAAGCTTAAGTGAGGGGTTTAAATTATTATGACAAAGAAAATATTAGGTATTGCTGTTGGTGCTTTAGCACTGATTTACGCTATTGTGTTCGTTGTTTCCGGTCGAGCCGTGTTCTCTATCAGCAATCCCTTTCAAACGAATACGGTTTTGCAGCACAAGAAACCGAGTGAATTAAAAATTGGTGTTTCTCTCTCTACTCTCAATAATCCTTTCTTTATTTCTATCAAACAGGGCGTTACAGAAACAGCTAAAAAATCTGGATCAAAAGTTCAGGTTTACGATGGACAAAATAGCACTAATAAACAGAGCAATGATGTTGAAGATTTAATTCAAAAAAAAGTTGATGTATTAATCATTAACCCAGTTGATTCCTCAGCTATTACACCGGAAGTGAAGTCGGCTAATGAAGCTGGTATTCCAGTTATCACAATTGATCGTTCATCAGATGGTGGAAAAGTGTTGAGCTTAGTTGCTTCTGATTCAAAAGAGGGTGGCAAAATGGCTGCTGACTTTATGATTAAAACACTGGGAGAAAAAGCAAAAATTGCTGAGTTGCAAGGGACTCCAGGAGCTTCTGCTACGCGTGAACGCGGTGCTGGATTTGATAATACTGCTAAAGGGCATTTAGATATTGTGACAAAACAGACTGCAAATTTTGATCGTACGGAAGGCTTAAATACTGCTGAGAATATTGCTCAAGCTCACCCTGACATCAAAGGATTGTTTTCTCAAAATGATGAAATGGCTTTAGGTGCTGTCCAAGCACTAAAATCAAATCCTGATATCGTTATTGTTGGATTTGATGGTTCTGTTGATGGCATTAATGCAGTCAAAAAAGGACAGATGGCAGCTACTGTGGCTCAAAAACCAAAAGAAATGGGTAAATTAGCAGTTCAAGCTGCATATAAATATTTCAAAGGCGAAAAAGTATCAAGTCAAATCAAATCACCTCTAGAATTAATTGTAGCGGATAAATATAAATAACTATTTGAAAGGTTTGAAATAATGAACAAGGTTGTCGTGATTGGAAGTTTAAACATAGATCTCATTACAAAAATAGGCCGCTTGCCACTGCAAGGAGAAACTATGTCTGTCAGGGAACAAGTAACAAGTTTTGGTGGAAAAGGTGCAAATCAAGCAGTTGCTGCAGCCAGACAAGGATCAGAAGTGACGTTTGTTGGCGCTGTGGGTAATGATGAAAACGGCGACGCTTTTAAAAAATTGTTACGTCAAGAAAATATCAACACGGATTATATTGTTTCAAAACAACAAAGTACAGGTTCGGCGGTTATTTTATTAGAAGAAAACGGGCATAATACTATTTTAGTAAATGGCGGAGCTAACGCTCGTCTAGATGTTGCTGATATTCAAAATGCAAAACAGGTGATTGAGAAAGCAGACATTGTCGTTGCACAATTAGAAGTCCCAAGTGAAACTGTTATTGAAGCTTTTAAAATTGCCAAGAATGCAGGCGCAATGACTGTTTTGAATCCTGCTCCAGTTAGAAAACAATTAGATCAAGAACTCATCAATTATACTGATCTCATTGTTCCAAACGAAACTGAAGCAGCTGCACTAGCCAATGAAAATCCGACAACTGAAGTGGCAGTCATCGAAAAGACTATTTATCACAAATTGCAAGGGCAAGGATTAGAAAATGTTATTATTACGTTGGGTGATAAAGGCGTTTACTATAAGGTTTTGAACAAAAGTCAGCTCTTACCAATTTTTAAGGTACAGACATTGGATACTACTGCAGCAGGAGACACATTTATTGGTACAATCGCTGCTAACTTACATGCTGATTATGCTAACTTAGAAGAAACTTTGTTGCGAAGTAGTTTAGCTAGCTCGATTGCAGTTAGTCGTGCAGGTGCAATTGCATCTATTCCTAACAGTAAAGATATTGAGGAACAGTTTAAAAAAAATAATGATAATACGAGGGTATTATAATGACAAAGCAAGATCTTTTTAAGCAAAAAGCAGCAAGAGCCGCCCTTGATTACATTAAAGACGGTATGATTGTTGGATTGGGCACAGGCTCTACTGTTAGCTTTTTGTTAGATTATATTTCTGAAAAAGAACTAGATATCACAGGTGTCACAACATCTAAAGATACGTCAAGAAAATGTCGTGCTTTGGGCATAAGAGTCGTTGATATTGACATGGTTGATCATATCGATGTCACCATTGATGGTGCTGATGAAGTAGATGCCTACATGAACGGTATCAAAGGTGGTGGTGCTGCATTATTAATGGAAAAAATTGTCGCAAATAATTCTAAAACTAACATTTGGATTGTAGATGAAACCAAAGTTCATAGTGTATTAGGATCATTTCCATTGCCTATTGAAATTATTTCATATGGTAGTGGTAAGTTGATTCAAAACTTTGAAGAAAAGGGTTACCATCCGGTTCTACGTCTTGACAATGCCGGGAATCCAGTTGTGACAGATACAGGGCACAACATCATTGATTTGAATTTGCATTATATTGATAATCCTCAAGAATTAGCAGAATATTTAGAAAGCCAAGTTGGTGTTGTCGAACATGGTCTGTTTATAAATATTGCAGATGTTGTCATTATTGGTGGTGAACAAATTGTCACTCACAATAGAAAGCAATGATGTGACAAAGAGTTTTATTGTAATACTGTTTAAAAAAAGCATGGCGGCGCCTTGCTTTTTTGTTGTCTTGTATGTTTGACAATGTTCGGATTTTTCACGTACAATAGGAAAGTAACTAATTAACTGAAAAAATTGATTTCTAGCAAGTTGCTTGCTAAATATGGAGAAATAACATGGCAAAATCAGAACATCCGGCAGTGTGGTATGAACATCTGCATACCGAGAAGTACACTGGCGCAAGACGTGGCCGCATTCACACGCCGCACGGCACATTTGAGACGCCAATGTTCATGCCGGTTGGTACACAAGGAGCCGTTAAAGGCGTTGGCACGCGTGAATTAAAGGATATTGGGGCTCAATTTATTTTGAGCAATACCTATCACTTATGGGTTCGTCCTGGGGATGAGTTAATCGCGCAAGCTGGTGGTTTACACAAATATATGGGTTGGGACCAAGCCATATTGACTGATTCAGGTGGCTTCCAAGTCTTCTCACTGGCTGACGCTCGTAAGCTCAAAGAAGAAGGCGTCACTTTCCAAAACCACGTCAATGGTGACAAGATGTTTCTCTCACCTGAAGTGGCGATGAGAATTCAGAACAATTTGGGTTCAGATGTCATGATGCAACTGGACGAAGCCATTCCGTACTTTGAGACTTATGAATATATTAAGGAATCAATGCAACGGTCATTACGCTGGGCCGAACGCGCGCAAGTTGCCCACAAAAATCCTGACACTCAAGCGCTGTTTGGTATTGTCCAAGGCGCTGGTTTTAAAGCATTGCGTACGGAGTCTGCTAATGGCTTAGTTGGCATGGACTTGCCTGGTTATGCAGTTGGTGGTTTATCAGTTGGTGAATCTAAAAAAGAAATGAACCGCGTGCTTGATTTTACTATGCCACTGTTGCCAGAAGACAAGCCGCGCTATCTTATGGGCGTGGCAGCACCTGATTCGTTGATTGACGGCGTTATTCGTGGGGTTGATATGTTTGACTCGGTGTTGCCCACTCGAATTGGTCGTAAAGGTACCTTAATGACACGCTTTGGTCGTGTCGTCATCAAAAATTCAAAGTACAAAAATGATTTCACGCCATTGGATCCAGATTTGAGCTATTACTCACCCAATCCAATTCGTCGTGATCAATTTGGTAACTTAGCACAATATGATTTGCCAGATTACAACCCATTCCAAAATCTGACACGCTCATACTTGCATCACTTGTTTAACGCTAATGAGTTACTGGGGGCGCAATTAGCTTCAGAGCACAATTTGCGCTTCCTGCTACAATTCATGGAAGATATGCGCACAGCGATTGAAAACGATGAGTTATTGGCTTTCCGTGAGACAGTCATGGAAGAATACGGTTACAACAAACCAAATGCACGTCTTTTTTAAATTTGGTACAATAGAGATACTAGTGAAATTGTGGGCTTTAGTCAAAATATGCTCACAGAATGAAGAAAGTAGGATATAACATGTCTTGGAATTTGATTTTGCCATTGGTGATTATCGTGGCAATGTTTTGGTTTATGTCACGTCAACAAAAAAAGCAACGTGAACAACAACAAACTATGCAAAGCAGCTTGCAAAAGGGTAGTGAAGTTGTCACAATCGGTGGCTTACATGCCGTTGTGGACAGCGTCGACAACGCTGCAAAAACTGTTGATTTAGACGCTGAAGGCGTTATTTTGACATTTGAATTGTCAGCAATTCGTACAATCAAGAACCCTGTTGCGCCTGTGGCAGACAAGCCAACAGTTGATGACTTGAAGCCAGCCGAAACAGTTGAAGAAACAGAAAAGATTACTGATGATACTGACAAGCCATCAGATAGCAAGTAAATTTTCTTAACGGTATAATAAAAGGGAGCGAAAGCTTCCTTTTATTTTGGAGAAAATATGAAAACACATGCATTAACCATGTCGGATGGTACAAAAATTGTTTATGATGAATATGGGAATGACACACTAACAACTGTTTTGTTGTTGCATGGTAACGGTAGTTCTGCGCGTCATTTTAAGCGACAATTGCCAACCTATGCCGCACACTTACATGTCATTGCGATTGACTCAAGAGGGCATGGTCGCTCTAATAATAGACAAACGGATATTAAGATTACTGATTTAATTAGTGACATTGAACAAATTCGTATGACGTTACACGTTGATCAAGTGGTCATTTTGGGTTACAGTGATGGCGCCAACATCGCTATGAAATATGCCATAAAATACCCGCAACATGTGTCGCGTTTGGTACTTAATGCGCCTAATTTGACTTCAGAAGGCGTCTACAAAATTCTTTGGTGGGGAGATAATGTTGCACAAGTCGCGACTGCGGCAATGGCACCTTTCAGTGCTTATGCTAAGCGGCGTCATGAGCAATTACATGTGATGAGCGAACCGCTCAATATTACGTGTCAGCAATTGTCAGATTTAACCATTCCTACATTGCTAGTCATCGGTGAGTTTGATTTGGTCAAGCGTCGCCATATCGAGCATATTGCTGAAATAATGCCACATGCGCAAGTCATGATTTTAAAGGGACATGGGCATTTTGTTACTTACACCAACCCGCGTAAGTTTGCGCAATTGGTGGCACCGTTTTTAATAGGGGGAAATGATGCAAAAATTTAAACACTTATTATTACGATTGGTTATTCCAACCATTACCTTGATTTTGGTGACACAACTAATCATTATGACACGTGAAATTACCTGGCAGGCAATTTGGTCAAGTATTAACGACGTGGCATGGTGGCAAGCTGCTATCTTGATTTTGCTGGGTTTGTTGGCGGTGCTGCCAACTTTATATAATGACCAATTATTAAGTCGCTGGCAGGGGTATCAGCTGAGTAATAGCGAGTTATTACAACGTTCATGGCTCATTAATGTGATTAACCTTAACGTTGGTTTTTTTGGTGTCTTGAGCGTGTTGTTACGGCGCATTTTTTATAGTGACCAAGCGCGTAAGAATGGCGTGAAACCCTTCTTACAAATGTATTTTTTGGGACAAACTGGTTTACTGTTATCGGCAGTATTAGTTTTATTTGATTTGTTAGTTTGGCATAGTCACTATTTTTCCGATGAAATCGGTTGGTTGGCCATATTAATCATTGTTGGGATTACCGCTTTGGCAGTATCATTGAGTTCACGTTTGAAAGCTTGGGATAGACTGACTTGGCCAGTTGCTGGCAAATTAATGTTAAATGCTGTGGTTACTGTTAGTGCGCAAATGATTTTGTTTTTAATCATCGGCATTATCATTAATGTTAAATTAAGCTGGTTAAATATTTTAATTGTCTTCGTTATTGCTAGCACAATTGCCCTGATTTCAATGGCGCCGGGTACTTGGGGCGCGTTTGAAGTGGCGGTTTTATTGCTGATTAGTTTGTTTGGTATATCTCGTGTTGACGGTGTCATTTGGCTCATTTTGTATCGTGTGACCTTTAATTTAGTACCATTATTGAGTGCGCTGGGTTTGCTATTTTTCCGGCTATCAAAACAAATTAATCATAATTTTCGTGGCGTGCCACATTATGTTGCGCAAGCCGTGGTACATCGTTTGGTGACGATCGCGCTTTATTTATCTGGTATTTTACTGGTGTTATCTGGTACGATGCCTCAAATCGTTGAGCGAATACCATTATTTAACCAACTTAGATTGTGGCCGATTACTTATGCATTGGCTAATCAATTGCCTAGTATTCTATTAGGATTCTTAATTTTGATGAACGCACGTGGTGTGGCTAATCGTGTAGCGCGTGCTTATCAATCAACTATTATTGTTTTAAGTCTGACAGTCGTATATGTGCTATTTTTCTATCGCCATCTATTGCCACTGATTTTGATTGGCTTAGTATTAATGGCAGTTATTTTTAGCAAAAAAACATTATACCGCTCACAGTTTATACACGCTTGGGAAGAACAAACCATTGATGGTGTGATATGGGGCGCCCTGATTGCTGGTTACTTAATGTTAGGCTTCATACATGTGCCAAGTATTCATCGTCACTTCACACATGTTGGTCATTTACCATCTATTCATTGGTGGTGGCTAGGAGCCATTACGATAGCGATTGTCGCGATTTCTGTTTGGCTGTTAGCACAATTTTTGCATGCCAAACAACGGCCATTAGGCACTGAATTTGATGAAAAGCGTGTACAAGATATCTTATCAATTGGTGACAACCATTATACCAGCTTGATTTTTTTGGGCGATAAACGACTTTATTTTTATCAAGTTGAGGAACATGATGTTGTTGGTTTACAGTTTAGATTAGTCAATAATAAGGCTATGGTGATGGGTGATCCATTTGGGGAATCACGTTATTTTGCTGAAGCCATGCAAGATTTTGTTGAGGCGGCTGATCGACTCGGCTACGTACCTGTATTTTATGAGGTCAGTGAGCGTGTAGCGATGCTAGCTCATGAGTTTGGTTATGACTTTTTCAAACTAGGTGAAGAGGCGCATGTTAATCTTGCTGATTTTTCAACGGCTGGTAAAAAAATGCAGAATATTCGTTCAGAAATGAATCAAGCTGGTCGCGCTGGCTTTGAATTCAAAGTTTTGACACCACCATTCAGTCCAGACGTCATTGCGCAAATGCAGGCAATTAGTGATGAATGGTTAGCTGGTCGCGATGAAAAAGGTTACTCATTAGGTTTTTTTGACCCTAATTATTTGCAACGTGGCGAGGTGGCCATTTTGGAAAAAGATGATCGCATTGAGGCGTTTGCTTCATTGGTGGTTTCACACACAGAAAAGCAGATGGCAGTTGACTTAATGCGCTTCACCGCCTCAGCACCTAATGGGGTGATGGATGTTCTCTTTGTTAATGTCTTCAAGTATGCAAAGTCGCAAAACTATGAAACTTTTAATTTAGGCATGTCACCCTTAGCCAATGTTGGACTTCATCGGCAAAGCTTTGGACGCGAGCGATTAGCTAACTTAGTCTATCAATTCGGATCCAAAGTTTATTCCTTTGAAGGCTTACATCACTACAAAAATAAATTTTCTCCTAAGTGGCAGGCAATGTACATTGCCTATTCGAGAAAAAGCAGCATTATTGCTGTGATGATTGGACTACTGAAGGTTGATAATAAGGGAGTGGCTCATGCACCAGAAATAGATTTGCGTTATACTAAAGACAATTTGGATGAGGAGGGCAATTAAACAATGCCAATGCATGAATATTTTATGGGCATGACACAACTAGAGCTCATTAATCGCGCGCCGGGATTTTTCAAATATCAACCCCACAACGTAGCGGCGCACTCTTGGAAAGTGACGCAAATCGCGCAGTTTTTAGCGGATGTTGAGGAACAAAATGGTGCCAAAATTAATTGGCAATCGGTTTATGAAAAAGCCTTGAATCATGATTACACAGAACGATTTATCGGTGATATCAAAACACCCGTGAAATATGCGACCTCAACCTTACGGTCGATGTTAGCTGACGTAGAAGATTCAATGACCGAAAATTTTATCAAAACAGAAATCCCAACACAATTTCAAGCGGCTTACACACGAAGGCTTGGTGAAGGTAAAGACGACAGCATTGAAGGACAAATTTTGTCCATTGCAGATAAAATTGACCTGATGTATGAAGCGTATGGCGAACTTGAAAAGTTTAATCCAGAACCAGTCTATGTTTCAATTTTCCAAAGCAGTTTAGAAGCACTTTCTGAGTATCAATCGATGGCGAGTGTTAAGTATTTAGCCACTGAAATTTTACCAGACATTTTCCACGAAACTTTCATCCACAAAGCATTGTTATATGATCTAGCGAAAAGTCTACTACCTGATTTCGCTGCGAAAGTTAATAAGCCAACACAGTAAAATTTACCATTTAGAAAGGCAAATATAATGAAATTATATGTTGTACGTCACGGGCAAACCATCTTTAATCAACTCAACAAAGTACAAGGGTGGGCTGATACACCACTTACTAAAAAAGGTGAAAAAGATGGGAAAATGGCTGGTCAACGACTAAAAAATGTCAAATTCAATGCTGCTTATTCTTCAGATACGTCGCGTGCTATCCACACGGCTGAGTTTGTCTTGGCTGAAAACAATAATCCCACGCCACAGTTGAAGTTTATGCCTGAATGGCGTGAATATTTTTTCGGGAGCTTTGAAGGTGGTAGCAACGATATTATGTGGGGTGCTGTCGCTGATGCATTCGATGTTAGCGAAAAAACGCCTGATGCGATTGCTGAGTCAATACATGATATGACGGCTATCATGAACAAAATTCATGAAGTAGATCCGCAACATATTGGCGAAACTGCCGCTGATTTTTGGCAACGTATGTCGGGGGCATTGGACCACTTGAAAGCCAAGCATCAACCCAACGATAATATTCTAATTGTGACTCATGGACAACTGATCGGTAATTTGGCGCAACACTATGCTCATCTTAATGACGCCCAGCGTCCTCGTAATGGTGCTGTTGCCGTGTTTGATTTGGATGACAGTGGTTTGAGAGTGACTCATTTTAATGATTTGGAAACTAATTTCATCTAAAAATAGATGTATTTAAAAATTCTTTACTTCTACTAGCAAATAAAATAAACCTTTTAGCCATGATGTTTTCACGATTGTTTCTGAAAACATCATTGTTATTTTCTTCACAAAAATTTGATAAACGATTGACATTTTAGAGTGGAACCGGTTACAATATTATGGTAAGTGATTATCATAATTGAAGGAGATAACATGGTTAAACAAGATAGCCTGCTCACTAAGATTGCGTTTTTGGGCATTTCATTTGTCTTGACAAGTGCGTATGCTATTAACGGGGCATTGCCACAAATGACTGAGGCATTGCACATTTCATCGACAGAGGCGCAGGTTTTGGCAACAACACCATCCATTACGGTGACAGTTTTTGTCCTATTGAGCAGCTTTATAGCTGCAAAGCTAGGTGACAAGAACACTATCATTTTAGGTGTGACATTAGTAGGGTTAGCTGGTATTGTGCCAATGTTCACTGACTCGTACGTGATCATATTAGCATCACGGACAATACTGGGTGCTGGGTTAGGTATTTTTAATTCATTGGCAGTTTCTATGATTGCAGTGATGTACAATGGTAAAACACGTGCGGCGATGCTAGGATATCGCGCAGCTGCTGAACAAGTGGGGCAAGCCGTTTTGACTTTGCTAGCCGGCTTGTTACTGGCGTTTGGATGGCGCGCAACATTTTTGGTCTATTTGATTGCCTTTCCAATCTTATTCTTATTCATCAAACGCGTGCCTGATACCTCAGAGATGACGCCGTTACAATCGTCAAAATCTGAAAAGACAACAGTTGAAAAAATAACGCGAATTAGTCCCTTAGTGCTTGTCTTTACACTATTTGCTGCATTTTTAGTGATTGATTACATGGCCATCCAATTGAGCTTCCCTTTTATGGCAACTGAATTAAAAGGTGAAGGGTATAATACATCCCCAATCTTATCAGCGATGCTAATTGCTGCAACAGTTGGTGGCGTAACTTATGGCTGGTTTGTGGCGACTTTTGGTCGCTTCACACTGCAAATTGGTTTGGTATTGATGGCAGTCTCTAACTTCTTAGTGGCCTTTTCACATGGCAATTTCATCATGTTGATTGCAGGGGTACTACTGATTGGTTTCCCACTACAATTAATTTCACCATTCATTTTTAATCAATTACCAAAATTGGGACCAGTTGCGCGTCAATCGTTGATTACTTCAATCATTTTGATTGGATTTAATGTTGGGGTCTTCGTTGAACCAATGTTTGTGGCGACTTTTGCCAGCTTGATTGGTCACGGTGGTGGCAGTGCTGCCGCATCAGCGTATGCTACAATTCCTTATTTGGGATTAGTACTGCTCATTATCGCAATCGTTACAGTTATTACTAGCAGAAAACAGGAGAAATAATAATGGAAATTCAAAACAAAGCAATGTTGATCACTTATGCTGATTCGTTGGGCAAAAACTTAAAAGATGTTCATCAAGTCTTGAAAGAAGATATTGGAGATGCGATTGGTGGGGTTCATTTGTTGCCTTTCTTCCCTTCAACAGGTGATCGCGGTTTTGCGCCAGCCGATTATACTCGTGTTGATGCCGCATTTGGTGATTGGGCAGATGTCGAAGCATTGGGTGAAGAATACTATTTGATGTTTGACTTCATGATTAACCATATTTCTCGTGAATCAGTGATGTATCAAGATTTTAAGAAGAATCATGACGATTCAAAGTATAAAGATTTCTTTATTCGTTGGGAAAAGTTCTGGGCAAAGGCCGGCGAAAACCGTCCAACACAAGCCGATGTTGACTTAATTTACAAGCGTAAAGATAAGGCACCAACGCAAGAAATCACTTTTGATGATGGCACAACAGAAAACTTGTGGAATACTTTTGGTGAAGAACAAATTGACATTGATGTTAATTCAGCCATTGCCAAGGAATTTATTAAGACAACCCTTGAAGACATGGTAAAACATGGTGCTAACTTGATTCGTTTGGATGCCTTTGCGTATGCAGTTAAAAAAGTTGACACAAATGACTTCTTCGTTGAGCCAGAAATCTGGGACACTTTGAATGAAGTACGTGAAATTTTGACACCATTAAAGGCTGAAATTTTACCAGAAATTCATGAACATTACTCAATCCCTAAAAAGATCAATGATCATGGTTACTTCACCTATGACTTTGCATTACCAATGACAACGCTTTACACATTGTATTCAGGTAAGACAAATCAATTGGCAAAGTGGTTGAAGATGTCACCAATGAAGCAATTCACAACATTGGACACGCATGATGGTATTGGTGTCGTTGATGCCCGTGATATTCTAACTGATGATGAAATTGACTACGCTTCTGAACAACTTTACAAGGTTGGCGCGAATGTCAAAAAGACATATTCATCTGCTTCATACAACAACCTTGATATTTACCAAATTAACTCAACTTATTATTCAGCATTGGGAAATGATGATGCAGCATACTTGTTGAGTCGTGTCTTCCAAGTCTTTGCGCCTGGAATTCCACAAATTTATTACGTTGGTTTGTTGGCAGGTGAAAACGATATCGCGCTTTTGGAGTCAACTAAAGAAGGTCGTAATATTAACCGTCATTACTATACGCGTGAAGAAGTTAAGTCAGAAGTTAAGCGACCAGTTGTTGCTAACTTATTGAAGCTATTGTCATGGCGTAATGAAAGCCCTGCATTTGATTTGGCTGGCTCAATCACAGTTGACACGCCAACTGATACAACAATTGTGGTGACACGTCAAGATGAAAATGGTCAAAACAAAGCTGTATTAACAGCCGATGCGGCCAACAAAACTTTTGAAATCGTTGAGAATGGTCAAACTGTTATGAGCAGTGATAATTTGACTCAGAACTAAACTATATTTGAATCAATTTCTAAGAACTGTTTCCTGAGGGAAGCAGTTTTTTTGCTGATAGTGGGAAATATTATATTGACAGACAAAGTAATTTATTTTATACTAAACTCACTGTTCAAAAGCTTTAAAAATTGTGCGCTGTCAATTACAGTGTGTTGAAAGAGGGAATGACATGCAAATTTTAAAAGACCATGCTAAACCATATTGGCGTGATATTACGTTTTCAATATTGGCGGTGATTGTCATGGCAGGTGCGTCGCTATGGCAACCGCGACTATTGCAGAATATCATGAAGGCAATTATTGCAGATAATCAAAGTCAAGTGATGCAATATGGTATTCAATTATTGGTACTAGCAGTGATTGGATTAGTTGCTGGTGTTATCAATACGATTTTCGCCGCAAAAGTCTCACAATCAATTGCAGCGGACGTTCGAGCAAACGAATACAAAAAAATTCAATCGTTTTCATTTGGTAATATCGAAAAATTCTCAGCAGGAAACTTGGTTGTTCGGATGACTAATGATGTCAACCAAGTGCAACAACTTGTCATGATGTTTTTGCAATCATTGACGCGTATTCCTATTTTGTTTGTTGGGGCTTTCATCCTTGCGTTGATGACGTTACCACGTTTGTGGTGGATTGTGGTGTTGATGGTCATCTTGATTGCGCTATCATCACAAATTGTGTTCAAGCAGATGGGTAAATTTTTTACACGTATTCAAAAGTTGATTGACAAAACGAATACATTGGCTAAAGAAAACCTGCAGGGCGTTCGAGTAGTAAAATCGTTTAATCAAGAGCAAAATGAAACAACGCGTTTTACTGAAAATTCTGATGAATTAACACATGTTAACACGACGATTGGGTATTTATTTTCAACGATGATTCCCATGTTTATGTTAATTTCTTATGTGGCAATTGGTGCTGCCGTGTTATTTGTTGGTCGCGGCATTATCCAACATCCAAGTGATTTAGCTGCAATTACATCATTTATTTCATATCTCATGCAGATTTTCTTTGCCATTATGATTGGTGGCATGATGTCAACATTTGCTTCGCGTGGATTTGTCTCGTTAGCGCGTATCAAAGAAGTGCTCGATACTGAACCTGATTTGACATACGATACTAATGCGGAAGACCTTGACTTGAGCGGGGATGTCTCATTCAAAAATGTTGCCTTTACTTATCCCGGTGATCAAAAACCTGCCTTAGAAAATATTTCGTTTGATGTTAAGTCTGGTGAAATGATTGGTATCGTTGGTGCAACTGGTTCTGGGAAAACGACTTTAGCACAATTGATTGCGCGTTTGTATGATCCATCAGCAGGTGAAGTGACCGTTGGTGGTGTGAATTTGAAGCACGTGAATGAAAAATCACTGCGTCGTGCTGTTTCGTATGTACTGCAACGCGCTATCTTATTTAGTGGTACAATCGCTGGTAATTTAAGACAAGGTAATCAAGGCGCAAGCGAAACAGAATTACAAAAAGCTGCTGAAATTGCACAAGCTGCGGAGTTCGTTAACCGTTACGATGATAACTTTGAACACGAGGTTGAAGAACGTTCAGCCAATTTCTCCGGTGGTCAAAAACAACGACTCTCAATTGCGCGTGGCGTGGTCGGAAATCCTAAAATTTTGATTCTAGATGATTCAACATCCGCCTTGGATGCGCGATCTGAAAAACTAGTGCAAGAAGCGCTTGACCGTGATTTGAAAGGTACCACAACTTTTGTGATTGCTGAAAAAATTAGCTCCGTATTACACGCAGATCGGATTTTGGTGCTTGATGAAGGGCAACTTGTTGGTATTGGGTCACATCAAGAATTATTGCAAACATCTTCTATTTATACTGAAATCTACGAGACACAGAAAGCGAAAGGAGCGAACGCATGACTGATATTAAACGCGCGATTGTCTATTTCGCAAAATATCTTAAACGCTATTGGCTTAGTTTATCTTTTGTGACGGTTGTAACAGTTATTTCTATTTACTTTGAAGTGAAAGCGCCAGTTTATATGGGTCAAGCAATCACTGAATTGGCTAATTATGTTGGTCAATATATGAATCCACAGACCCAGCAAACTGCCAGTATGACGCCGTTTTACAAAGCGCTTGGCTTGATGATGTTGTTCTTCGTTGTGACTGCAATTACTATGTTCATTTCAAGTTTTATTTCCAGTCGTATTAGTGCGGAAGCTTCTGGGCGTATGCGAATTGGTTTGTTTGCCAAATTACAACGGATGACAATTAAGTATTTTGATACGCATCGAGACGGTGAAATTTTGTCATTGTTTACGTCTGACTTGGATAATATTTTCAACGCGATGAACCAAGCTATTTTCCAGTTATTGTCACAATTTGCCTTGTTTGTCGGTGTTATCTTGATGATGTTTAATCAAAATGTGAAACTTGCATTAGTGACGATGGCTTCAACGCCTGTTGCAATTATTGTTGCGTGGTTTGTCATTAGTCGTGCACGTCATTATATTGATCAACAACAAGATGCCACTGGTAAAATGAATGGTTACATCAACGAGCAAATTAACGGTGAAAAAATCATTATTACGCAAGGCCTGCAAAAGGAGTCGATTGCTGGATTTGCCCCACATAATGAAACTGTCAAACAAGCAACTTTTAGGGGTCAAGTATACTCAGGTATGTTGTTTCCTTTGATGCAAGGACTATCTTTGCTTAACTTGGCAATCGTGATATTCTTTGGCTCGTGGTTGGTTGTGCATGATGGTATGGATAAGTCGGTGGGCTTAGGCTTGATTGTAGTCTTCGTTAATTATTCACAGCAATATTATCAACCGATTACACAAATTACGTCGATTTACAACATGCTTCAATTGGCTGTTACTGGTGCCCGCCGTTTGAGTGATGTTGATGAACAAGTAGAAGAAATCTCACCAGTCAATGGTCAAAAACTGACTGGTGTATCATCAAACGTGACATTAAAAGATATTCATTTTGCCTATCAAGAAAATAAAGAAATCTTGCACGGTGTCTCAATTGATGTTCAAAAAGGTGAAATGGTCGCACTAGTTGGACCAACTGGTTCTGGTAAGACAACAGTGATGAATTTATTAAATCGCTTTTATGATGTGACAGGAGGTGCTGTTACATTTGATGGTGTTGATGTCCGTGACCTAGATCTCAAATCGTTGCGGGAGCATGTTGGCATTGTGTTACAAGATTCTGTGTTATTTAGTGGCACAATTGCTGATAATATTAAATTTGGGGATCCTGAAGCTAGTGATGAAGCGATGATTGATGCAGCTAAGCAAGCCAACATTCACGATTTTATTATGACCTTGCCTGATGCTTATCAAACCAAAGTAGACGACGAAAACTCGATATTTTCAACGGGTCAAAAACAGTTATTATCAATCGCAAGAACAATTTTGACAAATCCATCATTTTTAATTTTGGATGAAGCGACCTCAAACGTTGATACAGTTACAGAAGCAAGAATTCAAGCAGCAATGGATAATGTCATTGCTGGACGGACCAGTTTTGTGATTGCACATCGCTTGAAAACAATTTTGGGTGCAGATAAGATTGTGGTTTTGAAGGATGGTCAAGTTATTGAAGAAGGTTCCCACGAAGCACTAGTTGCTGAAGGTGGTTTTTACGCCGAATTGTATCATAATCAAATGGTATTTGAATAAATAATTTTAGCCACTAATTTCGAAAAATTAGTGGCTTTTCATTAGAAGAAAAAATGATAATAATCACTGCTAAAAAGCGGGTCGTTATTGGAAGGAAAACGCTTAAAATGTTATACTATTACTATTGCGTTTCGTATGCACGTTTAACGTGCGTTTAATTTTTGGAGGAGACAATGAACATTGGTTTGTTTACGGACACGTATTTCCCACAAGTCAGTGGGGTTGCGACCTCAATCAAAACTTTAAAAGAGGCATTAGAAGCTCAAGGACATCAGGTATACATATTTACTTCGACGGATCCAAAAGTGCCCAAAAATAAATTTGAACCACACATTTATCGTTTTTCAAGTGTGCCCTATCTTGGCTTTAAAGACCGACGCTTGGCTTTTCGTGGCCTAATTCAAGCGGTTGAAATAGCTAAGTCAGTCCAGCTTGATATTGTACACACACAAACTGAATTTTCACTCGGTTTATTAGGTAAATTTGTGGCGCGACAACTCAAAATTCCGGCTGTTCATACGTATCATACGATGTATGAAGATTACACGCATTATTTTGCTAAAGGTATGCTGATTGGACCAAATGGTGTGGGTCGCATTATGAAGGCTTATATGATTGGTATGGCTGGTGTCATTGCGCCTTCTAAATTAGTGCAAGATACACTCATTCGTTATGGTATTACAGCGCCAATGCGTATCATACCAACAGGAGTATCCTTACCAAAACACCGTGCCACGCAGATTAATTTACGTCAAAACTATCATTTTTATGACACACAGCCAATTATTCTGTCTTTGGGTCGATTGGCTTTTGAAAAAAATGTTGCTATGACGATTTCGATGTTTTCGGAGTTGCTGCAAGTGATGCCGGATGCGCGTTTGGTCATTGCCGGTGATGGACCGGCTAGAAAATCTTTGTTTGAGCAAGTTGCGGAGCTTGAATTAGATGACAAAGTTATTTTTACAGGAATGGTTAATCACGAAGATATTGGTGATTATTACCAAATGGCAGATGTATTCGTCAGTTCATCGGACACAGAAACGCAAGGTTTGACATTTATTGAAGCCATGGCAGCCAATCGTCCTTTTGTGGCGATTCATTCCCCATATCTGGATAATTTAGTTGATAATGAAGCGATTGGAACCTTAGTCAGTGATTATGATGAATTGTTAGCAGCGGTTCAAAAATATCTTGAACGCCCGAATTCGTCGGTAGATGAGCAAGTACGTCAAGCCAAAATGAAAGATGTTGATGCGACAAAATTTGCGGAACGTGTTTTAGCGTTTTATCAAGATATTTTGGCCGACTACCATGCTGATGATGTCGATGATGAGTATCCCAATGATGAAGAGGTGGGATATATGAAGCGTATCTTACGCAATCCATTTAGGAGAAATTAATTGAAAGTTTTACTTTACTTTGAAAATCAAAAGTTAATTGCAAAGTCTGGTATTGGTCGTGCCTTAAAGTTGCAACAAGAGGCGCTGTCACATACTGACGTGGTTGTCACAACTGACCCTAAGTCAACAGATTATGATATTTTGCACATTAACACTTATGGTGTTGAGAGCCATCACATGGTTAATAAAGCGCATAAGTCAGGGAAAAAAGTGGTTTATCATGGTCACTCTACCTATGAAGATTTTCGTAATTCATTTATTGGCTCTAATATGATTGCGCCTCTGTTTAAGCGTTATCTTGTCTCGTTGTATTCCAAAGCTGATGCGATCATCACGCCAACACCTTATTCTAAGCAACTTTTGCGCGGCTATCGTCTGAGTCAACCCATTATGCCAATATCAAATGGCATAGCTCTTGAAAAATATGCACACGATGACGAAAAAATCCGTCAATTCAGAGATTACTTTGATCTATCGGATGAACAGAAAGTCGTCATGAGTGTTGGACTATTTTTTGAGCGAAAGGGTATTTTGGATTTTGTTGAATTAGCAAAGCGACACCCTGAATATGTATTCATTTGGTTTGGTTATACTGATTTGAGATTAGTCCCGGGCAAAATTAGTCGCCTCATTAAAGGCGATCATCCACGAAATTTAATTTTTCCGGGTTATATTACTGGTGATGTGATTCGTGGTGCCTTTCAAGGTGCTGATTTATTTTTATATCCATCCTATGAAGAAACTGAAGGTATTGTTGTGCTCGAAGCATTAGCTTCAAAGCAAAATGTATTGGTGCGCGACATTCCGGTTTATCACAATTGGCTACAAGATGGCAAAAATAGTTACAAAGCCCGCAATTTTGATGAGTTTGAAAATAAAATGCAACAAATTTTAAATGGTGAATTAACAGATTTGCGAGATGAGGGGTATCAATTAGCAAAAGCTCGTAATTTACCGGAAATTGGTCAACAGTTAAAAGCTGTTTACACGAGTTTATTGGGGAAGTGAGTCTTAACAATGTTAAAACGCGATAGATTATCAATCATTATTGTGACCGTTTTAACCGCGGGTGTCATCTATTTTTTAACGCGGGAATTACGTGGCAAAGGAAAGCAACTTGAAGAAGCATTGAAACATCTTGATTGGCGTTGGTTAGTGGGTGGTCTCTTGATGATGATCGTTTCAATTGCCTTTGAAGCCGCGGCAACAAGAGTGTTATTGAACAAAACGGACCGAAAAAACACTTCCTTTTTTGCTTTATTACGAGTGCCTTTATTGAACTTATTGGGTACAGGCGTGACGCCTTTTGCAACTGGTGGACAACCAGCACAATTGTATGGTTTAGCAAGAGCTGGTGTTGAATCTGGTCGGGCAATGTCTGTCATTTTGATGAAATTTTTAGTCTATCAAGTTGTTGTCGTGCTATTCTTTATAGTGGGTTATGTTGCGGCAGATACATTTATCTATTCACAAGTTGCGCCAACCTTTGCGACATTCATTCCATTTGCGATTGCTATTCACGCGGTTGTTATTGTGGGCATTGCCTTGGTGATGTTTTGGCCATCTTTGACTTTACGTCTAGTTGATTTTGTAGCTCCACTATTTAAGCGCATTATGTCAAAGCAACGGTTTGAGAGTGTTATTGCAACGACAAAACAAAAAATTGATAACTTTCATGAAGAGTCACGACGAGTTATTAGTAGTTGGCAATCATTAGTTGGTTCATCAATACTGACAATGATGCAGTTGATTGTTTTTTATTTAATTCCTTATTTTGTTATCCGTGCCTTTGGTTATGCGTCGGTAAATCCTTGGTTGATAGTCACTATGAACATCATGATTGTTATGGTGATTTCGTTGTTTCCTATTCCAGGTGGCGTTGGTGGCGCGGAATTGAGTTTTCAGTTATTGTTTTCACCATTCGTTAAAAATTCAGCAACATTGATTCTAGTCATTTTAATTTGGCGATTAATTACGTATTATTTTGGCATATTTGCTGGTATCATTGCATATATAATACCAGCACGAAAAAATGTGAGGTAAGAACATGGACAATGACGGACGTCATACAAGTGATTTGAAGCAAATCTTAAGTCGACTGCGAGCGATGATTGATTCAACCGATAATGCTGTTCAAATTCGTCGTTTTGACGCATTTGGCATTGAAGCGTTACAGGTCACTTATGACCAGTTAACACAAATATGGACAGTTCGAGAACATCGAGAGGTGCGACAATTCCAATTTGATGATATTGACCTCGTAGCGATTGAAGTTTATGATGTGCTACATGATTTTAAACTAATTTATTAGGAGAGCACCAAGCAATTTTCTTAATTTAGCAAGGAGTGCGTTGACGACAATGAAACGTTTATTAAAATTAATTTCTAGTCCTAAAACATGGTGGCGACAAATAAAACGTACGATGGATACATCGGCGCCCATCGTTTGGTTTTTTATTCTGAATGTGATGTTGGTTTGGCTGAAAATGTTTGCCGAGTATCATATGAACTTTAACTTGGGTGCGGAAGGCGCAACGCAGCAATTTTTGTTGTTTTTAAATCCAATTCCAACGGCTATTATCTTTATTAGTATCGCTCTCTATTTTCGTGGCGCATTAAGTTACTGGTTGGCGATTATTTTCAATTTAATTCAATCTGCTTGGCTGTTTGCAAACATGTTGTATTATCGAGAATTTTCTGACTTTCTATCGATGGGAATTTTAGGGTCGGGCAGTTCAACCGGGAACAATCTTGGTAAATCTATCGCTGCAATTATTCATTGGACGGATTATTTAGTTTTTATAGATATCATTATTTTGATTGCGCTGGTCATCTTTAAGCAGTTAACAATTGATCGAAAGGGTGTTCAGAAAAAATTTGCCATTTTGACAACACTTTTCGGTGTGATCTTAATGTTTGTTGACTATGGTATTGCGTCAACGAATCGTTCAGGATTATTGACGCGTTCGTTTGATAATAATTACATTGTTAAATATCTTGGGTTGAATGAATACGCTGTGTTCAATGCCGTTCAAACTTATAATCAGACAGAAAGTCGAAAGCGTGCTAAGCCAACCGATTTGGCAAAAGTTAAAAAGTTCGTTGCAACGCAAAAATTACCAGACAATATTCAATATTATGGCACGCAAAAAGGCAAAAATGTCTTTATGATTCATTTGGAGTCATTCCAACAATTTTTGATTGATTATAAAGTTGACGGTCAAGAAGTAACGCCTAATTTGAATAAGTTTTATCATGACCAAAATACGTTGAGTTTTGATAACTTTTATAATCAAGTGGGACAAGGTAAAACTTCTGATGCCGAAATGATGCAAGAGAATTCATTGTTTGGTTTGGCAACTGGTTCCGCAATGGTTAAATATGGTACTAATAATACGTTTGAGTCACTGCCAGCTATTTTGGGGCAACGTGGTTATACGACGGCTGCTTTCCATGGGGATGTTGCTAGTTTTTGGAACCGAGACAATACCTACAAGTCATTTGGCTATGATTATTTCTTTTCAAAATCTTATTACCCTAACGCCAACAAAGCAAATTATAATGTTGGTTACGGTATGAAGGATAAGATATTCTTAAGGGACAGTGCGCAATATATTGAACAATTACCACAACCATTTTATGCAAAGTTAATCACAGTTACTAATCATTATCCATACGATCTAGATAAGCAAAATATTGATTTTCCAGCTACCAAAACAGGAGATAACACGGTTGATGGTTATGTTCAAACCGCGCATTATTTGGATCAGTCCTTTGGTGAGTTAATGGCATACCTTAAGAAAGTTGGTCTCTACAATAATTCAGTGTTTGTGCTTTATGGTGATCACTATGGTATTTCCGAGAACCATCAGCCAGCAATTGCACAATTACTTGGCAAAGATAAGGTGACAAATTACGATTTAGCTAATTTCCAAAAGGTACCATTTATGATTCATGCAACAGGTTTGAAAGGTGGCATTGATCATACCTATGGTGGTGAAATTGATATGATGCCAACTTTGCTGGACTTATTGGGTGTGCCAGATGATGGCATGACTATGTTTGGACAAGATATGTTATCGAGTGATTATAAAGGCAAGGTTGTTTTCCGAGATGGTGATTGGATCACGCCAACTTATACCAAGTTTAATAATCAATATTTCAACACACAAACAGGCCAGCAGGTGACAGAGAGTTCGGATAAGCAACTCAAAAAGGTTGCTAAAACGATGTCCGATTATGCCACGAAAGTGCTTGGCTATTCAGATGACGTTATTACTGGTGATTTGTTGCGATTTGATACATCACGGTCAGACTTCCATGCGGTAAACAAAAAAGATTATGATTACAAGAAGTCTGCTGGTTTAGCAGCGTTGAAACAGGCGCAAAAGAGTAATCCATCAAGTATTTTGGCCCAAAATAAGGGAAAATCAACATTAAGCGATTATGTCACAGATGCCCCTGAGTTAAAAAATGAGAGTTCAGATAAGTAAGAATGGCGAACAAGGTTCAACTAGAACATTTGTTCGTTTTTTGATATAATGAAACAAGATTGTCTCAAAAAATAGTGACAAGGTGACGAAAAGAGAAAATAATATGATTGAACACCAAACAGATCATGAATTTGAAGTGGTCTCCAAATATAAACCAACCGGTGATCAGCCGCAAGCCATCGAGCAGCTAGTCAGTGGCTTAAATAATAATGTAAAGGAACAAATTCTACTTGGCGCTACGGGAACCGGTAAGACTTTTACTATTTCCAATGTTATTAAGGATGCGCAAAGACCAACATTAGTGCTCAGCCATAATAAAACATTGGCAGGACAACTTTATAGCGAATTAAAAGAATTTTTTCCAAATAATGCTGTTGAATATTTCGTATCCTACTATGATTATTATCAGCCGGAAGCTTATGTACCAAGTTCTGATACTTTTATTGAGAAAGATTCCGCTGTCAATGATGAGATTGATAAATTGCGTAACTCAGCAACAAGCGCACTGTTAGAACGACGTGATACCATTGTAGTGGCTTCTGTCAGTTCAATTTTTGGATTGGGTGATCCACATCAATATAAAGATCATGTGATTAGTTTACGGGTGGGCTATGAGTATGGTCGCGACCAGCTGATGCGTGACCTGATTGACGTTCAATTTACTCGTAATGATATTGATTTTCATCGTGGTACTTTCCGAGTCCGTGGTGATGTTGTCGAGATTTTCCCAGCCTCACAAGATGAGATGGCGTTACGCGTAGAATTTTTTGGGGATGAAGTTGATCGTATTCGAGAAATTAATTCCTTAACGGGTGAAACAGTGTCAGAACGTGAACATGTTGCTATTTTTCCTGCTAAGCACTTTATGACAGATGACGATCAAATGCGTGTCGCCCTTGAAGGCATTCGCCAAGAAATGAACGAACAAGTTACAAAATTTGAAAAAGAAGGCAAATTAATCGAGGCACAGCGGATTAAACAGCGCACGGAATATGATTTAGCAATGCTTGAAGAAATGGGATTTGTTGGTGGTATAGAAAACTATTCACGTTGGATGGATGGTCGACAAGCTGGAGAGCCACCATTTACACTCCTAGATTTTTTCCCAGATGATTTTCTCATCGTAGTGGATGAAAGCCATGTGACAATGCCACAGGTGAGAGGCATGTTTAATGGTGACAAGGCACGTAAGGAGACATTGGTTAACTATGGTTTTCGATTGCCAAGTGCTTTAGATAATCGACCATTGACACTACCGGAATTTGAGCAACATGTGAATCAAATCATTTACATGTCAGCCACACCGGGTGATTATGAAATGAACCGTGTAACACCAGAGCATATTGCACAGCAGATTATTCGCCCAACCGGTCTGCTCGATCCCGAGGTTGAAGTACGCCCAGTTATGGGTCAAATTGATGACTTAGTGGGTGAAATTAATTTGCGATCGAAATGTGATGAACGCGTCTTCATTACGACGCTTACTAAGCGAATGGCAGAAGATTTAACTGATTACTTGAAAGATTTGGGCATTAAAGTTGCCTACTTACATGCTGACATCAAGACATTAGAGAGAACGGAAATTATTCGTGATTTACGTTTAGGGAAGTATGATGTTTTGATTGGCATTAACTTGTTACGTGAAGGTATTGACGTGCCTGAAGTGTCCTTAGTGGCTATTTTAGATGCGGATAAGGAAGGCTTTTTGCGTAATCCACGCTCATTGATTCAAACCATTGGTCGTGCAGCACGTAACGAAAATGGTCATGTCATCATGTATGCCGATAAAACCACCGCGTCGATGGCAGAGGCAATGGCAGAAACTAGTCGACGTCGTGAGATACAGATGGCATATAATGAAGCGCATGGTATTACGCCAAAGACCATTAAAAAGGAAATTAGGGATCTGATTTCGATTACGCATGCTGCTGTTTCGGATGACAAAGCAGTTGATTTGACGCAAGTGGCATTTGATGATTTGCCAGCAGATGAGCAACAGGCTATTATTGATAATTTGACGGCACAAATGAAAGCAGCTGCTAAAGCGCTGGACTTTGAAGAAGCCGCTCAATTACGTGATAGTGTCATGACATTAAAAACACGTGCTGGTCATTAACCAACACCATTTAAATTAATTTAAAGAGAAAAAGAATGGCAAAAACACAAATAGAAATTCGTGGTGCACGTGCACACAATCTAAAAAACATTGATGTTGATATACCAAAAGATCGTTTGACTGTTGTCACGGGTTTGTCGGGATCTGGCAAATCATCGTTGGCATTTGATACTTTATATGCCGAAGGGCAGCGTCGTTATGTGGAAAGTCTAAGCTCTTATGCTCGCCAGTTTTTAGGTCAAATGGATAAACCAGACGTTGACTCGATTGATGGGCTATCACCTGCGATTTCAATCGATCAAAAAACAACCTCCAATAATCCAAGATCAACGGTTGGCACTGTTACAGAAATTAATGATTATTTTAGATTGTTATATGCGCGAGTTGGTCGCCCAGATGATCCGGATGATGGCACAAAAATTATGTATACAATTGATCAAATGGTCAATGACGTACTCGAGCGGTTGCCTGAGGGGAGCCGATTGCAGGTTTTTGCACCAATTATTCAGCAACAGCGCGGCTCCCATGCTTCAGCATTTGATGTGATGCGGAAACAAGGCTACATTCGCGCCCGTGTTGATGGTGATTTGATTGAGTTAGACTCAGACAATAAGACATTAGATAAAAATGAAGCACACGATATTGATGTTATGGTTGACCGCATTGTTTTACGTGATAATTCTCGATCACGTTTATATGATTCAATTGAGTCAGCAGTGCGTCTCGCGGCTGGGCGCGTGACAATTGAGGTCGTATCACGAGATGAAAAAGCAGAATCAATTGTTTTAAGGTATTCTGATCATTACCTTGGCGAATTGAAAGATTTTCGTGTTGGTCGGCTAGAGCCACGACTATTTAGTTTTAATGCACCGCTAGGTGCTTGTGAATTTTGCCAAGGATTAGGCGTTACCCGTGAGGTTGATATTGATTTGGTTATTCCGGATCGGCACAAATCGCTTAACGAAGGGGCCATCGTACCGTGGAATCCTATTTCATCTAACTATTATCCTGAAATGCTAAAGCAGTTTGCCGAACAATTCAAAATTGATATGGACAAACCGTTTGAGAAACTAACTGCTAAACAACAAACACTCATCTTAAATGGCTCTGGCAATAAAGATTTTCATTTCCATTATGAAAATGATTTTGGTGGTGTTCGTGATGTTGACATACCATTCGAAGGTGTGATTAACAACATTTCTCGTCGTTTTAACGAAACTAATTCTGACTTTACACGGGATCAGATGGCCAACTATATGACAGAGTTAACTTGTAAAGCATGTGGTGGCTATCGTTTGAACCCGGCAGCTTTATCAGTGAAAATTTCGGGCAAGCATATTGGTGAAGTTTCTGAAATGCCTGTTGACCAAGAACTTAATTTTTTTAATGGTATCAGCTTGGGTCAACAAGATACAGAAATTGCGGCACCAATTATTAAAGAAATTAAAGATCGTTTGGGATTTTTGGAAAGTGTTGGCTTAAAGTATTTAACGCTTTCTCGTTCTGCTCGGACACTATCCGGTGGCGAGTCACAGCGTATTCGCTTGGCTACGCAAATTGGTTCTAATTTATCTGGTGTGTTATATGTTTTAGATGAACCATCTATTGGGCTGCACCAAAGGGATAATGACATGCTTTTGGCATCATTACAACGCATGCGTGATTTAGGTAATACGTTAGTAGTTGTGGAACATGATGAGGACACAATGCGTGCTGCTGACTACCTAATTGATGTTGGCCCTGGTGCTGGTGAACTTGGTGGAAAAATTGTTGCCAGTGGCACACCGGCGATTGTAGAGGCCAATCCCAACTCCTTAACGGGGCAATATCTATCCGGTAAAAAGTATATTCCCGTGCCGATTAAGCGTCGATCAGGAAATGGTGAGTACATTACCATTAAAGGCGCTAAAGAAAACAACCTTAAAAATGTCACCGTGAAGTTTCCTTTGGGGAAGTTTATTGCTGTTACTGGGGTGTCTGGATCAGGAAAGTCAACGTTAGTTAACACGATTTTAAAACGAGCCCTCAAGCAAAAACTAAACAATAATTCTGAAAAACCTGGCCGTTTTCGTGCCATTGATGGTGTTGAAAATATTGAACAAGTTGTTGACATTGATCAATCACCAATCGGGCGGACGCCTCGTTCAAATCCTGCTACTTATACTGGCGTATTTGATGATATTCGTGATTTGTTTGCACAGACAAATGAAGCAAAAATGCGTGGCTACAATAAGGGGCGGTTTTCATTTAATACCAAAGGAGGGCGTTGCGAAAATTGTCGTGGTGATGGTGTTATCAAAATTGAAATGAACTTTTTGCCAGATGTCTATGTGGCTTGTGAGGTATGTGGTGGCACACGTTATAATTCTGAGACACTTGAAGTGAGCTACAAAGGCAAAAATATTTCACAAGTACTGAATATGACAGCAACTGAAGCACTTGATTTTTTTGCACCAATTCCTAAAATTGCCCGAAAATTGCAAACCATTAATGACGTTGGATTAGGGTATGTCAAATTGGGTCAATCAGCCACAACACTTTCTGGTGGCGAGGCCCAGAGAATGAAGTTGGCGTCGGAATTGCATCGTCGTACTAATGGTAAAACAATGTATATTTTGGATGAACCAACCACGGGACTTCATACAGATGATATTGCGCGTCTACTGCAAGTTCTTGAACGGTTGGTTGATGCTGGTAATACAGTGGTTGTGATTGAACATAATTTGGACGTGATTAAATCTGCAGATTGGTTGATTGATATGGGACCTGAAGGTGGTGCAGGCGGTGGTGAGGTATTAGTCACGGGCACACCCGAAAAAGTCATGAAAACAGAGCAGTCCTATACTGGACGTTATCTCAAAACAATTATTGAACGTGACTTAGATCGCGGTAAATAGTTGCATTTCCATTAAAACGTGGTATAGTTATTAAATGTAAGTAAGATTGCTAGAGTAATTAATTGAAAAATATTGATTACTCCGTCCCTATTTGCAAAAAAACAAATTGGAGATCTCATACAATGACAGAAAAATTAGACATTGCCTCAGCGGCTCGCAAGTTGAAAAGTCCTAATATTAAGACGCGTAAGCGTGCTCTAAAGGCAATTCATGACCTTGCCCGTCAAAAAACAGTTTCTAAGTAACAGGTAGTCGTCCTACAAAATTGTGGGGCGACTTTTTGTGTTAAAATGAAGTTAGTTTTTGGAAAGGTTAAAAAATATGAACCCTAAAATCGTGATTATTGGTGGCGGTTCCGGTTTGCCAGTTATCATTAAGCCTCTAGTCAGAGAAGCGGTTGATTTATCGGCCGTGGTGACTGTTGCTGATGATGGTGGCTCGAGCGGACTGCTAAGAGATTACATTAATATCGTGCCACCAGGTGATATTCGTAATATTTTGGTGGCAATGGCCGATGTCGATCCAGAAATATTAAAGCTCCTACAATATCGTTTTCATGCAGAAGACGAATTCTTCGCTGAACATGCTGTGGGTAATTTAATTATTGCTGCGATGACGGAAATGCAGGGTAACATTTTTGATGCTGTGCAACGGTTAGCAACGTTTTTGCACGTCTGTGGTCACGTCTATCCTGTTTCAAATGAGCCGTTAGTTTTACATGCAGAATTTAAAAATGGATCGACTTTGGCGGGTGAGTCTGAAATTACGCATGCGCATCAAACAATTGATCATGTGTGGGTCACTGGTGATGAACCAGGTGAGGAACCGAAAGCAGCACCGGAAGTTGTGACAGCAATTATGAACGCTGACATGGTAGTGTATGGGCCGGGTAGCTTGTTTACTTCGATTTTACCAAATGTTGTGGTGCCAGAAGTGAGACAGGCTCTCCAGCAAACATCAGCCAAACAAGTCTATATTGCTAATATCATGACGCAAAAAGGCGAAACAGATGCCTATACAGATGCACAACATTTGCTAGCCCTTAATGCACATATTGGTGCACCCGTTGTTAATTATGTTGTTTCAAATAGTAAAAAGGTACCAGACGATTTCGTTGATTTTCAGAAGTGGAATGAGATTTCGAAACAAGTTAAACTTGATGAATCAGCTGTAAAGGTTCAGGGCGCTCAGCAAATTGCGGGTGATTTTTTGCAATTACGTGATGCTGGGGCCTTCCATGATGGTCAAAAGATTGCTGATAAGTTGATGGAAATTTTAGGAAAAAAATAGATGTCTTACGCTGCTGAAGTAAAAAAGGAACTAACTGGTTTGATTGTGCATGGCGGTAATGCCAAGGCAGAGTTATCGGCACTCATGCGCATGAATGGCGTCAGCACACTCGGGCTAGATCAAAGCATTCGCGTTCAGACCGAAAATGCGGCAATTGCTAGACGCATTTACACGCTTTTAAAACAAAGTTATGATAATGTTGAGGTCGAAGTGACAGTCAGTGATCACAACCATTTGTCTCGACATAAGTCATACGGTGTATTGTTGAAAAGCCAGATCGATGATGTGCTAAATGACCTTGGGGTTGATCCTTTTGGTCTTCATCCAGAGATTCCATCGCGTCTTCTAAATCAAGTCGATAAAAAAAGATCTTTTTTACGTGGCGCTTTTTTGGCGACGGGTTCTGTCAATTCGCCGGAAAAAGCAAATTATCATTTAGAAATCTATACGACACATGAAGAACTAGGCGAGCAACTTTTGATAATGATGTCCGGGTTTGATTTGCCAGCCAAAATGACTGATCGCGGTAATGGTTTCATTGTCTATTTAAAACGTGCTGAGAAAATTGTTGATTTTTTACAAACTATCGGTGCAACGCAATCTATGCTGAGATTTGAAGACATTAGAATGATGCGTGATATGAGAAATTCGGTGAATCGGTTAGTCAATGCTGAAACAGCCAACATGCAAAAAACGGCGATTGCCGCTAATAAGCAGGTGTCACAAATTCAGACGATTGCAAAGCAAATCGGTGGTTTGGATTTTCTGCCCCAAAAGCTTCGAGAAGTGGCACAGGCGAGACTAGATAATCCGGATGAATCATTGGCAGAACTAGGTGAAATGTTAGAAATTAGTAAATCAGGTGTTAATCATCGTATGCGAAAATTAAAACAATTGGCAGAAATGATTGAAGCTGGTGAAGCGTATGATTTGACTAAATTGTAAATTTTTAGCACTCACGCTGTTAATGTGCTAAAATAATAATAAGTTAATTATTTGAATTAACCAAGCTAGGATACGAGGTAAAATTTATGTGGCCCGGAGTTATTGAACAAACTGCAAATGGACGTGAAAACTATGATTTACCATCACGTTTATTAAAAGATCGTATTATTTTGGTTCAAGGAGAAGTCGAAGATAGTATGGCAACCTCGATTGTTGCTCAGTTACTATTTTTGGAAGCTCAAGATCCAAACAAAGAAATTTCAATGTATATCAACTCACCAGGTGGTTCTGTTACAGCCGGACTATCGATTACTGACACAATGAACTTTATTAAGGCGCCGGTAACAACAATCGTGATGGGCCTTGCGGCATCAATGGGTACTATTATTGCTGCTTCAGGTGAAAAAGGTCATCGTTATATGTTGCCAAATGCCGAGTATTTAATTCATCAGCCAATGGGTGGTGCTGCCGGTGGCACACAACAGACAGACATGGCAATTATTGCTGAACAATTGACCAAAACACGTGCAAAGTTGAACAAAATTTTGGCTGATGCTTCTGGTAAAGATTTGGATCAAATCGCGCACGATACTGAACGTGATAACTGGATGAGTGCCGAAGAGACATTGGAATACGGCTTTATTGACGGTATTTTAACAAAGTCTGGTGATAAGCCTATCTCAAAATAAAAACAACCGAGAGGTTGTTTTTTAATGCAGAAAAAAAGCAGCTTCATCACGGCTGCTTTCATGAATTTAGATGTTGCGGGCATCTAAAAAATTCGAAGGAGAGTCATCTAGCGATGACGTTATTTAGGAGAGTTTCCAGCGCGTGTTGCTCTGGAATATCTATAATATTACAGCTTAATTGTGAATAAAGTGTGTTTTTAGTTTAAGCATTTTGAGAACAAATTATGAGAAAAAGGTTGATTACTGATAATTAAATGTCGTGCTTTCATTAGTGAAATAGGGTACAATGTAAGTGTAATAAAATTTTGGAGGAACTCATGAAGATTTTTGCTTACGGTATTCGTGATGATGAAAAGCCATCACTTGAAGAATGGAAAGCTGCCAACCCAGAGGTTGAAGTTGACTATACACAAGATTTGTTGACACCTGAAACAGCTAAATTAGCTGAAGGGGCTGATTCAGCCGTTGTTTATCAACAATTGGATTACACTCGTGAAACATTGACTGCTTTAGCCAATGTTGGGGTTACTAACTTGTCTTTGCGTAACGTTGGTACAGATAATATTGATTTTGATGCTGCGCGTGAATTCAATTTTAACATTTCAAATGTCCCAGTTTATTCACCAAATGCAATTGCTGAACATTCAATGATCCAATTGTCACGTTTGTTACGTCGTACAAAGGCTTTGGATGCAAAAATTGCCAAACATGACTTGCGTTGGGCACCAACAATTGGTCGCGAAATGCGTATGCAAACGGTAGGTGTTATTGGTACAGGTCATATTGGTCGTGTTGCTATTAACATTTTGAAGGGATTTGGCGCAAAAGTAATTGCTTATGACAAGTTCCCAAACGCTGAATTGCAAGCTGAAGGTTTGTATGTTGACACGCTGGACGAATTGTATGCGCAAGCAGATGCTATTTCACTCTACGTGCCAGGTGTTCCTGAAAACCACCATTTGATTAACGCTGATGCGATTTCAAAGATGAAGGATGGTGTTGTTATCATGAACGCTGCCCGCGGAAACTTGATGGATATTGATGCTGTGATTGATGGCTTGAACTCTGGTAAAATTTCCGACTTTGGTATGGACGTTTACGAAAATGAAGTTGGTTTGTTCAACGAAGACTGGTCAAATAAGGAATTCCCAGATTCAAAGATTGCCGATTTGATTGCACGTGAAAATGTTTTGGTTACACCACACACGGCTTTCTATACAACAAAGGCTGTCTTAGAAATGGTTCATCAATCATTTGATGCCGCTGTTGCGTTTGCTAATGGTGAAACGCCAGCTATTGCAGTTAAATATTAATTGAGCATTTTTTTACAAATACAACTATTAAATTCCCAGACTAGACCTCTGGGAATTTTTATGCGGAGTACTTGTGAAATAATAATCAAGTGATATAATTGTTAGTGTAATATACTTATGTGCTGTGGTGTTGAGATAGTGGGAGACATCACAAGCGTTGGAAAGAGGAAGTTTGATATGACTATCAAAGCAGACGGCCAGAAATGGTCATCGAAAGCGTCGCAGGAAGTTCGGAATGAAGCTTATGCACGCAAAGCCAAAGAAAATGCGCCCGTAGCATTTAGCGGCCAAACAAATTTACATTTAAAGGATTTTTTCTTTAAAGTACTATCTGGATCAGCCCAAGGAATTTTGATTGGTGTTTTGCCATCAGCTGTGATGAAGTACATTATTCAGTATTCAGGTTTAGGGACAACTGCTTTTGGTGCTAACTTGAGTGCTATTCTAACTTTGTTTACATCGTTGATTCCGTTCTTAATTGGTATGGCTGTTGCTTTACAATTTAAGATGAAGAGCTTGGATGTTGGTGTTGTGGCTATTGCAACGGCGGTGGCATCTGGCTCAATCAAGTGGGCAGTTGCACCAGCAGGGTTTGTTAATCCAGTCACTGGCTTGAAATCGGTTGCACCGGCAAACGTATACATCGCCAGTGGTGCTGGTGATGTTATCAATGCTATGATTGTGTCTGCGATTGCTGTTTTTGTGACATGGTTGGTAGCCCGCTATTTGAAAGGATTTGGTTCAGTTGCCATCATTTTGAGCCCAATTATTGTTGGTGGTGGTGTTGGATTAATTGGAAAATCAATTGCACCATACGTTGGTGATATTACGACTTGGATTGGTAACTTGGTTGAAACATTTACCAAGTTAGCCCCAATCCCAATGGCGATGTTAATTGCAATGGCGTTCGCCATTATCATCATCACACCTGTGTCAACTGTTGGTATTGCCTTGGCAATTAGTTTGTCTGGTATTGGTTCTGGTGCCGCTGCAATGGGAGTTGTTGCTACGACTATTGTCTTGCTAATTAATTCTTGGAAGGTGAACAAGCCTGGTGTGACGGTTGCAATTGCTTTGGGTGCTATGAAAGGTATGATGCCTTCTGTATTTGCTAAGCCTGTGACAATGTTGCCATTCTTATTGACAGCGGCAATTTCAGGTATTCCAGTAGCGCTATTTAATATTCAAGGCACACCAACAACCGCTGGATTTGGTTACATTGGTTTGGTTTCACCAATTCAATCAATGGTTAAAGATGCTGCAGTGCCATCATCAGTGATGAATAACTTTATCAATCCGTTTGTGGCAATTATTGCATGGTTGGTCATTCCAGTGATTGCAGGGTTCATTGCACAATTTGTCTTCAGTAAGTTATTGAAATTATATACACCTATGGATTTCCAACAAGATTTATAATTTACAATAAAAAAATACAATGGTTTAGCAAAGCCATTGTATTTTGGGGCTATAGTATAGAGGGAGTACGGCTGGTTCGCAATCAGCAAACACGGGTTCGATTCCCGTTAGCTCCAATTAAATTAGGCTGCTTTACCGTTATTGTCGGTAAGCAGCTTTTTTGATTGTCAAACATTGATTCGATTGAAATCCAATACTGTAGTATTAATCTTGCCAAACATAAAAAAAGCAATGGCACTGCTTGGTTTCACATCTGGTTGGCATAGTCTTCATTAATCAATAATCGGCTACCAAAAGGATCTACCAAACAAATCTGACTTGATTGCGTTGAGTGATTTTGGTCGTGGAGTGAATGTTGTAATATTGTAAAAAGTTGTTTGTCAACTAAAATTGTCCAATCGACTAAACCATTTTCATCAGAGCGCCGTCGTGCCACGTTGGGTCCAAACCATGTATTATAGGCGTGGTGATGATGGTAGGCATTGTGAGCGTAAAAGTGTGCGCTCTCCGTTATTTTTGCAGTTAATGACATTTGTAACATAGTGATAAAAAACGCATCGCCTTTATGAACACTATCTCCCACGAAGTGTAGGTGGCCGATCGTCATACCAACAGGAAATCCCGACCAATCGGCTTGCTTAGTCTGTAATAGGCTTAAGACATCTACTGCTTTCGTACCCATTTTGACGAACCCTTGGTCCCATTCCCACAGTTCTGTCGGTCGATCGTGATAGAGTTCAATGCCGTTGCCATTGGGATCATTTAAATAGAATGCTTCACTGACATCGTGGTCTCCCGTGCCTAACGGATATTCGGACAAAATTAACCGTTCTATCAAACTTGCTAAACTCGCTTTATCTGGGAAAAGCAACGCAAAATGATACAATCCTTGTCGTTGCTTTAATGGCTTACGTCCAGTAAATGTTAAGGTTAGGAAAGGCTGATCTTGATTAGTGAAGGCATAAGAAAACTGATTTTTCGCTTTCTTTCGTTCGACAAGTCCTAACATGTCACGATAAAAGCTACGCATATTTTGTTCATCATCTGCCAACAGGGTGATGTGGGCAATTTTATAATTTACGTTAAACATACAATCTCCTACCACTTACTATTTATTAGTATAATAATATAACTAGTTAATTTTGTCTAGGTTTTAAGAGATTTAACCATTAATCTACGAATAAATAAAAAATTAAATCAGGGCTTGACGGAAATAAAATGACTGTTATAATAATATTGTAAGCGTTTTCATGTGTGATTCGTTTATAGTCTGATACCGTACAATCAGATTACTCCTTAAACAGCACAACACTGTGCAAATAGATCAACAATGAGACTGACAAATTCATTGTTGATTTTTTATTTTAATAATAATTGTTATTTTTCCTTATATAGTATACAAATTATTGTTAAATTGTTTATTATGTATTTTTGGTCTACGTTTTTGTTAATTTTCGTAACGCCCATGTAACATAAACAAGGCACAATGGAAGACATGATAAAGAGAATATTGATTGCAAGCGCTACAATGACGGGAGTTGCATTGGGTGCATTGGGAACACAACTACAAACAGAAAATCAGCCAACTGATGCTGCAAGTCTTGACCAAAAAGTCGACGTCAAAGCAGTTGACGCGGCTGCTGAATCATTGGCTGATGTTAAGATGATTTCATTGCCTAAGGCACAAGTGCCAAAGCCTTCAGAAAAAGTTGACGACAAGACTAAAGATCAGCCAGTGGCTACATCTGAAACAGCAACGGCTCAAAGTGACGCTAATCAGGCACCAACAGTAACTGAGGTTAGCACTAATGCTAATACAAACAACACGGATAATGTTTCATCAGTCGCTAATAGTCAAGCCACAGTGACAGCGGTATCGCAACCCGCTACGCCAGCAGTATCCGCCGACATTCAGTGGTTGATTCAACGCGAAAGTGGTGGCAATCCAAATGCTCAAAACGGTCCATATTATGGTATTGGTCAATTAACTGAAGCATATTACGCGCAATATGTTCCTGGTCAAGATTACCGTGGTAATTACGCTGTTCAGTTAGAAGCTATGCAAAAATACATTGCCGCTCGATATGGTTCAGTAGCTAATGCAATTGCACATTGGCAAGCCAATAATTGGTATTAATAAACGTGTAACCCGTCTTACGGGTTTTTTTGTTATAATAGATAAAGAAACAAACGAGATGAAAGATGGATACGATGCGCTTAGAACACTTTACACCGACATATATGGTCGAACGAATATATGATTTAACAGTCGATGATTTGAAGGCGCATGGAATTAAAACAGTGCTCGCAGATTTAGACAATACATTGCTGGCATGGAACAATCCTGAGGGTACGCCCGAATTACGTCAATGGTTACAGGACCTACGTGATGGCGGTATTGAACTAATTGTAGTATCAAACAATACGACAAAACGAGTGGCTAAAGCAGTTGCACCATTGAACGTCAATTTTGTTTCATGGTCGCTAAAGCCATTGCCGCGTGGCATACTACACATACTAAGAACTCATCATCTTAAGCGCGATGAAGTAATTATGGTTGGCGATCAAATGCTAACTGACGTTTGGGCTGCACACAGTGCTGGCATTAGAAGTGTTTTAGTTCAACGTCTAATCGAGTCGGATATGTGGCAAACATGGCTTAATCGCAGTATTGAAAAGTACATTAAGAAAATTGTCTTTAAAGCACATCCATATTTAAAATGGGAGAAAACATTACGTGACAACTGAAATCACTGACGACTACGTTCAAACACAATTAAATGAAGGCTTACGCTGTATTGGCTGTGGAGCTTTAATGCAAATTACTAGCCCAGAAAAAGCTGGATATTTGCCATTAAGCGCCTTAAAAAAATCCATTGATAGCGATGCGCTTTTCTGTCAGCGCTGTTTTAGGCTACGTCATTATAACGAAATTCAACCAGTCGAATTAACTGACGATGACTTCGCCAGATTATTGCATCAAATTTCTGAGACAAAAGCGTTGATTGTCTATGTAGTGGATTTATTTGATGTGACTGGGTCTGAAATTGCTGGGTTGCCACGTTTTGTAGGTGACAACAACCCTATTTTAGTGGTGGGAAATAAAGTAGATTTGCTTCCTAAGCTATTGAAGCAGAATCGACTAAAACAATGGTTGCAGGCAATGCTTAAAACTCAAGGGATTAAACCAGCTGATATTTTTTTGACTTCTGCTGCGCATCCTAAAAATTTAGATGAATTACTTGAATGCATTGACCAATTGAGACACGATCGTGATGTTTACGTAGTGGGTGTGACTAATGTTGGTAAATCAACACTGATCAATCAAATTATCAAGTCACGGACTGGTGTTCAGGATTTGATAACAACTTCACGTTTTCCAGGGACCACATTGGACCGCATTGAAATTCCGTTAGCAGATGGTCATCAATTAATTGACACACCAGGCATTATCAAACGTGAGCAAATGGCACATGTTATTGCTGATAAAGATTTAAAGTATGCGTTGCCGAAGAAAGAAATCAAGCCACGTACTTATCAGCTCAATCCGGAACAAACGCTGTTCTTAGGTGGATTGGCTAGGTTTGATTTTCTGAGTGGGGAACGTACGGCTGTCACGGCTTATTTTGAAAATAATTTAAATATCCACCGCACTAAATTAAATGGCGCAGATGAATTTTATAATCGACATGTTGGTGAATTACTAACACCAGCGCCACTGAATTTGACGACTTCACCACTTGTCAAACGTGAATTCAATATCATCGAAAAAAGTGATCTCGTTTTTGCTGGATTAGGTTGGATTACCTTGCCAGCGGGCATTAAAGTTGCCGGATGGGTACCAGAGGGCGTTGACGTTCTAATTAGAAAGGCTATGATTTAATGACACTTACAGGAAAACAAAAGCGTTTCTTACGCTCACAAGCAAACACTTTATCGCCAATTTTTTCGGTCGGTAAAAATGGTTTGACGACAACTTGGCTAGAGGAATTAGTGATGGCGATTGCAAAGCGTGAACTAATTAAGATTAGTTTGCAACAAGGATCTGAGGAAACGGTTGATTCAGTTGCCGACTATATCGAGACGCACTCAGATATTTCAGTTGTTCAAACGATTGGCCGGACAATTGTCTTATATTTACCAGCAGTAGAAGAGAAATATCAGAAAGTTTCAGTTGCTTTAGAAAAAATCTAAGGGTGTCAATATGCGAGAAACAGTAACCATTGCGCCACAAGTCCAAACGGAAACAGCGCCTCAGAAAGAAAAAAAACGAATAGGTATTTTTGGTGGGACGTTTAATCCGCCGCATATCGGACAACTCGTTTTAGCTGAAAGTGTTGGGCGACAATTAGGCCTTGAAAAAGTTTATTGGATGCCGAATGCTCAACCCGTTGATGGCACACATGCCAGTGCGATTGCGCCATCATATCGTATGCAAATGGTTCACTTGGCAATTACTGATAATGCTTTTTTTGACATAGAACTTTTGGAAATTCGCAATGGTGGTGAGTCGCATACCTTCAATACGATGCGCGAATTAGTCTCATTGCATCCTGAAAATGAATACTATTTTATTTTGGGAGCAGAAAAAATCAAAACATTAGCAACTTGGGACCATATAGATGAGCTGAGTCAACTGGTTACTTTTGCTGCTGGTGTGCGTGAAGGACAATCTACTTCATCAGATTACCCAGTATTGTGGTTTAACGTGCCGGATATTCGTGTCAGTGCATCAGAAATACGAACTAGAATTAGAATGAATCAAAGTATTAATTATTTAGTACCTGAACGCGTGGCCCTATTTATGCAAGAATATAATTTATATCGAGGATTTTATGACTAAATATTTTGATGGCAGTATTGCTCAACTCGAAGAAAAAGTTGAGGCTCAGTTATCAGATTACCGTTTTCAACATGTACGCCGTGTACGGGATTATGCGGTTCAATTAGCGGAAGCAAATGGTGTTGATCCCGATCAAGCAGAGGTAGCGGCATTAGTTCATGACTATGCTAAAGAACGCTCAGATAGTGACTTTATAGCTGTTATCAAACGCAAAAAAATGGATCCCGATTTATTGAATTGGGGCAATTATATTTGGCACGGTGTCGTTGGTGCTGAAATGATTCATGATGAACTAGGCATTACGGACCCTGATATTTTAACGGCTGTGCGTGAGCATACCACTGGTGCTGGAGCGACGATGAGTAAGCTTTCACAAGTGATTTTCATGGCAGACTATTTGGAAGTGGGTCGTGATTTTGATGGCGTCCAAGTGGCAAGAGATATTACTAAGCAGTCCCTTGAGCAGGGTGTAAAATACCAAATTGTGCATACGTTGGCACGATTGGTGAAAAAAGAAACGCCAATTTATCCCAAATCATTGGAAACTTATAATTACTGGGTTAGGAAAGAAAACTAAAATATGACAACAATTTTAAATGTGAACACAGTTTTGGAAACAGCAGTTGCGGCAGTTGATGCCAAAAAGGCTAATAATATTGTAGCGCTAGATATGCGTGAAGTGAGCTTGATGGCAGATTACTTTGTGATTGCCGATGCTGCCTCTACCAGACAAGTACAAGCCATTGCGACGGAAGTGAAAGATAAAATTGAGGCTGCCGGTGGTGAAGTACGATTTACAGAAGGTTTTCGAGAAGGTCAATGGGTATTGATGGACTTAGGGGACGTTATCGTACACATCTTTGATACTGAAAGTCGTGATTTTTATAACTTGGAACGATTGTGGCATGATGCACCATATGTTGATTTAACAAGTTTATTAGTAGAGGATTAAAAAGGCTGGGACAACTTGTGCCAGTTTTTTTATGTTAAAATTGAGAATATGACTAAGAACATTAACGATAATTACACAACTTTTGCTGCTAAATATGACCGATTATTTGATTCGGACATGTACCAGGATTGGCTATCCTATGTCACCCAATACACCACTCCGACAAATGTACTCGATCTGGGTGGTGGCGCTGGACGGCTAGGTGTTTTGTTAGCAGAACATCAATATCAGGTCACAGTTTTAGATTTGTCACCAGATATGTTATCTTTAGCTCAGACACATGCAAGTCATGCTAACGTTGATTTGACACTTTTACAGGCAGATATGCGTGAATTTAGTGATTGGTCAACGGCATATCCGTTGATTGTTAGCTTTGCAGATGCGTTGAACTATTTACCAAATATTGCTGATTTAGAGGCTGCGTTGATCCAGGTTTTTGATCATTTAACTGATGGTGGCATGTTCCTGTTTGATGTGATTACACCTTATCAAATTAATGTTGGTTATGATAATTACTACTATAATAATGACGACGATCCAGAAAATATTTTAATGTGGACTAGTTTTGCTGGAGATGAAATGAACAGCGTCGATCACGATCTTAAATTTTTTGTTTATGATGAAACGATTGATGGTTTTAAAATTATGCGTGAAATTCATCATGAGCAAACATATAGTTTAGCGACCTATGAACAGTTGTTAGCAAAAGTCGGTTTTCAAAACATTGAAGTTAGTGCAGATTTTGGTCGTGATGACATTCAAGAAGATACAACGCGTTGGTTCTTTAAGGCGGTGAAACCATGAAAGCAGTTGGCTTAGTCACGGAGTACAATCCTTTTCACAACGGTCATATTTACCATATTGAAGCAGCCAAAGCTGCAACAGGTGCTGACGTTGTTGTCGCTGTCATGTCTGGCAATTTTGTTCAACGCGGTGAACCAGCGCTTATTGATAAATGGCATCGAGCGCAATTAGCTTTGTTGCATGGTGTTGATTTGGTCATCGAGTTACCAACCTTTTTTGCAGTACAGCCCAGTCATTTATTTGCTGATGGCGCGATTCAACTGTTAACCGCCTTAAATGTGAAACAAGTTGTGTTTGGGAGCGAACATGCTGATGTTGATTTTTTATCTTTGGCACAACAGGCACCAGACGTTAATCAAAATGATCAATTTAAGCAACATAATCAAACGTTCGCAAGCGTATACGCACAACAACTTTCAGACAAAACTGGTTTTGAGCTAAAAGAGCCCAACGATATTTTGGCGTTGGGATATGCAACAGCTGTTTTAAAGCAACAGTCACCGATTGAACTGATACCGATTCAACGCGTAGCTGCAGGATATCATGAATTACATTTTTCAGAAACACAAGAAATTGCGTCTGCTTCTGCCATTCGTCTGGCCCTCCACAAAGATCGTGCAGAAAAAATAAAAAATGTTGTACCAAATGATGTTTATCAAACTTTGACGTCTGAAGCCTCCACAATCAATTTTGAGGAAAAGTTTTGGCCCCTGTTGAAGTATCGTATTACAACAGATACGGTTGGCCAGCTAGGGCAAGTCTACCAAATGGCGGAAGGATTGGAACATCGTTTGGCCTCAGTTATGTTAACAGAACCAGCACCTACGAATTACCAAAATTTTATTAAAAGAACTAAATCAAAACGTTATACGTTTGCACGAATGCAACGCACATTATTGTACACGTTGCTGAATGTTAAGGTTGACCAAATGCAGGCCGCAATGCAAGACCCATATTTGAGAGTTTTGGGTTTCACACCGAATGGGCAACAGTATTTGAATGAAATCAAAAGAGACGTAACTTTACCATTGATTAGTAAAGTTGACAGTAACTTAGCCAGAGCGCAATTGCGTTTAGACTATAAAGCCGGCAAACTATGGCAACTCCTTGCCAACAATGCGACTGAACAACAAGATGTGACACGCGCACCAATATTTGTGGAGAAATAAAATGAAATTTGCAAAGAACCAATTATTAAAATATCGTCAAAAGCCCATGCTGTTGGCTGAACAGATAAATCTTGAACCTATTGCTAAAGAACGTTTCCCTGAGACCGTTTTAGCGTTGTCGCCTTTAGAAGTTGTGGGGCAAATCAGTTATTTAGGTAACGAAGATATCATTTTAAAAGTGACGGTTAAAGGCACAATTACCGTACCCTCGTCACGTTCTTTGGATGCTGTTGAGCTGCCAATTGATGTGACATTTGAGGAACGATACATTGAAGAAGTGACGCGCTTATCCGAATTTGAAGAAACAGACGCCGTATTTGTCCTTGAAAACGATGTGCTGAATGTGGATGATGCTATTTTAGATAATATTATTGCTAATTTACCGCTACAAATTTTAACGACTGAAGAAGAAAATAGTGATATTTTGCCATCAGGCAACGATTGGCATGTCATCAGTGAAGAAACATATAAAAATGAGAAAATGAGTGATAATAGCGCTAAATTAGACCCTCGTTTAGCAAAATTAGATGATTTTTTCAAAGAATGAGAAAACACTTGCAAAAAATATCAAAATCATCTAAACTAAAGTGAGTAATAGAATATAATATAGACTCGGTTTAAACCGATTTAAAATGTTGAGGACAAAAAATGAGTAAAGTATTGATTGTTGAAGATGAGGAAAACTTGGCAAAGTTTGTTGGTCTTGAACTTAAGCATGAAGGATATGAAGTTGAAACAGTTCATGATGGCCGTTCAGGTTTAGATTTGGCATTAGAAAATGATTATGATGTTATTTTGCTTGATTTGATGTTGCCTGAGTTAAATGGTTTGGAAGTAGCGCGTCGTCTTCGTGAGGCAAAGAAAACGCCAATTATCATGATGACAGCTCGAGATTCAGTGATTGATCGCGTTTCTGGTTTGGATTATGGTGCTGACGATTACTTGGTTAAGCCTTTCGCTATTGAAGAACTTTTGGCTCGAATTCGCTCGCTTTTGCGTCGTATTGCCATTGAGACGGAAGTGAACGATAAGCACCGTTCAATCATTAATTTTAAAGATTTGCGCATCGAAAAGGAAAATCGTATTGCACGTCGAGATGATCAAATTATCAACTTGACAAAACGTGAGTACGATTTGTTATTGACACTCGTTGAAAATATCAACGTTGTACAGTCTCGTGAGCAATTGCTTAAAGAAGTTTGGGGATTCGACTCAGAAGTTGAAACAAACGTTGTTGATGTTTATATCCGATATCTTCGCAATAAGATTGATGACCCAGAAAGCAAAGCGTCATATATCCAAACAGTACGTGGTACCGGTTATGTTATGCGTAGCTGATTTTAGGAACTAAAATATGGATACTGATAGAAACACAACTGAAAAAGCCGCACGTCGCTTCTCACTGCGTTGGCAGTTAGCAATTGGAATGGCGTCTGGCTTTTTTGTTATCTTTATTATTTTTGCACTCATTGTAACGGCATTAGTTCAAAAGTATTATGGCAATCCGCCAGATGCGATGATTATGTGGTTGTGGTCGATTGTTATTCTGGGTGGATTTGCTATTTTCATTTTTGCTTTTTTGTTGACACGATTAATTTTGAGACCAGTCACATCGATAGAAAGTACAATTGAGGCGTTTGAAGATGATCCAATGACAGACGTGCGTGTTAGTGAAGTAGGTGCTAATGATGAATTTTCGGATTTAACACGAATTTTAAATCGTACGATTGATCGATTACAAGGTTTAATTGGCGCGCAACAACAATTTGTGTCGGATGTTTCACATGAGTTGCGGACACCTGTTGCCATTGTTAAAGGACATATGGAACTGCTGAACCGTTGGGGTAAAGATGATCCGGAGGTACTTGATGATTCGATAAAGTCATCTCTGGCTGAAGTACAACGGATGGAGACACTCATCAATGAAATGTTAAATTTGACACGAGCAGAACAAATTCCAATCGAAAATATCAAAGAAATCACTGATGTTGGTGGTACCGTTCATCGCGTGTATGATAATTTCAAATTGATACATCCGGATTTTATTTTTACACTTGACGACGATTTATCTCAGCAAGCTGAAGTTAAAATTCGTCAGGACCATATGGAACAAATTTTGATTATTTTAGCAGATAACGCGGTCAAATATTCGTTAGACCGAAGAGAAATTCATTTTGCCTTGTCTCAAACAGCTAATCGTGTGGAAATTGGGGTGCAAGATTTCGGTGAGGGCCTTTCTGCTAAAGACTCTCAACGTGTGTTTGATCGCTTTTATCGTGTTGATAAGGCTAGATCTCGCGCCAAAGGCGGTAACGGGCTTGGGTTAAGCATAGCCCAACGATTGGTAGAAGCTTATGGTGGTGAAATTGCCTTGGAAAGTGCTGAAGGGTCAGGTTCAATTTTTACAATTCATCTCCCTTTGTACCATGAGGATGAAAATGAAAACGCTGGAAGTTAACGTATTTGGTGTTGTACAAGGTGTTGGGTTTAGATGGTTTGCGCAACAGGCGGCACAAAAAAATAATATCGTTGGTTGGGTGCGTAACCGAAAAGATGGCTCGGTCACAATACAAGCCCAAGGGACAGAAGAAAACATGGCTAATTTTTTAACCACTATCAAAAAGGGACCGGGATTTTATAGTCGCGTTGATGACGTTGAAATTGAATCAATTGCACCATTTGAATCAAATGTTTTTGCTATTCGATACTAATTCTTGGTATAATTATAATTTGTAATTATACGATGATTTTTAAACACGGTTTTCGAGGAGAAACTTTGATTATGAAACAACTAAAGCGCGTTTTAACTATTGCGTTTGTGATTTTAGATATTGTGTTATTGACGGGCGGTTATGATCAAAATAGTCGTATGTATCGTTGGATTGGTCATCCGCTTGCTGAAGTAATGACCAACATTGCTCACTTTATTGGTGGGGTTGACGGCATTGGTTGGGCGATTGTGATTATCACAGCCATTCTACGTTTGATTTTGTTACCGTTTTTCTTGAATCAACAAGTGAATACGACAATTAATCAAATCAAGATGCAGACACTGAAACCTGAAATTGACAAATTACAGGCCATTTCGCGTAAAGCTGGTACACCAGAAGAGCAACAAAAGGCTAGTATGTCAATGATGTCACTCTATCGAGAAAACGATGTCAGTGTCATGGGTGGCATGTCCTTTTTGACAATGGCGATGCAACTGCCAGTCTTTTCAGGCTTGTATTCAGCCATTTTGCATGCACCAGCCCTAAAGGGGGCATCATTTTTCAATTTTGATCTTGGGAAACCACAACTTGTCTTTGCGATTATCGCCGGTATTATTTATTTAGCTCAAGCGTGGTTAATGATGCAACACATGCCACAAGAGCAACGTAAAACATCAGCAGCTATGATGTTTATTAGTCCAATCATGATTTTTGGTTTTGCGATGATTGCAAGTGGCGCGATTGGTCTTTACTTTGTGGTTGGTGGTATTTTTGCTTTGATTCAATCGTTGATTCAGCATTTGCAACGTCCAGGTCTCGAAAAGCGCGTGGCTGGTGAATTTAAGATTAAGAAAACTGCTGATGATCTAATGGCTGAAGCGGCGACTGCACCAACTAATCCATCGATTCTTAATAACGCTCAAGCGTCGAGAAAGCCTTCTCAGAGCAATCAAAGCAAAAAAGGACGCAATGCCGGTAAACAAAAACGCTAGAATTAGAGTAAATTTTGCGTTTCAACAATCATAGAAAGAAAAGTACATGGAAAGAATTATTTCAAATCAAAATTCACGTGTCAAAGCATGGGCAAAATTATCGTCAAAAAAAGGTCGATTAGAAAATCATACTTATTTGCTTGATGGCTGGCACTTAGTCGAAGAAGCGGTTAAGGCGAACGCTAAGTTTCATGCAGTCATGGCAACATCATCACAAATGGCACTACATTTACCAGAAGTACCACATGGTGTACCCGCTTTTGAAATCAGTGAAGAAGTTGCTAAGCATATTGCTGGCACTAATACACCACAAGGGATTTTTGCAGAGATCAGTTTACCTGAAAAGACATTCGATCCCGCATACGTTCATGATGGTGCGTGGTTATTGCTTGACCAAATTCAAGATCCCGGTAACGTTGGAACATTAGTTAGAACAGCTGATGCTGCTGGCTTTAAAGGTGTTGTACTAGGTGAAGGCACTGCAGACGCTTTTGCGCCTAAAGTAGTACGAGCTATGCAAGGCTCTCAATTTCACTTAGAAGTTCTAAATGGTGATCTCAATCAATGGGTTGATGCGTTGACAAATAACGGTTTGCCAGTATATGGTTCTCAGTTGAATGAAGCAGCGCAATCATATCGTGATATTGAGCCAAGCACACAGTTTGGATTGATTTTAGGAAACGAAGGGCAAGGCATGTCAGATGAATTGGCAGCTAAAACAACAGCTAATTTGTATATTCCAATTCAGGGACAAGCAGAAAGCTTAAATGTCGCCATCGCTGGCGGTATTCTCATGTTCAGCTTGTCTCTAGGCAATGAATGAGCGACGGTTTCTCCAATACTAGCGATTTAGGGATAGATTTGCTATAATAGAAATATCGATTTAAGTAGAGGTTATGATTGTGGAAAAGACACTCACCGTTGCTTTGATTGTCGTAGGCTTTATGCTTATCGTCACAGTCATGATGCAACCTAGTAAACAACAGGACGCGTTATCAGCTTTATCTGGTGGTGCTGGCGATTTGTTCGCTGAGCGCAAGTCTCGAGGATTTGAAGCGGTTATGCGCCGTGTAACGTCTGTTCTTGGGGCGCTATGGTTCATTATTGGTTTTGCGCTGATGTACGTCTCAGCTCATTAAAAAACGAATTGGTCAGTTTACGCTTTTTTCGTAGACTGACTTTTTTTGTAGCAAACGTTGCGTTATTAAAAAGAAAATACTTAATTTAAAAGGAAAACACATGCATTTAGAAGAATTAAAAGCACAGCTGAATGGCTTTTTAAAGGCCAATTCATCACAGTCCTTTTCAGCTCAAAATCTAGCTGATGGTCTACGTATGAATGATAGTGCTGGTTATAAACAAGTGGTTAATGCGCTGAACGCGCTTGTCCGAAGTGGCGATGCACTTGATCGTGAACAACAATATCAGTATAACCCGAATGCGGGCTACACGTTTGGTGAGTACCGTGCTAATGACAAAGGTTTTGGCTTTGTCAAGTATGATGATGAATTACCAGACTTTTTTATCAATCCCGAAAACACATTGCAAGCAATGCAAGGTGACCGTGTTCGAGTTGAAACGATTAAACCTTCGCCTTCTCCAGATCGCGGTCCTGAAGGTAAAGTAGTTGAAATATTAGAGCATGCTTACGAGAGAATTGTGGGTACTTTTTCGCTTGGCTCTGATGCCAAGGACATGATTGGGGAACTTACCATTAGCGATAAAAAAGCGATGAGTTTCAAAGTCTTGGTTAATGGGGAAGGCTTGAAGCCAAATGATGGTCAGGTTGTTGTGGCTGAAGTTGTACGTTTTCCCGACCAAATTCACCCCAAAGAGCTCGTAGCAACCGTCACTGAAACGCTTGGTTACAAAGATGAACCAGGAATGGATATTTTGCAGATTGTTTACAGCAAAAAAGTTCCCAATGAGTTTCCTGCTGATGTGCTAGCGGATGCTGGTAAAATACCAACAGATGTACCAGAATCTGAATGGGCTGGTCGTGAGGATATCACCGAGCAAACATTGGTGACCATTGATGGTGCGGATACCAAAGATATTGATGATGCGGTTGTTGCTTGGAAGTTAGACAATGGTAATTACCATTTAGGTGTTCATATTGCTGACGTTTCCCATTACGTGACGGAAGGCTCGAGCATTGATCGCGAAGCATATAATCGTGGTACATCAGTGTATTTGACGGATCGTGTCATTCCAATGTTGCCACGTAATATTTCTAATGGTATTGCTTCACTTAATCCCAATGTTGTTCGTTTGGCCATGTCAGCTGAAATGGAAATTAATCCACAAGGTAAAGTTGTCAAACATCGGTTACATACTTCGGTTATGAAGTCACATGCTCGTATGACTTATGATGCAGTGAATAAAATTCTCGAAGGGGACGTTTTTGTTCAAGAAGAGTATGCAAACTTAGTACCTATGTTCAAAGTGATGGGGGAGTTGCATGATATTTTGTACAATATGCGTAAGCAGCGTGGTGCGATTGAGTTTGACGCACCAGAGGCGCAAATCATTGTTGACGACGAGGGTAAAGCCGTCGATATTAAGCTGCGCGAACGTGGCACAGCTGAGCGTATGATTGAATCCTTTATGTTGGCAGCTAACGAAACTGTTGCTGAGCATTTTGACAAATTAGAAGTACCATTTTTATATCGTATTCATGAAACACCAGACGCAGAACGTGCCAAATCATTTTTTGAATTTTCAAAAGCTTTAGGACATCCAGTGATTGGAGATCCAAATAAAGTGACACCAATTATGCTGCAAAAACTAATGAATGATGTTGCCGGTGACCCTGCTGAACAAATGATTTCGACAATGATGTTGCGTGCGATGAAGCAAGCTAAATATTCACCGGATCCAGTTGGGCACTTTGGTTTGGGCGCTGATTTTTATACACACTTCACTTCACCGATCCGACGCTATCCCGATTTAACTGTGCATCGGTTGATTAAATGGTACACTCAAAACGGTTATGGTGTATCAGCACAAGAAAAGTATGCCAGCCATCTTGGCCAAATCGGTGAAGATACTAGTACTCGTGAGCGTCGCGCCATTGATACAGAACGTGATGTTGATGCACTCAAAAAAGCTGAATATATGCTTGATAAGATAGGACTAGAGTTTGACGGTGTTGTCAATTCAGCTCTGAAATTTGGTCTGTTTATTAGTCTAGAAAATACTGTTGAAGGACTGGTGCATATATCAAATCTGACAGATGATCATTATGAGTACGATGAGTCACACGCAGCACTGATTGGGCGATCCAAACACCATATTTTCCAGATTGGTCAAAAGGTTCGTGTCAAAGTGATTCGAGTTAATAAGGATGAGCGTACAGTTGACTTTATGTTGGTCAATCCGCAAGATGCACCAACCACTACTATCCGCGTTGCTTCTCAATCGCATGGCAAATTTGGAAAAGGACGTAACCGCGATGAACGTCGTAAAAATGAACGTCGCGGCAAGTCAGAAGGTCCAAAAACTAAGCGAGGACCATTGGACAGCAAACAAGGGCACAAACGAGATAGTAAACGTAATTTCTAAGGTGGTTTTGAATGGCAAAGAAAAAACAGAATGAACAATATCTTGCTCAAAATCGAAAAGCTAGGTTTAATTATGCAATTTCAGAAACCTTTGAGGCGGGTATTTCGCTGACGGGGACAGAAATCAAGTCAGTGCGCGCCTCACAAATTACAATTAGTGACGGATTCGTTACCATACATGATGGGAATGCGCTGTTAACGAATGTCAATATTGCTTCTTATGCGCAGGGTAATCAATTTAATGTTGATCCTTTACGTACTCGGCAACTTTTACTTCACAAGCGAGAAATCCTCACGTTAGCAAAAGCTGCACAAGAACAGGGTGTGACAATTGTACCGCTCAAAGTGTATCTGAAACATGGCTTTGCCAAAGTATTGATTGGCATTGGTCGTGGCAAAAAGAAGTACGATAAACGTACTGATATAAAAAAACGTGATCAAGAAAGAGAACTAGCACGGCGATTTAAAAATTAAATTTGATCCGTAACAATAACCGTTTAGCCACTATCCTCACTATTGACCGGAACTCTAATAATCGCTATACTTAATGTATGTGAAAATAGAGTTTCACAAGCTGAAAGGAAATGCTAACATGATAGTTACAATCATTTCAGCGCTCTTCGCAATTGTGATTGGTTATGGCATTGGCTACTATATGCGTAAATCTCAAGATGCACGCCAAGTAGCTTCTACTAAACAAATTGCAGCTAACATTCTTGAACAAGCAAATAAAGAAGCTAAAAGTTTAAAACGTGCAGCTGAAGTTGATGCCAAAGATTTGGCACAGACTTATCGTAACAAGGTCGATGATGCATTCAAAGACCGGCAAACGCAGTTGCAACAACAAGAACAAAGGCTTGAAGACCGTATCAGTAACCTCGATAAAAAAGATGCGGCCCTCAATCAACGTGATGCTTCTCTGATTCAAAAAGAAAATCAGGTCCAGACACGTTTGGACGATGCAGAAAAGAAACACACGGTTGCCCAGAATTTGATGGTATCACAACAGGAAAAGTTGGAAGAAATCGGTCAACTTTCTCCAGACGATGCTAAAGAACAAATTTTAAGTAAAACAAAGACAACGCTCGTTCGCCAGCGTGCTGCCCTAATTAAGGAAGCACAGGACGACGCAACGAGCGAAGCTGAAAAACGAGCACGTAATATCGTCGTGCAAGCGATTCAGCGGTCGGCAGCAGACTCGGTGGCTGATGTTACTGTATCTGTTGTGAACTTACCAAGTGAAGATATGAAAGGTCGAATCATTGGGCGTGAAGGCCGCAATATTCGAACACTTGAGTCTTTGACTGGTATTGATTTGATCATTGATGATACACCTGAGTCGGTTGTCTTGAGTGGCTTTGACCCTGTTCGTCGAGAAATTGCCAAAATGGCCCTTGACGCATTAGTGGCAGACGGTCGAATCAATCCGTCTCGTATTGAAGAGATGGTTGAAAAATCAAGACGCCAAATGGATGAAACCATTCGTGAAAAAGGTGAACAGACTGTATTTGAATTGGGTCTACGCGGTATTCACCCTGATTTGATCAAAATGATTGGACGTATGAATTATCGAACTTCATACGGACAAAATGTGCTCCAACATTCAATCGAGGTCGCAAAACTTGCGGGAATGATGGCAGCAGAGCTTAAAATGGATGTCGCGCTTGCGAAGCGCGCTGGTTTATTACACGATATTGGAAAAGCAGTTGATGCTGAAGTTGAAGGATCACATGTTGAGTTAGGCGTTCGATTGGCTGAAAAGTTTGAAGAAAAGCCGATTGTTATCAATGCAATAGCTTCTCATCATGGTGACGTTGAGTCGATTTCTCCAATTTCAGATTTGGTTGCTGCAGCTGATGGCATTAGTGCAGCTCGACCTGGGGCTCGTAGTGAGTCACTAGAAAATTATGTACAGCGTTTAAAGGATTTGGAAGCTATTGCTAACAATTATCCTGGCGTGCATACTGCTTATGCGATTCAAGCAGGACGAGAAATTCGCGTCATTGTTGAACCTACCAGAGTCAATGATTTGCAGGCCACAGTATTGGCACATGATATTAAATCTACTGTTGAAGAAAAGTTGGACTATCCTGGTCACGTTAAGATTACGATTATTCGTGAAACGCGTGCTGTGGATTATGCCCACTGATATAACAAATTGAAGTGTAAGATCAAGTTTAAAAAAAGTCGTTCATTGAACGATTTTTTTTGTTATAATTAACCTAATTGAAAACGTTTTATTTTTCATAAAAGTTTAACAAAACGTGATTCTAGTAGCATCAACAAGGAGGAGTATATGGAACCTGGACAACTTGCTTTACTGATTTTCGCCGTTGCATTTTTAATTTTGGTGATTTTTATCGGTATTTTCCTAATGCGTTTAACACGCTCTCTAGGTGTTATTACGCTGGACGTCGATACAATTGCAAGATCAAGTAATGAAATACTCGGTAATGCTAACACATTGTTGAACGATGTGAACGGCAAGGTTAAAAAACTTGACCCGACTGTTCAAGCGATGGCTGATCTGTCGGAAACGGTATCACATCTCAATAGTTCGGTGCAAAATGTTACGAACCGATTCTCTAGTGCAAAAGCTACGGCGAGTGCTGGAGCTGGTGGTGTGGCGGCTGTGGTTGCAAAAAAAGCAACGTCAGCTGCAATGAACAAATTCAAATCAAAAAAGACGGAGGTCTAACACATGTCAAAAGCAAAAGGTTTATTTTTTGGAATTTTAGCTGGGGCGGCAGCGGTTGTTGCATTCAAAGCTTTACCTAAAACTAAGCAGGATCAGCTCACTGAAAAAGCACAAGAAACAGGTGTTCTATTGCGTGACAAAGCCTATGATGCTGCTTATGCTGCTGCGGATTTAGCGGGAGACGTCACTGAAAAAGCTAAAGCTAAAGCCACAGAACTAAAGTCACAAAGCCAAGAAAAATATGGTGATCAGTTAGATTCAGCTTCTGGTAAGCTCAAGGAAATTACCGATCAAGCAGCACCGTACGTTGATAAGGCGAAAGACTTTGTATCGCCTTATGTTGCCAAAACACAGGATGCAATTGCCGATTTACGTGACAAGTTTGCCAGTGAGGATATCGAATTAACGCAGGATGATGTTGATCTGGAATCTGCACTAGATGATTTGGCTGATGAGGAAAAATCAGATGAGACAGTTGCAGCAGAGTCTACTGCTGATGTAGAAGAAGTTTCTGCTGAAAAAGCTGTTGACGAATTAACAGATGATAAGCCAAAAGCAAACTAATTTAAAAAGCTGAACACTTTATACAAGATGTTCAGCTTTTTTTGTGTTGGCGAAATGTAATTTGGCAAATTGACTAAGGTCTTTGCCGTTGCGTAGTAGTTGAGCGGCAACTTCGTCAACCGCGTGACCAGCGCCAATAGGCAGTGCCACACCGGCGTCTTTGCTGAGTTGTTTGAGTGTGTTCAGCTCTACGACTCTAGCTAGAATTGAAGCTGCGGCAACGCTTAGGTGGTATTGCTCGCCTTTCGTCGTGAAATAAACATTTTCTGAAATAATACGCGGTTGGTGTGATCTACTAAGATAACGATAGTAGGTATCGCGTTGTGCAAATTGATCGATTAAAATTGCTCGTGGTTTTGCCGGTGCAATTTTGTCAAGCACTTTTGCCAACGCAAAATTGTGCGAAATTGCTTTTAGTTGATTGACATTATTATTTGGTTGCAGTTGATTGTACTTTTCTGGCATCAAATTAACGACATGATGTGGTAGACGTGCAATTATTTCTGGTGCAATGGCTCTCATTTTTTGATCGGTTAACGTTTTTGAATCCGCAATACCTAATTGACGTACCCAGTCAAGATCGTCCTCACTGACAAAAACTGCAGCAGTTGTTAGTGGACCAAAATACGCACCGGCACCAACTTCGTCAGATCCTAATACAGACCAATTTTTAAAATCAATTGGTATACTGTCTGAATTGTGATTTGCTTTACTTGCAGGTGTCAGAGTTTGCCATTTAGCTGCTTCAAGACTATGTCCTTTACCTTGAAACATAACTTTGCCCGATTGGTAGCCAGTAATGTGTGCGGTTGGGGTGCGGGCTGAAAAAATAGCACCATTGGGAATCACATTACCGCTATACTTGGCATAGTATTGCGCCATCTTTTGTAATTGTCCGGAAGTAACTTGAATAACTGTTTGCATATTAGCAAGTATAGCAGTTTTTGAGGGTGAGGTCGATAACATGTGTTGCCGATTAGCCCGTCTAAGCGTCGTGACGAAGTCGAGACTTAAAAAACATGTTGACGAGAGGCTTTTTTTTCGGTATACTTAATATTTGTTATGGCGCTATGGTCAAGTGGTTAAGACGTCGGCTTCTCAGGCCGAAATCGAGGGTTCGACTCCCTCTAGCGCTATTCTAGCCGTTCTATCAAAATTCTTGATAGAACGTTTTTTTGTTATCATAATGTTATTTTTCACGCTGATAATGACTATAAAACACTAAAAATAGATAAATAAATGAAAATATATGTTATAATTATGGTGTAATAAATTAATTGTAAACGCTACCATATTCAAACCAAAATATGAACTAGATGGGTGGCGATGACGGGAGAAAGCTATGACAAAAAACACTCAAAAAATAACAGCAATCATTGTTTCTGTTGCACTTACTGGTGCGTTTGCCATTAGTGCACCACTTATCGCTAACGCAGCTGTGAATGATACGGTAAATGGAACTACAAGCCTAACGCTAACTGGGGATACTACCGCGCTGACATTAGATAGTGTGCCAAGTTTTGCATGGGGTTCAATGACAACAACAGCTGCACAAACACAACAAAACATTACAGGAACTGGTGATCTCCAAGTGACTGATGGGCGTGGTGGATCAACTGGCTACACTGTGACTGCTGTAGCTTCTAATATGACTAGTGGCGATGACACATTACCTGTCACTGCTATGTCAATTGATACGACGGCGTCATCTCCGTTGACAGGAGCGACAGGCGCAAATATCCTAACATCTAACACAGTTCTCTCAGGTGGCGTTGATTCTAACGGTACCCTAGCTACAACCGCTTCAACAGGCCATATAACAGTCGGTAATGCTGCCAAGACTGGTACTTATTCAGGTACAATCACATACACTATAAACGATGGTGGCCTTGAGTAATTGTGCTGTTAAATGCTAAATAAATGACGCAAAAGCAGGCCAACCATGACCTGCTTTTCGTTTCATAAACGCAAGAGGTCTTACATGATAAAAAAGATAATCGCAGTGCTGGCAGCAACCCTATTTTGTGCTGTTAGTCACCCTGTTTTCGCTGCTGATGTTGCTGAACAATCAGGTTTTTCCATTATTAGCCAGCCAAATGAGCTACAAGCCTCAAATCAGTCTTATTATGATTTGAAAATGCAACCTGGGCAAACCACAACATTGACATTAGGCGTTAAAAACATGTCCAACGTGTCATCGACATACGAAATTGCTGTTAATCCCGCTCAAACATCAGATAATGTCATTATTGATTACTCTTCTGCTGGCAATGGTAAGGGCGTGGGTGCAACGCCAAACCTGCAAATTAAAAGTATGACGAAGTTGAGTACAACCCAGATCACAGTACCGGCTAACGCCAGCAAACAATTTTCAGTCACTTTAACGATGCCAGACAAAACGTTTGATGGTATTGTCGCTGGTGCAGTTCGAGTTGAACGGCTGACAAAAAACGAAAAAAACGGTATTACGAACAAATTTGCCTATGTGAAAGGTATTGTTGTCCGCCAAAATGATAACGCTGTTGATCCTGCACTACAAATCAACAAGATTAAAGTCGGTCAGTACCATTATTTGCCTGGCGTGATTGTCACAATGGCGAATCCCACAAATATCAATATCTCAAAATTAAAAATTGATGCTAAAGCTGTCAATGATAAAACGGGCGAAACTTTGAACACGAAAACAGTTGCTTCAGGATCAGTAGCACCTAATTCTGAATTTAACTATGTCATTCGTTATTCAAAAACGATTCCAGCTGGAAAATATCACTTCGTCGGCACTGCTACCGATCAAAAGGGTCATCATTGGGAATGGCGCGAACCATTTACAGTCAAGAAAGCTGAAAAAGTTGCCAATCAACCGATAAGTGTTCGGGGGAGCTTTGAATGGGGGTGGCTACTGATTGTGATTCTCTTGTTGATTATTCTCGCCCTAATTTGGTGGATCATTTTAATGAAACGGAAAAAGGACCATGACGATGAAGAATAACAAAAAAATACAATTTTTACTTTTATTTTTCACGATGCTGATTGGATTTGTTTTTGCCACAACGGTCAATGCTGATGTGACGAAGGATGGGGATGTTTATCATATTACGACGGGACAAGATTTGGATATGTTGCTTGGATTAGGAAATAACTCGGGGTATTGGAACGGGACTGATAATAAAACGCCCACTAGCATTAAAATATCAGTTGATAACGATATTACCCTAGTCAAACAACAACACGAAATTAATTCGGTGTTCAAAGACACAATTGATATTGATTTTAATGATCATATGTATTATGTCACTGAGCAGGACAATTCTTCATTTAAAATGGACAAGTCTACACTTGTTGATGTGTTTGTTCGCAATCTGAAATCATCAGAAAGTAATGTTGCTAATACAACTGGTACACTAGCAGGAGTTCCTGATCCAACAGATGCCACAAAAACTGTGGCTGGATATTTGTTGAGTGCCAACTCCCTATTCACGGGTGCAGGGGACCAAGGTACTGCTAATGGTACCGTGACGTATGATAATGTCTTAATTAACTATCCAAATATACATGACGGCAAAAGCCAAATGTTAACGACTGGTTATGTTCCCATAAAGTTTACAGGCACTAACTTGTTGGCACTTGGCGGACAATCAGGTGACAATTTCTGTCGTACAACAGATCTAACAGTTGTTGATGGCGATACTACGATGACGTGGGGGCCAGGATTAGGTGGAAACAGCATAGCTATGTTCAATATGAGGGATGGTGTTGGATTTCCTACCTCTTCAGTTAATTTTACAGTTGGTAGTGGTGCTACTCTAACCATCAATAATCATGTCAACACAAATACTATTGCTTCTGGGAACAATGCTGGCAAAATAGTTAATATCACTAATAATGGTATCCTAACAGCCACGATTGATGGGTATGCAACAGACTCGAGTTCAAGTTACCAAACTGCAACTAGTTCGTTCGTTTCGGGTGGAACTGGCTTGACAAATACAAATATTACCTTTGGACCTAACGCAGTCACAACAATAACCAGCAATACTGGTTTAATTCAAATGGATAAGGTTGCCATTTTAAATATTAAAGCACAGTCGAACAGTCAAACCACACTGACATCAAAAAATATCAGGAATGCGGCAACGGCTCGTGTATTTAATGGCACAGCGACTTCCGGTTCATCACTTACATTGGATAGTGTCGATTCTTTTTCAATGAGAAGTGTCGCCACAGCACCACTTCAGCAAGACAATATGCGAATTGTTATTGCCAATACGCCACTAACAATTTTAGGCTATGCGGCGAACAATGACACTGTTACAGCACGTTATGTAGCTGAAATTGGCAGTATCAACGGCGCTTGGGACGGCAATGGAACGCCTGGGGATCAAATGAGCCCGCCGTTAGCCACGAATAATAGTGAAACTAAATTAAAGCCTGCTTTTGGGATTCGTTTTGAACCTGGAGTGTTAGCGAACAGCTATACAGTTAATCCAAGCGTTTGGAATTACGCTTTATCCAACCCAATTTTCCCGGCCGACAACACACCCGTCTGGCTGAGTCGTAATGGTAGTGGGGATAATACACAAACTTTTGATATTTATGACTCGCGTTCCCAAACAGCTTCATTCAGGCTACAAGCATTAGTGACCGGAACAGGTAGTCGACAATACGGTTTTAAGAAGAATGGCACCAATGAGGTGTTATCATTAAACGACCAAGCGCAAACGATTTTAAATGCGAGTGATTTCACGGCTGGCACCATTGGTGATGCGGCAACTGCTGGTCATTGGACATATACAACTGACGCCGATCACGGTTTGCTAGTGCAAGCCGCACGATCTGAAAAAATCGGGACTTATGCGGGGTCAGTAACCTATTCTTTAGTTGATGGACTAGAATAAAAAAATACTAAAGGTTCAATCTAACAAGTTGATTGAACCTTTTTTTATAATAAGATAAGTGTATAATGGCAATTAAATGAGCTTTGAAATGGAGAGGCGCCGTGAATTTAAAGACAGCGAACAATCTCGTTTTGATGACTATTGTTGGCAGCATCATACTCAGCATGGTCATTGAAGCGTTATGGTTCAAGATATTAGCCACTATAATGATTGCAGTTGCGATGATTAATTATTTTATTGTCATGAAACATGAAAAGCCGTGACACAACATACCTTTTTTTGTGATAATACGGTAATATATCATGAGTTCAGAATGATAAAAATGGGTGTAAAATAATTAACAAGAGGGGTAATATTTTTAAGGAGATATTGCCATGTATTTAAGTTCTGAGGATTACATCAACATTTGGTTGTACTTTGTGTTTTGTTTGGCATTAGGATTGATGATGGTAACGGCAATGATTTATTATCATTTTAAAAAATGACCCTAGTTGACAATGAAGTATCATCACATCACGTTAAAAGACATTGGCTTTCGCTAATGTCTTTTTTAGATTTTGGTATCGTTTTTGAACATAAATATAACAAAAACGGTTAAATATTGATAAACGAATAGCAATAGCTTTATGGCAACGTTTTTAATGCAAAAAATAAATAAAATAATGTATATATTTTAATTGACAAATGTATATATACAAAGTATGATATTAAACATGTGCAAATTATGAACAATTTTCTAGGAGAAATGATGAAGTACAAAAAAACTATTGCTACGATAGCTATTGCCGCCGCTTTTGGCACAGGAATCGTTTTAGCCGACAATAACACATGGCAAGGGTCACCTAATTTAAGCCATACACGCTCAATTATTGACCAGTTAGGTGATAAATTGACAGCACAGTCAAACAAAATTACATCATTGAGCACGCAAACTACGACAGCGCAAAATCAATTGACGGATGCGCAAAATAATGTGTCAAACATGCAATCTCAATTAACTAGTCTGCAAAACCAATTAACACAGGCTAAAGATCAATTGACTCAAGCTAATAACCAAAAGCAACAAGAATTACAACAAAAGCAACAAGAAATTCAACAAAAAATTGACGAAATCAATCAAAAAATTGCTGAGGGCAATCAAAAAGTTGCCGACAAACAAAAGGAACTTGACGGTGTTCAAAGTCAGCTTTCAGAAGCTAATAACAAAGCCTCACAGTTACAAAATCAATTAAATGATGCGCAACAAAAACTAAATGAAGCTAACAACAAAAATTCCGATTTGCAAAAGCAATTAGACAATGCTTTGCAAGATGCAAAGGATACAGAGGCTCATGCGCAATCTGTATTAAACGCACACCAACAATAATGTGAACTGTTTGCACATCGCGCAATCGAGCCATTCATCAGGCTCTTTTTTTGTGTGCAAAGGTATAAAAAAAGACATGCGTAACATGTCAACTTAAAAATATTAATGAATATTATAAGGCGGTCCAGAAAGTGACAATACCAAAAATAATACCGGGGAAATTAGCTGCTGCTAATGGCAAGTCACGATCTTCTTTGATCAAACCATAAGTGACCCACAAGGCACAATTTATAGCGGCAACTAGGGGTTGCACGGGATTTCCTTTTGAACCAGAGAGATTGTTCAAAATTTGGGGGATGTAAGAAACATACATCATAATTGACATGATGGTCGCTGTCCAACTCAAATATTTGATAAATTTTTCGTTTTTCATTGAATACCTCTTACTACAAAATTATAAGGCAAATCATATATCAAAATCAAATTGATAGTTTCGGTTTTTAGGTGTTATAAAACTAGTCATAAGTTGGCAGATGGCCTAAATAATCAGCTTTAATACCATCAGGTGTAATCTTAATATAACCATTTTCATCAATTGCCACGGGATTGCCGACATGCCATTGCCCGTCGCTTTTAGTTAATACTCTAAATCCAAATCCGTTTTGGATTTTGGATACAATCGTTTCTCGGTCGAATGAGATGACTTTAGTGGCATCGAATTGATGATCGTCTGTGACACGATAGACGTGAGCTGCCTTGATTAGGGCATGATTTGATGAAGGATTTATCTCGACTATATAATATGCTGCCATTGTGGTTCCTCCTAATGAAATGATAATTTTAGCAATGTAAACGTTTACTTTATACATTAATCATAACGCAAAAATTGAAAAGTTAAAAGAAGACGAACTTGTTATTGCACATAATATTTTTCTGCAAAATCGAGTCATCGTTTAGTAATGTGTTGGAAAACCTTGAGTTTGTTAATTCTGTTTGTGTCAGTGCGAATAATCTAATCAAAGCAGATGACCTCGTTTTTTAGCGTGTTGATAGGTTTTATTGTATAATTAAAACATGACAAAACAAGCAAAAAGACAATATAAAGCCGTCATTGCCGGCAAAAAATACATTATATCCGGCCATGCGAGCATTCCGCATTTTAAAGCAACCGAAGAATTGATCAATAAGCAGTTTGCCCAAATAGCTATTGTTGCGCCAAAACTTGCACCTTTAGATCAAGCAACTTTGGTGACATTTAACGCAATTTCTGATCAGCTTTACAAGCAAGCAGAAATAGATGATTTGCAGCAACAAGTCGCGCGGTTACAGGCTGAACTCGACAAGAAGCGTAACGAAATACCTACACAACCTAAGGCTAAAACAAGTGCCGTGTCAAGTATTATTGATACGGCAAAGCAGGAAAGTCGTTCGCGTACTTCGAATCAAATCTTTAAGCGTACAGAACAATGATTATATTAGGATTATCGTTCTTATTTGTGTTATTGTGGATTTTTTCTGGCTATCGTCAAGGGGTCATACGTGCGTTACTACGACTAATTCTTTGGGTAGTGGTCTGGTACATTGCGATTAAATTATCTCAACCAGTTGGGCAATATCTGACACACATTGTATCTGGTCAATTTGTCCGCACCACAATTCCAGAATCAGTGATAGGCGACGGGTCGCAATTTCTAGCTTCTGGGCTGGTATTTGGTTTAATAATCATTGTTGGTGGTATCCTCAGTCACGCTATTTTGAGAACAATTAAAATTGTGCGGCGTATACCGATTCTTGGTTGGTTAGATGGCGTTTTGGGCGCGATATTTTGTGGCCTTATTGGTGCAAGCATTGCTTTTTTTGTACTTGAAATGTTGTCGGTTGTTCCCAATGCATGGGTGCAGGACCAATTTTTAAATACGCCACTGCTTAATACCATACTGGATAAAACCCCGTTTTTGGCTGACCAAATTTATCACTGGTGGTTGTAATTTTAGGAAAAATAAATGAACAGTAAAGTTTTAGAGACACTTGAATACGATAAAATCAAATCCCAATTAGCGGCATTTTTAGTGACTTCGTCAGGGCAACAGGAAGGTCGTGCGCTATTGCCCAGTATTGATGAGCAAGAAATCAATTATTGGTTGCAAGAAACAGCGGATGCTGTTTTAATTGATCGCCTCAAGGGTGGTATTCCACTCAGTAAATTAGCTGATATCAGCGCTCATTTGAAGCGTTTGACAATACAAGCGTCACTAAGTGCAACTGAAATTTCTCAGGTAGGTCAGGTGCTACGTAATACGGGCACAATCGCTAATTTTTTTGTACAAATGCAAGACGAAACGATTGGTGAATCATTGCATGTGCTACCAGAACAGGCGGCAAACTTAGCAACGTTACCTGATGTAACGCGACTGATTCAAATTGCTATTGACGAAACCGGTCGCATTAATGATGAAGCATCTTTTGAACTAAAATCTCTGCGCGGGAAAATTGTGGGTAATGAGAATGCGGTTAAAAATCAAATGCAGGCGTTTACTCGTGGTAAATCTGCTCAGTATTTGAGCGATCCGATCGTCACGATTCGTTCCGATCGCTATGTTATACCGGTCAAAGCGGAATATCGTCATCAATTTGGTGGCGTTGTCCATGACCAAAGCCAATCTGGTTTGACACTGTACATTGAGCCACAGTCGGTTGTTGATTTAAATAATAAAATTAGTGAGTTGCGCGTCAAAGCACACGCAGAAGAGCAACGGGTGTTACAGGAATTATCAGCTGAGTTAATGCCATACGTGACTGAAATTCAACGTAACGTGTCTATTCTCGGTCATTTTGATTTTGTAAATGCCAAAGCACGACTGGCTGCAAAATTAAATGCCATGCAACCACTTGTAAATCCAGCCAATCATATTTCATTGGCTCAGGCTTGGCATCCATTATTGGATCAAAAAATTGCAGTGGCTAATGAAATTGCAATTGGTGACCACTATAAAACAATTATCATTACAGGACCTAATACCGGTGGTAAAACAATTACCATCAAGACATTAGGACTGCTGCAATTGATGGCACAGTCAGGATTGTTTATTACGACGAAGCGACCATCAACTGTCGGTATTTTTAAAGAAGTGTTTGCGGATATCGGTGACGAGCAATCTATCGAGCAGAATCTGTCAACATTTAGTTCGCACATGGCAAATATTGTGTCGATGCTGGACAAAATTGATGATAAAAGTTTGGTTATTTTCGATGAACTCGGTGCCGGTACCGATCCGGCTGAAGGGGCAGCGTTGGCAATTGCTATTTTGGATAAAGTTGCGAGCTTAGGAGCTTATACTATTGCCACGACACATTATCCTGAATTAAAGTTATATGGTTATAATCGACCTGAGACACAAAATGCTTCAATGGTTTTTGATGTCGAAACGCTACAACCAACTTATCAATTTTTGATGGGTGTCCCTGGACAATCTAACGCTTTGGCGATTGCTAAGCGCTTAGGATTTGGTGAGGATGTGATTGGTGCAGCGACCTCCTTGACCAACGACTCAGACCAGGATCTGAACAATATGATTGCTGATTTGGTGGCGCAACGTGATGAGGTAAAAAAGAAAAATGTATCATTGACTAATCAGTTAAATGATACAAAATCGCAAGCTGAAGCATTACGTGAGAAAGAAATGCAACTTGAAAAAGATCAAGCGCGTATATTGCTAGATGCCAAAAATGAAGCCAATCACATTGTTGCAGCTACCAAAAAGAAAGCAGAGCAATTAATTAGTGAAATTCGTCGAGAACGTTTAAATGGTGGTGCAAAAGCCACATCTACCGAACAAGAGTTGCAACAAAAGAAGGGGCAACTTGATAATTTACGCCAAAATGTGAGTTTAGAAAAGAATAAAGTCCTTCAGAAAGCTAAAAAAGCCAAGCAATTATCACCTGGAGATGACATTACCGTACAATCCTATGGACAACAAGGCACGCTTTTGAAAAAGCATAGTAATGGTCAATGGGAAGTTGAGATGGGCATTTTAAAGATGTTGGTTGACGAAGACGACATTGTAAAAACTGAAGCGACGATTAAGGCTCAAAAGGAAAAATCAAAGCAGAAACAACAGAAAATAACCCGTACCAAAGCTGCAGGATCGGCACGTGCCACGGTGAAATCAACGCTTGATTTGCGAGGCATACGCTATGAAGCAGCCCTTAGCGAACTAGACAAATACCTTGATACAGCAGTGTTAGCTAATATTAGTCCAGTTGAAATTATTCATGGAAAAGGCACAGGTGCACTACGACAAGGCGTGACCGAATTTTTACGTTCGGACCGGCGTGTTGATTCATATCATTTCGCTAACGCTAATGCGGGTGGTGATGGTGCGACAATTGTGACACTTAAGTAAGCAAAGCGCTTACTTTTTTTACGGTCAAAATTTGTCCGTGCTTTTGTATTCAATGCAAAAAAGTGCGACAATTAATCTTGTGTCATTTTGAGACGTAACCGTATTTGTGCGGTTCATATTTAAAAAGTGAGGAGAAAAAAATAGGCATGATTGAGAAATATTTTAACTTAAGCGCTAATCACACTACGATTAGAACTGAGTTTGTGGCTGGTTTAACCACATTTGTGTCCATGGCGTATATTTTGTTTGTCAACCCAAGTGTTTTAGGTGCGGCTGGTATGGATAAGGGAGCTGTGTTTACAGCCACAGGGTTAATTGCAGCGATTGCCACAATATTTATGGGTGTCGTTGCAAAATATCCATTTGCTATTGCACCGGGTTTGGGAATCAATGCTTTTTTTGCTTATTCTGTTGTTTTGGGGATGGGCGTTAAATGGCAAACGGCCTTGGCTGCTGTGTTTGTTTCTGGTATCATATTCTGGCTGTTAACTATTTTTAAAATTCGTGAGGTCATTATTAATGCGATTCCTGCTGATCTAAAATCAGCAATTGCAGGTGGTATTGGTCTTTTCATCGCCTTTTTGGGGTTGTCTGATGGTGGCATTGTTGCGGCTAATAAGGATACAATCATTGGGTTTGGCGATTGGAGTAAACCTGCGACATTATTGACGATATTTGGTATTTTGGTGACATTTGCTTTATTTGCTCGCCACGTTCCTGGGGCGATTTTCATTGGATTGGTGATTACCGCTGTTGCTGGTTTGATCATCGGACAGGTTCACGCGCCTACTGAAATTATTAGTACAGTGCCCAGCTTAAAGCCCACATTTGGACAGGCAATTTTTGGATTGAAAGACCTTGGGTCGTTACAAATGCTAGTTGCTGTTGTCACATTCTTATTAGTGGCTTTCTTTGATACCGCTGGCTCATTAATTGGTGCTGCTCGTGCAGGTGGTTTTTTGGTTAATAATGAATTGCCCAATGCAGGGAAGGCGCTAATGGCTGACTCAATTGGTATGCTTGGTGGCTCGTTGCTTGGTACGTCACCTACAACGGCCTATATCGAATCATCAACAGGAATAGCTGTTGGTGGTCGAACTGGATTGACTAGTGTTTTCACAGGAATTTTCTTTATACTTGCCTTAGCCTTTTCACCACTGTTAACTGTTGTTACTTCGCAGGTTACAGCACCAGCCTTAATTGTTGTAGGCGTCTTGATGGCAGGTAGTTTAGGCAGTATTGATTGGGAAGATTTTCCAATGGCAGCGGCAGCTTTTCTCACAGTGTTAGGTATGCCATTATCTTATAGTATTTCTGATGGTATTGCTTTAGGATTTATTGTCTATCCTTTCTTGATGCTAGTGACAGGTCGTGGTAAACAAGTTCATCCCATTATGTATGGTTTAGGTCTAGTTTTTGTAGCGTTTATGGTTATTTTACAAATTGGTTAAACTAAAAAAGATTGCCCTTCTAAGGACAATCTTTTTTAGTTAACGCCTTGCATTAAGCGATGGATATAACGTGATAAGAAGACGAGAACCACACCCAATATGACAGATCCTAAACCAAACCAGAAAAAGTAACTCACTTCGTTTTTGGCGTTATATAGTGTCACAAGTTGTGCGTTAAGCGCAGAACCTACTGCACTTGATAAAAACCACATCGACATCATTTGTGAATTAAAGGCTTTTGGTGCCAACTTTGTCGTGACCGATAGGCCAACTGGAGAAATCAACATTTCACCAACAATGACTAGTGCCCATGAACCAACTAACCAAAAAGGTGAAACTTTAACATCTGTCCCAAATAGGGAACCGGGAACGGCCATGAGCAGAAAGCTTGATCCAGCGAACATTAAGCCAATCGCAAATTTCATTGGTGATGTCGGCTGCTTTTGCCACTTTGACCACAAAACGGCAAAAAATGGTGTGTAAAGCATGATGAAAAATGGATTTAAAGATTGGAACCAAGAAGCTGGAAAGAAAGACAAATCAACGCGTTCTGCAGCAAAAGTGGCTAACACAATGGCACCTTGCTCTTCGATTGCCCAAAATAAAACAGCGGCTAAAAATAATGGAATATAAGCAATTACTCTGGAACGCTCTGATTTGGTTACTTTCTTGGAAGAAATCATGGTGATAAAATAAGTGACTGGAATTAAAATGGCAACAAGGGTTAGCAAATTAATGAAATCAGGTAAACTGTTCCAACCAACTAATATCATACCAACAATGATCAAAATTAATGCCGTAACGCCCATAATTATCTTTGTTAATAAGGGTTTAATTTCATTTTCAGATAGTGGATCACTTGGCAGCATTGTCGCAGGCGCCAAGTTTTTATTCGCACCGAAATGATACTGTATCAAACCAATAAACATACCAATAGCAGCTAATGAAAATCCAACATGGTAGCCAGCTATTTCTTGCGCTTTTCCAACCAACAGTGGTGCAATAAAACCACCTAAGTTAATCCCAAAAACGAAAATAGAAAATCCAGCATCACGACGTTTGTCGGCATCACTATATAGTGAGCCCACTAATGTAGAAACGTTGGGTTTCAAAAAGCCAGTGCCGAGTACGATAAGAATGATTGATAAAAATAAAGCTTTAGCGCCAAATGGCGTTGATAAAGCAATGTGCCCAGCCATTATCAATACGCCACCCCAGAAAACTGTTCGACGTGGCCCGAGTATGCGATCGGCGACAAAACCACCAATCGCACCAGTGAGATAAACCATTGAAGCATAAATGGCCATAATGGAAGCAGCCGTAGCACGACTAACGTTGAGTTGACCGTCAGCGATTAATGACCACATATAGTAGAGTAGAATGGCGCGCATGCCATAATAGGAAAATCGCTCCCACATCTCTGTCATAAACAGTGTGAGTAATCCACGTGGTTGTCCTAGAAACTGTTTTTCTTTGACTTTCAAAAGTCTCTCCTTTTACCTTGTAAAAATAACTAATGTTAATAAATAGGCATTTACAAGATTTTTATTAAAAGTAACGATACCAGTCTACGCTTATTCTGTGAAATATTCAATCCTTAATATTTTCACTGATTTTAAAAAATTGAATTAAAACGGGACACCATTAGTGAGGTTGGTTGTTTTATAGTATAATCAAATCAGAATAAATTAAGGACATTTTATGGCAAACGAAAAATTTGATGCTTCGGCATTTTTATCATCACTCTTTCACTACGCACGAGATTTTAACTACAATCATATTATTTTTGATGCAAATCGTTACAAAATATCGGTTAATTTAGTACGGAAATCATCAACCTATGGAAATGCTGAGATGTTTTATGTTTCCGCAGATCCTAAAGCTTTTGCGCCTGTTATTTCACGTATTAATAGTGCGATTGAAATTGCTGAGTTAGAGGGATCACAACAAGCAACCATTAAAACACCGCTATTGGCCCGCGAAAATCAGGTGTTTCAATTCAGACTAAAAGAATTCGGAAACGGTAAATATAACTTAGATCTCAGTATATAAGGGGGAAGCTGTCCAATGGTTTGACAACCATTAGGACACAAAATATTATGAAGCAAGGCAAAGCAGCACAAATTAAAAAAATGCGTCACGTACAATCAAAACAAAAGTTAACGGCAAGGAAAGCGATGCCAGCTTTCAATTATGATGAATTTGCAGGTTTTTTAAGGGCACGATATTTTTTGACGCATCACAATAAGTATGCACCAGAAACATTTGAAGTTGCATCATTCTTTCTTGATGATGTCATTGCCACTATGGTTCAACAACATTTTACGCAATTTACCAGTAATGAGCGTGCAACGATTAACCTGAATGAAACGATGCAGGCTGCCTTGGTTAATAGTGATGATCGTGATTGGCGTTATTTTGTTTTACTAGTACCGGTGCTATTTGATATGCAACAATTTTTGGCCAAAGAAAGCCAAGTCAACGATCGTTTTGTCGCGCAAACGACTAATTTTGATGTTAATTTTTGGCGTATGATTATGCGTACAGTGATGGCAATCAACTTTTTCAAATGGCAAGGTAAAGATGTTTCAGAAATGATGAAAACATCAAATGCTATTGATACCTTACAATTTAAGTTTTTGAGCGAAAATGAAGACGATGATGATTTTAATATGGCAGTTATTGCCGAAACATTTCGTGGTTTAGAACCAAAGTTGAAGCCGCTCAAAGTTTCAGAGGCATTCTTAAAGCCCAACGAAACGTTAACAGCAGAAGAAATTCAAGCTGAAGAAGCCTACGCAGAAAAACGTCTCGTACAATTTAAAGAAAAATCAGTTAAAGGCGTTGTGAGTGAGAATGTCATCAACTTGTTGCACGCATTTCACGTCGGTATTGCCAAAGAGTATAATCTAACGCACGAACAATGGGATGCAAATGTGTTGAACGATTTTGTGCAACAACATTTGATGACGTATTGGACGCCACAGTGGTCGGACTTAGATGGTATTGGCGGCGAGGTCAAATCCTATTTAAAGTTTTTAAGCCAAAAAAAAGCCATCACAGGCTTGGGCAAAATTGTGAGTGGCATTATAGATCTTGATCATTATATTGATGTTGCTGCGATTAATAGCTTATTGCGTCAATTAAAAGGTGAAGACTTGGAAAAGCTTGTCTAAAAACACGTACAGTATAGTAACAACTAGTGCTGGATCCTATTCTAGCTTTCGGGTTGTTACCACTGACGTGTTTTTTAGGATTTCGTGTTGATAAGTAAAGTAATATGACGAATTGTCCCTGGTAGAATTGCGATTGACTGATGCGTTTTGACGGTGTGTAACCAGAGTTGGCCGCCTTGTGTTTGGTATACATAACCTGTCAATTCAGTGATTTCTTCACTCAAGAGCGATTGGTTGATTTGAATCGTGACAGGTTCCTCTTGATTAATGGCGCATGTCAATCTTGTGATGATTTGATTAGCAGTGAGTTGGCGCTTTAAAGGAACATGCTTTTTTGGTGTCAAAAGCTGCTTTAATCCTCTTAGTATGCGACCTAACGGTGACCTATATTGATGGCGTACAATATAATTTTGCATATTCATCTGCTCCACTCGTAATTGATTAATTCCATCATACGAACAAATGTTCAAAAAAGCAATCTTTTTGTTGCCTCTTAATAAATTCTTGAATAATTAATTAAAGCGTGGTTGTTGATAAAATTGGGATAATTGTTGATAACCGCAAAATATGTCCATGCGAACAAATATTCATTCATCCAGCCTGATACATCTATTCGTTGAATTATGAGATGAAAATTGGTATAATCAGTCTATTAGTTTATAAAGAGGAATATTATGACACAGCGTGGTTTATTGATTGTGCTTTCTGGTCCATCAGGCGTGGGTAAGGGGACTGTTCGCAAGGCGATTTTTGAAGAAGAAGGAATTGATTTTCAGTATTCCATTTCAGCAACAACGCGTTCCCCTCGTAAGGGTGAAGTAGATGGTGAGGATTATTTTTTCGTCACACGCGAACAATTTGAGGAAAGAATTAATAACGGCGATATGTTAGAATACGCCCAGTATGTTAATAATTACTACGGTACCCCTAAAAGTTTCATTGACCAAACACTTGCGAGCGGCAGAGATGTTTTTCTTGAAATTGATGTTCAAGGCGCGCTTCAAGTGAAATCAAAAATGCCTGAGGGTATTTATATTTTCTTAACACCACCCGATTTAACAAATCTGCGTTCACGATTGGTTGGTCGTGGCACTGATTCTAGTGAAGTGATTGAAAAGCGTGTTGCTGCGGCTCGTGACGAACTGAAAATGATGATAAACTACGATTATGCAGTTGAAAACGACGTGGTTTCTCGTGCAGTAGATCGTATCAAAGCTATTATTACGGCCGAGCGTTTACGCGTTACACGTGTATTTGAACAAATTTAACTATAATTAAGGAGAACATAAATGTTATTATATCCATCAGTTGATAAGCTCTTAGAAAAAGTTGATTCGCGCTATAAGTTGATTGCACTTGGGGCAAAGCGTGCACGGGAATTAGATGCCGGTATGCCAGCAACACAAGAAACATTCAAATCCAACAAGTCAGTTGGTCAAGCACTGGAAGAAATTGAAAATGGGGACGTTGTTATTGACCCTGATTTCGAGGACGAAGTTTAATTTATCTAGGAGGCAACATGGCAGAATTTCCACAATTAGAACCCCAAAAATTTGCAGGACCAGTGGCGACATTTGACACTAACCACGGCACTATTAAGGTAAAGTTGTTTGCTGACCTTGCACCAAAAACGGTTGAAAATTTTACCACTCATGCGAAAAATGGCTATTACAATGATGGTGTTTTTCATCGCGTTATTCGTGACTTTATGATTCAAGGTGGCGATCCTGATGGCACAGGTATGGGTGGCGAAAGCATTTGGGGAAACAGCTTCGAAGATGAATTCAGCGACCAATTGTTTAATGTTAGAGGGGCATTGTCAATGGCTAACGCTGGACCAAACACGAATGGTTCACAATTTTTCATTGTCCAAGCGTCTGAATTTCCAGCGCAAATGGCTTCGGCTTTGAGAAATGTACCAACAGAAATTGCTGACTATTATCGTCAAAATGGCGGTACACCATGGTTAGATGGCAAGCATACTGTATTTGGTCAAGTTATTGAAGGCCTTGATGTCGTTGACGATATTGCCGATACACAAGTTAATATGATGGATAAGCCCAAAGAAGATGTCATTGTTAAGACAATTACGATTGCAGGAGAGTAACCTGCTTTTTTTATGCTCTTAACTGGGAATTACACTAGAAATTAATGGTCGTGATATAATATTTTATAGAGGTTAACTATATGTCATACTACGTTGGGCAAAAAGTAAAAGGTAAAATAACGGGAATTCAGCCTTACGGTGCCTTTGTGGCACTTGACGAACATACGCAAGGGCTAATCCATATTTCTGAATGTAAATCAGGGGTTGTGCGAGATTTGAAGCATGAACTCACTCTTGGTAAAGAGGTAGAAGTGGTGATTATGGATATTGAACAATACAACGGCAAGATTAGCTTGTCGTTGCGTCAAGAAGATATGCATGTATATTCGCAGGCGCCTTTAATAAAAAACACCAACCTTCGCAAGCGTTTTTGGACAAATTATCATCTGGATTATGGTTTTTCGCCAATTGCAAATCAAAAAGAAGAGTGGATCAAAGAAGCGTTGACGCGCATCGGAAAGTGAGAGAGGACCCTATGTCACTAATCGCAGCTACCGCAATAGCGGTCAAAGACAACTTGCCGTATTTTTTGGTAGAACAATCAAAAGATAACAGTTACCGATTTTTTACAACAAAAATGCATCGACACAATAATGACACCTCGCTAGGGGCAGTCTTGAGAGGGTTGAAGTTACTTGGTCCCGTTGATTTTGATGATTGGCGTTTGGGAGAACTGACTAGTGTTTCAGATGGTAGTAGTTTGATGTCGATTTATTCGTTTGACGTTAAAGATATGCCTAAAATTGAAAAAGAATTAAATCATCAACTAGTTTTTGTGCCTGCTAATGAAATTCATCCACTGCTAGAAACCTTGCAAACAACGGCTTTTGTTAGTTTTGAAGAATAAAACCTCAAAAAGGTATTGACAAAGGGAAAAAAGAGCGTATAGTTTTAATAGTTGTCTAAGAGGCACCGACGCGAGCGAAAAAAAGTCAACGAAAGAAGTAGTTGACAAGGCGAGCGAAAGGTGATAAGATAATATAGTTGTCTCAAG
>NZ_BMBP01000007.1 GCF_014634745.1 Leuconostoc pseudomesenteroides KCTC 3652
AAGGAGCACGGTTGGAAACCGTGTAAGCGTGGCGACACGTTTCGAGGGTTCGAATCCCTTCCTCTCCATCATGGACGCTTAGCTCAGCTGGGAGAGCACCTGCCTTACAAGCAGGGGGTCACAGGTTCGATCCCTGTAGCGTCCATTGGTCGCATGGTCTAGCTGGTTAGGACGCCTGCCTGTCACGCAGGAGATCGCGGGTTCGAGCCCCGCTGTGACCGCTACAAGTTTTAAAAAGACATGTACAATTTTCAGTGTAAAGTAAGGCGCAATTCCTTACCATGTTATTTCGGCCTTGAGTCGATATATATTTTATTTAGTATTAGGGATATAGTTAAACGGTAGAATAGCGGTCTCCAAAACCGTTGATGGGGGTTCGATTCCCTCTATCCCTGCCATGGCGGTAGTGGTGAAGTGGTTAACACACTGGTTTGTGGATCCAGCATGCGAGGGTTCGATCCCCTTCTACCGCCCTAAGCTTTAGGGCTTTATCATATGCCGCTGTGGCGGAATTGGCAGACGCGCTGGACTCAAAATCCAGTGGTGGCAACACCGTGTGGGTTCGACTCCCACCGGCGGCATTATTAAACAACCTTTCAGGTTGTTTTTTTTTATATTTCATGTATAATTAGTACCTGTAGTACTGTGAATAAATATGATTTTTGCGAAATATTGTCCGCAAGTTCTTTATATTGAAGCAAACGTTATCTGCGGAAACAGGGGCGATTGCTTTTTTTGTGCTCATAGGTTACTTTTTCAAGCCACATAGCTTGATTTGTAATCAAACAGTAATGTAAACACGGTAAATAATTAATGAGGTGATAAGTGTGGCAGGACATTTAGTTAAGTACGGTAAGCACCGTACTCGTCGGTCTTATGCAAGTATCAAAGAGGTCTTAGATGTACCAAATTTGATTGAAATTCAAACGGCATCATATCAATGGTTCTTAGATGATGGTATCAAAGAAATGTTTGGAGACATCATGCCAATCGATGATTTCCAAGGAACATTATCATTGGAATATGTTGATTATCAGTTGATGGAACCCAAATATAACATTGATGAAGCACGTGAACATGATGCTAACTACTCAGCACCATTACACGTAACTTTGCGTTTGACTAACCATGAAACTGGTGAAATCAAGTCTCAAGATGTTTTCTTTGGTGATTTTCCATTGATGACGGAGCAAGGAACGTTCATTATCAACGGTGCTGAACGTGTTATTGTTTCTCAATTAGTGCGTTCACCAGGTATCTATTACAATCAAGAAACAGATAAAAATGGTCGTCCTCATTATGGCACAACCGTCATTCCTAACCGTGGTGCATGGTTAGAATATGAAACTGATGCAAAAGGTATTGCAAACGTTCGTATTGATCGTACACGTAAATTGCTCATGACTGAGTTGGTTCGCGCGTTGGGATTTGGCTCTGATTCTGATATTATTGATATTTTTTCAGATCAGTATGATGCTTTGAATATGACTTTGGAAAAAGACGTTCACAAAGACATGTCTGATTCTCGTGTCGAAGAATCTTTGAAAGATATCTATGAACGCTTGCGTCCTGGTGAACCCAAAACGGCAGATTCATCACGTGCGTTGTTGGTTGCACGTTTCTTTGATCCAAAACGTTATGATTTAGCATCTGTTGGTCGTTACAAAATCAACAAAAAGTTGTCTTTGAAGACACGCTTGTTAAATCAGACATTAGCAGAGACTTTGGCTGATCCTGATTCAGGTGAAATTATTGCCGAAAAAGGAACCTTAGTTGACAAGTCAGTGATGGCTAAATTATCACCATTTTTGGATCGTGATGATTTCAAGACAACAACTTATACACCTTCTGGTGATGCTGTTCTTGAAGAACCTGTAACATTACAAAAGATTAAAATTGAAGCACCTGAAAATCCTGATAAGACGCTGCTGTTGATCGGAAACGGTCATATTGATGAACATGATCGTACAGTTCGTCCAGCCGACATTTTGGCTGGCATGAACTACTTCTTGAACTTACAAGAAGGTGTTGGATCAGTCGATGATATTGATCATCTTGGAAATCGTCGTATTCGATCAGTTGGAGAATTACTACAAAACCAATTCCGTATTGGATTAACGCGTATGGAACGTGTTGTACGCGAACGTATGTCAATTCAAGACGCCAATACAGTTACGCCGCAACAATTGATTAATATTCGTCCTGTTGTTGCTGCTGTTAAGGAATTTTTTGGTTCTTCACAGTTGTCACAGTTTATGGATCAAACCAACCCACTGGGTGAAATGAACCATAAGCGTCGTTTGTCAGCTCTTGGACCAGGTGGTTTGACACGTGATCGTGCCGGTGTTGAAGTCCGAGATGTTCATTACACGCACTATGGCCGAATTGACCCAATTGAAACACCTGAAGGTCCTAACATTGGTTTGATTAACTCACTGGCTACTTATGGCCGTATTAACAAGTATGGTTTTGTTGAAACACCATACCGTCGTGTTGATTGGACAACTCACAAAGTTACCGACAAAATTGACTATTTGACGGCTGATGAAGAAGATAATTACATTGTTGCACAAGCCAACTCACCATTGAATGAAGATGGTAGCTTTGTACACAATACGGTTATGGCGCGTTTTGGTGAAGAAAACATTGAAACACCAATTGATCGCATTGATTACATGGACGTTTCGCCTAAACAAGTTGTTTCCGTTGGAACAGCTGCAATTCCTTTCTTGGAAAACGATGATTCCAACCGTGCTTTGATGGGTGCCAACATGCAACGTCAAGCTGTACCATTGCTTGATCCACATGCGCCACTTGTTGGTACAGGTATTGAATACAAGGCCGCGCACGATTCAGGTGTTGCTATGATTTCTCGTGCAGCTGGTGAAGTTGAATATGTTGATGGACGTCAAATTCGTGTGCGTCGTGAAGATGGACAACTTGACACCTATGAATTGATGAAGTTCCGTCGTTCAAATGGTGGTAAAAACTATAACCAAAAGCCAATTGTTCATGCTGGTGAGCACGTTGAAGCTGATGAAGTTTTGGCTGATGGTCCATCAATGGAACAAGGAGAGTTAGCTTTGGGTCAAAACCCACTGATTGCTTTCATGACTTGGCAAGGTTACAACTTCGAAGATGCTATCGTTTTGAATGAACGTTTGGTTCGCGAAGATGTTTATACATCAATTCATATTGAAGAATATGACTCAGAAGCGCGTGACACAAAACTTGGACCGGAAGAAATGACACGCGAAATTCCTAATACTGGTGAAGACCAGTTGAAGGATTTGGATGCTGATGGTATTATTCGTGTCGGTGCTGAAGTTCATGATGGTGATATTTTGGTTGGTAAAGTGACACCAAAGGGTGTCACAGAATTATCTGCCGAAGAACGCTTGCTTCATGCTATCTTTGGAGAAAAAGCACGTGAAGTGCGTGATACATCATTACGTGTCCCTCACGGTGGCGGTGGTGTTGTTCAAAACGTACGTATTTATACACCAGAAAATGGTGATGAGTTAGCACCAGGTGTTAATATGATGGTACGTGTCTACATTGCTCAGAAGCGTAAGATTCAAGTTGGTGATAAAATGGCTGGCCGTCATGGAAACAAAGGAACTGTTTCTGTGGTTGTCCCTGAAGAAGATATGCCATACATGCCAGATGGCACACCAATTGACATTTTGCTCTCACCAATGGGCGTGCCTTCACGTATGAACATTGGGCAAGTTTTGGAACTTCACTTAGGATTTGCTGCAAAACAACTTGGTATTCACGTTGCCTCACCTGTCTTTGACGGTGCTAGTGATGATGAAATTGAAGCCGCATTACGCGAAGCCGGCTTGCCACAAGATGGTAAATCAGTTGTTTATGATGGCCGTACGGGTGAAGCATTCGACAAACGTGTTGGCGTTGGTGTCATGCACTATATGAAGTTAGCCCACATGGTCGACGATAAGATACACGCGCGTTCTATTGGACCATACTCGCTTGTTACGCAACAGCCTTTGGGTGGTAAAGCGCAATTTGGTGGACAGCGTTTCGGTGAAATGGAAGTTTGGGCATTGGAAGCTTATGGTGCTGCTTATACCTTGCAAGAAATCTTGACATACAAGTCAGATGATGTTGCTGGACGTGTTAAAGTTTATGAGTCAATCATCAAGGGTGAACCAATTCCACGCCCTGGTGTGCCAGAATCATTCCGTGTCTTGGTAAAAGAATTGCAAGCACTTGGTCTAGACATGCAGGTCTTGGATGGATCGGGCGATGAAGTAGAATTGCGTCAAATGGATGAAGATGATTCGATTTTACCAGTTGATGCACTTGAAAAATTGGCTCGTACAAATCCAGATTTGTTAAATAAAGAAGACGAAGAAGTTGCAGCAGCCTTTTCTAAGGTTGAAGCACAAGATACAGCTGCATCAGACGGCAATAATTAAGAAAGGTAACAGCAAATAGATGGCAATCGATGTTAACAAGTTTGAAAGTATGCAAATCGGTTTGGCATCACCAGATAAGATTCGTTCATGGTCTTATGGTGAAGTAAAAAAGCCAGAAACGATTAATTATCGAACATTAAAGCCTGAAAAAGACGGTTTGTTCGATGAACGCATTTTCGGACCTACAAAAGATTATGAATGTGCCTGTGGTAAATACAAGCGAATCCGATATAAAGGTATCGTCTGCGACCGTTGTGGTGTTGAAGTAACATCATCAAAAGTACGTCGCGAGCGTATGGGTCACATCGAATTGGCTGCACCTGTTACACATATTTGGTATTTCAAAGGTATTCCTTCACGAATGGGTCTTGTTTTGGATATGTCACCTCGTTCACTTGAAGAAATTATCTACTTTGCGTCATACGTTGTCATTGAACCTGGTGATGCACCAGTTGAGAAGAAGCAAATGGTGACGGAACGCGAATACCGCCAATTGAAAAAAGAATATGGTGCTGGCTTTAAGGCTGGTATGGGTGCGGAAGCAATTAAAGAATTGTTGGCTAATGTTGATTTAGCTGGCGAAGCTGATGAGTTGAAGCGCGAATTGCAAGAAGCTACTGGTCAAAAACGTGTACGCGCTGTACGTCGTTTGGACATTGTTGAAGCGTTCTTACAATCTGACAATAAGCCTGAATGGATGGTAATGGACGTTGTGCCTGTTATCCCACCAGACTTGCGTCCAATGGTCCAATTGGAAGGTGGTCGTTTTGCGACTTCTGATTTGAATGATTTGTATCGCCGTGTGATTAACCGCAACAATCGTTTGAAGCGTTTGTTGGACTTAAATGCCCCAGGTATTATTGTTCAAAACGAAAAGCGTATGTTACAAGAAGCTGTTGACGCCTTGATTGATAATGGTCGTCGTGGTCGTCCAGTGGCTGGTCCTGGTAACCGTCCATTGAAATCACTTTCACACATGCTAAAAGGTAAGCAAGGTCGTTTCCGTCAAAACTTGCTTGGTAAGCGTGTCGATTATTCTGGTCGTTCAGTTATTGATGTTGGACCTTTCTTGAAGATGAACCAAATGGGATTGCCTGTACCAATGGCAATCGAATTGTTCCGTCCATTTATCATGAAAGAATTAACAACACGTAAGTTGGCTGGTAACGTCAAATCTGCTAAGCGTAAGATTGATAAAGCTGACGGCGATGTCATGGATGTTTTGGAAGATGTTATTAAAGAACACCCTGTTTTGTTAAACCGTGCACCTACGTTGCACCGTTTAGGCATTCAAGCGTTTGAGCCAGTGTTAGTTTCAGGTAAAGCAATGCGTTTGCATCCGCTGGTTACTGAAGCCTATAACGCAGACTTTGATGGTGATCAGATGGCGATTCACGTGCCATTATCTGATGAAGCACAAGCTGAAGCACGTTTACTAATGCTTGCCGCTGGGCACATTTTGGCACCAAAAGATGGAAAGCCAATCGTTGCGCCATCACAGGACATGGTTATTGGTAACTATTACCTAACTACTGAGGAAGCTGGTCGCGAAGGCGAAGGGATGATTTTCTCAAGTGTTGATGAAGCACGCATTGCTTTTGCAAGTAAAGTTGTTCATTATCATACACGTGTTGGAATCCAAACGTCTTCATTCCCAGCTGAAAAGCCATTTACAGACGAACAACGTTCTAAAGTAATGGTTACATCAGTTGGAAAGCTAATTTTTAATGAAATTTTACCAACTGATTTTCCGTTTATCAACGAACCATCTGAGGATAACTTTAAGGGCGTCGATGATCGTTTCTTCATTGAGTCAGGTGAAGATATTCATGATTATCTAGCAGAAACGCCAATCATTGGTGCTTTCAAAAAAGGATTCTTATCAGATATTATTGCTGAAGTTTACAAGCGCTACAAAGTGACGGAAACGTCACTGTTACTGGATCGCATGAAAGACTTAGGCTATGAAAAGTCAACTGAATCTGGTTTGACAGTTGCTATGACTGATGTGACAGATTTGAAAGAAAAGCCTGCTATTCTTGAAGATGCGCATAACCAAGTTGCTACTGTAACCAAGCAATTCCGTCGAGGACTGATTACGGATGATGAGCGCTACCAACGAGTTACTGAAATTTGGACAAAAGCCAAGGATATCATTCAAGATAAGCTGATTGAATCATTTGAACCAACTAATCCAATTTTCATGATGCAAGACTCAGGTGCTCGTGGTAACATTTCAAACTTCGTTCAATTGGCTGGTATGCGTGGTCTGATGGCCGGACCTGGTGGTAAAATTATTGAATTGCCAGTTACAGCTAACTTCCGTGAAGGTTTGACAGTGATGGAAATGTTTATTTCTACTCACGGGGCCCGAAAGGGAATGTCAGATACAGCCTTGAAGACGGCTAACTCAGGATACTTGACGCGTCGACTAGTTGATGTTGCGCAAGATGTTATTGTTCGTGAATTCGACAATGATTCTGATCGTGGTGTTGCCGTTAAAGCAATCATGGATGGCACATCAGTTGTTGAACCACTTTACGATCGTATTTTGGGACGTTATGCAATGAAGTCAGTGTTTGATCCAGAAACTGGTGAAAAGATTGTTTCTCGTAATGAAATGATTGATGAAGATGTTGCCAAAGCGATTGTCAATGCTGGCATTGAAGAAGTAACGATTCGTTCTGTCTTTACGTCAACAACAGAGCACGGTGTTTCAGTACTCGACTATGGTCGTAACTTAGCATCTGGTGAAGAAGTTGAAGTGGGTGAAGCTGTTGGAACTGTTGCTGCACAATCAATTGGTGAACCAGGTACGCAATTGACAATGCGTAACTTCCATACAGGTGGTGTTGCCGGTGGTAATGATATTACGCAAGGTTTGCCTCGTGTCCAAGAAATTGTTGAAGCACGTATTCCTAAGGGACGTGCAGAAATTTCTGAAGTGACTGGTGTTGTGACTGCAATTGAAGAAAACCCAGCAGAACGTACGAAAGCTGTCACTATTGAAGGTGAAACGGATACGCGTACGTATACTTTGCCGCTCACTGCACGCATGCGTTTTGCAGAAGGTGACGAGATCCAACGTGGTGATGCTATTAATGAAGGACCAATTGATCCTAAGGAATTATTAGCTGTTACAGATACGTTAACAACAGAATCATACATGTTAACAGAAATTCAAAAAGTTTACCGTTTACAAGGTATTGAAGTTTCGGATAAGCATATTGAAGTTATGATTCGTCAAATGTTGCGTAAAGTGCGTGTGATGGATCCGGGCGAAACAGACTTATTGCCAGGAACATTGATGGATATTGCTGATTTCAAGCGCGCTAATGAACCAGCATTGTTTGAAGGTCTTGTGCCGGCAACTGCTCGTCCAGTTTTGCTTGGTATTACTAAGGCTGCGTTAGAAACAAATTCATTCTTGTCAGCTGCGTCATTCCAAGAAACAACACGTGTCTTGACTGATGCTGCTATTCGTGGTAAAAATGATCCACTAGTTGGTTTGAAAGAAAACGTTATTATTGGAAAGATCATTCCTGCCGGAACGGGTATGGCGGAATATCGTAAGATTAAGAGTAAGGTTGTTGGTGATGTTATCGCACAACCTGAACTTGAGACAGAAGATACACCCGACATTCCAAAATTAGATGATGTCGCTAAGGCATTTGAAGATTAATAGTGATGACTACAAAGCCGCTCATTTTTCGAATGAGCGGTTTTTTTGATTTAAAGAAAATAAAATCAACAGGCGAATGTGCACGTTATGCCAAAAATGATGTCGATTATGCCAAAAGGGTATGTGTTTTCAGTTGTTTAAGATAAACTAATTATTGTTCTGCAGAACGATGTTTGAAAAGTTATACGCAATCTATCATAATTGCGTATAATTGAATTATGCATAATTTAAATTACGAACAAATGAACGGATTGGCATTGGCTTATATTGGAGATGCAATTTATGAATTAGAAGTGCGACAACATTTGTTAGCAATGGGTTTGACAAAGGTAAATGATCTTCAAAAAAGAAGTAAACATTACGTGTCGGCTAAAGCCCACGCAGCAATTTTTCAACGCATGTCAGACGATCAAATTCTTTTCGAAGATGAACTAATCTACTTTAAGCGTGGTCGAAACGCCAAATCACACACGAAAGCAAAAAATACTGATGTCGTTACCTATAGAATTTCGACAGGCATTGAAGCATTGTTTGGTTATTTATATTTGTCTAACCGTCAAAAACGATTGCAAACGTTAATGGCATGGATCTTTGACGAAATTGAAACTGGGAGAATAAAGAAATGAAACGTGATGAAGCAGGTGAATTCATTTATGGTCATCATGCCAGTGTTGAAGCACTAAAAAGCAAACAAGAAATCAACAAAGTTTTGGTACAAACTGGCCTGCAAGATAAAATGCGCAATGAAGTTTTGCAGTTTGCAAAAAAAAGGGGATTAGTTGTTCAGCAAGCCCCTAAATCGAAATTAGATGAATTAACTGATGGCGGGAACCATCAAGGTGTTGTGCTGAGTGTTGCCGCTTTTGAGTATGCCTCAATTGATGATTTATTTGATCGAGCCAGTCAACAAGATGAAGAGCCATTTTTTTTGATTTTAGATGGTATTGAGGATCCACATAATTTAGGATCAATTTTAAGAACGGCCGACGCTGCTGGCGTCCACGGTATTATCATTCCTAAACGTCGCGCGGTTCAACTGACCGCGACAGTGGCCAAAACATCCACGGGTGCTATCGAACACGTGCCAGTCGCTCGTGTGACTAATTTGGCAGCAGTTGTCGAGTCACTCAAAAAGCGTGGCGTCTGGATATTTGGTACCGACATGTCTGGTGAAGATTATCGTCGCTTGGATGCCAAGGGAGCCACGGCTTTAATCATTGGCAACGAGGGGAAGGGCATTTCGCCACTTTTGAAGAAAAAGGTGGATGGTATGTTAACAATTCCAATGATTGGGCATGTTCAGAGTTTAAATGCCAGTGTTGCAGCTAGTTTATTGATATATCAAGGATATAATTCACGTCATCCGTTATAATACGCATACCAAATAAACAGAATAGCACGATGATATCTATCTTATATTCTGTTAATGTATGCGACAAACGGGAGCATAATATTGACGAAAGATAGGCTGTTAGCCACAGTAATTGCGGCAAAAAAAGGACATGATTGTGCATACAGTGTGCTAATAAAACATTTAAAACCTGCTATTTTTAACGTTCATAAGCGAAAAATAAGTGGGCATATTAAAAAGGATGATTGGTATTCCGAGGGACTTGAAATACTAATGAAGTGTGTGAAACGGTATGAAGTAGCATGCCCACGTGCAAAATTTTCGACTTACTTTATTACTGCGCTATCAAATCGAGCTATTGATTTGTTGCGACATCATAACACTGAAAAAGCACAGTTTTGTCAAAAGATGATTTGGGTCGATGATGATGAAAAACCCATAGATATTGCTACAGACACGTATAATCCAGAAGTTATTGTTGGTTTACGAGAGTCTATTAACCAATTAAGTTTAGCAAAATCGACTTCATTCAAGCATGCAGTCCTACAAATGATAGGTGCTTTGAAATACGATATTGCTGAGAGTGATAAACGGCGGTTTGAACAAATGCAATATCGTCTCAAAAAAATGATAGAAGCTGGTGTGAAATAATGAAAAAAGCCTTGTAACGTGATTATTATTCACGCTACAAGGCTTTTTGAGTGTAGGAGTTTTAAGGTGTTGGACGGCCAGTATTATCTGTTTTTGTCAACAAATACTCTTGAATTAGTGAAACAACTTCACTATTTTCCGGTAAGCTTGAATGTTGGGCATCACTGCCAGAAACAGTGATTTGGGTATAGGCTTTAACATGTTTTTGAAAGATGTATTTTCCAGCGATGACACTTTGTACAGGCACAATACCGTCGTCTGTATAATCTTCTGTGCCGGCAATTGAGTAAACCGACAATCCTTTGGGCAAGTTTTTACTCTTGTTGATATAATCAGTTAACATCACTGTCCGACGAGCCAACGTCACTTCAGAAAAATTATAAGGCGTGCCTAACGTCATGAGCGTTGTCATGTTAAAATTGTCAGAGCTATAATAGTTTTCCAAAAATCCAGTCCAAATCAAACCGCCGTTGGAATGCCCGATTGCTTGAAAATTTCTAAAATGATAACGTTCTTGCAAATCGGTCATGGCTGTGTTTAGCCAACGATATTGTTTTTTGATATTATCATATCCATCTCGATTGTTTTGAAAACCAATGACGATAAATGGTTGTTCATCATTAGCTCTAATATGCCCTGAGTATACTAATTTGCCATCAGTATTGACTTGGACCTTTAAAATGCTGTGCGTTGATTTAGGATTATTTAATTTACTTAGTAAATTATCAAACCGATTAATTGTGGCGCTAGATCCGGGAATAAAAATAATCGGTGCCATTCGAGAGTTTTGAATTTTTGCTTGATTATTATTAGTATGTGTTACCCAATCGTGACCAAAAAAACCAATGATAGCCATGAGTAACAAACTTAATATGATAATTACTTTATTTCTCATAGCTGACCTCGGATGTTTCTATGACAATAAATGGTCTGTAAATAACAACGGATAGTGCAAAAATGATAACGACAATTAGCAATGACCAACTGTCATTACTCCCCAAGAAAGAAACGAGTGTGCTTGGTGTCGTGTTGGGTGTTGAAAGTGTTGCTGGCTTAATGAGATGGGTCACAATAGCGGTATAACCGATTAATGTGCCAAGTAGGCTTGTCAAAATCATGGGGACAAGCATTAACGGTCGTAAAAATATTGGTAAGCCAAAGTATAACAGCTGATTACTATTGAATAAGCTAGGTAGGAGTGACAGCATACCTAAATGCTGTTGCTTTTTTCTAATGGAGAATAGGAGAATAAAGCTGATTGCTAATGTGCTGCCAACACCACCAAATAAAGAAAAAGCTGTGTAGACACTATAAAGGTTAGTTGGATAAGGCAGTGTAGCATTTGTGTTTGTCAAAATTGTATCTAAATTTTTAATGACAGCATTAATAGTGCTGGGATTATTAATTAATTCACGCGGCAAACCAATTCCTAGCCACCACAGTAGTGGCGCCACTACGCTAATAATCACCAGACCAATGAAGGTTGTAAAAAAATTGTTAGATAACAAGGTATTCAATGCAGATCGAACCACGCTGCGTTGAATAGCAAAATGTAAAGCAACATCAATTAGTAAAATCAGGGCAGCCCAAATCAAAAATCTGACAGCAAACGGTTGCGGATTATCACCGCTGACAAATTTTTGATAAAAATAGAAACTTTCACAACTAATGAAAGACAGCAGAATGACTAACAAATACTGTGAAGTATCATAAGTTGGTGTTTGGCCTTTACCTAAAAATAAAAAATAAGTGCCTAAAAAATTAGTGAGGGTGGGTAAGGTCGTTTGCGTTACTTTCCGAACCGACAAATAGCGTTTGGTAAAAGTTGCTGATAGAATCATCAGAACAAATACTTCTAACAAGGAGAGCATTTCTTGTAATTGGAAAATAGCAGGTATTCTTAATCGCCAATCAAATAGTGTTACGAACAACGCATTTGGTGACAAGATGAGCTGCGAGATAAGTCGTGCGTAGACACAAACTGCCAGAAGAGGGAGTGTCTGTTTCATGGCGAAGAGCGTGGTACTAATCATCCTATTTTTAAGGACGAAGTTATCTAGTTTCGTAGTGATATCGATTGTTTTTTTTATCATGTTGCTCCAGTATTGAAACACAATATTAACATTTTGAAATATATGTGTTATAATTAGTTCTATTATGTCGTTGTAACTGTATTTTTTTGTTACTTCGATTATACATTAATCCATTCAGATGGGGGTATTTTGAATGATAAAACAGTTCTTTCAGCGTCCAATAGTTAATTTCATTGGTCGTACACTCTTTTATTTCATCATCATTTTGGTATTATTATACCTTTATGGTTATTCAGGTGTTGGTGAGGGGCACTTTATCTATAACGAGTTTTAAATGGGGGAATTAACATGATTAGTAACGTGATTAATCAAATTGATGCAATTGCGCAAAACACCGGTGACTTGATTGCATACGATGAATTAGGACGTACACACACATATGCGCAGCTAAAGTCAGGATCAGACAGTCTGGCGGCTCATATTGATAGCCTTAATTTACCAACTGGAGCGCCAATTATGGTTTATGGCGGGCAACAGTTTGAGATGATTGCTAGCTTTTTAGGTAGTACCAAGTCAGGACACGCTTATATTCCAGTTGACAAGAGTTCTGCTGATGAGCGTCTAACCGACATATTAGAGATTGGCAAGCCAGCGCTTGTGATTGCTGTTGATGAGTTGCCGATTGAGATTACTTCAGTGCCGGTGATTGATCCAAAAGCACTTACCAGTATTTTTGACAATGAAACGTCTTATCAAATAACACATCCAGTTGAGGGTGACGATAATTTCTATATCATATTCACATCTGGTACAACAGGTAAACCGAAGGGCGTTCAGATCTCACATCGTAACCTAATTAGTTTTGCAGATTGGATGTTGAGCGATGACTTCAATTGGCCAGAAAAAAGCCAAGTTTTGTCACAGCCACCTTACTCATTTGACCTATCTGTTATGGATTGGGCACCAGCACTATTGTCTAGCAGCACACTAAAAGCGCTGCCAAAAGAAACGGCAGATGATTTCAAAACATTATTTGGAACATTGCCTAAATTGGACCTCAATATTTGGGTTTCGACACCATAGTTTGCTGATGTCGCTTTGCTGGATCCTAATTTTACTCAAGAAAATTTGCCACAGTTGACGCATTTTCTTTTCTGTGGTGAAGTGCTGACGAGTACAACTGCTCAAAAGTTACTATCACGATTTCCAAATGCAACAGTATATAACACCTATGGTCCAACAGAAGCGACGGTAGCGGTTTCTGGTTTGCCAATTACCGAAGCGGTTATTGCAACTAACGACAAGATGCCAATCGGCTACGTCAAATCAGATACAACAATCAAAATTCAGGATCCCGATGGGCAAGACGTGCCAGCCGGAGAAACTGGCGAAATTGTAATTTGTGGACCTTCTGTTTCAAAGGGATACCTTAATAATCCTGAAAAAACGGCACAAGCTTTTAAACAAATTGATGGACATCAGGCTTATAAAACTGGTGATTTGGCAACCATGGATTCTTCTGGATTGTTGCATTATCGTGGTAGAAGTGATTTTCAAATAAAGTTGCATGGTTTCAGAATTGAACTAGAAGAGGTTGCACAACAGTTGCAACAGAGTCACTTTGTGGCACAAGCAGCAGCAGTACCACGCTATGATGACGAAGGAAAAGTGAAACAATTGCTAGCCGTCATTGTTGCTAGCGACAACTCATTTGAAAAGCCTATGCAATTAACCAATGCCATTAAAGACGAATTGAAAGACATTATGATGCCTTATATGGTACCTGGTCGTTTTATCTATCGAGAAGCGATGCCGCTCACACCCAACGGCAAAATTGATTTAAAAGGATTGATTGCTGAGGTGAATGGGGATGCTTAATTTACAACCTTATGCTGATCCAAAATATTTTATTATTTTGTTACTGGCATTATTGCCCTTGGCTATCGGCTTGTACTTTGGCAAGCGTTTTGCCTGGTATGAAGTAATAGTCTCAGTTGTCTTTATCTTTTTGATGTTTGATGGGCATAAGTATCATGAAGGATTCGCCTTAATTGGTTATATGATCTGGCAATGGTTACTAGTCTGGGCTTATACGATATATCGTAAAAAAGCTAACAATAGCTGGGTATTTTATGGCGCAACAGTCTTGGCGATTGTGCCACTGGCACTCGTAAAAATTGCTCCTGCTGCACATTGGACACATGTTACGACGCTGCTTGGTTTTATGGGAATTTCATATTTAACTTTCCGATCAGTTGCCATGATTATGGAAACGCGAGATGGGACTATTAAAGCGTTTAACCCTTGGCTGTTCCTGCGCTTCATGCTTTTCTTACCAACAATATCATCCGGACCGATTGATCGATATCGTCGTTTTGTGAAAGATATTGAAAGTGTACCGGCGCGAGAAAAATACTTAGACATGCTTGGAAAAGCTGTTCACTTTTTCTTTCTTGGATTTTTGTACAAATTTGTTTTATCTTACATTTTTGGCACCTTGCTTCTGCCAAGAGTTGAACATATGGCAATGCTATCGGCGCATGCTAATGGTGGATGGTCTTGGTGGCTAATTGGTGTCATGTATGCGTATGGATTTGATTTGTTCTTTGACTTTGCTGGATACTCATTGTTTGCAGTTGCAACTGGTTATGTCATGGGTATAGAAGTGCCAATGAACTTTAATTTGCCATTCTTGTCCAAAAACTTGAAAGAATTTTGGAATCGTTGGCACATGACACTATCATTTTGGTTCCGTGATTTTGTTTTCATGAGGTTGGTCTTCATGATGATGAAAAACAAATGGTTCAAGAGTCGAATTACGACTTCTAACGTGGCTTATATAGCCAATATGTTGTTAATGGGCTTCTGGCACGGATTAACTTGGTATTATATCGCCTATGGTTTATTCCATGGTGTTGGCCTAGTGGTCAACGATGCATGGTTGCGATATAAGAAAAAGCATCATGTACCGCATAATAAGTTTACAGAAGCGTTCGCCATTGTCTTGACGTTCCACGTCGTGATGATTAGTTTCTTACTCTTTAGTGGTTTTTTGGATACCTTATGGTTCCATCATCATCATTAATCGTTAGTAGTACAATATAACTTACAGGAGAAATAACATGGATGTAAAAACAGAAGTAGTAGAAATTTTAAACACTATTATTGGTGAAGACATTTCAGATCAAATGGACGACGATTTTTTTGAAAGTGGATTGCTCGATTCAATGGCAACTGTTGAATTGCTACTTGATTTAGAAACCAAGTTCGACATTCAAGCACCAGTTTCAGAATTTGATCGCAATGATTGGAACACGCCTAATAAGGTGATTGCTAAAGTTGAATCTTTGATGGGTTAATACGATGAATAAAAAGCGGGGGCTGTGGTGGATTTTTGGTCCGGTAATTTTGGCATTTGTCATGGTTACTGTACTGTTATTAGTACCATTTTCATTAAGTCAAATCTCAAATAAAGATATTCAAGAGGCGTCGGTTTCATTCTCAAAAAATGTGTTTAAAGGTGAAACAGTTAAAATGCAAGCATTTAATGATCCGGATACGCACTATGTGCCATTCTTTGGATCAAGTGAATTATTGCGATTAGATACGATGCATCCTAGCATGTTAGCAGAGAAGTATGATCGTAATTATCGACCATTTTTACTTGGACAGGCAGGAACTGAGTCATTGGCGCATTATTTGGGGATGCAGGAAATGACGCCAGCATTGCATAAAAAGCAGGCAGTTTTTGTTATTTCGCAACAATGGTTCACTAAGCGGGATACAAAATGGGCATTTCCAGAATTTTACTCACCTTTGCAAACCGTGAACTGGTTGCGTAATATTACTAAAATCACACCAACTGATCGGTTCATTGCGCGCCGATTGTTACAGCAAAAGCAAGTGTGCGATAGTGATTTTTATGCTAACCTAATCACTAAAATTAAGAATAATCAACCACTATCTGAAACTGATCAGAATATGTTGATTATTCGTAATCGTATGTTGGTTCGTGAAGATCAATTGTTCTCAAATATAACGCTAACGAATAACTGGAACAAAAAAGTTAAGCCGGCGTTAAAAAGATTACCAAATGCTGATAATCAAAGTCTTTTGATTAAACAGGCGGATAAGTTTGCTAAAAAGCAAACAAGCAATAATCCGTTTGGCATTAAAAATAGTTTCTTTAAACAACGTGTTAAGCCGCGATTGAAGCGCTTAGCACAATCACAGACAAACTTTGATTACCGCCAGTCGGAAGAATATGGTGATTTTCAAGCAGTTTTACAAGAATTTGCTAAGGAACATACAGATGTGTTGTTTATTATTCAACCTGTGAACCAAAAATGGTCAAAATATACAGGGTTGAATACTGAGATGTACTATCAAAGTGTTAACAAAGTTAAAAAGCAATTGAAGTCGCAAGGATTCAATAATATTGCTGACTTTTCACACGATGGTGGGAAAAAGTATTTCATGCAGGATACTATTCATATGGGCTGGCGTGGTTGGCTGGCAACCGATCAGGCTCTCAAACCTTTTTTTGCGAAAGGGTATCAAGCACCTAAATACAAAATTAACAATAATTATTTATCAGAAAAATGGCAAAATTTAATGCCAACGACTAATAATTTAGCTAATTTTAAATAAAACAGGAATGTAGAAGGTTAAGTGAGACAAATTAGTATTGTCATTGCTTAACCTTTTGCTACAATAGAGACATGATAATAGGAATTGGGAACGATACGGAATCAATTAGTCGCGTGAGACAAATTGTTGACCGACAATCAAACTTCATGCTGTCAATATTGACACCGGCAGAGCAAGAAGCGGCTAAACAGCGAAATGGTAAACATTTTGCTGAATTTGTTGCGGGCAGATTTTCCGCTAAAGAAGCGTTCTCAAAAGCTACTGGTTATGGCATTGGTGAAAAAGTTCATTGGCAGGATATTGAAATTCTAAATGAAACTAATGGACGACCAGTTATGACTGTTAAAAATTTTCCGTACCATACTTATGTTGCCATCACCCATAGTGGCGATCAAGTTAACACAATTGTTATTATTGAGCGTTTGACAATTTGGGAAAAAATAAGTGTAAGGTTATTGCCAAAAAGGGGTGTTCTCTCATGACAAATGATGAGATTTTAAATTTGAGACCAACATGGCTTGAGATTGATTTGAAGGCCATACAAGAAAATGCAAAAAAAGTTATGAGTTATGCCGGGGCAAAACGTTTAATTGCAGTGGTAAAGGCTAATGCATACGGGCATGGCATGGCGGCTGTTGCTCAAGCATTATTAGAGATTGGTGTGACGGACTTTGCTGTTGCAACAGTGGGTGAAGGTGTTGCATTACGCGAAAAACTGTCACAGGAAAATGTGACCATCACATTATTGGGTGTTCAAGATGTTAAGCAGACACCTATCATGGTTAAATATAGGCTGGCTCCTGCTGTGGGGACGACTGCTTGGTTAGAAGAGGCAATGAGCCAAATTACAAGTGGGCAACAGTTAAATGTTCAATTAGCGGTTGACACTGGTATGGGAAGAATGGGCGCACATTCTGAAGCAGCGGTTAAATCGCTCTATGATGTGATTAAATCTTCTGAACAGCTTGTTTTGTCAGGGGTATTCACGCATTTTGCAACCGCAGATGACAATAACGAGACCTATTATAAAAAACAAGTGGATAGCTTTTATCAATGGGTACAGGCGGCTAATATTCCCGCGGATTACTGGCATTTAGCTAATTCAGGTTCAGCAATTTGGCATCACAATGAAATTGATACTAATACTATTCGCGTCGGATCAGTTTTATATGGCTATAATCCAGGAACACCTGATTTGCCAATGCCTTTTGAGTTATCATCTGTTCTCTCACTAAAGTCTAAAATTGGTTCTGTACACCGCCTAGAAACAGGTGAATCTGTCAGTTATGGTGCAACATATACTGCAGAAATGCCACAATGGGTGGCCACACTACCAATCGGTTATGCCGATGGTTATTTACGCCGCATGTCGGGGATGAAAGTATTAGTTGATGGGCATATCGAGCATGTGATTGGACGTGTCACTATGGACCAAATTGTGATAACATTAAATAAAATGTATCCTGTTGGCACGGTAGTTACATTGATTGGTCAAGATGGTGAGCAGAAAATTACGTTAGAAGATGTTGCAAACTATGCAAAGTCTATCCCACATGAAATTTTAACAACGTTAGGGCCAAGGTTGCCCCGACACTACTAAAACAAAGCGCCAACTGGCGTGTACATATTAAAGCGAGAATATTATGACAATAGAACAACAAACAGTAATGCGTGGCGATGTTTTTTACGCCGATCTCAAACAGGGGCTTGGTTCTGAGCAAGCTGGTGTCCGACCTGTGTTAATCATTCAAAATGATGTTGGTAATGCTAATTCACCAACAACAATTATAGCGGCGATTACCTCACAGATTACGAAGCCAAAGTTACCAACGCATGTTTTACTTCCTGCACATTTAGGTGGGATGAAAAAAGATTCTGTCATTTTAGCGGAACAAGTTAGAACAATTGATAAACGCCGACTACGAGATAAAATTGCTCATATTCAGGCTAACTCTAAGGAAATGCAACAAGTTGCGCATGCTCTACGCATTAGCGTTGGGTTAAAATAAAAAACCGATTGATTTTATCGGTTTTTTGGTTGGTTTAAATTTGATATAGATGTATTGAATAAAATATCAGCACGATGTATGAGTTGGGGTACTGGTAAAAGAACGTCTGCTGTTAGCCAATCAACCATCAGCTTAATTAGCATTTGACTTAGAATGTTTGCAACAAATTTTTGTTCAGTTGTATGGCAGTTCTTAAATGGTAACCAATCACGGCGTAGGCGGGCGAGAAAGTCATCGAATAACTCGAAATCTAGGCCACCAGCATTTTGATAGGCAGCGGTGATAGCTTCACGGTAACGAATTAAAACGTTAAGGACAATTTTTGTTTGTTTATGATTGGTAACATCAAGTGTATGACCAATAGGATCGCAAGTTTGCTGTGTTAATTCATACAAAATTTCAGATAAAATTTTGTCCTCTAAACGGACGAGGAGAACTTGAGTGGGTGTATCAAAATATTTGTAAAAAGTTTTGCGATTGATGTTGGCACGTCGGGCAATTTCGGCAACTGTGATTTTTGATAATGGAACCTCGTGAAGTATGTCAATGACAGTCTCAAGAATTTTGTCTTGAGTTGCTTCACGACTTGCATTTTTCGACATTGTATTCTATCTCCTGATACACCAATAATCATATTATATGAGTTATTTTTTCATTTAAAATGGTCATATTATCGAAATGTGTCCAGTGGTTGAAACGATAACTATATTATTTTTGGTGCATATTTACTGAAATAGGCGTTTTGAATGCAAGAGAAAATATTGAAAATCATGGTAAAATGACGTGTAGTGTTATTTAACTTCCTTTTAACTTTGAATTCGTATAATAACGGTATAAAATAGGTACAATGGAGATATGAAAATGTCTAAAGCAATCAAAATATTATTAATCGAAGATGATGTCAATTTAGCGGATAACGTGGTTGGATTTTTGCAGGATTTTGCTGATGTTCAGGCAGTTACGGATGGTTTGGATGGTGAATTTGAGGCGCAAGAAGTGCCTTACGATCTGATTATTTCTGATTTAATGTTGCCTGGCGAGAATGGACTTGAGGTCATTAAGAATTTAAGGCATCACAATGTTGAGACACCAGTGCTCATTTTAACGGCGAAAAGCTCACTAGACGATAAAATTGAAGGCTTTAACGTTGGTGCTGATGACTATTTGACTAAGCCATTTCACAGAGAAGAATTGTTAGTGAGAGTGAAGGCTTTGTTACGTCGATCAGGTGTTTATTCTGAGGATAATACGATTACAGTTGGTGATGTGTTAATTAACTTGGAAAATAGAGGTGTCCAAGTTCATGGGCAACAAGTTAAATTAGTTGGTAAAGAATTTGATATATTAACTTATTTAGCTCAAAATAAAAATATCATTGTGACGCGCGATCAAATATTTGATCGCGTTTGGGGCATTGATTCTGATACCACAATCAATGTTGTTAATATTTATTTGAATAATTTACGTCGTAAACTAGAGGCGGTTGGTCAAAATGACTTAATCAAAACACTACGAAATATTGGATTTATTTTAGAGGTAAGCGATGCCTAGTATTATTAACAAAAAGCAGCAAGTCCGTGGATTTATTTGGCTCCTCGCCAGCTTTTTTGTTATCTTTTCGATTTTGGCCAGTGTGATTTTTCTATCGTACACACGGACAGTTTTTCAAAGCGCTGATAATGCAATTAACGAAGCCATTCGATTGTACGATAATCAAGGCCTATTATCGACCTCAGACAATAACGTAAAAAAATCTCAACCAATTGTAAGTTCGAGTACACGCGCAGATACTTGGTCATTTGATAAAAATGGCAAGTTGATTGTCGACACCTCTGTTACTGATCCAAGACAAAAAGCAATGCAGAAAGCGCTGCAAGCCACGGTTAAGTTTAAAAAGTCTACGTTAACGGACAAAGCGGAAACCTATAAAATAGCTGGAAACTATTATCGCGTTATTGGCGTTAAATTCAAAAAGAATGCGGCTAAAAGTTATGATACCATTGCTGCAAATGGCTTAATCATGGTAAATGTGACGGATACGATGATTAATTTAGCCCACTTCAAAAAAGTTCTTTTTTGGTCCTTTGGATTGTTTGGTTTACTAGCAGTGTTGGTTTCTTATATTATTTCACGTTTCAATATGCGACCTATATTGAAATCTTGGCAGCAACAACAAGATTTTGTCAATAATGCGGCACATGAGTTGCGGACACCAATGGCGGTCATACAAGGTAAGCTGGAAAATATGCTGATGAAGCCTGAGTCAACTGTGCGTGACCAATCGAATGCCATTATTTTGTCACTTTCAGAAGTTCGCCGATTAACTTCTTTAACTAACAATATGTTAACTTTGGCAAAATCTGGATCAAATATGACTAAAATCGAGAAAAAAGCGACGAATGTGTCGGAATTTTTGGGTGAAATCATTGCACCATACGAAGAAATGGCACAGTTTGATGGTAAGAAGGTGACGTTAAACGTTGATGTGGATCAAGAAGTTTTTATTGATCAAAAACGAATTCATCAATTGTTGGTACTGTTGCTTGATAATGCATTAAAATATTCAGATGAGGGCGCATTGGTCTCGGTTAAGGCCGGAATTGAAAAGAAAAAGTTCATTTTAAGTGTTGCGGATACTGGTCGCGGCATTAGTGATGAAGCTAAGAAACATGTTTTTGACCGCTTTTATCGCGAAGACAAGACTGGAAATCGTGAAACAGGTGGGACTGGATTAGGCTTATCAATTGCTGAATGGGTTGTACAGGCGCATGGTGGTAAAATAACGGTTTTGGATAATACCCCACAAGGTACTATTTTTAGGATTGCCCTACCACTTTAATATAGAATTTATGTTGATTAAATATGATAAACATATCAAATATGTTCACTGACATTTTTTTGAGCGACAGGGAACCAAAATGGAGGAAAAAACATGAAAAAATATTCTCTTTTTGTCGTTGCAATCGTTTCAGCTTTAGTCGCCAGTTTGACAGTATATACAGGCATGCAATCAAACTCATGGTTTCAACAAACAACTAAACAGTCAAAAACTTCGAACTCGGCTGGAACTGCAACGGTAGCGACTACCGCCTACACAAGTAGTGACACGGCAACGACGGCTTACAATAAGGTGAAGAATGCCGTTGTTACGGTACAAAATTTGCAAAAAGCAGCCACGCTGAGCGACGGGTGGTCGTCTTTCTTTAATCAAGAAGAACAAAGTAGTAGTTCAGAGCTAGAGACAGCTTCAGAAGGATCTGGTGTTGTTTATAAAATTGCTGATGGATATGCTTATATTATCACAAACAATCACGTTGTCGCTGATTCAGATAAGTTGCAGCTAATTACGGCTAGCGGGAAAAAAGTTGAGGCAACTATTGTCGGCACTGATACAACAAAAGACTTAGCATTGTTAAAGGCCACAGCGACTGACATCAAAGTATCCGCATCATTTGGTAATTCTAAATCACTACTAGCAGGACAACAAGTATTAGCGATTGGGTCACCTTTAGGATCGGATTATGCTACTTCATTAACTAGTGGTATCGTCTCAGCACCGCGTCGAGAACTCACAGCAGAGGAGACCGGCTCATCTGCTACGACGGCAATTCAAACCGATACAGCTATTAACCCTGGTAACTCTGGGGGCCCGTTGATTAATCTTAAAGGACAGGTTATAGGGATTACCTCCTCAAAAATTGTTTCATCGACTGATGGCACAAGTGTTGAAGGCATGGGATTTGCTATCCCTGCTGATATTGTTCAATCCTTTATTGCTAAAACAGAAAAGTAAAAACCACTGTCTCGTTTTGAATTAAACCTGCTAACTTGATGATTGTCAAGTTAGCAGGTTTAATTTAGTTTAGACAGCGGTTTTTATATTGTACTTTGATACCAATCCAGTACTTGCTGCGGTGTTAAGCGTTCACCATGACCAACACGAGAAATTTCTTTTCCATTTTCAAATAAAACAAAAGATGGAATGCCTCGCATGTTGTGACTCGTAGCAAAGTCGATGTTGTCATCACGATCTGCATCAATCCAATCGGCAGTGGTTGTAACGGTATCTTTAATATTTTGAACAAAGGGTTTAATTGCTTTACAATCACCACACCAGTCGGCCGATAAGAATAAGACGTGGCGACCAGATTGGGCGATAGTGCGATCGAGTTCTTCGTTTGTGTGATGTAATTGTTCGTACATGTTTTCATCCTTTCTAATACTTGTCAGCATTATAGCATATTTTTCAGGGCATAATAAGGTGAATGATTATAACTTTATTGACATCTAATCTCATATCTGTATAATAAAAATGTGATATCACTTGATATCAAAACGTTTTTAAATTAACTACGATGATGTTTGTCATCGTCCAACCCGTGTTTGGAGGTAGCGCAATGATTGCGATGAATAATAATTTTGATGTTGAGTGTGCACAATTTATGCAAGCATAACTTTCAAAATTGTGCACTAGATTGCATGTAGGTTGTTCGAAAGTTTGACCTACTTATTTAGAGTACAAGGATAAAAAAATTGAATAAAATAAAACAATATCATGTCTCTTGCTTGGTGGAGGTGCGTCATGACAACGATTGAGGTACGTCACTTAAGAAGAACATTTACCGAAGTAAGCGAATTTGTGGCAGTTGATGATGTCTCTTTTAAGATTGAATCTGGCCAAATAGTAGCGTTATTAGGACCAAATGGTGCTGGGAAAACGACGACTGTCAAAATGATTTCTGGTTATCTGGCACCAACGAGTGGTGATGTATTAGTCGACGGTGTGAATATACTAACGCATCAAAAATTAATGGCTACAAATATTGCTACGGTTTTTGGGGGTGAATTAGGTTTTTATGCACGAGCCACAGCCTATGATAATTTGAACTTTTTTGCAACATTGTTTGGTATTTCCCGTCGAGAGCGACGTAACCGAATATCTCAGGCACTACAAGATGTTGACCTCGCCAATGTTAGTGACAAACAATTAGGGCAATTTTCTCGTGGTATGCGACAGAGAATGCATATCGCTCGTGCTTTATTGAAAGCAACAAATGTTATTTTGCTTGACGAACCCACCAGCGGATTGGATGTGGAAATTTCCCATGAAATACGACGATTAATACGCAAATTAGCAGATCAAGGAAAGACAATTTTGCTGACGAGTCATACAATGACTGAGGTTGAAGATTTAGCAGATCGGGTCTTGTTAATCGGTGGAGGTAAAATTCTTCATGATGGAACGGTGGCAAGCGTTGTAGCTTTATCAGGTGTCACCAAAGTTGACCGTCCAGCAACGCTTGAAGAGTCCTATTTGGCGCTTGCGCCAGAATTGAGGCGTCAACATGATTGACTTTATGACGTTGACTTGGTTTCATTTGAAGTTGTTTGCTCAAAACAGCTATTTTCGTACGATTGTTTTTGTGACCACGATTGGTTATGTATTGATGCAATATGTCGCTGCAAACGCTGTTCATGATTTGGGGAACCAAACGATTTGGTTGCGAGCAGGCATTATCGGTACTTGGGCGGCTGGTACTTCTGCAGCAGGTGTCATACCATATCAACGTGCACAAGGTACATTGGCTTATATTCTTGACACCACTAAAGGAGAAGCGATTAGCTTAGCGACTCTGATAATACCGGCAGCCTGTTTTGGTTTGTTAGCTTTTCCTGTGGCTTGGCTGACGAGTTTGGTCTTAGGAGTTAGTACTACAGGCATTACTTGGATTTTGGTGTTAGGGGTTATAACGCTGTGGTTAAGTGTCATATTACTAGATTTTGTTGTAGCCGGTTTATTTGTATTAACGCCAAATGCCATGCTGTACGAAAGTCTTTTATTAATACCGATTTTGATTGGTGCTGGCATCTACACTGTTCCGCAACGCTATCAAATGGTAGTCGAAGTATTAGGGTTGTTTCTGCCTATGGCAACACCTGTAAAAATGATTTTACAGCCTAACTTAGTCACGGGTATCGATGTGTTGCAAATGTTAATACTCAGTGTAGTATGGTTAATAATGGCACATTTTTTGTTGAAAATTTCTTTACGGCGACTACGTGTTACTGGCGATATGGCGGTGATCTAATGTTAAAAATAGACTTGCTTTCATTGCCTTATTTCAGAAATTGGCGAACGTTTGTTGTTAGTTTTGTGATTACACCCGTTTTAGAAATTTTAATGATTGGATTATTGCGTGCCCAATTTAGTTCAATTGCAGCGATTAAATCAGTGGTTGCCATTAGTTTAATGACCGCTGTTGGCACACTACTAGGCAGTTTATCAGCGCTTTTTGTTAACGATCAAGTCCGCGGAGTTGCCTTGGAGATGGCTGTTGAATCACCATACTCAATAAAATACTGGACCAGTAAATTTACCGCAGCCTTGATTGTTGCGTTAGGGCAGGTAATCATTACCTTATTTTTAGTGACAATTGTAACGCGAGATACTTCGTGGATAAGTCGAGCTGCTCTAGTGTTACCATTACTCTTGATTTATGGTGAAATCATTGCTTTTGTGGCGATTATTATATCGTGGCAACATGACGACCCTTATTTGACTGCAAACATTTTAGGGACAGTTATCATATTATTGAGTGGTGTTATTGTACCGGTATCACTTTATCCCAAATGGTTGGCTTTTCTCACGCAATGCTTACCTTTTTCTCAGACGATGCAATGGTTTTTAACTGGATCAGGGAGTCTATTCCTTGATAGTATTGTTGCGGGAATCTGGCTGTTGCTAGGAATCAGCATGTATCACTATCAAATTAAACGTGTTAAACGGCATGCCATGATTCAGTGATATCTTTTTTTATGTGGTTATTGTGAGATTTCATTTGTTAATTATGAAAATGCTATTGACATTATGTGGATATAAAGTTATAGTTAAAAGCAACATAAACGTTGAAGAGATAAGTACCATAAAATGCCTTAAAAAGAGAGTCTGTCGTTGGTGAAAGCAGATAAGGTTGCTTCTGGGAAAATGGTCTTGGAGTTTTCACGGATACGAGCAGGCGTACACTCATATGTGCAACGCAGTAAGTTGAAATCGGGTGTCACCCGTTACCAGACAACGTATTACCAAAGACTTTCACAGATGTTCTCGACGAAAGATTAGCGGCGTACGTTTGGAGGTGTGGGTGCGAGAACCTACATGAACACCGGGTGGTAACACGTTTTTCACGTCCCGCAATCTATTATTAATAGATTGCGGTTTTTTTGTGTTATTTTGCTAAATTGTCAAATTAAGGAGGTAAGTTATGAGTGTTATTTTAGAAAATGGCTTGTTAAAACAGCAGCAAACAATTATTGGTTCATACAAATTACTACAACCAACAATAACCATTTTATTAGTTAATCTGATGCCTAATCGTTTACAAACAGAAAAACAATTTGTCCGGCTGTTGAATTTTCTGCCAGTCAACGTGCGGGTTACTTTTGCAATACCAGCCACTCATAATTTAAGACATAATGCAGTCGAAGTGACTAATCATTATTTGACATTAGGGGGCGTTTGGCACCAACAATATGATGGGTTGATCGTAACTGGCGCGCCTGTTGACCAAATTAAGTTTGAGCAAGTCGATTATTGGCAAGAATTTCAACATTTATTGGAATGGCGAAAAACGCATGTTACGGAAAGCTTATTTGCCTGTTGGGCAACTTATGCGGCAGGTTATACTGAAAGAAATTTTCCAGTCAAAGCGATTAAAAACAAAGTGTCGGGCGTCTATCGCCCTGGGCATGTCGCGCAAAGCGAGCTAACTTGGGACTTAGATGTGTTGAAAATGCCACAATCTCGATACTTTACTATACCGTCATTGGGTATACCACGACGGCTAAGAGTGGCTGATGATGACGAATTGGGTGCTTTTATTCTCCGAGATGAAAGCGTGAACTCGACGTATATCAGCGGTCATCTGGAGTATGACACAACAACTCTGGCTGATGAATATTATCGGGACTCAGCCGGTGACAATCAGACACTTGAACCGGAAAATTATTTTGTTAATGGGCGTCCACGCAACAGTTGGCAAGACACAGCAAACCAATTTTTTAAAAATTGGGGGCAACTAATTGTGGCAAAGACAAACAAAATAACAGCAATTAACCTAATATCAGCATTGAATTGAGAAACTTATGACAAATATAGATACTTTATTAGCACAAGGTGGTAATGGCACCGATGACATGAAAACTGGCGCCGTTGTAAGTCCACTGTATTTTTCAACGGCTTATCGGCATCCAGGTTTAGGAGAATCAACAGGATTTGACTACGCCCGAATGAATACACCAACCAGAAGCATTTTGGAAGAACAATTGGCCGAGTTAGAGCATGGTCGGCAAGCATTTGCTACAAGTTCCGGCATGGCGGCAATTGACCTAGTGTTTGATGCTTTAATTCAATCAGGTAATCATTTTATTACATCTGATGATTTATATGGTGGCACATATCGCTATTTTGATGGATTGGTCGAACATAATGGTGTGACCTATGACGTCTGGACAGATGGGGATGATATTTTGAAACTCATTAAACCAGAGACCAAGTTAATCTGGATTGAGACACCTTCCAATCCAACTATGAAAGTTATTGACATTCATTGGTTATGTGAAACGGTTAAAGCGGTGCGTCCGGATATACTAGTCGCGGTAGACAACACATTTTTAACACCCATTTTCCAAAATCCGATACCACTCGGCGCTGATATTGTCGTTCATTCTGCTACAAAGTATTTAGGTGGGCACAATGATATTTTAGCTGGTGTTGTCGTTGCTGGGCGAGATGATTTAGCCCAAAAAATTGAAGATACATTGGTCACACGTGGGCAGGTGCTAGATTCATTTAGTGCTTGGTTGTTGTTAAGAAGCCTGAAAACCTTACATTTGAGAATGGCAAGGCATAATGAAAATGGTCATTTTCTAGCTGAAAAATTAGCAAGTGTTTCAGGAGTAGATCACGTTTTGTATGCAGGATTAGGTGGTATGGTGAGTTTTTATTTGTCAGAAGATTATGATGTTGATCGTTTTTTAAAAGGGCTTAATATTTGTTCATTTGCTGAGAGTCTAGGTGGACCTGAGACGTTGATTACAATACCGTCTGTTCAAACACATCATGATATGACAGCCGAGCAACGAGAAAAACTCGGAATTACGGATCATCTTGTGCGTGTCAGTGCAGGTCTTGAGGAAAAACATGATATTCTAGATGATTTGGTAAATGCAATACAGGGGGCAAGGCAATGAGCGAGTGGACAGATATTATTCAGGCAGCAACTGTGCACGATCCTATATCTGGTGCGATTAACACGCCTATTCAATTAAGTTCGACATTTGATCAACCATCATTTGATCAGTTTGGTGAATATGACTACGCACGATCCGGCAATCCGACACGCGAGGCAGGCGAACAAGCAATTGCAACACTAGAGCATGGAAAATATGGTTATTTGTTTAGTACTGGCATGGCGGCAATCAGCAGTGTGTTGTTTACCTTATCGGCTGGGGATCATTTAGTTGTAAGTCAGCATGTATACGGTGGGACATTTCGCGTGTTAGAAGAAATTTTACCGCGTTGGGGGATTACACATGACTTTGTCGATTTTGCTGATGAATCGGCTATTGAAGCAGCTATTAAACCAGAAACCAAAGCGCTGTATATTGAAACACCATCCAATCCCATTTTGCATATTACGGATATTAAAGCAGTGGTAGCCATTGCTAAAGCACACGGGTTACTCACAATTGCTGATAATACATTTATGTCACCATTTCTGCAAAAGCCATTAGATTTAGGTGTAGATATCGTTGTCCACTCAGCAACCAAATTTTTGGCGGGGCATTCAGATATTTTGGCAGGTGCAGTAGTGGTCAATGACCAGCAATTAGCTGATAAAATTTATTTTATTCAAAATGCCGTCGGTGCAACACTTGGTGTTTTGGATACATGGTTATTATTACGAGGTATTAAGACATTGGGAGTTCGAATGTCTCACGCTGCTCATTCTGCACAAGAAATTGCGGAACATTTAGCACAACATCCTAAAATCGTCAACGTACTATATCCCGGCCTGGCAACACATCCAGGGCACGATGTTCACTTAGCACAAGCAAAAAATGGTGGCGCTGTACTGAGTTTTGATGTTGGTAGTGAAGCCAATGCCAGACGACTCGTTTCCGCACTTAAAATACCCGCATTTTCAGTTAGCTTGGGTGCAGTGGAAAGTATCATCAGCTATCCACCTAAAATGAGCCACGCTGAACTCAATCAAACAGAATTGGACAAGACTGGTATTAGCCCTGGATTATTGAGATTTTCAGTGGGATTAGAAGATGTGGCTGATTTAATTAGTGACTTAGACGCTGGATTGGCAACAATTTGAATATTAGAAGGAGAGAAAACATGACAACTGCAGGAAAATTAAACTATCATTTTGACCAAGTAGGTTCGTATTTGCGTCCCAAAAACTTGAAAGAGGCACGTGAACAGTACGCTGATGGTGAAATCACAGCTGATGCATTGCGCGAGGTACAACAGACAGAAATTAAAAAGTTAGTAACTAAGCAAGTAGAAGCTGGTCTATTGGCAGTGACTGACGGTGAATTTAATCGTTCATGGTGGCATTTGGATTTCTTGGGTCAATTGGGTGGTTTTGAATTTTATGATCAAGCAGATTCTTACAAATTTCATGGTGAAAAAACACGGTCTACTAACGTACGTATCAATGGTAAGGTCCATGCTAATTTGGATCATCCATTCTTTAAAGATTTTCAATATTTGAAATCAATCGTGCCAGACGGTGTGGAACCTAAACAGACGATTCCATCACCTAGTTTAATCATCAATCGTGATCACCGTTCTGATTTGTGGTCAAAGTATTATGATACATGGGAAGCCTTTTTAGATGATTTGGCACAAGCTTATCATGACACGTTACAACATTTTTATGATTTGGGCGCCCGTTATATTCAACTCGATGATACAACTTGGGCATATTTGATTTCACAACTCAATGCGAGTGCAGAAAATCCAGAACAACACGCACAATTTGTTAAGACTGCTGAAGATGATGTCTATGTCATTAATAAAGCACTAGCAGGGCTACCTGATGATCTTAAATTATCGACGCACATTTGTCGTGGTAACTTTAAGTCAACTTATTTATTTGAGGGTGGCTATGAACCGGTGGCTAAATATTTGGGCCAACTAAACTATGACGCTTTTTTCTTGGAATATGATAATGATCGTTCCGGTGATTTTGAACCTTTGACGACCATTTATAACGGACGAGACAATGTGGAAATTGTGCTAGGTTTGTTGACGTCTAAATCTGCGGATTTAGAAAATGTTGACGATGTGGTGGCACGGATTAACGAAGCTGCCAGATTTGTACCTAAAAAGCAATTAGCATTGTCAACACAATGTGGTTTTTCGTCCACTGAAGAAGGAAATATTTTGACAATTCCTGATCAGTGGCGCAAACTTGACTTGATTAAGCGGATTGCGGATGCAGAATTAGCTTAATTAGACTAAATAAGGAGATGGTATGGGCAAAAAAACTTGGTTTGTGATATTGGCCGTTTTGGTCATTATTGTGGGTGGTGTGACATATGCAAAGGCCTCAAAAAGGGCATCAACTAACACCATTACAATTGGTTCAGTCACCAGTGACGCCGATATTTGGCGACATTTAGCGAAAAGTGATGCTGCCAAACGCTTAAAATTAAACATCAAAGTCAAAGAGTTTACAGATGGCTTGACGCTTAACAAAGCAACCGCGGAGGGGCAAGTAGATGTTAACGCTTTTCAGTCATATAGCTACTTTCAAGCATTTAATCAAGACAGTAAAGATGGAAAGTTAGTTGCAATTGGAACAACTTATTTGGAACCGCTGGGTATTTATTCTGGTAAATATAAGTCGGTAAAAGATATTCCGGATGGGGCAACGATTGCGATTGCCAAGGACCAAGCAGATGAAGCGCGTGGGTTAAAATTATTAGCCGATGCTGGTTTGATTAAAATTGCGTCTAATTTTGGCGCTTTAGATGGTTTGGAAAAAGTAACATCTAACCCGCACCATTTCAAATTTAAAGAAATTGATGATACAACCGGTGGGCGGCTACTAAATGACAATGGCGTCGATGCTGTATTGATATCTAATTCGGTTTCACAAGCTGCTGGATTAAATGTTTTAAAGGATGCCATTTACTATGAACACATCAATAATCACACCCGCGCAAATGTCAATATTTTAGCAACAGCAGCTAAAAATAAAGGCAATAAGACGTATCAAAAGTTGTTAACGCTATACCGTGATAAAGCGTCACAAAAATACATCACCGACAAATATCATGGTACAAAAACTGAAGTGGTTAAGCCACTATCGTATTTTAAAGGAGTGAAATAATGTCAGAAACAGTTGTTGAAAGTTTTACCTTAGATCATACAAAAGTTAAAGCGCCTTATGTGCGTGTGATTGAAACACAAGCCGGTCCCAATGGTGGCAGTATTACCAACTATGATTTGCGCCTCACGCAACCTAACGAAACAGCCATTGAAACTGGTGGGTTACATACTTTAGAGCATCTTTTTGCGGGTCTAGTACGTGATGAAATTGATGGTATTATTGATATTTCGCCATTTGGTTGCCGCACTGGTTTCCATGTTATTTCGTGGGTAAACTATGATTCTGAAACATTGGCTAAGGTTTTCAAAAAGGTTTTGGAAAAAATTGTCAGTGATGAAGTGACTGAAGTACCAGCCGCTGAAATTGAAAGCTGTGGGAACTTTAAAGACCACAGTCTTCATTCTGCCAAAGAATGGGCTAAAATTATTTTGGCGCAAGGCATTTCAAGTGATGCCTTTGAACGCAAAATTGTTTAGATTTAAATGAAAATAAGTTGACAAAATAATTAAAATAAGATATATTATTTCTAACGTAGAAAAGATAAGTAGTATTCTATCAGATAAAGAGAGTTCGCGTTTGGTGAGAGCGGATTGTGAGAAAATACGAATATGGTCTTGGAGTGATTAATAGTGTGAGTGATCATTAGATATGAACACAAGCATTGTTCGGGTGCGCCCGTTATAGCCGCGCCAATTCTTAATTGTTTTTCAGCAATTGATGATTGATGTTGAGGTGTGCTCGCGTGAGCAGCACATAAACACCGGGTGGTAACACGACAAGTCGTCCCGCAGTCTATTAATTTAGACTGCGGTTTTTTGATGGTTGCATTTAGAAAAGGCAGCGCGGTGTGTCATTAGAAAGGAAGTCGCAATGACTAGATACCAAAAAATACAGTATTTACACGCAGATAAAGTTGCGACAGCAGTGTTTTTACGAGGCAGTGGTGCTCAAATGAGTGGGTAAATGCTTACTAATTTGATGTCAAAAAATATTGCATGATAACAACAGGAGAATAATAATGACAACACAAACATTACAAAAAATTGGATTCCAACATGTCGGTTCATTTCTAAGACCAGAAGCATTGAAGGAGGCACGGCAATCGTTTGCTGCAGGTAATATCACAGCTGAGGAACTCGAAGGTGTCGAAAATGCAGCAATCACAGAACTTGTGAACAAAGAAGTTGAGGCAGGTTTAGATGTCGTCACAGATGGTGAGTTTCGTCGTTCTTATTGGCATTTGGACAATTTCTGGGGATTTGATGGTGTAGAACGCTTTAATTACGGCGAAGGCTATTTCTTTGCACATGAAGAAACGCGTGATGATTCAGCGCGTTTGACGGGAAAATTAGGTTTTAATGCGGATACGCATCCATTTATCCAACACTTTAAATTCGTCAAAGCTTTGGCAGATGAAGCTGGTGTGGCAGCTAAAATCACGATTCCATCACCCTCGCAATTCTATGGTGAGCTGAGCCGTGGCGTTAATGTGGAACGCATTGCCGAACATTATGATAGTAATGAAGAATTGTTTGAAGATATTAAACGCGTCTACCATGAAGAAATACTAGCTTTGTACAATGCTGGTGCACGAACTGTTCAGCTTGACGACTGTACTTGGGGGTTGCTAGTTGATCCAAAGTTTAAGGATGTCTATGCCGCAACTGGATTTGATATTAATGATTTGAAAAGATTATACCTTGATTTGAATAATGGTGCGATTGCTGATTTGCCTGACGATTTAACCATTAATACACACGTTTGTCGCGGTAATTATCATTCTGATTGGGCAACAAGTGGTGGCTATGATGATGTAGCAGATGAGTTATTTGGTCAAGAAAATGTAACCAATTACTTCCTCGAATATGATTCTGAACGCGCGGGTGGCTTTGCACCGTTGGCAAAAGTATCTGGCGACAAGCAGGTTGTGCTGGGATTAATCACCACAAAATCTGGTGAACTGGAAGATAAGGGAACTATCATCGCAAGAATCCACGAAGCGACTAAATATTTGCCATTGGATCGGCTTTGGTTATCAACCCAGTGTGGCTTTGCGTCAACCGAAGAAGGGAACATTTTGACTGATGCACAACAATGGGCTAAATTACAGTTGGTAAAAGAAATTTTAGATGAACTTTGGGGATAAGCGAATTATTGTTTTAAAATTAAATTTATCTTTTTTAAATTAGACTATTGACATTTTAAAACAATGGTGTCATAATAATTTTATTAACTTAAAGGAAAAATGTTACATGCAACGTCTCAGTGTAAACAACTTCACACAAAGCATTCAAATCAACATTGTCGTCATTATTATTTGACTTCAAGGTTGGTTCACTTTGTGATGCTAGCCTTTGATAAAAAGGCTGGCGTGAAGTTGTCGACTTGAGTCGTATAACTTAAAGGAGCGCTAGTATATCTAGCGCTCCTTTTTTCTTAGAGTTTTTTCATAAGATGCGCAGCTTATGAGCAAAAAATGGAGCAAGGGCAACAAGCCCAAAGGGGAATTATTATGGACGCAACAGTATCAAAAACGCAATCATCACATGCGACTGACAAAACTGAAAAATTACGTGATCGCAAAGCAAATCCGCGAACTGTTCGAGAAGTTGTTTATGACGTCTCACAAGGCATTTCACACGCCATCCTTGCCGTCTTGGGTATGGGATTATTAATGGCATCGCTTGGTAACGCATTTCATTTCACACCATTAGTACAGGCTGGATTGATGGGTCAAAAAATGTTGGCACCTGCTTTGGGTGTTGGTATCGCAATTGCGATGCGTTCAAATTTGCTCACAACTGGTGCTGCCTTAATTGCGGCCACTGTTGGATCTAACGCTGTTTACTTTACTTCGGCAGTTGCACCAGCTACCCATACTGCTACGGGATGGGCTGCAGATCAGGCCGCTGGTTCACTAGTGATGACGTCTGGACAACCTATTTCTGCGGTGTTAGCTGCTTTGATGGCAGTGCTTGTCGGTAATTGGTTAACAGGCAAAACGCCTTTGGACATGATGCTAGTACCATTTGGTGCTGTGTTGGCTGGTACATTCTTTGGCTTAGCTACTGCATCTGTGACAACGCCATTCTTGAATTGGGTATCAGAATCACTTGCCTCAACCATGAAAATCAATCCATTCTTGGGTGCGTTTGTTGTCTCAGTTGTTTGGTTCTTGTTTTTGATGACACCTGCTTCTTCTGCAGCGCTGGCAATTGCGGTTATGCTTGATCCACTATCTGGTGGTGCTGCATTAATTGGTACCACTGCAGGGTTTGTCGTTTATACAGCAATGGGTTGGAAGCAAAATGATTTGGGTGCCAATTTTGCACAAACGATTGTCACGCCAAAAGTGCAATTTCCAAACTTGCTTAAGAGTCCGTTATTGATGTTTGGTCCAGCTTTGATTGCCGGAGTTTCTGCGATGGTAGCTGTTGGTATCTTCGGATTGAAAGTTCCATTTGCCATTGCTGGATTAGGATTGAATGGCTTTATCGCACCGATTGCTTTAGCCTCAAGTGACCCTCGCGGATTGCTGTTAGTGGCAGTCTTTGGTATTGTTGTACCAGTTGTTGCTTCATTAACCTTTTATTATTTCTTGCGCAAAACAGGACACACTAAAGAAAACGATTTGCATCTTGAAGTTGTTTAACAATGTGTGTTGTTTGTTACAAAGTCGTCATATTGACGGCTTTTTTAATACATAAAAGTAGCGTAGAATATGTTGAGTAATAAATAAATGTATTGAGAGATTATGATATGTTTCAAAATATCAAACGCATCTTGATTGGAAAGCCATTAAAAACGTTGGACGAGGGTGGGCAGTCTTTGTCAAAGACAAAAGCCTTGGCGTTGCTTTCATCAGATGCTTTATCATCAGTTGCTTATGGAACAGAGTCAATTACAACAGCCTTATTGGCTGCAGGTGCGGTTGCACTGTGGCTGCAGGTACCAATCGCATTGCTTGTTTTGGTGCTGTTAGCGGCTATTGTAATGAGTTATCGACAAATTATTCACGCTTACCCATCGGGTGGTGGTGCATATGCTGTGGCAAGTGAAAATTGGGGATCTAAGGCTGGTTTAGTGGCTGGTGGCTCACTGTTAGTTGACTATATGCTAACGGTTGCCGTTTCAGCGTCGGCAGCGGCAGACGCAATTACGGCAGCTGTGCCTGCGATTCTACCATTTACGGTACCACTGTCGATTATTGTGGTTTTGCTTTTAACTGGTATGAACTTGCGTGGCCTTCGGGAGAGCGCCAATTTCTTAATGATTCCAGTCTATTTTTTTATAACGGTTTTGGCGATTATGATTGCTTGGGGTGTTTTTCAAGCAGTGACTGGACAGTTGCCTTATCATGCTGCGGCTAAAATTGGGACTAGCTTTAGTGGCTTATCATTTGTCTTGTTCATGCGTGCCTTTTCAAGTGGGTCATCTTCTTTAACTGGAGTTGAAGCAATTTCCAATGCGGTACCTAATTTTAAGGTACCTAAAGAGAAGCACGCGGCATCAACATTAGCTTTGATGGCATTAATTTTGGCAGCATTCTTTGGTGGTATTACTTTTCTAAGTTATTGGTATGGCATCCACCCTAATGCCCATTCAACGGTATTATCACAGATTGCAATGACAACATTTGGGGGACAAAATATTGGCTTCTATATTGTGCAATTAGCGACAGCGATGATTTTAGCTGTTGCGGCGAATACTGGATTTTCGGCTTTTCCGATGTTGGCATTGAACCTAGCGCGTGATAAATATTTGCCACATCTTTACATGGATAAAGGTGATCGTTTAGGATATTCAAATGGTATTTTGTCATTATCTTTTGGGGCAATCATCTTATTGCTTATTTTTCATGGTTCTACGGATGCCTTGATTCCACTGTATGCTGTTGGTGTCTTTGTACCATTTACATTGTCACAATCAGGCATGATAATTCACTGGTGGCATAAAAAACCAAAAAATTGGGTTTTGAAAGCAGTTATTAATTTTGTTGGCGCCTTTATTTCAGCTGTTTTGGTGATAACGTTGTTTGCCACCAGAATTGAACATGTCTGGCCATACTTGTTGATTATGCCTGTGGTGATGTTTACTTTTCTAAAAATCAAACATCATTATTTGAGCATTGGTAAACAGTTGAGGCTCCAGTATGCCAAAAATGATAACGCCGTTCGTCATCATTACGATGGCGCAACGGTAATTGTATTGGTGTCAAATATTACTAAGGTGACGACTGAAGCGATTGATTATGCACAATCAATTGGCGATTATGTTGTTGCTATGCATGTTAGTTTTGATGTTAATCCAAAAAAAGAGCTGGAAACTTCAACACAATTTAAGTTGGACTTTCCAGATGTGAGATATGTCGATATTCATTCGTCGTATCGTTCCATTGTCAAACCAGCATTGAGCTTCGTTGACGCAGTGGCAAAACAAGCCAAAAAGCGCAATCATTCAGTCACTGTTTTGGTGCCACAATTCGTGCCTAAAAAGCCTTGGCAAAACGTTTTGCATAACCAAAACTCTTTACGCTTACGAACGGCATTTGCTTCGCGAGAAGATATTTCTGTTTCAACATATTATTATCATTTAACTGAGTAATGTGGTCTGCATCGGTGTCTCGACCGGTGCATCACGTACATAAATGTGCTATTTAGGCACAATTTTTACCATTATAGGAGGCTATAACCATGTCAATGGAAACAAAATGGACGCTATTTTTTATTTGGGTGGTCATTGCAATGACAATCTCAACCGTTGGTTTAGTTATGATTATACGGTGGTACCATCGTGAAGTTAAAAAGGTCAAAGCACAAAAACATGAAGAAACAGACCAAAAAAAATCATAATTTCTACAAAAATAGGTGTTCATGTATGAATATACGTGCATAAAATGCTATCATGACGTATAATCTTAGATATAAGATAATAATTAAGGATAATTGCGATGAAAATTTTGATGATTGAAGACAATAAATCTGTATCCGAGATGATGAGCATGTTTTTCAAAAAGGAAGGTTGGCAAGCAACATACAGCTATGATGGTAATCAAGCAGTTGTACTATTCGCTGAAGATCCTTTCGCATTTGATTTAATTACATTGGATCTCAATTTACCGGGATTAGGTGGCATGCAGGTAGCGGCAAAAATACGTGAGATGAATGATAACGTGCCACTAATCATGTTAACTGCAAGAGACAGTGAATCAGATCAGGTATTAGGTCTTGAAATGGGAGCTGATGATTACGTCACCAAGCCCTTTAGTCCGATTACATTAATTGCTCGTATTAAAGCGATTGCCCGCCGTGCAGAAAAGGCGGCCATCAATTCCCAACCGACCCACGAAAAATTTGACGTGACAACGGAACATTTCCAACTTAATTCGAATACTCGTGAGGCATTCTTGGATGGCAAACCAGTTAAAGCATTGACACCAAAGGAATTCGAATTACTCAAGACGCTAGCGCTTAAACCTCGACAAGTGTTTTCTCGAGAACAATTGTTGCAGATGGTGTGGGATTATGAATATTTTGGGGATGAACGTACCGTTGATGCTCATGTGAAAAAGTTACGTCAAAAAATTGAAAAAGCTGGACCTCAAGTTATTCAGACAGTTTGGGGAGTCGGTTATAAGTTCGATGATTCAGGAGTTGAACCAGAATGAAAATTATGCACCAACAGATGCTCGCTTTTCTCGCCATCCTTATGACGATGATTGTCATTGTTGGTTTTTTATTTGCGCAATTTATGTTTCACTCTGTTTACGAACAGACATACAGTAATCTCAATAATTACGCGACGACTTTTTTTTCATTGGTGGTTGATACTGAAGATGACAGTGGCAACAAATTAAATGTAGATCCTAGTGCATTTAAAACTGCTAAAAAAGTCATGTCAGATCAAGGTGTTGAAGTGTCGATTTATGATAACAAGACCCACAAGCGCGTTTATGGTAATACTGGCCCTAAAAAGATTAGTGAAACACTTTGGCAAGAAACTTTTTCTGGTGACTCACGAGTTAAACGAACACGAACAGGTGAACAACTATCAGTGTATCGTGGTTGGATGTATGGTGGTGAAAAACTAGGTGTGGTTCGTGTTTCACGCCAAATTGTAGGACGCAGTGCGCAATCAACAATGTTGTTAGAAGAAATGGTTGCTGCCATGGTGATAGGTGGTACGTTAGCAATGTCATTAGCAGCTGTTATTTCGTGGCGTTGGTCACACGTGATTACAGATATGCAACAAGCCACAGAGCAAATGGCCGAAGGTAATTATGAACTCAAGCTAAAGCGAACTGGTAAAGACGAACTCGGTCATTTAGCCGGTGATATCAATAATTTATCATTAGCATTACGCGCCCAAAGTGATGAAATTATTGAGCAAGAGGAACGACGAAAGCAATTTATGGCTAATGCCTCGCATGAAATGCGTACACCACTGACGACTATGTCAGGTCTGCTAGAAGGATTGGCTTATGATGTTTTTCCGGAAGAAGAAAAGTCGCGTGCTTATGCATTGATGCAAAAAGAGACACAACGGCTCATTCGTTTGGTAGAAGAAAATCTTGACTATGAAAAGTTAAGGGCGAATAAAATTGTCTTACGAAAACAAAAAATTGATGCTTACAAAATGATTAGTGATTTAAGCAACCAGTTAGCTAGTAAAGCAGCCCATGAAGAGACGACTATTGAGATTTCAGGTGATCAACAAGCTACGGTTTTTGGCGATCAGGATAGACTGACGCAGGTGCTTTTTAATTTGATCAATAATGCTATCCAATTCACGCAGAGGGGACAAATTAAGGTGTCAGTGGCCCGCCAAGGTAATGCCACAATCTTTAAGGTGGCAGATACTGGCATTGGCATGACAGCTGAACAAGTTGACAATGTTTTTGAGCGTTACTATAAGGCTGATCCGTCCCGTATGTCAACTAAGGGTGAATCAGGCATTGGTATGGCGATTGTCAAACAGATTGTCACATTGCATGATGGTGATATCACGATTGATTCCACACCAAAAGTTGGTACGACAATCACTGTTACTATACCAGATCAGCAGACTGTCAATTAATTTTCGTCAAGGGCATGTTTACAAGATTTTGACGGAAATATAACATCAATCCCTTATACTGAAACTATCAGATATGAGGAGATTGAGCCATGCAATTAACAGGCAACGATGCCAACATTAAGGCATTTGACACGACAGATACTGATTTTCAAACGACGGCCAGCGAGAAAAAAATACTCACAATTTTATTAGGTGTGGGTGTGCTGAGTCTCTTGGTGGCGACATTTTTTGATAAGAACGTCACTAATGCAGTTATGGACCAAAATTCAATTTTTGGTAATGTTTTTCAAAACTATGCCGACCAAGGCGCTGGCATTGTATTGTTTGCTGCATTTGAAATTATTGCGTGGACTATCTGGCGACGGGTACAAGATGATGTTTTGCGCTATGTGATGACGATTGGTGCGCTAGCGTTTGCGTTTAATCAAATGTTGGCTATTTTGCAAGATATGTTGAGCTATACTTATTCAATGTTGAATAATTTATCTAAGGGTATTCCAATGGGCGTGGCAAACAATACTTCTGCGGTGAAAAATTATCCCGAAGTTTTGCGCTGGGGACTGGCTGTCGTTTTAACCGTTGTGCTGTCATTCTTCTTTTATAATTGGTTACAAAGTAAAAGCGATGCAGACATTCGTTACTTGGTCACAGCGGCGTTAGTTGGTATTGCAGTGGTCTTTATCGCGCAAACGACGATTGGTGAAATGAAGTCATTATGGGGACGCTTTCGACCTTATGAAATGACGACAGTTGCCGGCAATACGATGAGTGAATTTACCCCGTGGTATCATTTAAATGGTATTAATGGTCATAACTCATTTCCCTCAGGTCATACCATGTCTGGGTGGTTATTCCTCTTCTTGGTTTTCTTTGTTCCTCGTGGCAACATTAGTGCTCAGAAGAAAATGACGATTTTTGGGATTGCTATGGGAATATTGACCGCAATGAGTCGTGTGCGCATTGGTGCTCACTGGTTGAGTGATGTTACGGTTTCAAGTATTATTGTTGGCTTGATTATTTTCATGGCAAGCCGCTTATTAGCTGCACACTTTGTTGAACCAACAAAATAAATATTTTAAAGCATACAAAAAGCGGTAATCAATGATTGCCGCTTTTTGTATGCTTTAAAATGTTTCGGTTGGAATAGCGTTGAGTTTTGATTGCCAGTCAATGGTTGGATATTTACGCGTTAACGCAGTGGTTAAGACGCGCTTTGCTAAATTGCCATTGCGGGTAAAAATAGGGCCGTGGAAGTAGGAACCGTAAACGTTACGGTAAATTACACCTTCTGTTTGATCCATACCATTATTACCATTTCCAGAAACGATAGTACCTAAGGCACGTTCACTTTCACCTAGAAATGTGCGGCCCTGGTGGTTTTCAAACCCATGATATTCTTCACCAGTTTCGTTATTTTTAATCACAATGTTGCCAGTCAAACGTTCATTGTTGCGCACAGTTAATTTAGGATCGTGCATATTGGTTGTGTAGTGATCCATGACACCAATACCGTCAACTTTTGTACCGTCAGCCATCATCATATAGTGACCTAGTAATTGGAAACCACCACAAACGGCCAATAACGGTCCGTCATTTTCAATATATTGTTTCACTTGAATTGCCTTGTCTTGTAAATCATGGGCAACGATTGTTTCTTCGTAATCTTGCCCACCACCGAAAAGAACAAAATCATATTTGTCAGCGTCAAAATCATCGCCTAATGATACTAATTGATAGTCAACATCTACATCAATTTGTTTGGCGTAGTAGGTTAACGCGATAATGTTGCCATAATCGCCATAAGTGTTCATTAAGTCGCCATAAAGATGGGCTACGGCAATCGTATAATCAGCCATTAGAATCCTCCTTTAATATAACCAGCGCTACGCAATTGTTCGCGTAATTGTAACATTGCAGTATAAGTGGCTGCAATGTAAACCTTTTGTGTGGGTAGCGACTTGATAGCATCAACAACTTTTGTCAAATCCTCGTAGACACTTTGGTCAGCAAATCCAGCCATTTTGAGACGAACCTGCATGTCACGGTAACGCTCACCACCAGTGGCGATGGCTTTTAAATGTGACTCATGTAATTTTTCAAACTCTGCATCCCAAATCCAACTTGTGTCAATGCCATCGGCATAGTTTGCGTTAAGTAGTGCCAATAATGAAAAATCATCGTTTTCAGTCAGCATCATATCAATCACTGAGTTAGTGCCAACTGGATTTTTGATTAGGACAATGGTGACGTCCTTGCCGTCAACATTAATGGCTTCTTGGCGACCAAAAATTTGTGCATTGGATTCAAAAGCTGCTTTGATGTCTCTGGCTGGCACTTCAAATTCTCGACCAACGGCAAATGCAGCCAGCGCATTATAGATATTGTACAAACCACCAATTTCAATTCGTAAAGGGGTATTGTCAATACTAAATTCAGAATATTTTGGCGTCAATTTGGTGACGTCGGTGACTTGATAGCGTAAGTTAGGTCGTGCAAATTGATCGGTTACGCTGAAATATTTGCCTAAATTAGCATAAGTGATGAAATCGTAATGTAGTACTGAATCATCGGTTGGTGACAGAATGCCATCAGTGTTAGTGGGTGCTTTACTTGGTTGGTAATCCTCAGGAGACACGTGGTTAAATCCGAAGTAAAGACGCTCATTTGGAAAATCACCACGCGTGAAAATGGGTGAATCACCGTTGGACAAGACCACTGCTTGTGGGGCGTTTCGGATACCTGCGACAATTTTGTCGTAGGTCGTATAAATTTCACCATAGCGGTCCATTTGATCGCGGAAAATGTTGGTCAATACAAACATTCTTGGTTTGATGGCGCTAGAGACTTTTTCGACATTGGCTTCATCAACTTCTAGCACCGCGATTGGTTTCTTGCCATTGTTTGATGTCACACGACTTGTTACCAGTGTGCCCGTGATGCCTTGAATCATGTTAGAACCAGATGGATTAGTAATCACTTGGTGACCACCAGCCTCTAGGACACGGGTGATCAGTGCTGTGGTCAAGGTTTTTCCGTTGGTGCCAGTTACAATCACCAAATCAAAGTCTTGTTGAATACTTTTTAAAATATCTGGGTCGATTGCCACGGCGAGCTTGCCGGGCAAACTTGTACCCCCGCGATGCAAAACATCATGTAACAGCCAATATGCTGATTTAGCTGTTGCTTTGGCTAATGAATTTTTAAGTGTCATAATATCCCCACTTTCATAAATATCATTTTAACATATCCCAAGCGGTGATGACGTGGTTTGTGAAAGGGGTAAGTGCCGTTGGACACAACTTCTTCACAAACTGTTTGATCTTTCTTCACACCCCCCCGAATTTTTAGCATATTCACACTGTAAAATGGCATTAAGGTCTGAAACTAAGGAGAAGCGCTGTGAAGGTGAGACAATTATTTTTGATAACAGTACTGATTATGAACAGTTTACTACCATTGATGTCTGTACAGGCAGACGCTATTGAAAAGCCACAGGCTAGTGCGAGTAGTAGTGCTGAAAAAACGATTGCGGATGTTAAAACGGTCACACAAGAACCTCAAACGAGTTCATCAGTAACTATTGCGTCGGAAAATAAGACAGAATTAAAAGCGCCAGAAAATCAGGCAATCACTTCTGAAACCACACCGCTGCAAAAAGCGGCAGGTATCGTAGAAGTAACTGACTCTGAAAGCTTTGTAGCGGCTTGGAACGATCCTGATACACAAAAGATTATTGTGACAGACAATTTCGATTACACACAAAGCGCAGTGACTCAGCCACGTCAAACTGATATTGAGATTACGAGCGATTCAACTTATCCGACTAACAAGACCATTACATTTGTTAATAACACAGTTTATGGCTTACAAGTTGATGGCACAGGTAGTGTTAGTCCTAATATTAGTATTCACGATATTAATTTTAAATCGACTAGTGGTGATAATAGTTTGCCAACTATCCAAAGATTATCCGATGTTCAGAACAGTATTCTGTACCGTAACACCTCAGAAAGTAACAGTAATACGGCTGGCACATTAACTTTGTCTAATGTGACCTGTGAGTTAGACAATAACAGCGCCCAACTTTCTGGAAATGCCATGTCAGCTTTTGTGGTGCCTGGCATGCAGATTACGCTGCAAAACCATTTAGCAATGTCCACCCGTGGCACGCAACTCGTTGGTTTGAGTATTCATGCTGAAGATACTGTTCGCTATAAAGGGGTTCACGATAATTTAGATTTATATTCAGGTAATACTCATAGTTTTTCTTTCCTGGCAGCGACTTGGAGCACTTATGCGAACTTAGCATACATTGGCACGCCCAGCAATGAGTATTTCTATAATACTAATGCTTCTTCTGGTGATATTGATATTGACTCAGGGGCAAAAGTTTATTTATCGCGATTAAATGATAGTTGTGGTGACGCCAATCTGTTGGCGGCTCAAACAGGTGTAATTGCCGGTGAGTACACTTCAGTCACAATTAAAGGACAGCTTGTAATGTCTGCTAAAGATGCTGCTTTTGTCTTTAAGTCGAGTCGTGGCCCAAATGCACCAGAAAAAATTGTTGAAATTAATGTCAACTCTGGTGGCGTCCTTGCAATTCAAGGGACAAAAACTTCGGCACCATCAACTGGGCAGAGGTCAGCATTGGGCGTTATTCAAGCGTTTGGGGATAAACAATTAGGGCGAATCAACATTAGAAAAAATGCAACTTTTTATCTGAAAACAGCTAATGGTTATGGGCAAACTTTTGTTTCTTATGCCCAAACGCGTAATTGTCGTGGGATTGAATTAAATATTGATTCCCCGAGATATGTTTTGATAGCAGATGCAGGGACGAGTTCTAGCACAGGTACTTGGGCCGGATATTGCCGTAGTGGTTCTAGTGGCGCGTTTAATGCCAATTTCAAAGCCGATATTACTGATTCTAATGTGAGTTTTTATCAGAATATTTCCAGTTTCAACAGTGGCAGTTATTTGACGAATAACCCACCTGCTGATTCTAGTAATTGGGGTAACATCGATATCAAGCAAATCTCACAGCGTAACGACGGTACAACGAAAAATGGTTACTACCAATTAACTGGGGCAACAGAAGCTGTTGAACAAGATTTAATGGTCAGAGGACAACAACATGTCCTTGAAATTACATCACATAAAATGAACTTTTTGGACTATGCATCAATAACTGACGCTGATACTGCAGCAAAACGAGCGGGAATACCTAACGCATCCGATCAGGCTAACGCTGTTAGTGATGCTGATCACTTCATTCGTGGTCAAATGTCAGCGACATCAAAATTAGTCCCTGTATTTACCACGCCAGATAGTGAGTGCAGTGGAATGGCTAATTTCGCAACTGAAAATGAAAACGATGGCATTACAGTAACATGGCAGTCACCCGGTTCACCTGGGGTAGTTGATGATACGGTGACAACTGATAGTAATGGTATCTTTGTATTTGAAAGTAAGAAAAGCATGGATGATTCTGTTCCTGAGGGGGTAGCAACAAGTCACGTTAAGTACCAAATAGGTAATAATGCTATCAGTGTGAGCGCTGGTGGTCAGACTTATGAAACTAATGTGCGCAAAACGCCAACTTATGCCCCTCCGGTATATGATTTGGCTTCAATGGTTATTGTCGGCATGCCAAATATTACGTTTAAAACAGCGATTGCTGCTGACGAGATAATACTTAATGCCGAAGACAGTGCTGAACAGTATGTACCATTGGTCACACTGACTAAAGCAGCTAACTCGGAAAATGGTGAAGGAAAAAATTGGACGTTTGATATGGCGGCGTACAATAATGACTATCCTGACAAACCAATTACGGCTAATATGGGAATTGAATTTTGGGTTAAAGCACAGCGTGATGGCGAATCCATTGAATCAACACGTATTACTCATGTTTATCATGATTATACGGCTGAGGCAGTAACATATCGCAATATTGCCCCAGATGCCGCAATGCCATTTATCAGTGACACAATTGAAATGATGCGTTTTAATCCGTTAAAACGTGGTAAAAACGGTATGTTTAACGTGGAACACCTTGATTTAAGTCGAAATTATGGTTATTTAACCGTAGATGATGGCTCGGTACATCACAACAAGCCATGGCAAATGACTGCTCGCTTAGAGTCAACGGGTGCTTTTGCAGATACAGGGTTACAACTACAATATGTTGATGAACAAGAAAATACTTCAACTTTGTCAAGTGCTGGGGACAGTTTGATAGTTGCAACCGCTCCTCAAGGAAATAATGGAGCATCCAGCGTGCGTTTAGACACATTGTGGAATCAAACAGCAAACGGGCACGGATGGTATTTGACGCTGAATAGTTGGCGCACTGATTATTCGCCGGCTAAGTTCAATTACGATGATGACGATGGACCGGTGCTATTATGGCAACTTGGTGACGTACCGGACATTGAATAAGGTGATGAGTAGAATATTCTGAATTTAGTCGATAATTCCTCGCAAAATGATCACAATTTTAAAGTATCCTAAAACACACGGCGTCATGACCAAAGTGTATGGGTCAAAATTGAAGTAAGCGGGGGGTGTATGAAATAAAATAATTATAAATGTGCATAGCATTGCGCTTTTAACGGCTAAATGACTAGTGAAAGAAAACAAGTAGTGTGATAGGAGAAAACATGATTAAGGCTAAAATTTTAATGACGTGTTTAGTGGCTATAATTTTGGCCCCGATAACTGTTTCTGCTGATAACTATGGTTCGATTTCAAACGGTTTTACATTTGACGTTGAAGACAACAACACGTTGCACACAACAAATACCAATCCAGATTGGGGCGATATGGGCGCTGCAATCAACGATTCTGAAATAAACTTAGTTGGTGGAGAAGGTTTTGGTATCTCTCATTTGCCAGTTTACAATTTTGGTGAAATTAGTGCTAATGATCTGCGAAACGAAAACATTGCTACTGATGTGGGTGGATCGTACCACATCAAGCCAATGGTCAATGCCAATCAAATTGCTACAAGCACAGGATACCAAACCAAGTATCTACGTCCATTTGTGCAATTGGTTGATCAACGTGCAGGAAAAGTGGCTGACTCACAACTAAATGTTTCAATTAGAATGTCACAACCGTTTACAGGTAGCTATACAGGTGATGATAGCGAGACATCTTTTGATATTCAACCGGGTATTTTACTGAAAGCAGATGCAGGATTTGACTACACAATTTCGGGTAATATGGTGGTTGCTGGAGATACTGGTCATGCAACACAATTCAAGTCAAGTTGGCATGGTGATTTGGGCGCCGGTCCTGCAACAACACTAAATGATAGTGTTACAACCATGGCTAGTGGTATGTCGGCAGCTAGTTTTGGCACGATTACTTATGAGTATGGCTCACTGAAAGGACAAATTAATAATCCAGATAGTGATAACTGGGCAACGGCAGGCAATATTGTTGGTAGTTCATTGTTTTCACAAGGGGATCGTGTTAATAACGGTTTTTACCTAGAAATTCCAAAGAACATCACGCTCAAAGCAAAATCATATCAGGCTGAATATACGTGGACGATGGGAGACACACCAACAGGTACTTGAAGCGGTAGTGACCTATAAATCACGAATGCGAGAAAAGAGATGAATCCATTTAAGTTTTTAATGGCGGCACCAGATGCCACCCAAAAAGTACCACAAGAAAAAATTGCAGCCACCTATAAGTGGCGCCAAGCAGGCGTACTATTTTCAGCTGTGGTGGGTTATATAGGTTACTATATTATTCGCTTGATTTTTACCACTGAGCAAAATGATATTATGAAAGCTTATCATTTTACGACCGCAGATATTGGTTTAGTATTAGCCTGTTTCGGTGTAGGATATGGGATTTCCAAGTTGTTTATGGGTGCGTTGAGTGACAAATCTAATCCACGTTATTATTTAGCAGCAGGATTAATGGGCTCAGCAATTTTGAATTTATTCCTCGGTTCAACTCGAAATATTTATGTCATGATGTTTCTGATGATTTTGATTTCTGTGACACAGGGGATGGGGGCACCTGCTGCTCAAAAACTCATTCAATTATGGTGGGGTAAAAAATGGCGTGGGACTGTTTATGCTGTTTGGTCTTCCGCCCATAATGCGGGCGCCTTTGCTTGTGTGGCAATTGTTGAGTTTTCGATTTTGATGTTTTCACACTCAATAGCTGCTATCTTTTACACAGCATCAGCCGTTTCTGCTATTATTGCGATTTTGATTGCGATTTTAGGCGCCGATCGGCCAGCAACCGTCGGATTGCCGTCGATTGCTGAATATACAGGTGAAGTGACTGTCCTACAAGATGGTGAGACAGTTGAAGGCGACACCACGCAACATTCAATTTGGTTTGTTTTCCGACACTATATTTTAAATAATAAAATTGTTTGGGCAATTACGTTGACGTCAATGTCACTTTACTTAGTGCGGTATGGTGTCATGTCTTGGATACCAAGCTACTTACATCAATTTAAAGGTTTTGATGCTTCATGGGCAAAATGGTTGGTTGGTATTTTTGAATTAGCGGCTGTACCAGGTGTGATTATTTTAGGTGCAGTCTCAGATTTTTTGAAAGGCAAACGTGCATTAGTATGTATCGTCTCAGTTTTGGCGCTGATTGGTTGCTTGACGGTCTATTTCACCGCAACTAATCATACGGTCATTGTCGTTGCGTTGATCTTGATGAGTACTTTAATTTATGCTCCGCTGACTTTGGTGGGTTTAATGGTTAACGAAGCAGTTCCAAAGTTTGCTGTTGGGTCATCAACAGGATTTATGGGATTTTTCCAATATTTAGTTGGTGAAGTGGCGGCGACGGCACTAATTGGTATTTTAGTGGCTCATTTTGGATGGACGGCTAGTAATACAGTGCTTTACTCGGCGGCAGGTTTGGCATTTGTATTATTAATTCTAATCATGATTTGGCAAAAGCAAGCGTTAAACAAAGCAAAGCGCGATAAGTAATATGCAAAGGATTCTGAATAATGACTATTCAGAATCCTTTTTGCTTGAGATAATTTTAAACAATTATTATCAGGGTAATAGTGAGTAAATTCACGATTACATTAACTTGACCTTTTGTTGACATTAACCAAATATTGGTTTAGTAACATTGATAATAGAGGTAAATCAAACGAACAGAAAATTTATCTCTTAAAAATAATTACTACGCTGCAACGTCCATGAGAAGGGAATCACAAATGATTAACAGCAAGCGCAAAAATATTTTACTTACTTCTGTCCTTTGTTTTAATGTATTGGCAACAGCGATCACACCAACTGCGGTTATGGCTGATACAGTGACAAATAATGACTTAAAAGCAACGAAGTCGGTGGTGTCAACCGGTAATGCTGACCATGCTTTATTGTCGATTGTTTCGGGCAATGATGTCAACCGTCCGATTAATCTACGGACACTGTTTCCTGATGACAGATTGCGATCGGCAGTCGTTGAAGCAGTTAAAAAATTAGGCTACAAAATTACAGTGAGCGCTAATAATGTTACATGGGATCAGTTACTATCTATTCATGAACTCGAAATTCACAATACCGATTTGAAAAACTTGGACGGTATTGAATGGTTAGTTAACTTGGAAAGTTTGGATGTATCAGACTCAGGTTTGTCAGGCACACTAGTACTCAAAAATTTGTCAACATTAAAAGAAATTGATATTAGTCGGACAAAGGTAATGAAACTTGATACTACTAGTGAGTTAAATGTGCATGCTGATGGTTTACAATTGGATGATCAAGTTAGCTTGAATCACCAAAAGTTAACTTATGAAGCTAAAGCTTTTTTGGAAAATGGTTTGAGTTTTAGTGAACTAACAGTGGCTCAAAATAGTCAACAGGACTGGTCACTCGAAAATGGCGAATTTGTCAGTCAGAATCAGAATGTGGATCAGAGTAAAGGCATTGACATTTTAGCTCATCAGGAAAATGGTGTTGTATTGCCCATTCATGTTTGCTTCACAAACGCTGTGGCACCAAGCCAATTGACTGAACCAGCACCTGTGCCAAAAACAGATCCGGAAATGACGATCAGTCATTTTAAAATTGGTGGACAGACTGAACAAAATGATTCAAAAAATCTCACACTATTTGATGATACAAAAGACGTATCGTTCGATTTGAAATTATCCGATGGTGTTAAACATGATTACGTCTTCTTGAACAAAATAGTGACACAAAATGTTGTGCCTAAACTCGTGCTAGGCGGTACGCTTTTTGGTGCTAATCAAGAAGTCACAATTGATGACAATGACAATAGTTTGTTGCACGTGAAGCTGACGGGTTTTGATGCACAGATTGGTGATGATTTTTCAATTGCTGTTGCAGAAAATAACAGTCGCTTCAATCAGAATTTTGTAATTGCCGGAAAAACGCAACAAATTAAATTGCAGCTTGACGCCAATGGTGTCAAGTCCGACTTCAAAGATGGTGAGGCACCTGAAGAAAGGCCGCATTACACAGCTAATCTCACTGTTAAATCTGGTCTTTTAGTAAATGATTTGAATGCCGGAGACATTAGCTTTGGTGGCGTTTTCAGCGATGCAAAAATTGAAAAGCTGACAACCGATATCACTCATAATCAAATTGTTGTACAGTTTAGCCATCCAGCTGTACGCTATATGGATCAAAGTCGAAATGGTCAAATTACGATTAAAAACGGTTTAGGTTATGCTGATAAACAAAATCGTAATGTTACGCGTCCAATTACCGTTAATGTTACAGACCCGTACCGACCAAAACTGCAATATGACAACTCAAATGCTAATACACCAAATATTAATGGCACTTTTATTGCCCAAACGGTCACAAATTCGGTCATCAAAGCCGTCTGTGATACTTTAAAAGAGTATGGTAAAGGTGCATGGTTGAAGGCTAATCCGTTGTTGACGGGTATGTCAAGCATACTATTTTCAATATTTGGGGATGACAAGAATCCCGTCATGGACAAACTCAATGAGATGGATAAAAAGCTTGATGACATTAAAGCAGGGATTGATCATCTCAGTACAGCGGTCATGGACGAAAATAAGAAATCAGAATTAAAAAATAGTATTGATAAAGTAGAAGATAAAGTACGAAATTTGTTAGAACCAGGTATTTCGGCGCGTATCAATAATGCTGGGCATGCCATTGATAGATTGAAAAAATATGAGGGTGACGTGACAAATAAAAATGATTCTCAGACGATTGATGATTATTTTCAGCAACTCTATTCAACAGGACGCAATGGCAAGAACACGCATTATGAAGATTTACGATCATTGCAAGATTTCATGTATGATGCCACCGGTATGAAAGCATTGACAACAACAAATTCGATTATGAATAAATTTGCAGAATATCAGTCTTATGAAAAGGATTTTAGCACGCAAGCTACCAACGACAGAAAGCAATTTGATACAGCGTTGAGTAATGCTTATGAACCGGCCTACCTCACAATCATGGCAGCTATTCAGTATGATAGGAATAAAATTGAACAAGAAGATGCGGCTGCTGATAAGTGGGCGGACCAATTAGCTGACGAAGCCAAAAAAGACCCTACTCAAAAAGCTAAGCTAGAAGCTACTGTGGCAAATATCAAAAACCAGATTAAAAAAGATACAGAGGATAACATTAAACAAGATAATAAATACTTAGATATGAGTGAGCAGCCCAATGCTGATAGCATGGTAAAACGAGATGATACATTTGTTAAAAATATTGAAACAGATGTGAATAATATCAAAAAAATTGACGATGATTTGAAAAATGGTAAAATTTACAGTTATCGTTTGAAAAAAGATTTAAACAAAACACTGGGGAACGATAGTGATTTACATTTTTATAAATTGAGTGGTAAACGAATTCCTGATGGTGACTGCAAAATTACTTGGCAGGGTAAAAGTCGGACAATCAATGATATTTGTAATGGTTCGATGCCCTCCTTGGGTGATTTTAATAAGCGTGTTAGCACTGAAGATATCAAAACACTAGTTAGTAATCAAAATGCACGTGCCAACTGCGATCCAGTTGGGGCGAATTTGGTCAAAGATTTGAAGTCAGCAGGTTTCGTGGTACCTAGTCAGGTGCAGTATTATGATAATATCTGGAATGGGACACTTGACGATTCCGACTATGAGCCATGGGGCCCTTTGTTTGATACAGGCCATTTGAAAGCAAAAGTTGGTGTCATTAAAGAAGATTCACCAAAAGAGGTGTTGCACCAAGTGATTGATTACAACATTGGTGCATTTAATAATATTACATCATGCCATTTTGAGGAATGGCAAATGAATTTTTTGCAATATGCTAATTAACTACAGTCATTTCATTAAATCATGGGAAACTTAATTGTTTATCATGATTTTTTTGTTACTTACTGATTTGGTGTAATTTGGTATAATTGAAATAGTTTGATTTGAGAAGAGGTAGTGATTTGGCACAATTATTTTTTGAATACGGCGCAATGAGCTCGGGCAAGTCAATTGAAATTTTAAAAGTGGCGCACAATTATGAATCGCAGGGACGCAAGGTGCTGTTAATGACACCAAGTGTCGATACGCGTGATGGTGTTGGCAAAATTGCTAGTCGTATTGGTATGTCGCGCGACGCCATGGCCGTACACGAAACAGAAAATTTGTACGAAGTGATTAAAGCGGCCAAAGATGATAAGTTAGCCGCAGTATTGGTAGATGAAGCACAATTTTTGCAGCCAGAACAAGTCGACCAATTGGCTTATGCGGTGGACACGCTACACATACCGGTCATGGCCTTTGGACTGAAACAAGACGCGTTCAATCAGTTGTTTGCTGGTTCCAAGCGCTTGATCGAAATGGCTGACAAATTAGAAGAAATGAAAACGATTTGTTCTTTCTGTGGCAAAAAAGCAACGACACAACTGCGAATTGTTGATGGCAAACCGCAACGTGAAGGGGCGCAAGTGTTTATCGGTGGTGATGAAGCGTATATTCCAACTTGCCGTTTTCACTGGTATCACCCCGATCAAGACAAAATTGACCAACTACTATCGCATTAATTTGATGAGAACTAATTGTTCTCGTACATAATAACGGAGGAAAATATGAATCCAATCTTTCAACAATTACAAACCGTCGTTGATCGTTACGACGAATTAAATGAACAACTCGCTGATCCCGAAGTGATGAATGATGGTCAGCACTACATGGCACTCTCAAAAGAAGCGGGTAGTATCCGTGAAACAGTAGAGGTCTATCATCGTTATCAGCAAGTTATCCAAGATATTCAAGATGCGCAGGATTTGTTAGATGATCCTGAAATGGCGCCATTAGCCAAAGAAGATTTGAATAGTCTCAAGCCTGAACAAGAAGAACTAGAAGATAAACTCAAGGTTTTGATGCTACCTCAAGATCCCAATGATGACAAAAATATTATCATGGAAATTCGTGGTGCTGCTGGTGGTGACGAATCATCTTTGTTTGCAGCCGATTTGTTAGATATGTATCGTCGCTATGCTGAACGGCAAAATTGGTCATTGAGTATTATTGATGAGTCCACAACAGAAGTTGGTGGTTACAAGGAAGTTGCGGTGATGATTACTGGTGACAGTGTCTACTCGAAGTTAAAGTTTGAAAGCGGTGCGCATCGTGTGCAACGTGTCCCTGCAACAGAAACACAAGGACGCGTCCATACCTCAACAGCAACGGTTGGTGTGATGCCAGAATTTGAAGATATTGATTTTGAGCTTAATGAAGCCGATTTGGAAGAAGAGTTCTTCCGTTCAGGTGGTGCCGGTGGTCAAAACGTCAATAAAGTTTCAACAGCAGTGCGCTTAATCCATAAACCTACGGGTATTATGGTTAAAATGCAAGAAGAACGCACACAAATTAAAAACCGTGATAAAGCGCGAAAGCTATTAGCGAGTCGTGTCTATGATTTTTACGCGCAACAAAATGAAGCAGAATATGCCGAAAAACGTAAATCTGCAGTGGGAACGGGAGATCGCTCTGAACGGATTCGGACTTATAATTATCCGCAAAATCGTGTTACCGATCACCGCATTGGTCTCACGTTGAACAAGCTTGACCGAATCATGAATGGTGATTTAGGTGAAGTTATTGACGCCCTTGTCATTGCTGATCAGACAGCAAAACTGGCGGAATTAAACAAATGACAGATAAGCATTTTGATACGCCGCCACAATTTGGTTCATCCAAGCCACAAGTCAACAATCAATCGGGCAAGCTAAATGCACCAAAATGGTTTGAATGGGATGACATTAAAAAGCCAACTGACTTAAGTCATGTCAAAATTTCATTAATTGAGGCCAAAAAGTGGGCGTTAATTGAATTGCGTCAAGCTGGTATGTCTGAGCAAGATGCGAAAGACAATCTGGACTTTTTGCTAAGTGGTGCGCTTAATATTAACTATGGCATGTTGCGCGCTAACATGAGTCGACAAATGCCAGCAGCACTAGCAACCATTTGGCCCAAGTGGGTCTCTGAGTTGGTAAAGAATCGGCCGCCACAATACATTTTAGGTCATGCCCCTTTCTTTGGTCGTGAGTTTTTAGTAGATGAACGGGTGTTGATTCCAAGACCGGAAACCGAGGAGTTAGTAGATTGGATTCTAAAAGACGCTGGATCAGGCGTTCAACCGGTCTCTGTGTTAGACATTGGTACTGGTAGTGGTGCTATTATTGAAACATTAATGTTGGAAAATCAGCGTGTGCGTGGCTTTGCAACAGACATTTCTGATGATGCACTAACTGTTGCACAAGCTAATGCCCAACGCTTTGAATTGTCATTCTTACACTTTGCCAAAAGTGATGTGTACAATCAATTAGATGGTCTGGTATTTGACATTATTGTTAGTAATCCGCCTTATATTGCGACTCAAGATAAGCACGAGATGGATGCGAGTGTGTTGACATTTGAACCGCATAACGCGTTATTTGCGGAACATGATGGTTTGGATATATATGAACGAATCGCTGCTGGTTTAGATGAACATTTAACAGCACACGGGCGTGCGTACTTCGAAATCGGTTATCAACAAGGACCGGCGGTAGTTGATATGATGCAAGCGGCGTTACCCAACGCCAAAATAACATTGCGGCAAGACTTTGCGGGACTTGATCGCATGATTCGAGTGGAGAAATGAAAACAACAATTTTTAAAACAGATGAACAATCGTTAGCTGAAGCAAGTGCATTATTACAACAAGGTGAGGTTGTCGCATTTCCAACAGAGACGGTCTATGGTTTGGGTGCTGATGCCACAAATGAAGCAGCAGTGCAAAAGGTATTTACTGCAAAGGGACGTCCAAGTGATAACCCGTTGATTATGACTGTTGCTGATGAATCGCAATTAGATGAGTTTGTGGTGATTTCTGAAGCTGCTAAGACTTTGATGGCGGCATTTTGGCCGGGTTCTCTGACCATTATTTTACCTATCAAGCCAGGACGTGTTGAGATGATCGTCACTGGTGGTTTGCAAACAGTGGCCTTTCGACTACCAGATAATGAAGCCGCGCGTCAATTAATCCGCGTGGCTGGTGTACCAATTGTCGGACCAAGCGCTAATATTTCTGGCAAGCCATCACCTACAACGGCGCAACACGTATGGCATGATATGCAGGGCAAAATTGCAGGAATTGTGGATGATGGTCCGACAACTGTGGGTGTTGAATCGACAGTAATTGATATGTCAGCAACGACACCCACAATTCTTCGTCCCGGTGCGGTGACACAACAACAGTTAGAAGCGGTATTAGGTGTCAGGGTTGTTGACGCAACCAGTACGAAATCAGTTGCTAGTGATGTCACACCAAAAGCACCAGGTATGAAATATCGTCACTATGCGCCAGACAAAAATGTGGTGATGTTTGACCGATTAGATGCACTGACATTAAAAGAAGTGTTGCAAAAAAATGATGTTGTGATGGCACAAGATGCAACGATTGCAGCAATGGCAATTCCCCAAGATAAAACATGGTCACTTGGCGAGTCATTAGAAACAGCCACAGAACAACTATTTGCTGGTTTACGTTATTATGACGATGAAGCCACAGTTGCTACCATCTATGTTGAAAAAATGCCACCAATTGGCATTGGTAAGGCATTTAACAATCGGCTGGGTAAAGCGGCAGGAAATCAAGAGTTTAACATCTAAACTAAACAGAGCGCCTAAGGACGCTCTGTTTTAATTTGCGCTAATATTTCCGACGCGGTTTTTGAAGGGTGATTGACGAAGTTGGTCAATTGACCATGAGTATTATAAAAAGGATGTTTAATATTATTCATTTGTGTTTGGTGGACTAGTAGTAGCGAACGAATGTTGGGATAGTTTATCGTTTGTAACGCACGATAAAATTCGTATGCTTCTGACTGCGTATTTTGATAATCTATGTAAAGATTGGTATAAAGTAATGTGGCCTTTAGGGTGATCTGAACTTCGGCATTACTATCATTTTGGAACAATTCTTGGCTGTGTTTCATGACCTGTTCTAAAAGCGTTTTTGAAAAATGTCTGAGTAAAATATTTTGGACCGTGTTGAAATAATGAGTGGCATGTTGCGTGATGATTTTGCTATCAAGTGCGTGAAATTTGAGGTATTGACGATCAACTGCCCAAAATAGTTTGGCAAATTCATTCTCATTTTCAATTGTCATGAAATAATTATCGGCGAGCTGTAATTCAAATAATGTCCAGCCATCCACGTCGGTTTCTCTCATAAAAGTGATGAGTTCAGTTAACGGTTCTAAAGAATACAAATTTTGATTGTTACCAGTGCCATAAAAAAGTAGATAGGCGCGCATCGCGACAAAACGAATATTGCGTGATCGATCATGTCGATATTTTTCAGACAATGGTAACAGGGCGGAGATGTTTCTTTCATTGTATAAATCATTCACGAGTTGCGTCAATTCATTTTCGTCATCAAAATCGTAATGATTAGCGATGAAAAGAAATTCTGATATATCAACGTTGAGATTCTTTAAGAGGGCGATGAATTGATCGACACGTATGTGGTGACGGTTATGTTCAAACTCACTATAAAACGATCTTGACATCACACCAGCATAAATTTCAGGTTGTGTAATACCTTTAGCAAGACGAATTTGTCTAATTGTTTGACCAAAGTTAATTGTCATCACACTATTTCTCTCTAAATTAAAATATGTCGCCAATTGGCGACGTTTGTTTTATTGTAACACGATAATAAAAAGATGATAATCGTTTTATAAATTTTATAGTGAGGGCATGATCATGTGGCAAATTATTAAAAAATTCAAGCGATTAAACATATTACTTTTACTAGGTCTTTTGATTCAACCTTTAGCGCAAACACTCGCCTCAGTGACGATTTCACAATCGATTAACGCATTGGCAGGCCACCACGTAGCAACTTATCTGTTTTATGTGATTTTAAACCTTATTGCATGGGTTGTTTTGCTTTATTGTGGCTATTATTTTGTGCCAAAATTTGAGGAGAAAGTGGTCCAAATTCAAAGCAATTATATTCGAAATCAGGTGATGAATCGACTATCACAAACTGATTTTCATCAGTTTCATCAAAAATCATCAGATGTATACGTCTCATATTTTACAAATGATATTAATCGGATTCAACAAGAGGGTATGTCAGCACTTTATAGCACTATTAATGCAACGGCACTCGCTATTTTTTCGGGTTTGGCTTTGATTTATTTTGACTGGCGCTTGTTAGTTTATGCCATAGTGTTTGGGGCGTTTTTAACGTGGTTGCCAAGGCTTTTTGCTAAAAGAATGCAAACCGTAACACAGAAACAAAGCGCTGCAAATGAGACTTATACCGGCAGACTCGCGGACATTTTAGCGGGATTTGATACCTTTAAACAGTTCAATCGCAGTTCGTTAATGGTAGATAAAATGCAATCGACTCAAGATAAAGTGATGACACAAAACATTGCTTATACGAAACAGCGTGGCGCTATGCAAGCCAATATTTCAATGGTTAATGTTTTAACGCAAGTTGGCATGAGTCTGTTGAGCGCAATTTTATTTTTTAATCATGACATAAAAATTGGGGCACTATTTTCGGTTGGTACTTTATCGGGACTGTTATTTAGTTCTGCCGCAACAGCTGCTGCGAGCTACGCTCAAATTGCCGGAACGCAAGCAATTTTTCAAAAATATCAGACGATTATCGTAGCACCAAATCAAGGGCATAGTATCAAAACAATTAAAAAAATTACGTTGCAAGATGTCGTTGTGCGATTTAAAAATGATGACACAATTCATTTTCCACCGTTAACATTCTTAGCTAATCAAAAATATATGATTGTCGGACCAAGTGGCAGTGGTAAATCAACACTACTCAGAGTAATTGCTGGTCAATTAGTGCCGGAACATGGTCACGTTTTGTATAATGACCGACCTGAAGAACTCATTGACAACCAATCCTTACGTCAAGGCATTGTTTTTGTCACACAAACGCCTTATTTATTTTCTGGTACATTGAAAGAAAACATCACTCTGGATCGCAACATTCCTGAAGCACAGTTAAGGCAAGCAATTAAACAGTCTGGTCTATCAGAATTTGTATCTGAAAAAGGATTAGACTGTCAAATTAAAAGTGGTGCAGAAAATTTATCAGGTGGTCAAAAACAACGGATTGCGTTAGCACGGGGATTGGCACTGAATTGTCAGGTCATTTTACTGGATGAGGTAAGCTCAGCTATTGATCAACAGGCTGCTGTCGCCATTGAGCGTGATATTTTATCAATGTCAAATAAAACAGTGCTGATGATCACACATCAGCAACATGCTGCTGTTTTACCACTAATTGATAAGGTGGTTTCGATTTCCTAATAAAGCGCTGAGATGACAGATATATTTTCAATTTACAGAAAATAAATTGTGAACAAAATGTAAACGTTTACATTTAAAACGTTGTTAGATAGGCGTTTTCAGCGTTATGGCTTGATACAACGGCGATTTGTGCTTTTTTTTACTTGATATTTTGTAAGCGCTTTGATAAACTATATTCAGAAGCTGATTAACAGCTAAAAAGGAGAAATTAATCATGGCACAATCAAAAGATTTTCATATCGTAGCAGAAACTGGTATTCACGCACGTCCAGCAACTTTGTTGGTTCAAGCAGCTTCAAAGTTTGCTTCTGATGTTACTTTGTCATATCAAGGTAAGGATGTTAACTTGAAGTCAATCATGGGTGTGATGTCATTGGGTGTTGGCCAAGGTGCTGATGTTACAATCAAAACTGAAGGTGATGATGAAGAAGCTGCTATGGCAGCTATCGTAGAAGCAATGGGCACAGAAGGACTCGCAGAATAACAATGACTAAGAACTTCAAAGGAATCGCGGCAAGTAATGGTGTGGCAATCGCCAAAGCCTACTTGTTAGTTGATCCTGATTTGTCTTTTGACAAAAAAACAATTAATGATGTGACGGCTGAACAAGCACGTGTCGACGATGCTTTGAAGGCTTCTAGTGAAGATGTAACTTTAATTAAATCAAAAGCTGAAAAAAACCTTGGTGCGTCTGAAGCACAAGTTTTTGAAGCGCATTTGATGGTGTTAGCTGACCCTGAAATGTCTGGCGCAATTAAGCAAAAGATTGCTGACGATAAGGTTAACGCTGAAACTGCTGTCAAAGAAGTAACAGATATGTATATTAGCATGTTTGAAGCGATGACAGACAATGAGTACATGCAAGAACGTGCAGCAGATATTCGCGATGTGACGAAGCGAATTATGTCGCATTTGTTGCATGTTTCGCTACCTAATCCTGCGCTGATTGATGAAGAAGTGGTGCTAGTCTCAAAGGATTTGACACCATCTGACACAGCACAGTTAGATCGCCAATTTGTTAAGGGTATTTTAACTGATTTAGGTGGTCGTACAGCGCATGCTTCAATCATGGCGCGTACATTGGAAATTCCTGCTGTTGTTGGTTCTGATGTAGCCACAAAGGAAATTGCTGCAGGTGATTTGGTCATTGTTGATGGTTTGACTGGGGATGTGATTGCCGATCCAGACGACGATACATTAGCAGCGTATCAAAAAAAGGCTGATGACTATCTCGCACAACGCGCTGAGTGGGCAAAGCTTAAAGATGAACAATCTGTCTCCGCGGACGGTAAAGAGTTTGTCGTTGGTGCCAATATTGGTTCACCAAAGGATATGGCTGCAGTCTTGGATAATGGTTCTGAAGGAATTGGGCTTTATCGTACAGAATTCCTTTATATGGAATCAGACCATTTGCCAACTGAAGATGAACAGTTTGAAGCCTATAAAGCTGTTGTTGAAAAGATGGGTGACAAGCCGGTTACTGTTAGAACAATGGATATTGGCGGTGACAAGCATTTGAGCTATTGGCAATTGCCAGAAGAAGAAAATCCTTTCTTAGGCTACCGTGCCATCCGAATTTCATTGGATCAAACTGAAATATTTAGAACACAATTACGTGCGTTACTAAGAGCGTCAGCCTTTGGTAATCTGTGGATTATGTTCCCAATGATTGCGACACTTGGTGAATTCCGTGCCGCCAAGAAAATCTACGTTGAAGAACGAACTAAGCTTGAAGAATCCGGTGTTAAAGTTGGTGACATTAAGCTTGGCATCATGATTGAAATTCCGGCAGCTGCCATGTTAGCGGATAAATTTGCTAAAGAAGTTGACTTTTTCTCAATTGGTACCAATGATTTGATTGGTTATACAATGGCTGCTGATCGTGGTAATGATCGGGTTGCCTATCTTTACCAACCTTACAATCCATCAATTTTGCGTTTGATTAATAATGTCATTGCTGCGGCACACAACGAAGGCAAGTTTGTTGCGATGTGTGGCGAGATGGCTGGCGATCCAATCGCTGTTCCTGTTTTGATGGGTATGGGCTTAGATGAATTTTCAATGAGCGCCCCATCAGTTTTGCAAACACGTTCATTGATGAAAAAATTAGATACAACAAAAATGGCTGAATTGGCTAAGCAAGCATTAGATGCTGAAACCAACGACGAAGTGATTGCACTCGTTAAAGAAGTCACACAATAATGTATTGAACGGCTGCCTTATGGCAGCTTTTTTGTGATAAAATTAAACCTATGAAGATTTTAGCATTTGATACAAGTAACCAACCACTGACAGTGAGTTTGGCAGAAGACGAACAAATTAAACAGATTTTTACGACCAATATAGCGCGAAATCACTCGATTCAGTTGTTGCCGGCTATTAAGTCTGCTTTGGCAAGTCAAAAATGGCAGCTACAAGAGATTGATCGGATTGTTGTGGCACAGGGACCGGGCTCATTTACTGGATTACGAATTGGTGTTACCGTGGCGAAAGTTTTAGCGGATACATTAAATACCGAATTAGTTGGTGTTTCCAGTCTTGCTATTTTGGCATCACAAATTTCTTTTAATGGTCTTGTTGTGCCATTATTTGATGCACGTAATCAAAATGTTTTTGCTGGTGTTTATCAAGAAGAAAAGTCAATTTTTCCAGAGTCTCATCAACCTATTAGTAACCTATTTGCTTTTTTGCAGACGCAACCAGGTAATATTTTATTCATGGGTGATACGACACCGTTCCTTGACCAAATTCACGACCAATTTGGTGATCGTGCGTCAGTATTGACGCCTGAAGATAGTTTACCTGAGGGAGAAAGCATCATCAAATTAGGTATTGCCGCAACGCCAACGTCTCATATTGCCAATTTCAATCCTAATTATTTACGGAAAACGCAAGCCGAATTGAATTGGCTTGCAGCCCATCCCGGTGAGGACAAGCCAGAAAATTATGTTTTTGAAGTTTAAACGACAACAGCATTTACCGTTTAATTTACCAAAATTTGAGGCACAACAGGTCGAAATTGGTGGGGTATCTTTTGCTTTGCGTCGTGCAACACTAAAAGATATCGATACTTTAATCAAGATAGAAGAAGCGGTTTATGAGGGCGTTGCACCGTGGTTATTGCGTGATTTCATGAGTGAATTATCGCGACCACATGTCCGTTTATATTTAGTCGTTGAACGTCGCGGACAAGTAATCGCTTTTGCCGGCGCAGCGTATCGCTCAGACATTGGTGATATGCATATTACTAATATTGCTGTGGTTCCAATTTGGCAGAAACACGGTATTGGTACGATGTTACTTGAATCAATTCACGAATTTGCACACAACATGCACATGTCGACAATGACATTAGAAGCGCGTCGATCTAACACCAATGCGCAGACATTATATCGTAAATTGGGTTATGAGCAAACAGAAATTAAGAAGGGCTATTATCTTGGTGACCACGAAGATGCGGTCTCAATGACATTAAATTTTGATAATCAGACGGGCAACAATTGAAGATCTTGATGACATTTGGCAATTAGCAAATGAGTCTTTTGCGCCGTCTCCTTGGCCAAAAGAAGTATTTGAGCATGAACTTGGTAGTCCACGTTCTATTTATTTTGTGACGACAGGTGGCTTTCTTGGCGCGACGCAAATCTTAGATGAGGTTGAAGTTGGTAGTTTAGGTGTTTCGCCTAAATTTCAACATCAAGGCATTGGACAAGCCTTACTGATGGCGGTCTTTGCTTTGCCTAAAACGAAGCGCGTACTTTTAGAAGTAGCTAGCACTAATACAGCAGCACAGGCACTGTATCACAAAGTTGGTTTTCAACCTTATTATCGACGAGAAAAATATTACAAAAATGGTGATGATGCCATTATGATGGAGCGAAAAATTGACTAAAATAATTGCATTTGAATCGAGTGCTGATGAAACCAGTGTAGCAGTAGTTGAAGACGGGCATATTGTGTTGAGTAATAGTGTTGCGACGCAAATCAATTCCCACCAACGCTTTGGCGGTATTGTACCTGAAGTAGCGAGTCGTCATCATATTGAGTGGATCACCAGAGTGCTTGATGATGCCTTGGCGCAAGCTCAGGTTAAACCATCTGATTTAGATGCGGTTGCAGTGACTTATGGCCCCGGTCTTGTTGGGTCGCTGCTGGTTGGATTGATGGGGGCCAAAACGTTTGCCTTGGCGCACGACTTGCCAATCATACCCGTTAATCATCTAGCAGGACACATTTCTGCTGCCAATTTTAATCAACCAATCGTATATCCAGCTATGGCCCTGATGGTTTCTGGTGGTCATACTGAATTAGTTTTAATGACATCTGAGAATAAGTTTGAAGTATTAGGTGAAACGAGAGATGATGCCGCTGGTGAAAGCTTTGACAAAGTCGGAAGGCTATTAAAACTACCTTATCCAGCCGGTAAAACCATTGATGAAATGGCACACCGAGGTAAAGCAACCATTAAATTTCCAACGGCTATGGCCCACGAAGATAACTATGATTTTAGTTTTTCAGGATTAAAGAGTGCCGTTATTAATTACGTGCATCATGCCGAACAAAAACAAGAAACGATTAATCAAGATGACTTAGCCACCAGCTTTCAAAATGCTGTTGTGGATGCGTTGATCGGTCGCACGGAGCGCGCATTACGTCATTATCCAGTTAAAAGCTTTGTTTTGGCTGGTGGTGTTGCCGCTAATTCACAATTGCGCGAGTCACTAACGACACTTTTAAATGACTTCAATGATACAATATTTATTCCAGTCCCACTGACATATACCGGCGATAATGCTGCGATGATTGGTGCTGCTGGTTACTGGAATTATAAACAAAATATCTTTGCGGATTTGGATCTTAACACGGATCCAGGATTAGATTTTGAATTGTTACAATCGTGACATCATTGTGAATATTTCACTATCTTTTCGCAAAAGCCTTAAATATATGGTACAATTACTATGCAAAAGTTCACAAGTGAAATTACTGGAGATATATTATGACGCAACAACCAAAAATACCACGCGCAACCGCTAAGCGGTTACCAATTTATTTTCGTTATCTAACTTTCTTACATGATGCTGGTACAGATCGTATTTCATCATCAGAATTAAGTGATGCCATTAAGTTCGATGCTGCGACAATTCGTCGTGATTTTTCTTATTTTGGTGCACTAGGTAAAAGAGGTTATGGATATGAAGTTAAAGCGTTACTAGACTTTTTTGCCAATGTTTTGGACCAAGATAGTTTGATTAACGTTGCTTTGATTGGTGCTGGAAATTTGGGACAAGCCTTACTTAACTTTAACTTCCATCAATCGTCAAATATGCGCATTTCTGCTGCCTTTGATGCTGATGAAAAGCGAACAGGCACTATTTTAGCCGGTGTTCCAATTTATAAAATGAGTGAATTGAAGGAACAGATTAGTGCACAGCGCATTAACATTGCGATTTTAACCGTGCCACAAGGTGTTGCTCAAGATATTACAGATCAATTAGTGAGTGCCGGCGTTAAAGGTATTTTGAATTTTACGCCTTTACGTGTCACAGTACCTGCCAACGTTCGTGTTCAAAACGTTGACTTAACCAACGAATTGCAAACGTTGGTTTACTTCATTGAAAATTACGGTTCAATTACGACAGGATTATAAGTTAAATGACAATTTTAAATTTAGATGATCAAGCAAAAGTCTCAGCATATCAAAAGTTTGTGCGTGAAAATCCAAGAGGACAAGTCACACAAGATCCACTATGGGGTGAATTGAAAGCAAACTGGAACCACGTGTATGTTTATCATGAAACAGATGGTCAAATTGATGCAGTTATGTCAGTGCTAACAGTTGAGGCCGTCCCTGGTAAAGTTTTAGCTTATGCTGGACGTGGACCGGTTGCCGATATCGAAGATGTTGATTTAATTAAGGAGTTGATTAAGGAAGCTTTAGCAGCCTTACCAGATAATGTCTTCTTGTTGAGAATGGACCCTGAGGTACAGTATTCTGATGAGTTGAATCAAAAATATCTTGATGCAGGTTTCCAAACGCGTAATACGCAGGTTACACACATGCATGGCAATATTCAACCACGCAAGAATGTCGTCTTATACTACGATGGTCGTGGTGAAGGTGCTACGCCAATTACCAATGAAGATGAATTGATGTTACATTTCAAACCTAAACTTCGTAATGATATCAGACGTGCATTTCGCGATGGTGTGACAATTACATTTGGTGATAGTGAAGATGACGTTCGGGCGTTATTTGATACCTACGTGGCAATGGCAAAAAACCATGGTATTACCCACAGACCATTAGACTACTTCCTTCGTATGCAAAAATTGTGGGCAGGGACAGGATTATTCCGTGTCTACTTGGCTCATTTTGAAGGACAAGTGATTGCTGGTGGTTTAGGCTTTGCTTATGGTGATGAAATTTGGTACATGTATGCCGGTTCTTATCGCGAATTTGGCAAACATAACGCACCCGCTGCCATTCAATATGAGATGCTTAAATGGGGATTGTCGCTGGGCAAAGTCGAATATGATTTTGGTGGCATTGGTGAATTTGATGTTTCTGATGGGCTTTATAAGTTCAAACATGAATTTGCTTATCACGATCCTAATGCTGAATATATCGGTGAACTTGATTGGGTCGTTGACGAAGAAGGTTATAAAGATTACCTCAAACAATTTGATTGATTAAAAAAACGCCTACTGGCGTTTTTTTAGTGCAGTAATTAAGGACCTAATATTCAACAATCGTGTGTCAATTCTTGACAATACCAAACAGGGTTATACCGAATTCGAGCTAACTACAAATGTAATCATTACAAAAGGAGATGAATCATCAGCGTAACTATTTTAAGTGAATAAGATGATACAATGGCTTGAGCAAAGAAATATGCTGATTTTAAAGGCATGAGTGTTACAGGTTTAATAGCTTACTTGATCGAAGAAGCACGCCAAGATGATGAAAAGAAATAGATTAAATTATTCCTTTTTCGTTTGTTTTAGGATTTACACGAACGTAATTGTCCGCAGATAACTGCAATAATTCAGTATTACGTTATTTAAATCGAGATGCGCTTGTGCTTGGTTGTGCGAATGGATTATGCTTCAAAATAAGCTGATAAAGGCTATAAATGACGTAGAGAAAAAGCCGGCGGTCGATTACTTCGAATCGGCTCATTTCTATCAATACTATAATGATACACTACCATATTTGCACAAATCATCATTTTTTGATAACCTGCTATAAAAAGAGGATGATTAATTCATGTATTTTGATTTTGACGAACTGGTGTCGAATTATGGCACCAAAACAGCTGTTATTGTGGAAGGGGAAAAATTTAATTATGACGAATTGGCTCAATATGCTCGTGAATTGCTAAAACAATATTCTTTTAAAAAAAAATACATTGTCTTAATTGCTGATGAAAGCCTGTTATTTATTGCTCAATTTATTGCTACCCACTACGCTAAACGTGTGCCTGTTGTAATTAGTAAACATGATGTAGATAGAATCGATAAAATACTGCTTAGAGTGGCAAATCAATGGCAATTTATAACAGATCATGATAACAATGATAATGACCAACAATATAATGATAATAACTATTTATTTTGTGGGGCAACATCTGGTACTACTGGAACACCAAAAATTTATCAACGGAATTGGCAATCTTGGCAACGAGGTTTTGAAATTTGTAATGAAATATATAAACTAGATGAGTATTGTTTTCTGACAACCACAAGTCCAATGTCAACATCACTTGGAATGCACACACTACTGTTGAGTTTATACTTGGGAAAAGCCTTCCAAATTTTTAATAAGTCATCAAAGCAAACAAGTGGCATAAAAACGTTGCTTTTCACTGTGCCTACCTATTTGTCGTCTGGAATTAAATATGAGCTTAACTATTATAATATTTTGGGTGTTGTGTCTTGTGGTGGCGAAATATCGAATCAATTGGTAGCAAAATGGCGGGCACAACATCCACAAATTAAATTATATGAATTGTATGGCTCTTCAGAAACGAGCCTAGTTGCTTGGCAGTTGCTTAATCGTGGTAAGAAAGATGGCTGTGTAGGACAATTGTTTCCTGATGTAAATGTTAGTTTTACCAACAACGAAGAATTAATAGTGCAAAGTCCTTATTTATTTAGTGGATATATTGGTGATGATTTTCGGAATTCGGTCATTACAGACGATGTTGGGACTTTACAAAACAATCTGTTATTCATTCACGCGCGAAAAAGTGATGTTATTAATCACGGTGGTAATAAAGTTTATCCTAGTGAAATTGAAAAGTATTTACAAAAATATTTAAATGAAGTAGTTGTTTTTGGCGCGCCTAATGTGATTTACGGTGAAAATATTATTGTGATGACGACAACTCATTTAATAGACACAGAAAAATTAGATAAAATTTTAGCTAATGTTTTACCAGCATATAAATTACCTTCAAAATATATTAGTGTTGATAAAATTCCAAAAACTGACAATAATAAGATTTCTAGACAACAAATACTATATTTATATGAACAAGGAAAAATTCAATGAGAAAAATAGTACCAAAAGCGGTTATTGTTAGCGCTAAAAGATTGCCAATAGGAAAAATTAACGGCATTTATGTCAACAAAACACCAGAAGAGCTATTTTCACAATTGATCCAACAGTAAATAGCAACCGTCCCTCATTGGTCAAAGAAAGAGATTGATCAAGTCATTTTAGGTAACGTTACTAATTTAGGCGGTAATTTGGCCCGAAGGTGCGCTTTAGCAGCACAATTACCAGTTGCCACACCGGCCTATACTATTGATTGTCAATGTGCATCTGGATTGATGGCTGTGATATCTGGCGTTCAAAGTATTGTTAGTGGGGATGCAAGATTTGTTTTGGCAGGTGGAGTTGAAAGTACATCAACTGCCAACCCTATTATAGATAGTCAGACAAATAAGCGAATGCAGCGCTTTCCTATGGTGCCCAAAGGGCAATTAGATTTAGACATGGGTATTATTGCAGAAAATATGGGTGAAAAATACCATATTTCAAGAAACATGCAAGATGAATACGCCTACAAAAGTCACATGAAAGCTAAAAAAGCATTTGAACGAAAAGAAATAATTCAAGAAATTATACCTTTTGATCTTGATCAACACATAGTTGATCAAGACCAATGTCCACGTTTTAATACTTCCGTGGAACAATTGGCTCAACTTAAATCGGCTTTTCGAGAACATGGGACAGTGACAGCGGGTAATAGCTGTCCAATCAATGATGGAGCAGCTGCAACATTTTTAAGCGACTGTCATCAAGTAAAAGATGCGCAAGGGTATTATTTAGATCATGCTACAGTAGGTGTTGCCCCCAATGAGTTTATAATTGCTCCCATAATGGCGACAAAAAAGCTATTATCACAGCTTCATCTAACCATATCTGATATTGATGTAGTTGAGCTGAACGAAGCATTTGCAGTGCAAGCCATACTATGTTGTGATCAACTCGGCATTTCAGAGAAGCAACTGAATCCTTTGGGTGGTGCACTAGCGTATGGTCATCCTTATGGGGCAACAGGTGCCATTTTGGTATCACGTTTATTAAATAGTTTAAACCGTTTGCATCGGCCGGCTCTAGGGATTATTACATTGTGCGTTGCGGGCGGCATGGGTGTCAGTGTTTTGATTGGTAATAAATTTTGGCAAAAATGACTGTGGATTATTATAAAACCACAGCATTCACTTCGATTAAGTTGCTCTTATAATTAGATGCTTATTAACATTAAAAGTTGACGATTATTCTCCATGGTGATAATCGTCAACTTTTTTTGATTGATTCAAAAATTAGTATTAGGAGGTTGTAGGAATTGTCCGAGACATACATATGCCAGAAAAATTCTTTGGTAGTTAAAAGCTATTTCTGTTGTACGGTCCTTGTTCTGGAAAATTTTTGGCAGGTCGTTTTTGGCAGTAATGTCAAGAGATGGTATAATAATAAAGTTTTAAGCAAACAGCATATATACTGTATAATACTGCGGCTTTATCACGTTTTTAATTTAATATACTGACTAAATTGTATATATATTTCATACATAGTTGGGGAAAAGTTGGGAGCTAGAAGAGGCTTATGATTTTTTCCATTGCGTCTGTTTGCCCTTCTTTAGTACCGTTATTATAATACAATGACATATCAATTTTTGAATGGCCCAGAATGTTTGCGATGTCTTTAGGATTCAATCCGGGTATACCGAAAGCTATGGTTGAAAATGCATGTCTCATTTTGTGTGGCCAAACATGTATATTCGTTTCGTGACTTATGATTTTGAATATTGTTGATAGCTCAGAGTATCGTACTTGTTTTGCTAAATGATTGACAAATATCAGATCATTTTTTGACATAATCAAGTTGTTCGATGCATATACCAACTTCGACTGTTGAATGCATCGCTGTAGGTGTTCTTCAATAATCGGCGGCATTGGGACCCAACGATTTGATGAGGAGGTTTTTGGTGTGGAAACTTGTCCATGTATATTGATAGTTTCAAAAATGCCTAACATGTTTTGTTTGACATACTTAACTCTTATCCCCATAATCTCTTCGTGACGTAGTCCAATAAGTGTTAACAAAGCCATTGTTCTTTGTTGGAGTGTTAATCTTTCTGAATCTTTAATGAAATTGAAGACAGTGTTAAATTCTGAACGTGTAATCGAAGTGTCCCTGGAGGGCGAGCCAGATACTTTTATTTTTTGTATAGGACTTTTGCTTATTACATCATTTAGAACTGCATCAGTAAATACTCCTGCAACAAGACCGTTAAGTAAGCGCATGTAATTTTTTGAATATCTTTTTGTTTTTGCGTACTTAGTAATCCATGATTGATAGTCTAGACGTGTTACGTCCTTTAATTTAAACTCTCCCCACGTAGGAAATACGTTTTTTTCAAACATATAAGTACTTTGTTTATATGTTGTATAACGCCAAGAACCATTGTCAATTTTTTCCTGGCAGTATTGGTTGAAATATGCGTATACGGTGATGTTTTTATTATTAAAATTTGTTGAAACTTGATTTAAGAGATCTTGTTTAGCCGCCCTAGCTTCGTCAAAAGATCTAAAACCGTTTTTTTCAATGAATTTCTTTTGGTTGCGTGCGGTAATTGAAAATTTTATTCGCCATTTTTTGCCTTGTGTAGTTATATAGCTTTGTATTTGTGGGTCTCGTCGTTCTTTCTTATATGTGTACCTCATTTTTTGTTATCCTTCCTGTATTTTAAACGATAGCAAGGTGTTTAACTAGGAAGTAGGGCAGTTTATAGTCATGACCATGTGGACTAATATCGAGATAAATTAAAGATAATATTAGAATATTTTTAAGCTTTTGTTTTTAAAGAACGACCACTCCAAAAATTGATGTTTCATGGTTGGCATTAATGGGCATATCATCATATTTTTTATTGAGTGAAACAAACCGTGCGCCACTATCATCACTAACAAACTTTTTGACATAAGCTTGCTGATCATAGTTTGCAATAACAATTTGTCCTGAGCGAATATCGGTTCTTTTTTTGACAAAAATTATCTGCTTGTCTTCAAATAAGGGTAACATCGAATCACCATTGACGATAACTGCATAATCATGATCAGGTACGATACCGTCATATGAGATGGTTTCTCGATATTCGTCACTCAAATATTCTCCTGTGCCAGCAGAGACGGCACCGTATAGTTCAATATCTTGTTTCGGACGCTTAAAAAGTCGTGGTTGACTATTTTGTAGTTGGTATTGGTGCTCGCTATAAGCTAATACCTTTTTTTGGCGGGTAATAGAGAGGTTGGCTAAAATGGCATTTACCTTATCACTAATATTTAACGAACTTTCGGATTCGATAAGGGTTGATTTTGGCACACCAAAATAGTTTGACATCATTTCAATTTTATCAATTCGCGGATAAGTATTGCCTTTTATCCAGTCAGTCAGTGTTGTGTAACTAATTGCTAAATCGTCGGACATTTTGTTGCGTGTCACACCCTTTGATTTCATTAGTCGAGAAATATTTTGCGACATAATTTTTTTATTGCCTAATGAGCTCATAACGTTGACCTTTCAAGTGATTTTATATTAATATTATACGGCCAAACCGTAAATAAATCAAACCAAACTAGTCTCGTTCATTATTTTCTATTGACATTACGATTTAACCGTAATAAAATAAAGTTGTTCAGAAAGGAGGAGACATGAAGGTAACGTTGAAAGCTCTTCGAGCTAACTTTAATCTAAACCAACGTGAAATGGCTCGAATTGCTGGTATTTCTAAACGAACTTGGCAAAATTATGAACAGGGGAGAACTGTTCCCAGTACAGCTGTACTTAGGAATATTGAGAAATATTTTAATGTTAGTTATGATGAGCTTATTTTTTGTTCTGGAAAACGGTTTAATCGTAATAAAGACCCGGTCATACAGTATATAGAAAGTTAGGAAGTAGTAATCCATTGAGATAGCAAGGTATTTTATGGCTGAAGTTGAATTAAATGATGTAATAGATAATATGGAAAAATTGTTTTCTCAACAAATAACAGAACTTGACAAGCTTCATCGTCAAAATGATGTGATTGTATGGAAATCTGATAGCCAAGCTGCCGCAGAAACTGGTCTTGGTAGAACGTATTTTTCTCGTATTAGATATCGGTTACCGCACATTGAGATAGAAGATGCAGCCACCGGTGTTAAATCAACTGTCTATCCTAAGGCAGCGGTAAAAAAATGGTTAGAAGATCACATTGAGTATTATCATTAAATTTTGTAACTAGTAGAATCACAAGTTTAATTGTGAAATAAAAAAGGACACATAAGTGTCCCCAAATAATTGAATATCAAGTTACAAAGATAACCATCATTCGTTTAAAAGTTTGCACCTTTAGCATAACGGTTTTTGATGGAAAAAACAATAATTTGTTAAAAATTAAGGTTAAACATGGCAAGTTATTGTTGAAATTGTAGCGATAGTTACGGAGGGTCGATTGATTTCGGGTCGCAGCGTTACTTTGATTTGAGTTCTGACGTTGCACTATTAAAACACCGTAATCGTCTGGTTGATGTCAGGGGATCCAAGGACAATGAGATAAATAGAATATCAATGGTGTCCGAGAATAAGGTTTTATTCGATTTTAGGTTTATTTAGTGTGCCATGAAGCAGTGTGAATGTGGAGCGTGCAATTTGTAGCTCAAGATCAAAGTATAGTTACATTTTTGATTTTAATTTTTATAAGATAATAAGTTTTTTGATGATGGAGTTTAGTGAAAGAAAGGACGATAATGATGGATGATGACAAACAAAAATTTGTTCTCGTCGTACGTAGTGATTATCAACGTCTCATGACATCAAGGGAACATGCAGAATTGTTAGCTGATTTAAAGCCATTGGCTGGTAAGTATGCGTTTCATGTGTTGGTTGAGACTAAAATTTAATGTATTGTTGCTAAGAACATTTTGATTGTTTAATCTAAAGTGTTCTTTTTATTTTGATTAAGAAAGCGAGTTTTAATTTTTATGAGTAAGATGTTGAAGTTGTTACCTGATAAGGGTAACTTGAAGTTTTTGTATTTAGGAACACCTGATAATGGACGACCACAGTTTTTGATTGAAGGTTCTGACGCTGATGCCTTGACTGTTACACCAGTTGGTAAGTTGCCAGAGGGTTTGAAACCAAAAGATGCTGTGAAGTTTGAGAATATGACACTAGATTTGGTGCCAATTAGTGGTTCACGTACTAAGGTTTCTGGTTTGACTGCTGTTATTAAAAAAGAGAATGAAGCAGTAGCTACTACCTGGGCGAATGAGTCAGCCCGTACTATGGTTGTGGTTAAGGGTGAGTATTTCCCTGTTGTTGATACAGATTTCTTTACGGGTCCATTCATGTATGGTGCCACTCGTGATGTCTTTGAGGCTTTGAATTATCAGGAACAACAAGATCGTGGTTCCCGTGTTGGTGATTTGATTGCTAAAGATGTTCGTGTGAGTGATGAAAATGGTAAGGCATTAACAGTTCGTGTTCCTGTGGGCGTATTCCCAGAGGGTGCCCTTAAGCCATTTGATAAGGTTGAATTTGAAAATTTGGTTGTGTCATTATTTGACGGTTCAACCAATGATGATCCAGATCAAGATGTTTTGTTCTTCTCTGCTAGTGGTATTTCAAAGGCAACTACTGATAATAAGGCACAAACAACTGCTAAGCCTTCTGAAGCAAAAACTAAGTAATGGCAGGAAAGGGGTTAATCAATGAGTAAATTATTTCCCCGTGGTTTCCGTGTTCGTTATTGGCATAGGCATTTAAGACGTGATGTTTTTATTGCAATTGGTCTTGTGCCAGTGGTCGTATTTTTGATCACGATTGTTTTTCGGTTACTTGCTATCATGCCACCTAGTAAAGGCTTAATTAGTTTTATAAAAACATTGGTCACACAAGTTGATTGGTTGGCTTTCGTTAATAGTTTGTTACCAGGTCTTTATTTAACTTTGATTGCTATGGTTGTCTTAGTGCTTGGTGCAAGTTATTGGTATTGGAAGACTTATCAATTTCAAGGCTTTTGGGCGACTGTTTTTCGTTTAGAACGCTTATCTAATTGGCTAATTGCTAATCAATATTATTTGGCCAAGGAAGTTGATGACAAAGAGCACCATTTGAGTTTCAATTTGGGTGGTGAGAAAGGTGGTTGGCATTGGTAAAACAAAAAATTAAGTTGCCAAAAGTAAGTTTAAAAAATAATGGTAAGGTTGGTTTTTCAATCTATTTACCAATGGACGGACAAAAGTATCAAGATCGTTTTCGTGATCGACGTATTTCACAACCTATGTCGGCTATGTTGTTTGCTGATGGTGTGGGGACGAACGATATTTTTGGGTTTAAGTCATTTGACTTTATTTCTAATCCGTTGGGATTACGCTTAGGCTTATCTGACATGACCATAACAGATCATACGATTGAAATTATGAAAGGGGTGGTTTGGGATTATGAAAAATATCCCCAGGCACTTATTTCTGGTGATACGGGTTCTGGTAAATCATTCTTTTTGTTTAGTTTGTTGAATGGTCTGATTAAAAGTGGTGCGATTGTTGATGTTGCGGATCCAAAAGAGACTGATTTATCAGTGCTTGGTAAAACAGCTTCACTCAAATATCGTGTCACTTATGGTCGTGATCGTATTCTAAAATCATTTTATCGTTTTTATCTTGAAATGATTAAGCGTGGTCGTGAATATCATGATCTATTGAATGATAATTTAGAAGAAAATGTTGGCAACTATCGTAAGTATGGTTTGAAACCACATTTTTTTGTTTTTGATGAATTTGGTGCGTTTGTTTCTGGTCTGAAATATAACGAAAGTGAAGCGATACAGCAAATTTTGGGACAAATCACTATGTTAGGTCGTCAATTAGGTTACTTTGTAGCGATTGCTATGCAGAAACCAACGGCTGATACGATTGGTAGTGCGTCTCGTGATCAATTCCAGTTCCGTGTGGCACTTGGTAAGATGAAATCTAGTGGACTGTCTATGATGTTCCCTGATGATGTTGACGAAGTGCAGTTTAAGGAACTCTCAAAAAATTTAAAGGGTTGGGGTTATTTAGCTATGACACCAGGGCAAGCTAGATCATTTTTTGCGCCTGTTATTCCTAAAGACTTTGTGCCGTTTAAGTATTTTGATGAATTAGGTCAGCAATATCCAGCTAGTCCAGTTGATCCAATGGGTGAGATTAAGGACTTTTTGGATAGTAAAAGTGCTAAATATATTGAGTTAAATGTATAGAAAAAACACCTCACAGGTGTTTGGTTAGACAATTCTATGTTCATTTTCTTTGTATATTGTAGAGGGAATGTCTTAGTTTTCCGCAGTTGCAATGCCGATTATGACAGATAACCCAACCATTGTGGCGCGACATAATATTGCCACAACGGTAACAACGTAAAAGCTTTTTGTTGTATGACATATAGATTACCACCTTTCTTAACTTTAATTAGCGTTTTGTGGACGCATGTTTTTGAAAGTTTGAAAGGGTTAATCTATGTCTAACAGGTCTATTTTATCATGAATAGATTTTTTTAATGAATAATCCTATTAGTCATTTGGCAGGTCTAATTTGATTTAGTGATTGTAGGCAGTCGGGGTGCATGAGGCGTTAAGCAAAGCACTTACAGCACGTTGACCCTTTTCAGCCATGGAACAGCTCTGCTGTGGAAAAGGAAGCGCCCAGCTCTGCTGGTGCGCGAGTGGTGGCGTTTGAAAAGGGGATTACGTGCCGTTGTGTCTTTGTAGCCGATTGTGCGCTGAATAACGTACAATCATTTGATCAAATTCGCCAACCCCCCAAATTACTAATAGGGGGGGTAAATTTACAGAAAAGCCAACAGGCAAAAAGCCCTCATTCTTACGGGGCGTTGATTTACAGCGGTTTAATATTCGTGTAAAAACGTCTGTAATAATGATAAAACGATATGAAAAATTTGCTTAATTATTAGATTTAATCTAATAAAAGTAGAAAAGAGGTTATTTAAACGATAATTGTTATATCAATATCTTGGTATTTTACCAAATGAATTATATGGCACAACGCATAATACAGGTTATGCGTTTTTATTTGGTCATTTTCTAGACGATCATGTCATTGATACACGGGTATATCAAGTTGCAGGTGATAAATTACCCCCAGCGCTTGCATTGGGGACTATTGTGGATCCAGAACAGGTCTATCAGAAAGGAGAGGGTGATTGGTACATGACGTTTGCTACAAAGTCTGTTGATGAAAAAATGGATCGTATGCAGATTTGGGACGTTATTTACAAACAAGTAAAACATGTCAGAGAAATATTTTAAGTTAGATTATGAAACAACCACGGGTGTTGATTTAGTAGCGTTTCGACAAGAATTAGAATTAACCCAGGCGCAAATGGCATTATTTTTGAACGTGTCGCGCCCCACTTATATCAACAAAATTGAACGTAGTGATGAGGTGATTGCCAGGCTATTAAATGCAGATCAACGTCATACGCTAAGAGTGTTGTTGAATGCAGACGGCATGAGCTTATGGCTGGATTATTTAAGTATTTCGTTTAAAATGCGTACTGCGGAATGGTTAGTCAAGACGCTTTTACAGTCGGGATATGATTTATTTATTCAACGTGACGGTGGACGTTTTGGCTATTCAATTACCTACGCTTTTGCAGGTCAAGCATTTATCACCGTGTATGGCAAAAAAGACGCGCCAGAAAGTTTGATCACGGTATCAGGGCAAGGCATACGTATTTTGGAAAACATGCTCATGCAACAAGATAGAAATATCTTTGATTTTCTAAGCCTTGCTTTGGATAACGGTGGTCATGTGACACGAATTGATTATGCTTTTAACGATATGGAACGAATTTTTAATATTTTTGATCTCTACAAGATTGTTGAAGCTAAGCGCTACACGCAAAAATTTAGAAGTGAGCCAACCTTTATCGGTAATGGTCAATCAGGTGGTGCAACCATGTATTTTGGTTCGCGCAGTGGTCAAGTTTTCTTTCGTTTTTATGAAAAAGACAAGGAACAGGCGACCAAAAGACATATTCCACATGAAGAAATTGGCATAAAAAATCGTTATGAAATTGAATTAAAGCAGGATCGTGCACAAACACTAGCCCAGCACCTTGTCGAAAAACGTAAAGTCGGACCCGAATTATTTGCCTACTTTCAAGAATACGTTAGATTCTATGATGTGCCCGTTGATAAAATGGCGCAGAAAGAGATTGATAAGTTACAGCAATGGGCGCCATGGCGTGCCTTTTTGCAACAGGCTAGTGTCGTTGAGTATGTTGCGCAACCAGTCGATTTATCTATGGCGCGTTCGCTTGATTGGTTTATTACACAAGTTGCACCAACGTTAAAAGCCTTGATCCTATATTTTGGTCAAGAAACGATAGATGAAATTATTGACGACGCAGAATTAAGTCCGCGTCAAAAGAAATTATTGTCAGTTGCCGAAAAGGTCAACTTACCTTTTTAAAAGTTAAAAATTGGAGGACACACAGATGTCAGAACAAGGAACACAATTCAAAAAAGCACTTAGCGCTACTGCAACAGAAGTCGCTAATTTTAAGGCATTATCAAAAATTGAAGACGGTAATTTATATGCTGCTGTGAACAAGGCTAAAGAAATCATGGAAAATGATCCAAAGTGGAGTGATTTAATTGGTGATGACCTTGCTAGCCTACGTCGTAACTTGTCTGTGTTGAACAAGCAATATAAGTCATTGCCAAAGGTGGCGGACAACGTCATCAATTTAGCCGAAGACATTACGCAAAAAGTAGATCGTTTCGGAGGTATGTAATTTTGTGCTAGATAAATTAAAAGCGTTAAAAAAAGGTTATGTGAAATCCCATGATAAACCAGATCAATCATTACCTTATGCCAAAGTCCAAAAACGGGGCAAGTGGATTAGGCGTTTTGTTAAAATTGCCCTGGTGTTAGTTGGTTTGAGTGGTGCAATTGCTTTTATTAAAGCTAGTAATGTGAGCCAAACTAATCATCAGTTGATTGCTAAGATGAAAACGTATGATGACAAGCTAGAAAAGGCTAGTATGGGACAAAGTGTTTATTCACCTAGTCTTAATCGTTATGCACAAGTTTTTTTTCAAACCTATTTCACGCAGTCAGATAATGATGATGATAAGCAAAAACGTTTGAAAGCCTTAAAAAAGTATTTTGCCACTAATATCAGTAGCACAATTTATGATAATCAGGACGCACAAAAAGAGACGTATGTGGGATCCAGATTATTAAATACGTTTACCAAAAATGACGTGAAGATTGCACAGTATCAAGTTGGCTATACAGTTGGCAACGATAAAAATACAATGATTCGCGTTTTTAATTTGCCTTTTGCTCAAAAAGCAGGGCAGTACACTGTTTTGGCGTTACCTTATGCCACAACCGAACAAGATATTGTCGGACATGTTGGCAAGATTGATCAAGATGATACCAATAATGCCACTTTGGCAAGCAGTGATAAAGTTCAAGCCTTTGTCAAAGCCTTTAGTGAGAAGTATGTGAGTTCAAAAGCTAGTGATATGTCCTTAATCATGAAAGAGCCAGAGGGACTAGAGGGACAATACGCCGTTAAGAGTATTGATCAAGTCAACGTTTCAGGTTCTAAGAATAGCATGAACATTAAGTATCTTTTGACATTAACAGACACCGAGACAAAGCTTGAACATTCAGAACAGATTACCTTGACCGTTTCTCCAAAGGGATCAATTTATTATGTGGTTAAGATGATCCATACACAAGGCGGTCTACTAAATTAAGAGGAGGTTATGATGAAAGCAATCGTAACAAATTTTATGTTTCAAATTCCCACGGGATCTATCAGCTTTACGGGTCTTCAATCAGAAGTAGCTGGTTGGGTATCAGCGTTTATTGCAATGGGTATTATGTATTTAGTTGTCAGACACTTTATAAAAGGGTCAATTGGACAAATGATAGTCAGCCTTGCTGTTGGTGGTTTGGTCTACTTCGTTGTTAAAAGTCCAGATACTGTCCTTAATTCTATTGGCGGTATCTTTAAAAATATATTTGGTTAATATGGCAGAAGTTTATAACTATCAAAAGGCGTTGAAGCAAGATATTGTCATTCGCAAAATTTCAGATGAATATAGCTTACCTGTTGGGATTAGTTTGAAACCAGCCATTATATTTTTTTCTTCAGTCGTTGTTATTTATCTTATTTTTCACGTACCATTGCAAGCCTTTTATCATGCTAACTCTGACTTAGGTAAATTAGTTTATGTGGGCGCATATATTGCGATGCCTGTTGGGATTGTCTCTTTATCAAACAGAGTTAAGCCTGACGGCTTAGGATTAGTGCAGTATGCTATTTCAATTGTGACATTTGGTGTTAAAAAAATTCTAAGTCGGACAGTTTATTATCATGATCGTGTCTTGCCAACTGGTTATTTTGAAGCTAGTCACATGGCAGATACACCAATTATTGTTGAAAAATCTAAAAGTCATGATTGACGTTAAAAATCAGAAAGGATAAGCGCAAAAATGGGCGCTTTTTATTTATAAAAAATTATGGAAAATTCAAAGACGTACAAGTTATACAAATCAGGTAAGTTGTGGGTAATCGGAGCTGTTGCGGTAGCTGGTGTTGCTGTGAGTGCTAATACCACACAAGTAAATGCTGACACAGTTGCAAACACTGACGCACAAGCCGTGCAAACAACTGATACAGCACAAGATGATAAGCAAGTGCAATTGACTGCTTCATCAACTGATCAGAGTAAAACTGATGATACGGCTAAGGCTGATACAGTTTCATCAACTGCTGAAAAAAGCACGGTGCCGACAACGGCTGGTTCAAGTGTGACACAAGACCAAGCAAAAGATAGTGTCGATAAGGCACAAGATACTGTTAAGAATGACGCAGATACAGCTTCAAAAGCTGGCGTTGATGTGACCACTGGTAAGACAACTGATGTCACAATCAATGATGACAACGCTTCATCAAAAACAAATGAAGTGCTATCTGATTTGAATAAGCAAGACCAAGCGGTCAAAGATGCCACGGCAAAACAACAAGCAAACGCTCAGGCTTATCAAACGGCAACTACAGAACAAACAGATGCCACGGCAAAGGGGCAAGCCGATTTAGATAAGTCTACATCTGATTTAGATAAGCAGGTTGATGCCACACAAAAGGCTGGTATTGAAGTTAGTGTTGAAGTTTCAAAGACTGCTCCAGAATACAAGTCATTGAAAGGCCTAGCGGGTCAAGATATGTTAGATGCAATGGCTTATAACATTGATTTGTACAATAAAGCGATTGCGGATGGTGTCGCAACACAAAATCAAGATGCCCAAACTTTGGCTAATTTGACCGCTGAATATCAAAAGCAAGTCGCAGATTATCAATCCAAAAAGGCAGCCGTTGATAAGGCAAACGCTGATAAAAAAGCAGCCTATGATAAGGCAGTGGCAGAGTTTGAAAAAGCGGTTAATACCGAAATTAGTATGAGTGCTAAGACACAAACTGATGCATCAAGTGGTCAATACAAAACCTTTATGACTTCTACTGTTAATCAAAAGACAGGGGAATTCACGCTTGAACATGATATGAATGACGGTGTGCATGTGATTGGTCATGGTGTGCTAAAGGGTAAGGTCAATTGGAAAGTTGTTGCCAATGGGGACGGTTCAGAAACAATCACCGTTTCATCAATTGAGTTGTACTCATACACCTATACAAACTATTATCAAAACTCGGCTGTTAACCAAAACATTAACTTCCATGTTTATGATTTGAACGGTAAGGAACTGTTCTCTGTTTATCATAACGGAAATACAACCTTTACCAAGAACATCAATACCACGACTGCGATTAACAAGACGTTTACATTAGCACCTAATGCGACAAGTTCGGCTATTCAATTCTTAACAGTTGATGATAACTGGATTTGGAATACACATGGTCAAGTTGAATGGCAAATTAAAAACACTAATGTGACGCCAAAGTCACCTGATTATGAACAAGAGCCAACGGCGCCAGTTGCCCCAAAGGCAAGCGTTCATAAGATTACCGTAGCTGATATGCCAACGGCTGATAAGCCACAGGTACAAAAAGTTGAGGTGCATTATTACAACATCACAAAGACACCTAAGGTTGAAAAGACAGTATCGCCTGCAACACCAGCCACACCAAAGGCAGTTGAGACGGCAAGTATTTTGCCACATACCAATGCTAAAGAGCAAGGTAGCGGTGCAGTATTAGGTATTATGGCAAGTATTGCTAGTCTGGGTTTGCTTGGTGCAATTAGCAAGAAGTTTAAGAAACAAAACTAATTAGATTAACTGCTGGTCGTGACGTTATCACAGAATATAACCAAATGGGGTGTGAAGCCCAATCATATTAAATTGTTAGGAGACAATATTCATGTTGCAGAAACAACTTTTAATCGCAGGTTCAGTGCTTGGTGCTTTAGCATTAGGTTATCAAGCAGTCAACGCTGATACTGTACCAACAACTGATACTAGTACAGCACAATCAGTACAAGCCACTGCTACTGTATTGCCACAAGTAAAAGCAGTCGCCTTAACGGCCAGTGTTGATCCAGTGGCAAGTGCGACATCATCAAGTGATAATTTTTGCGATAATGATGATAGTAATTTGCCAGGTGGCGACACAGGTTCAAGCTCATCATCAGATAATGGTAGCTCAAATTCATCAAGTGACAATAGTGGCACTGATACACCAACGCCAACACCAGGTGATGATAATGACAACGGTTCAACACTGCCAGATGATAATAGTGGATCGAGTTCATCAAGTGATAATGGGGGTTCATCATCAGACAATGGTGGATCGAATTCATCAAGTGATCAAGGTGGCTCATCATCAAATAATGGTGGGACAGATAATTCAAACGCTGGTGGATCGAGTTCATCAAGCGATAACAACACAGTACCTTTGACACCGACAACACCTGATAAGAATGATAATGGTGAAACTAATCATGTGAAACCAGTTGATGTCACACCCGATAGCTCTGGTAACGTTGTGTCAGTCCCAACACAAGTCGCTAGTGTTCCTAGTGTCGCCCGTGCTGTGGAAGCCTATAATCAAGCGCTAACAGCTAATGATAAAGACGCTAGCAATGATAAGGTAGTTGAAGCAAAGCAAAAGCTAGATGACGCTGTTGCTAAAGCTTTACCAGAAACACATGCTACACAAGCAAAATCGTCAATTGGTATTTTAAGTGCTGTTTCAGGCGTTTTGGCAATGACAGGCGCATTGATATTCAAACGTTTTAAAAATTGATGAGTTCGCACCTAAAGGGGGTGTTTTTTTAATGATTAAGTTTAGTGAAATTAAAATATTTGTTGGTGCTGTGAATGTGCCGTCTCTTGGTCAGTGGTTTACATTGCCAGTGGCACCTAGTCGGGTAACACAAGTTTTAACTGAAAAAGGCGCGATTGGATCAGATACTGGTAACGAAGAAATCATGATTAGTGATTATGAAGCACCATTTAAAATAGATCCTTATGAGTCGATTGTTAAGCTCAATAACATTGTTGTGAGTGCCAAAAGAGCTGTTGAAAATGGTGTTGATGAAAAAACTCTAGCTGATTTATATGATCAAGGGTTAGTTTTACTTGACAACACAATTGATAATCAAGTTGAGAATTTAATGATTATTAAGGCAGAAGATGAAGATGACTTAGCCAACGAAGTGATCGCAAGGCGTGGTGGTGTTGGTCAACTATCCAATGATGAGATTGAGACCTACTTTGACTTTAAGAAGTACGGACATGATCTTATTTTGGGTGGTGATTTCGCGAAGCTACCTCATGGCGATTATGTAGAGTTGTAGTGTTAGTTGCTGAATTTAAAGCGATTTATAATGCTTATCTCTATGACCTTAATGTCACTGATATTAAGTGGACGTATCTCAAAACTACCCTTGAATTGCGCTATTTTGATGCGAACGGTTTAATTCAAATCAGGTGGCGCATTAAGAATGGTTTTGTGTTGGAAGATACAAGAAGAGTAATTGTTTACTAAAAAAGACCACTGATGATGAGGTCAGTGGTCAAAATTGGGTAAGAAAAGTTAGCATTATATTTTGTAAAACGAAAAGAGAGCTGCTTACCCAACAGAAACGATTATACACCTAAATAGAGAAAATAATCACATGAGTTAATGTCATTAAAAAAACTACTGTTGATGCGACAACAGTAGTTAAGTTAGTTAAGTCATTGGATGATGAAAACGTCATATATTCATAAAAGGAAGATTTCATATATTTTTGAGCGTTGCTGACAAACTTAACTAACTGATTTATATTATAACGCTATTGTCAATTGAAGATACTACAAAGCTTTGACTTTGTAGGTACATAACAAATAAAAAATAAGGAGACATCAATGAAACTAGCAGTACCATTTAAAGCCGTGAAAGATAATATTTTATCAACCCAGGACAATGAAGCCTGGGCATATTTCAATATTGAAGCACTAAGTATTTCAGATAATGATGAGGCCGGTATTTCTAAACGACAAACACAATTGAGTCTGTTATTTGATCGGCTCGCTGATTTTGAAGATTTTGAATTACGTCTTTATAATCGTGATTTGGATTTAGTCAATCGTTATAAAGAATTGCAACCGTCTTTAGCAACCGATATGGGTGAGACACCTGTTCAAATGATTGTAGATGAAATTAGTGCCATTACGGCTACTGGTGTGTCACAGACAATTGAGCGTTTTGTTTTGGGTATCAAATTACATAATCAAAATTCTGGTAAAGTGATTAAACAAGCCACTAATGCTATGAATAACTTTGTAGATGAGTTGGCTGGTTGGTTTAATTATGAAAAGCCATTTGATGAAAAACTGTTTGATTATTTTAGACCGAGTGAAAAACAGGCTTATGAAAAAGTTAGCTATTTGGATCATACCAGGCGTTTGACCACTGATGAATTAGTTCATTTAATGCGTAATAACTTTATCCAGGGACAGCTACATGATTTTAGAAAAGTCGGACAAGAACGTGATATTGTCAAATTAAGTGATACTGTGATTGATGACGGGGCAGTGAGTGGCTACGTTAAATTGGTTAATGATGATAATGTGCGCTATGTTGCCAAATTAGTGTTATCGACAACGCCAGAAAACATCACAGGGTTTCATTTATTCCGCTTGGTACAAAATATGAGTTATCCAATCGACATCAATTTGAAAGCTCATTATTATAAGTCAGAGGGTATTTATGGCTTATCGGTTCGTGCTGGTCAATCGTTAAAGACTGCTAGTAATAATGTGAAAGAGCGTTATCAAGCGGAGGGATTTTCTTCTAGTAAAGATGACAATACGGTTGAAATAGCCGAAGTGCTAAACGATCACATTTCAGAAAAGAAAAACTTTTTTTCAACCTTAGTCACATTTACGGTATCAGCGGAAGATATTGAAACGCTACATGATCGTGTTGATAATTTAATCGAGTTTTTTAAGAGTATGGACGTGATTATTGTGAAACCAATTGGTGAACAAAAACGTCTTTTCTATTACGATTTAATGGGTTCTGATGTGTCCCAAAACCGTTATTGGGTGCAATTATTGACCAGTGAGGGTATCGGTGAGTTGTTGTTTGCGGTCAATCAGCAAGTTGGTAGTAACATTGGCTTTTATATTGGACGTGGTGCGCCAAAAACAGTTGCCAATAGTACTCAGGACGCATTAGACAGTTCAAAGCGCTTGGTCTTTTTTAATCCGTTGATTACCAACGAAATTTTAGACGGATCGACTAGCACAACAAGCCCTAATATTATGATTACGGGTAAGACAGGTAGAGGAAAGTCTTACCTCACTAAAATTATTTTGAAAATTATTCAACTTTCAAATGCCAAAGCAATCTACTTTGATCCTAAGCAGGAAATGCGTAAATGGTATTCAGCAGTATTAAATGATCAGACCTTTAAAGCAGATTATCCAGATGAATATACATTATTGAATAATGTGCGTTTTGTGACGCTTGATGTCTCTGATAAAACAAATTATGGTGTTTTGGATCCCTTTATTGTGATTGATGTGCGTCATACAATGGGACAAACACAGTCGGGTGAAGAAAGCTTAAAGGCTACGGTACAAGAAATTTTTAAGCAAATTTACCGTGATTATGGTTCCTTAATTGCGGAAACAGAATTAGATCTTGCCATTAATAAAATTATTCAAAAGCGACAAGCTGGTGAAACCGTTGGTATGTTAGATGTCATTGAAGAATTAGCCCAAAATGAAGATGACGACGTGAAACATTTAGCTAAGTTTTTATCAGGTAAGGTTACTCGTAGCTCATTATCTCTAGTCTTTTCACATGGTGAAAGTGAGGGCTTGAAGTTAAACAATCGGATTACCATTCTTGAAACAGCAGGATTAACTTTGCCACGACACGACAAAGCCAAACAGGATTACACCGAATTTGAGGTAGCAAGTATGATTATGATGACGGTGTTAGGGGTTTTTAGTCGGACGTTTGCGACACGGGATTATGATGAAAAAACGGTTGAAATATTTGATGAAGCTTGGACGTTTACAACGTCTGATATTGGTAGTCGTATTTTTAATGAAATGGCACGTATTGGACGTTCTGCCAATAACTTGTTAATTCCAGTGACACAATCAGTTCATGATGTTAAAAGTGATAATTTTGGTGTTTTATTTGCCTTTGATGAGGATAAGGAACAGCCAGATATTTTACAACATGTTGGTTTGGCAGTTAATGATGACAACATCAAAGAATTAGGCAATATGGTCATGGGACAGTGTTTCATGAAAGATATTTATGGACGGGTTGAAAAAATAACGGTTGATGAGCCATTGGTTGCTATGCAACGTGCCTATCAGACAGTTAAAGCTGGTGACATGGCACAAGCCGAAAAAGCTTATCGCTAATATGTTAAAATAGAACAGTCGATAGTTAAGTTTGATGTGAACCCGATAACTTGGACAGAATAAAAATCTGTTCAGAAAGTTATCGGGTATTCTTATGTCTAAATATTCAAATGCATTTAAACTAACGGTCGTCAAAGAATGGCTGTCTGGTCAAACTGGTTTACGTGCGTTAATCAAAAAATATGATATTAAGAGTCACCAAGCAATCTCTGAGTGGCGAGATGAGTTTCTGATAACTGGATCAATTGGGTCTAAAAATCACAGAGTCTATTCACCAGAATTCAAAATGACCGTATTGAATTATCGTGTAACACACTCACAGACAGAGACTGCGCGCTATTTCGCTGTTTTTCCAAGCACGACGATTGCTAATTGGTTGAGAGCTTACCGTATTTTCGGTTACAATGGGTTAAAACCTAAACCGAAAGGCAGACCACCGACTATGGGACGCAAGCGCATTCATCCACTCACACCCGAACAACAAGAACTCGCTGACTTAAAGCAAGAGAATTATCAACTCAAGATGAAAGTGGCGATATTAGAAAAATTAAAAGCCTTACTGGATCAACGAACCGAGAAAAACAAACGGCAGTAACGTCACTAAGGCGGACTAAATTATTCAAATTAGATGATTTATTGACGCTAATCGACTTGAAACGCAGTACCTATTACTATCTGGAAGCGCATCCAGTCAACACGTCATCAGATCACAAAATAGCTGACGTCATCCGTCAGATTAAGTCACCCCAATTCCAAAATGAATATGGTTATCGTCGCGTGACAACGTTGTTGCACGACCAAGGTTATTTGGTTAACCACAAGCGCGTGCTCCGCATTATGCGTCAAAACGCACTCCTCAGCACCACGTATAACACGCGTAAGCGTCGCTATAATTCATATCGCGCTACGGTTGGGCGGATTGCCGAACGTGTCATTAAACGCGACTTTCAAGCTGACACACCTTACCAAAAGATTGTCACAGACGTCACTGAAATTCAGTTGGACGATCATAATAAAGCTTATTTGACAGCGTTCGTCGATTTATATGCAGGCGAAGTCCTGTCGTATCATTTAGCCAAAACACCAACCATGGCGCTTGTCATACGGCCATTAAAATCATTGTCAAAATATCGTGGGGCTATTATTCATAGTGATCAGGGATTCCATTATCAGACACCGCTGTTTATTAAAACGTTAAAGGATTTTGGCATGACGCAAAGCATGAGCCGAAAATCAACACCAGTCGACAATGCACCGATTGAGAGCTTCTTCCATATTTTGAAAGCCAATATCGTGCATCATAAACAGTACGAATCATTTCATGATTTCAAAGTGGTCGTTGATGACTTTATCAATTATTACAACAATCACCGTATCAAACAAAAACTCAATGGTCTGTCGCCGGTTCAATATCGACAACTCACCACTGAGTCCGCTAGTTAATTAATTCTATTTTGTCCAACTATTGGGGTCCACTTCAAGTTAGTGGTGGCTATTCTTTCAACAGAAAAGAGGTGGTGCTTATGGTGTAAAACCTATAAACACGAACTCTAGGAAAGGAAAAGCCTGGTGTCTGTTTTAGACGCTTTACAGCTCATGTTGATGTTTGGCACTTTTATAGTTGCCTTACTAGCATTGGTTGTTGAGTTGATAAAAAATCAACAAAAAAATAACCACTCGACTTCGCGGGTCGTGGTTATTAACTAACTAGTTGAATAGTCACTGCTTAGCAGGCTATTGATGTTAAAGGGAGTAGTTCGAGCTACTTCCTTTTTCTATACGCAATTATAACATGATGAATGAAATTGTAAAAGTATAAGCTGCGATAGAGATTGATTATACTTAATAATACATGTATAATTAAGTTATACATATGGAGGTAGTATGATGACAATTGTTAAAGCACGTAAACAAGGTAATTCAGTAGCAGTAACGTTACCGTCAGAATTAGGTATCGCAGTTGGTCAAGAATTTTTAGCCATTAAAAAGAACAATTCATTAATTTTTACACCAAAACTCAGTAATCCATTTGATAAGTTGAAAGAAAATGAATTGATTGACGAACAAGAGGTACTGGTTGAGGATATTATTGATGACTAAATTTAAGCAAGGAGATTTTGTTATCATTAATTTCGATCCATCTGTTGGTCAAGAAATTCGAAAACGTCGACCTGGCTTAGTGGTTAGTTCGGATAAATACAATATGGTTTCTAATTTGATCATTGTAGCGCCTATTACCAGTTCGCTTAAAAACATTCCCACAAGATTTAATGTTGTTGGGTATGAAAAGGTATACGGACAGGTGAATACGTTGCAACCAATCCCAATGGATTCTGTAAAACGTGAGGCAAAATTAATTGGTCACATGAACGATTATGATTTATACCAAGTGTTGCAACTGATTGGGGCCAATTTTGATTTAACACTCTAAAAAAAATAACCACTCAACTTTGCACGGTTGTGGTTATTAAACACTAATATGTGAATAGTCACTGCTTAGCAGACTATTTATGTTAAAGGGAGTAGTTCAGGCTAGTTCCTTTTTCTATACCCAAACTATAACATGATGATTGAAAAGAGGAAAGGAAAACACATGCAAATCAAATTTTGTCGGAAGCTGATTATTTTGGCTTCTTTTTTGTTTGTTTTAGGCGTTGCACAAACGCAAGTGTCCGCAGATGATAGCAGTAGTTCAAGTAGAACGTTAGTTAATCAAGATACGCTTAATGCAATTGATGACGCTTCAAAAAAAGCGGATAAAGCGGTAGATGATGTCACCAGTGACGCAGAAAAGAAGTCAGGCGATACGAGTACCACTGATACCTCATTTAAAGCCAGTGACGCACAAAATATCAATAAGTTGAATGACTCACTATTCTCATGGCAACCGTATTCAGAAAAAATTGGTGTGACGGACTTAGCCAATAACACGGGTATGGGCTTAGCTAAGTTTTTTTGGTATTTGAATACTTTAATTTATCAAATTAATGATGAGCTATTGAGCGCTTTATCAAATGACGGCAATTTATCAAAAGCCTTTACACAAGCCCAAAATGCTGTTTCAGGTAAAGTGAAATCTATATTTGATGAGGGTAAAGTATTGTTTGGTGGCTTAGCTATTATTGTCTTAGCGATTATGGGGTTCATGCACTTTGCTAATGGGCGCACGTCATCAGCGGTTCTCATGGTGGTTAATTTTGTTGGTATTTTATTAGTCGCCACGCTTTGGTATGGGAACGGCAATGAGTTATTTAATCAAATCAATGAAGCTAGTGATGCGGGTCAGGTGCAAGTCTTAAAGGTCATTGGTAATAGTAATGATAGTGTTAAGCCAGGGGACACGTTAAGAGTCGGATATTTTGAACGCTCCATTGAACGTCCTTATTTCTTGATGAATTATGGTAAGGCAACTGAGAGTGATGTGGTTAAGCAAGGTTATCCACCTTATGAATTTATATCAACTAATCAAAAAAGAAGTGGCGACACTTTGCAATCAAATATTACAAAGCGATCTGCGGGTGTGCCAACGCTAAAGAAAGATAATTCATTTAATAAGGCTGGCATGAGTGTTGTGGCAATTGTGGTATCAATCGTTAATGCTATTCCTTATGACGCAGTGGCTTTGTTTAATATCTTTGTTATGGTCATTGAGTTGGCTTTATTTCTCTTGTCTCCGTTTGTTTTGGTTATGGCGTTATTCCCACAATTTGCCCGTAACGGTTATAAAATTGTTGGCGCAACAATTATGTGGGGTATTGCTAAAATTGGGGCTGGTTTCTTAATTGTTTTGGTCGGGTCTTTACAAACGTTCACTGATAGCTTTATCCCAGCGACTAATTTCGGTTCATACGCAGTTAATGCATTCCTATTCTTTTTCTTAGTCTTTATTGTCTATAAGTATCGTGGTAAGTTATTTGAATTTGTTGGGGTTAGTTACTCAAGAATTGAGGGACAAATGCCACAAGCCATGCGCTTATCTAATCTACGTGAAAAGGGGCAGAGTATTAAACAGTCTAGCGTTGGTCAAAAAATTAGTCAAATGGGACCAATGCAGAGAATGTCACAACGTCGTAGTGTGCGTGATGAGATGAAAACCAAACAGGCAGAAGATAAACGCCAACAAAATATGGCTCGTGTTCGTGAGCAGTTGTTAGGCAAAGAACAAGCAAAAACACAAAAATTGTCAGATAAGAATAAAAAACCGTTGACAGTTGATGAATTTAAAAAGCCAATGGATTCTAAAAAATCTGATGAGCCAAAACGGGCAGAGATTGAAAAAAACGGTGTTCATTTACCAAAATCAAAATTTGAAGCTAAACAGCCTAATAGTCGGGTCAATAATCCAAAAAGTAAGGATAATGGTTCAGACAGTCAAGAGGAAATGGCTAAAAAGCGTGAAGCAATTAAGCGTCAATTATATGGTGACCAAATGACACAATCACAGCCTAAAACACTTCATAAAGTGCCTAGTAAGCCTAATAGCTTTGAGCAATCAAAGACACCAACACGTCAAAAAACTATTCAAGATAACGTTAAAACAGTTGATCGTGACAAAATCGCGCGTGAATTATTAGCCGAACGTGATAAACAAAAGGTTCAAAAACAACAGTTACGTGACAAAAAAGTCAGTCAGTTAAAAAATAAATTTGGAAAGGATAACTCGTGAAAAAAATGAGTTTAATAATCGCTACAATCGTTGTGGCAGTAGTAACTACGGCGTTTTTATGGTATCATAATAAGTATCATGATACACCAAATAATCAATTAAAAACGGCGTTTCATCAAACTCTGGGTAAGCATAAAACCGTGATCGTTTTTCATAAAAAGGGGTGTTCAACCTGTGAGAAGTTGACGGGTGATGTCAATAAATTAAAAAAAATGCGTGATCAAAATAATCAGGCAACCATTGTCGTTGATTACATGAATTTAGTGACACGACAATATTTTGAACAGTATCATGTTCAAGTGGCACCAACTGTCTTAGTAGTCCAAAAAGGGGCAGTTATCAAACGTATTGTGAAGCCAACACATGAACAAATGGCACAAATTGCGAGAGAATAAATCAATTGATTGGAGAGTTATGAATAAAAAAACAGCGTTGATATTGGGATCTATTGGGGGCGTGTTAGTCATTTTGATTATCATTATTGCCTTTGTAATGACGGGACAGCACAAGACAGGTTCACAATCAGTTAGTTCTAAATTAAAAAAAATCAATCAAGCTAAAGTGATGAAACGGGTTGATAGTGAAATGTTTGATACGACACAAGCATTAAAATATTTCGAAAATCCTGATAATTATGGAGATAATGCTTACGTTGATGGAACTAAGCTAGGTGATACAGCTTCGAGTTATGCTATAAATTCTAGCTTAGGGCATGAAAATTCGGACGCAAACCCAGCAATTTATCTTAAAGCTAATGAAATAGAAAACTTAACAACAAAGTGGGAAAAGGACGGCAATTCATTTGTCGCTAAAGGCTATTTTGTTGTGAAAGATACGGGTAAAAAATATCCATTTGCCTTTGAGTTCAACGCTGATTATAAGATCCTACAAGAGTGGTAAGGAAGGAATATTAAAATTTAAAAATGACAAACACGAGAATAAAAGTGTTAAGTGCTATTGGGTTATTCCTGATTGGCGCTTTTTTTTATACACAATTTCAAAAATCACAAATCAAACAAGCGACTGTCACCGTTTCTAAATTGTCAGCGACACAAACGTTGATTAACAATAGTGGCACGATCACAAAAGTGATTGCTAATGATAATCAATTGCCAGACAATAGCCAACCCAAAGCCACTGTTAATGCTTTGTTTAATGCAGGTTATGTATCAGATAAACAAGTCTTATCAAAGGTGGCAAATGATAAGGTCAGAAAGTTTGTTAAACAATTTCTAGGGCAATTAGAGAGTGATCCAGTACAAGCAAAAAAATGGCATGTATCGGATAATCAATTGCAATTTAGCCAACAAAAAGACGGCATATTATTTTTTGGTGCCTTAACGGCAACTAATGGCAATCGTACAATTAATTATCAATTATCGGGACAATTGAATGTACAGAGTAATGAAGTCACCTCATTGACTTTAGGCAATCTCACAAAGACATGTGGTCATAAGTAAAGTGAGCATTAAAATCACGGTTGGATTACGGGAGGTAAAATACCTTAAAGAAGTGCTATTTTAATAAGCTTATGCATCGACAAAATTTGATGATAAGTTGAATTTAAGTTTTGTTAAGTTGCAGTTAATAGCCTATACCACTTTCTCCTTTTGATAAATTTGGTGATTGCGGAGTAGGACATCAATCACCCTAACTAATTTTCGTGCGGTAAGTGAGACAGCTCGTTTGTGTGGAGAATGTTTGGCTTCATTAGCTTTTTGATGGTAATAACGCGCAAAGACAGGATCATAACGTCTTACAGAATTGGCAGCTTCAATTAAGTAATATCGTAAGTAAGTGTCTCCAGAATGTATCATAGGCGTATTGTCACCATTAAATGATCCAGATTGATATTTTTTCCAAGCGAGTCCAGCATACTTTGCTAGTTGAGATTGATTTTCAAATCGTTTAATTTGACCAATTTCAGCCAATATACCAGCTGAATACACTGGGCCAATGCCAGGAATAGATTGCAGGATTTGTGCCTCATCAAATGTCTTCAAAAGATCATCAATTGATTTTTCTAGTAATTTGATTTGTTTTTGAAATAAACGAATTTCGTTAACATAGACTGATAGAACAACGTCAATTGAAGTTTGAATCGCTTTATCCAAACGATAGGAGCCACGAATAGCTTTTTGGATAGTCTTGGCTAGTGCGCTAGGATTAGCAAATCGGCCCTTACCTTTAGAGTTGAGATAGTCTGCGAGTTCTTCAATTGGCATAACTGAGATATCGTCGGTCGTGAAATCTTCAGTTAGTAAGTCCAGCATGGTAGCGCCAAATACAGAAGTATTGAGATCGTCATTCACAACTAACTTGTTGAGTTTATAATACAAACTTTCAAGAAAATGCTGTTTAGAACGTGACAAGCTCTTAACAAGTTCAAAACGAGAACGCGTTAATCGTTGTAATGCAACATATTTTTCTTGGCGCACCAGACTAGTTGAATAGCGTTCCAGACGTAAAAAGTCAGCGATATAGTAGGCATCAATTGAATCATTTTTTTGAATTTCAAAAATGTCTTTATACTTCTTAGTATCGCGAGGATTAATGATGACGGCCTGAGTATTAAACTGGGCTAAGTCATCATCGTTTTCAAAGAAATAAGCTGGGTGGAAGCTGTAAATCGAAGTAGCTTCCATCCCAATCACAATCTTCTCAAATTGTTGAGACAGATTAAGCTTAAGAATTAATTTTTTCACTTCGGTCGCACCGTTAAGGTCATTTTCAAAAGTACCTTGGAACAACGGTTTAGCAGAAATATCTGAAGTTAACATAGACACTTCAAGATTTTTAGAGCTAACATCAATACCGACAAATAATTTCATCATTTCATTGGCCTCCTTTCCATTAGATTGTCTGGTCTTAGATTGGACACCGCGTGATAATCCCTAATTACAATCACATATCGCTTCCTCGCGTATAAGTATTCACAGGTTAGGCTGTCCAAGCTACAACTGATACTACTCAATATCAGTGGCCAGCATAATCGATACAGCATGTGGTTTTCGATTACAGTGATTGTCAGGGCGGCAGTCTTTTAAAGTAGTTAAACTACAGGGGGATCAAACCTATACCAGTTGACCAAAGCCAATGACAATTAGAGATTATCATACGGTGTTCAATTAGTGAAGAGAAAACAGTCATAAAAATAAAAAATAATGTAAGTCTTTAAACTTACTATACGAGGGGGATCAATAATGACACGTAAAAAAGAAATTGGTTATTATGCCCTGTTAGTGGTTTTGGTTCTTGGTAGTTTGCGATTTGGTCAATTGATGTGGCAACAACAACAAACCTTATTACATTTTCAAAAACAAGCTAAGCAGTTAGAACATAAACAAGCCATTGCTAAAACTAGCCAGCCAAAAGTGAAGCAGGTGGTTGCTAAAAGTACCATTACGAAAGCTAGTGAGATTAGTCAACAGTTCTTCAATCTTGCTTATAATTGGTCATCTGGATCTGATTATAAAAAACGTATCACGAAAATTAAGCAAGCTAAATTGGTCACCAGTCAAGTTTTAGCCAATGACTATTTATTCCCAGAGGTTGGTGGCACGGCTGATTACATTGATAATAATGGCTTGAAATCTAGTGTGGTGCAAGTGGCATATTATCCAAAGACAACTAATGATGATCAAACTAGTGGCGTCGTTGGTGTTGCTGTGAATGCGAAACATGATAGTGATGTTGGTAATGGTGAAACACGTTACTACTATTTCAATATTGACTATCAAGCCAGTGATAATCAAATCACTAGTCTTGATTATATTGGTCGATTAGCTGTTAATCAAAGCACAGACTATAACACATTTAATCCTTATGAGTAATCATTAAGGATTTTTTGTGGTTTGAAATTTAGAAAGGAAATCATGTGAAAAACAAAGTGAAGCAAGCAGTCGTGATGAAAATTGCCTTGTACTGTGCGCCACTGCTTGTCATTTTAATACCAGTGCTTTTAATCATTGCGCTAATAATGAACAATCCTAGTGTTGTCTGTCAGACTGATACAACCACCACGACGACAAGTTCAGATAGTGGTTCCAGTAATGGATCCTTAACTGATAAAAATTCAGATATTGGTAAAAGAGTTAGCTATATTATTGATCGTTTTAAAAAAGCTGGTTATTCAGGGGACAATATTTCAGCAATCATTGCGATTGGTTGGCGTGAAAGTAACTTAAACCCTAAAGCGGTTAATCCTGCTGGTTCTGTTAAAGGTATCTGGCAGTGGGGTGCTGGTGGTATCAACGGTAATCGCTATCAAAATACGGCAGATACAGTTGAAGCCCAGGTCGATTTAGCGTTTAAAGAATTGGCAAGTAGCCATACTGTTGCTAGATTAGGATTAGCAAATGCTAAAGATATTGATAGTTCAGCATTAGCCTGGGACACAGGTTTTGAGGGTGTTGGGGCAAGTGATCCACAGCGTAAAGTGTCCGAAGTTAAGGCTTGGGCGGAGTCAATTAAAAAAACGTATGATCTTAATTTTGAAGGATCATTAAGCAGTGGCAATAATGCTGTTAGTGATAGTAATACATCAGCAAGCAATAGCGCAGACAGTGATAGCAATAATCAAAGTGCTTATTGTAATACTGATGATAGTGGTTCGGCTGACGGCACAGGCAAGATTAAAGAGAGTGGGCTATCATTTTGGGATAAAAACAGCATTCCAGATGACATTAAACCCTACGTGCATAATATTACGTCCAAAAAACTAGACTGGAGTTTAACGACACCAGACGCTTACAATCAGTGTGCTGGTTTTTCACAAGTCTATATGAATGCGATTTGGTCACCAAATTTTACCTTTAGAGGAAATGGTAATGTGACGGCAGAAGCAGTGGCAAAAGTGACTGGTGTTAAGGTTACAACGACACCAAAAGCTGGGGCAGTATTCTCTTCTGATCGCCCTAATCATACAGGCGTGGTGTTACATGTTTTGGCAAATGGTGACTTAATTATTGCTAATCAAAATGCCGTTAAATCAGGACAAAATGCAGGCACTAGTAAGGATTATGAAATTACGTTAGTGCCTAAGAAATCGTATGCTAAGGACAGTCAAGCCGTGGGTTATGGTGACATGACTTTTGCTTATCCTGGTGACAATTCAAAGTATAAATTACATTGGTAAAGAAAGGAAATAGAGTATGACAGCAGTACAAGTGGGATCAGATATTAGTATTTTGCCAGATAGTGCCTATCATTTGGTGAAAGAAATATTTATAACCGTTAAAAATGATTATCTACATTTATATACGGCTTATCAGAGTTCAAACAAGTTAAGTAGCAAGGCTATGCAGTCGGTTTATATTGAATTGGCACATTTTTATCAGCGTTATGATGATAGAATGACACCTTATTTAGCGCAAGATTTATATGAGCACATTAAGCAGGTAGAACGTTTAGTAGAGTTATTAACAACGTGTGACCAGGCATTAGAAAATTTAGATCAAACAATTAGTTTAATCGAACATCAATATGAAGATGAAGCAGTCATCAATGACGCTACGAAAACTATTCGTAAACAGTATCAGGCATTGTTAGAAAAAGTTGGCTTAGACGGTAGTGTGATTGATCATGTTAATCAAGCAATAGATCATATTCATGGTCAATATCGTAAATTACAGGTTCAAAATAAAGCTTTATTTTTTGCACAACTAGAAAATATCCATGATCAGACAATCAAGTATATTCGACACTATATTGAGATTGAGTTTATTCAAAAACGGATTGATTATGGATTTGATCAGTTTAATACATTTTTGCGATTAGTCGTTGATAATGCAGTATATCGCAAACAATCAGGTGATTAGTATTGTCATAAGTATTTTAGTATATGTATACTAGAAGTAATCAAAGAGAGAGATTGAGAAAATATGAAAAATATTCGTGGTAAAAGACAACCTATGTTATTTGTTGCCACTGATTATGTATGTGAACGTTGGTATTGGTCATGCGGTAGTCGTTTCAGGTTATAATAACGGACAAGTCAATACGTATGATCCTTATAATTGGAAATTCTACGGGTCTGTAAGTTCGTTTGACTCTGTTTGGAATAATCCTAGTGTTGATTATAATATGGATTGGGACGCAGGTAGACCAGTATTTGCTATAAGGTAACAAATAATAACAATATATAACAAATTGCACCTAAACGTGATATAATTAAGGTGAATAAAGTAAGAGAGGTGTTGGTTATGAAAGCTATTCAAGTATCTGCACGAGTTGATCAAAGTATCAAAGAGTCTGCTCAAAAAGTATTCGAACGTCAAGGATTAGATATGGCTACGGCTATTAAAATGTTTATTACTAAGACAGCTTATGAACAGCAAATCCCTTTGTCAGTTCAAGAAACTAATAAACAGGCATATCCTGATGACTGGTTTAGTGATCAACGTGTTGCTAATCGTAATGAGATTACCCGTTTGGCATTCGCAAAATCACCAATTGAGGATTTAGATTTATCTAAGCAAGAAGACCGTGAGGAATTTATGCAATGAGTAGTGATATTCGTGAGCATAGTATCATGATTGCTGATTTAGCTTATGATGAGGGGCGTGAAGCGGGATCTAAAGTACGTCCAGCGTTTGTTGTGAAATATGATAATCAAAAGATTGCTTATTATAAAATCACGAGTCAATTTAATAACAAGTCTGATTATTTTCAAAATAAGTATTTTGAAATTAAAGATTGGGTTTATGCAGGATTAAAAAAGCCGTCATGGATTGATACATTTAAGATATGCAGAGTAGATGAGCAATATGTTGTGATCAAGTTTGCTGGGTATTTGTCAGCAAATGATGAAGCCAGGTTCGTGGAATTTTTATCTAATTTAAATTAATAATTAGGGTTAGTAATTACAATAATGTGGTTGCTAACTTTTTTTATTTGCTTTAGGGAACAAATGTTCGTATAATGTGAATTACCAATATTAATTAGGAGAATTTGTTTATGGAAAAGAAATAGATCCAGAGTTTAGCGCCCTGGTCACTAATTATTTTCAGCATGATTATAGGGAACGTGGTATAAAAAAGTGGCGTGGTTTTTTTCTAAGTGATCACACTTCTGCACTTAATCGTGAAGCAATGAAACATCAGGAAAACGAAAAGCAGTTACCACAAATGAGCTTAGATGAAATTAAACGTGTTGCCTTACATGCTGGTGCCAATTATCATTTTGTGTCTGTACAGCTTAATGAAATGAACTATAATCATGAGATCAAAAAAAGCATATTCGGTATGGTTGATAGTGTCAACGACCGCTTTATGCTTGTTGATGATAAGAAGATTATGTTTGACACTGTTCGTTCAATCAATTTGCTTAGATAGTTATTTTCCTAATAAACCAAAACATGCAGTGATTACTGCGACAACTACTGCAGTTAATACCTTTTCATTTGAGAGAAAATCGCCTACTTTACCAATAAAGTCAATACTTTTTAGATACTGAATTAATAAGTCTGATACTTTTGTAAAACAGAAGGATCCGCACATTAACAATATTATATTGAAAATATTTATTGGTAGAATGTATGGTATATAAAGCCATTCATTATCGCTTATTACTGATAGTAAATTTATCAATATTATACCAACATACATAAATGAACCCCAACGAAGCCATAATGTTATTGAATTATCATTAGGGATCGGTTTAGCAAATACTAACAGGATACGCAAATAGGATAGAACTAAATAAATCATTATCGGAGTCAAGGTTCCATTAGTGCTTGAGATAATATTCTGTTGAATAAAGTATATATATGGTAGATTGCAATAATTAACCGAACAATACAAATGGATGAAAACCCTGGCATGGTGATTTCCAGGTGAGTGCTTTCATTGGTCAAATGATTAATTCAATCTCATTATTTGTTGCGGACTGATTTATCCAAATGAATGTACAAGCAAATATGAATAGCTTGTACGAGTATTCTGATAAATCAATTGGTTAACACTACTTGATTTTATTTAATTGCCTAACACCTGATTCCCTTTATCGAATTGTGCCCAAGTTATTGATATACAAGCAATTTTTTAACTAACATCTTCATTTCATATCATTATAGGGTAATATCATGGTGTACTCTGCGTACTGCGCGTAACAGTACGCAAAGTACACCATTAAATATTTAGTAAAGGAATTATGATCTTATACTGAAAAAATGGGCTATTTTTATGTCAGTTGAAAAATCACTATTTAAAATATAGTTTGAATGGTGATTTTTTATATGGTTATTGATAAAAATGAATCTTATGATTTAAGTTTATGTATTAGAAATGCTGGCTTATAAACTGAAAATTACGATTACGTAAAAAAGCGCTCCAACCTAATTGGCATAGGTTGGGCGCTTTATGCTTCTTAAATACATATTATATTATTTTTTTAAGTAATTTACTAGAGTGAGATTTCCTAAACTGATTAGGTGTAACACCAGCCACTTTTTTAAAAGTCTTTACAAAATATGTAGCCGTTGAGAAAGATAAAAGTTCGGAAATTTCTAGAATTGAAAAATTTGATGAAAGCAAAAGTTCTTTGGCATATTCAATTTTGACATGCCTAACAAATTGAATTATTGTCACACCGTATGCCGTTTTAAAAGCAGGATTTAATGTTTTTTTTGAAGCATTCAGATCAGTTGCAATGTCATCTAAGGTAATATTTTCTTGGATGTGTTGCTTAATGTAGTTTTTAACTCGTTGGGGCAGTGGTAAAAAACTATTAACGCGGTGTTGCTTAAATATATTGAAATAGTGCCATGCAATTTTTGTAATAGCTTGAGAGAGGTTCGAAAATTTTAATGTTAATTCTATTTCTTGGACTAAGTCATATTGTAATTTGAAAGCTAATTTAGCTGGATAGCCCCATTGTATGATTGCCCGATTGAAAATTGAAACGTAGCTAATAAGTGTATTTTTTTCTCCTCTAATAACATTGTTAGTCATTAAATGTTCGCCGACTATGTTGAAGCTGGACAAGGTTGATAATGCATTAATTAATTGCAGTTTGTTAGAGAATACAATTGCTTTTATAATTTCGGTTTCTGTGTCATAAAATAATCCTGAATCAATCTGCAAGAGATGAGTTGGTTTGAAGTGTTTTAAACTACTAATATTAATGATATAAACTTCTGCCTCGGGAGCTTCTACAGAATTATAAGTCGAGAATATAATTTGCGCGAGCGTTTTCAAATGTTGTATTGATGATGAAATCGGTATTTGGTTACTATTAGTTATGCTTACTTGGTGTAAAAATGACAAACAAATTAACTGGGTGGAATTGATTTTGCATGCAAGAACATGGCCTAAATCATAATAGAGTGATGTATATGAATGAGATAGAAGTAAGTCCAATTTGCTTAATAAAAGAGTTTGAATATATCTATCAACATTATGGTTATTTTTGTATAAAATTTTTGAATTGTGCTTGGATCCATCCAAAAAAAACATGTCAGCGTTTGATAATTTTGCTAAATTTTCGATATTTTTCGTTACCACACTTGGTGTACTCATTCGATTTCCCACATTATTAAATTTATATTGACTAAGGATATAGAGAAAATATTTTTAGACAAAACATTAATATCTAAATAAATGTAAAGTCAAAATACTATGTGCGCTTTGGTTTTATACGTTAGTAAAAATTCTGAAGCTTATATTATCAAATATTTCACTAAAAAACCGCTTATATTTCAAAAAAAGATCCTAAAGTGATATTAAAAGACTCTTTGTATCATGAAAATAGAAAGTGTATGAAAGATAATATGAGAGAGAACTAGGGGTGCTCACCATAGACCCAAAATTCAATAATAATGAGGAATGTGTAGATGAAAAAGAAAAAAATTCGCCTGCGAGTTGATGAGGATAGTCGTGTAACGCGCTTCAAAATGTATAAAGATGGTAAAAATTGGGTGACAGCAGGTATATCCAAATTTTTGTACCAAATGATTTCAATGTCAGATACGGATAATCTTGATGTTACCAAGAAAAACAAAATTGGGCACGGTAACCTGGTTAAAGTAGTAACTGGGATTAGCGCCCTAGTCGGAACCGGTTCGGTGGTGACGACACAGGTAAACGCTGATACGAATGCTGCAAATGAACAAGTGGCTGAAAACAATACACTTGCCAATCAAGATAAGATAACAGTAGACGTAACAGCGTCAACGTCAGAGTCAGTATCAAGTTCTGAATCAGCATCAACGTCAGAGTCAGTATCAAGTTCTGAATCAGCATCAACGTCAGAGTCAGTATCAAGTTCTGAATCAGCATCAACGTCAGAGTCAGTATCAAGTTCTGAATCAGCAAGTCAGTATCAAGTTCTGAATCAACATCAACGTCAGAATCAGTATCAAGTTCTGAGTCAGCGTTAACAACTGAGTCAAGTTCGGAGATAGCATCAACAACTGAGTCAGGTTCGGAGATAGCATCAACAACTGAGTCAAATTCAGAGACAGCGTCGACATCAGAGTATACAATTGATGATTATGAAAATGATGTTGTGAACTACCTCACTGATAATAATTTGTTATCCGATGTTCAAGTTTCGTCAGCCAATTTTAAAACTGCATTAGTTCAGTCTTATGCGGCTCTATCATCAGCGCCAGCTAGTCCTGCAGGAACACCTTCAAATAGTCCGTTGTGGTTTTTGGTTTATTGGTCATCAGGATTCACTCAACAGCCTCAAGACACAACTGTAGCAGTGAATCAAACATACAAGTTGAGCGGTTCCGCAACCAATAATATTTTTGATGCCGTAACCGGCGGATGGTTCACTAATTATCAGTGGTATATGTACAACGAGAGCACAGGAACCTGGCAGGCAGTTAGTGGTGCTACCAGTCAAACATTTTCTGGTACGCAGTCAACGGCAGGGACTTACTACTATCAGTTACGAGCAAAAATTCAGGGACTTATCATAACACGAGCTACTTTGTGGTCAAATGTTGTCACTGTACATGTTGAAGAAAAGCCTGTCGTAGCAACAGATATGAATGTTACGGTGGACAACGATTATTTGTGGGCAGGTACTGGTGCAACAACACAAGCCCACGCTAATACAAATCCAAGTAATGCAACTGGTACTGTTAGTTGGAGTACAAGTGACTCATCCAAAGCTACGGTGGATGAATTTGGTCACGTCACAGCTGGTTCAAGCACTGGTAAGGTTGACATCATCGCGACATTGACTAATCCGGATGGAACAGTTATTGTCTCTTCAAAAACTATAACTATTGGTAAAGGATTGGAAGACCAAACAGTTACAGAACGGAGTCAAGCAGAATTTACGGTACAAGGGGTCACAGTTCCTGATGGTGCGACTGCTAACTATGTATGGCATAAAGTTTCAGCTACTGATGGTAGTGATACAGTAGTGGCTACTGGTACATCATCATCCTACACAACACCGGCAACAACGATGCAGAACAACGGAGACAAGTATTATGTTGTAGTGACTGTGTCGTATAATGGTAACACACAGAGTTTGACTTCCAATCAGGCAACATTAACAGTTTTGTATGATTCAACGTCAGAATCAGTATCAAGTTCTGAATCAGCGTCAACGTCAGAATCAGTATCAAGTTCTGAATCAGCGTCAACGTCAGAGTCAGTATCAAGTTCTGAATCAGCGTCAACATCTGAATCAGTAAGCACATCTGAATCAGCGTCAACGTCAGAGTCAGTATCAAGTTCTGAATCAACATCAACGTCAGAATCAGTATCAAGTTCTGAATCAACATCAACGTCAGAATCAGTATCAAGTTCTGAATCAACATCAACGTCAGAGTCAGTATCAGGTTCTGAATCAGCGTCAACGTCAGAATCAGTAAGCACATCTGAATCAGCGTCAACGTCAGAGTCAGTATCAAGTTCTGAATCAACATCAACGTCAGAATCAGTATCAAGTTCTGAATCAACATCAACGTCAGAATCAGTAAGCACATCTGAATCAGCGTCAAGTTCAGAATCAGTATCAAGTTCTGAATCAACATCAACGTCAGAATCAGTATCAAGTTCTGAATCAGCGTCAACATCAGAATCAGTAAGCACATCTGAATCAGCGTCAACGTCAGAATCAGTATCAAGTTCTGAATCAACATCAACGTCAGAATCAGTATCAAGTTCTGAATCAGCGTC
>NZ_BMBP01000008.1 GCF_014634745.1 Leuconostoc pseudomesenteroides KCTC 3652
CTAATGACTTAAGTGAACGTCCTTCTTGGTGAAGTTTAACCAGTGAATCTTTAAAATCTTGTGAATAACGAATTGACATAAAAATACTCCTATACTTTCATTTTACGGACTGAATAAAAATAGTCCATTTTTTTAGTATAAGAGCATAAGGGAGTGTATCATATTTCTGGTTGGGCGGTTTTTGTGTCTTGATGATAATTATAAATTAGCAAAACGGCAAATTTATTTGACAAAAAATATACAAACAATATATAATTCATGTATAGGTAATACGTATTACGTAATATGTATTACTTCGGAGGATAAAACATGACAAATACAGGAATCGGAACAGTAACGGCAAAGGGTCAAGTTAGCATACCAGCTAAGTTCAGAACAAAGTTGAACATAGAAAAGGGAGATAAATTGACTTTTACCTTGAACGACAATCAGGAACTAATCGTTTCAAAAGAACCTAGCAAGTTAGATTGGGACGATTTGTTTGCTAGCTATCCTACGGAGGTGGTTGATATTGACGAAAACGGAAAATACGATGAAAAGAAGTCACCTAATTTCCATGACTGGATGGTTAATGGTTAATGAGTGAATTAGATCCCAGGATGAAAGTTTACGTGGTAAACATACCGTATGAAGACAAAAGTGATTCAAAAACTAGACCTGCTTTAGTATTAAGCATGTCGGATGGATATATTAAATTACTAAAAGTTACCAGTGATTACGATAAAAAACCAGAAAAAATCAAAGAGCTATATTATCCTATTATAGAGTGGCAACAAGCAGGATTAAAAAAAGAGTCATATGTTGACTGCCACAGAACGTATAACATTACAACTGATTATATATTGAGAAACAAGCCGGTTGCTAAGTTAACGGTTAATGATAAAGTAGGATTGCATAGTTTTGTTAAGAACTTAGTTGATACAGGAAAGATACCTTTCAAAGGATAACCACCATAACAGGGATCCTTTTTTATTTGCCCTCAACCCGCACAAGTGATACCATTAAATAGCCCAACAAAATCATGATGAGTTACCCCAATTTCGAATCTGATATGTTTGTTGGGTTTTAGGTTGCAATTAAAATTCAAACAGCTTACAATAAGTAAGTCTTATGTTGACACTAACCAGCAATCATTATCGGAACTAGACCTAGATGTCTACCGATATCGCACAATGATCGTTGGGTTTTAATTTGTGATAAAATAGAGTCGTAGTTCTTTCAAGAGTGGACTACAGACCCAGCAATCGGTTTCATGCTCTCACGAGCTCTTCCTTATGGGATCGTTTTCAATTTGTTGGGTTTTTGTTTGCAATTCTAAGGTGACGTAGTAGAATAATAACAGGCTCAACATCTTGCTGTTCGCAGCATACCGTTTACAGGTTGTTGGGTTTTTATTTGTGTTAAAATAAACGAGTGGTCTTTTCAAGAGTGGACTACATGCTCGGCAGGTTAATTGATGTTACACTGTTGAGCTTTTTTATTACCCAAAAATCAATTACATGGTATTATAATGACACAGCTCAACAACTGCTCTTTTGAATGTTATCGCTTTTGGTTTTTATGTTTACGTGTTGTTGAGCTTTTTGTTTGCTTATTTAAAGTATGTAGTGATAATATATAAGCATAGTAGGTGACTACTTAGCCCGACAGCTTTCTTAAAAATCTTCTTTACAAAATATGTGAAATCATGAGTTGAACGAATATACCTTGTCGGGCTTTTTGTTTGCAATATTTTACATGTTTATATAAAATAAAAGAGTAATTTCTTGCCATTGAAATTATAATGTATTTTCTCCCCAAAGAAAATACGCGTCCAGTATCAGGTTAGTTTACGCTAACCTGATTTTTTATTTGACAAAAATATTTATTATGAATTAGAATAATTTTGTAGTCTTAATGACTACGACTGTGTTTGTTGCCCCAACAGGCGTATTCTTTCTAGGTTACTTACTACTGGCGTGATTACGCAGATCATATTTACTCTTTAAAATTTGGCTTGTCCCTGTTGGGGTTTTTTTGTTGTAAATTTTTATTTCATATAGTAAAATATTTTTGTAGTCATGAGAGATTGGCCGCACTCAGCAAGTGCTCCTTCTTTATTTTTTAGTTTTGAAACCTTTATGTACCATTGTTTCTTGCTGAGAAATTCACTATACTACCGCTCATTAGTTGTAACCGGTTTTTATTTGCTATTTTAAAGTAAGTGATTTACAATATATTTCGTAGCTTTCTCTGAAAAATTGCTACACTTCTGTTAGATTTAAAGAGCACATCTGATGTGTTTCTTTTTTTATTTGCTTTCAAAAAGTAAGAGTGATACTATACAAATAGCCTAACAAATACGGTCGTAAGTATACACATTACTGTTTGTTAGGTTTTTATTTGCAATTAAAATTCAAATAGCTTACAATAAGTAAGTCTTATGTTGACACTACCCAGCAATCATCGTCGACCATTTCATGACGTGCCCGTCTTTTAAGTGAAATGCTTGGTTGTTGGGTTTTAATTCACACAGCAATCAAATAGGGGTAGAATAAGTGTAGCCCAACAATCACTTTTTAATAATGGAGGCGTCCATTCTGAAATTGTTTTCAACTTGTTGGGTTTTTATTTGCTATTGTAAAGTAAGTCCGATAGAATGTAGTACGTAGCTTCTCCGAAAACTGCTACATTTCTTTTATGTTTAAGGAGCACATCTGATGTGTTTCTTTTTTATTTGCTTTCAAAAAGTAAGAGTGATAATATATAGTCAGCTCAACAATCGATATCAAAGTTTAACGTCCATCCTTCTGATATCAGCGCAGATTGTTGGGTTTTTATTTGCTTAAAATAGGAAAAAGTAATAGACTGGGTGTATCATAATACTCCGGAGTATTGATGATCCATACATTGACCCGCTAACTGGTGCGGGTCTTTTTTTCTATTTAATATTCATATAATCAATAGAGCGCATAATTGGGCAACCCAACAGGAAATGGGGGAACTGATAAAAAATGTATTCCCGTTGGGTTTCAATGTTCATATAATCTAGGGCGAATATATTAATTGAGTATTCTCTTTCTCCTCTGACAGAAAATATATTACACAAAAAAGCCGACTGGAAATTAATCTGGTCGGTGTTTTTTTCTATTTGTACATTATTTGTACACTTTATTCGATAAAGCCTTGGTATATAGGGCTCAATAATCCCTTTCAAGTCATTAAACTTGCTTTTATTGAAATCAGTGGCGGCGTGCTTCGAAATGAGCAAGTTCAACAAAAAGTAGAGCATATTGTTCGAACAACTTTAGCAGATGATATTTTAGTAAAATCATGTGTCATTTATAAAACAGGAATGGCTTATAGAGTGAAAGTGTTAATTAATGGCACAGTTAACGGCGATATTAACCTAAAAGGATTAGCACAACAGAAACAAAAAATTGTGACAGCGTTACGGCATAAATTTGCTTTTATGAATCTTGATTTGGTTTACGATGCCTAGTGCTTTGATTTTGTCGTTTAAAAATTGTTGACAAAAAATGAATTTTATATCGTAATGGAAGCTATTCGCCTCGTTTAAGACCGGAAAAAATGTCGTTTTTTGTGTTATTTATTGATATCTAAATTTTTAAGAATTGGTGTTGTGATAATGTTTTGATTTGACTTTGAATTCATGCTTTTCTAAAATAGCTTTATGTTAGAAAAGGGGAATTTATGATTGACAAAGCGATTTACAAGCAAATTTTAAAGTCCAGTTTTGACGCCCCAATCGACGTTGAATTTTGGGATGGGGAAACAGTGCATTTTGGTGAAGGTGAATCAATTGCCAAAATCATTATGCATGAGCTCATTCCGATTAAAGAAATTGTTGCCCATGCTTCACTTACTTTTGGTGAAGCCTACATGGATGGCAAAATTGAGATTCAAGGTAACTTACAAGAATTAGTTACATTGGCTTACCGGTCACAAGATAGCTTTTTCAATAATAGCAAGTTCTCTAAACTGATTCCTAAGCACTCACATTCTGAAAAGGTCAGCAAAAACGATGTTCAAAGTCACTACGACATTGGTAATGATTTTTATGAGATGTGGTTGGATAAAACCATGACGTATTCTTGTGCTTATTTTGCCAGTGACAGTGATACTTTAGAAGATGCACAGATGAATAAAGTGCGTCACATTCTCAACAAGTTGCATGCCCAAGAAGGTGAAACACTATTAGACATTGGCTGCGGTTGGGGAACTCTGTTATTCACAGCTGCCAAAGAGTACGGTCTAAAAGCTACTGGTGTGACCCTTAGTCAGCAACAGTATGATTTTGTCTCAGACAAAATTAAAGCAGAAGGTTTGACGAGTCAAGTAACTGTTTACCTAGAAGATTATCGCGAGCTAAAAGAGCAGTACGACCATGTTACCTCGGTTGGTATGTTTGAGCATGTTGGTAAAGAAAACCTGGCGGCCTATTTTTCAAAAGTTGACCAATTACTTGTTGAAAATGGTACTGCTTTGATTCATGGTATCACTGGCCAACATAAAGGTGCTGGTGTCGATGCATGGATCAATAAGTACATTTTCCCGGGTGGTTATATTCCTAATTTGGCGGAGAATATTGACCATATTATGGATGCTCATTTGCAGGTTGATGATTTGGAGCCGCTACGCCGACATTATCAAAAAACACTTGAAATTTGGACCGATAACTTTCACGATGTCAGTGGAAGTGTGACATCTCGATACGGTGAGCGTTTCTATCGTATGTGGGATTTATATTTGCAAGCTTGTGCAGCGTCATTTGAATCAGGCAATATTGATGTTGTTCAGTATTTGCTGACGAAAGGTGCCTCGAGCACTAATCTACCAATGACACGTTCATACATTTATCATGCGGATGTAGCAAGTGGTGTAAAATAATAAAAGACTGTTCAATTCTAACGCTAGTAACACGTTAGAATTGAACAGTTTTTTTAAAACATTTTTATTAAAATAATGCCGCTCAGCATAATTAAAATGCCGATAACCTGAGTCATTGAGACGTTTTGACGTAATGATTTGAACAGTCCGAATTGTTGCACTAACATTGCGCCAACCATAACGCCTAGTGTTGAAATACTGACGGTTAAGCCAGGGCCTAATTTAGGAATTAGGAGGGACATTAGCGTCACAAATGTACCACCAGCAACACCGGCTGACCAAGATTGTGGCATTTTAATGCCACGAACGAGAACTTGCCATGTGTTGGGCTTGAGGAAAACGAGTACGATGAGACCAATCACAAACGCCCAAAGTGCACTTACCGTTGGACTGTCAATTAGATTGCCAAGTTGTCCGTTAAAAGTTGATTGGACAGTACATAAGACACCAGCGCCAAACGCCCATAAACGCAAGACCAAGCGTGAGGATGCTTGATTGTTTTGAGTACGGCTGGCGAGTGTTTTTCTTTTAGTGGCTAAGACGACAGCGATGTAAGTTCCTAATAATAAGACCATCAGACCAACAATGCGAAGCAGCGTCATGGGAATAATATCAACGTTGAACCAGCCAACTGTTTCAAATAACATGCCAGCGACAATTTGACCTAGTGTGGGCAACATGACGGTTTCAACCGCACCAATTTTTGGAAAAAGTATGATACAACTTGTGACAAAAATTAAGCCAAACAAGCCACCGGTGAGTAACCAAAGTGGTGCTGAAAAGAGGTCAGCAATTTTAGAAAAGTCACCAATTATAATGGTCAACAGGAGTAGAAATAGGGTCCCAACTACATAACCAAGAAAACTGGCAGCGATTAGAGATTTAAGGCAGGCGCTTAACTCGGCATTGATAGCGTTTTGTGCGGCTAAAATTAATCCGGCGCCCAAAGCAATGATTAAAAATAACATTAAACTTGCTCCGTATTCGTCTTTTGTCGCTCTTTAATTGTCACAGTTTCACCACCGATGATCACGCGATCACAAATATTAAGGAACAGACCATGCTCGACAACGCCAACTTGTCCTTCCAAATATTCAGCTAAAGCATACGGATTGTTAATGTTATTTAAATGGCAATCAATAATGTAGTGACCCGCATCAGTAACTAAAGGATCACCATTTGCTTGACGTCTTAATTTAGGAAAGAATCCTCTATCGGTAAATTGACGGAATAATTGGCCATTACCGTAAGGAATCACTTCAATAGGTAGTGGAAAACTACCTAAAGTTGCGTGAACTTTACTTTCGTCAACGATCCATATATTTTCGTTAGAGTTTTTGGCGACAATTTTTTCCATTAAGAGGGCAGCACCGCCACCTTTGATCCCGTTCAAATAGGTATCAACTTCATCAGCGCCATCGACAGTCACATCAATATGATCGACTTCGTCAATATCAACAATGGGAATGTTGAGCTCCGCACAGTGCTGGCTAGTAACTTGTGAAGTTGTGACACCGACAATATTGATATCTGCTTTTGCCAACGCCTCTAGGAAATATGACACAGTCGATCCTGTACCTAATCCGACAATCATGTTTGGTTTAATATATTGTAAGGCCGCCTCAGCAGCTTGTTTTTTTTGTAAGTCTTTATCAGTCATTATTAGCCTCTAGTCATCACTTTCGCTTGGTTAGCAAGTCCTGCGTCAACTTCTTGTTTGTTGGGAATGGATACAATTGCGCCTGAGCGACTGACGGTCAGCGAACTTGCGAAGCAACTGCGTGTAACAATCATATCTAAATCAGTCATTTTGGTAGAAATGTTAGCGGCAACCGTACCAATAAAGGTATCTCCAGCCGCCGTGGTATCCACAGCTTTGACTTTGAAAATGGGTAATTGATTGTGTTGATTGTTGACGTTATAGAACACGCCATCGCCACCCAAGGTGATGATGGTGTTGTGTAATCCCCTTGATTTTAGCTGATCAACGAGTGCAGGTAATTTTTCAGGGGCGGTTGTTGGTTCAGTGCCTGCAAGTGCTGCTGCCTCGGTTTCATTGGGGATGATTAAGTCAGTATTTAGAATTATTGTATCATCTAAATGTGACGTAATTGGGGCTGGATTTAAAATAGTCAGTGCGGCATGTTGTCTCGCAATGGCAAATCCCTCAGCCACAACGTCTGTAGGAACTTCTAGTTGTGCGACAACAACATCAGCTTCAGCAATGGCTTCTTTGGCTTGCTGAATATCAGCAACGCTAAGTGCCATGTTGGCACCACCGTACACCATGATTGTGTTATGACCATCATTTTCCAGCATAATAGTTGCTGAACCGGTTGGTTGCTTTTTAGTAAAAATATACTTTGTACTGATACCTTCGTCATCCAATAGTTGCTTAAAGGCACGGCCACGTTCGTCATCACCGACTGCGCCGATGAAAGTAACATCAGCCCCTTGACGTGCAGCCGCTACAGCTTGATTTGCGCCTTTACCACCAAAGGTACTAGCTTGATTTTGCACTGCAATTGTTTCGCCTTGTTGCGGCATGCGTTCAATCATTTGAATGGTGTCAATATTGAGACTACCAATGATCACAACTTTATTTGTCATGATAGTTTACTCCTTAAGATAAAATGAGGTTAAACGTTTTACCTGAGTTAGGACTTTATTATAAATTAAAAGATTGTTTAAGTCAAGCACGTAAAAAAGCCCCTGAATGTTGCTTTAGCATTCAGGGGACATGATATAACTAAGGGGTTTATTGATCTGTTGATAGTTGGGCAGTGGATTCTCGGATGACTAATTTAACGTCGAAAAATGCTGTTTGGTAAGGAAGATTGGGATGGGCGAGACGTTGCAAAATCATATTCAACGCTGATTGCCCAATTTCGGCGACTGGTTGGGCGATAGTGGTTAATGAAGGCACCACGAATTCAGCGTAGTCAGTATCATCATAGCCAACAATTGATATATCCTCAGGCACCTTAACATTTTGCCAAGTTAGACCGCGTAAGACACCGATTGCCATTTCATCATTTAATATAAAAGCAGCTGTTGCCTGGCTTTGTATTAATTGGTGAACAACTGCCAAACCACCGTGTTTAGAGAGCGCTGCTGAAATAACTGAAATAGGTGTCACGTTGGCAGCCGACAACGTATCAAGGAACCCAGCACGCCGTTGACGCATATTGTCGGTTAGGTCATTGGGTAATATGAGGGCAATATCACGGTGACCTAACGACAGTAAATGGCTTGCTGCTAAGCTACCACCGGTAAATTCATTGGTTTGTACCATGTCTTGAGCGTTGATATCGGCATTCTGGTCTAATACCAAATAAGGAATATGACGTTTTTTTAAAAAAGCATTCACAACATCGCGATTAGGAATCGGGCGACCGAAAATCAATGCTTGAACGCCACGTTCAACTAATGAATAAATTGAACTTTGCAAGTTGTCGGCAGTAGAGCCAATGAATACAAGATTCACATCTTCAGGCGCGTTGTCCTGCATACTTTGAATGATATCAGCAAAAAAGGGCATTCTAAATGAGGGAACAATAATACCAATCAAGCGGCTATGCCGCACTTTTAAATTACGAGCGGCACTGTTTGGTACGTATCCCAGCTCATCACGAGCTTGTAACACTTTTTTGATTGTTTCTGCTGAAAAGCGATCCCCCTTATTATTTAAGATTTGTGAAACAGCTGTAATTGAGACATTGGCCTTTTTTGCCACGTCCTTAATGGATATCTTATGCATCTTCTCATTCCTTGTTCTCATACTTAGTATCTATTGTACCAGTTAATTTTTTGAAAATGCTTCCAATTTTAAAATAAATATGCTACACTGTTTTTGGTTAAACGTTTTACTTAAAAATTATTGTTTTCAGGAGAGGAACTGATTATGTTTTTAATCGTAAATTTACTTGGTATTTTTGTTTTCATTGCCATTGCAGCGCTGTTTTCTAATGATAGGAAGAATATTCCTTGGAGTTCAGTTGGTGTTGTGTTAGCCTTAGAAATTGCTTTGGCTTGGTTTTTCACGCAGTTCAAGGCAGGTCAAATTGCTGTTCAGGGTGCAGCTGATGGGTTTAACTGGTTAGTATCTGTTGCGTCAAAAGGTATTGCATTCGCATTACCTGAGTGGTTGACATCAAATAATGGTGGCCCAAACTTCGTAACCTCAGCTTTGCTACCCATTTTGCTCGTTGTGCCATTGTTTGATATTTTGACATATATTGGTTTGTTGCCATGGTTGATTAAATGGATTGGTAAGGGTTTGGCATTTGTCACTGGACAGCCAAAGTTTGAAGCATTTTTCTCAATTGAAATGATGTTTTTGGGTAATACAGAAGTTTTGGCTGTTTCAAAAAATCAGTTGGACAGCATGTCTGCACGGCGTAATTTTACATTAGCAATGATGTCAATGAGCTGTGTGACATCGGCAATCATTGGTTCTTATACACAAATGGTGCCTGGTAATTATGTGTTGACTGCTATTCCCTTAAACATTTTGGGCGCTATCATTGTGGCTTCCATTCTTAATCCTACTAAAGTAACGCCTGAAGAAGATGTAATTGTGAATGTCACTGAAAAAGGTGAAAAGAAAGAACCATTCTTTTCATTTTTAGGAGATTCAATCTTAGGTGCTGGTAAGTTGATTTTAATTATTACCGCTACTGTGATTGCCTTTGTTTCTCTGGCAGCTTTGATTAACCAATTGTTTAGTTTGACAGGATTGCATTGGTTAACGCTGGAAAATATTTTCGGTGTGATTATGTTCCCATTTGCATGGTTGTTAGGTTTCAGTGTTGATGATGCTTTCCGTTTGGCACAATACATGGGTACTAAGTTAGTGACTAACGAATTCGTTGTGATGGGTGAAGTATCAAAGTCGATTATGGCTGGTAAAGGCTTCTTCGCAAATGAGCATGCACGTGTTGTTTTGACTGTATTCTTGACAAGCTTTGCTAACTTTGGCACGATTGGTATGATTATCGGTTGTTTCAAGGGACTTGTTAATAAAGAAAAGAATGACTATATTAGTGCACGTGTACCATATATGTTGTTGGCTGGCGTATTAGTATCATTGCTTTCAGCTGCCACAGCAGGTTTGTTTGTTTGGTAAGAATTGTAGAGGAATAGATCATGATACCGATTATTTTAGATATGGATCCTGGCATTGATGATGCAGTGGCATTGTCAATTGCCTTAACTAATCCTAATTTTGACATTAAGTTATTGACTAGTGTGGCTGGCAATGTCAGTGTTGATAAGACAACTGCTAATTTACTCAAATTAACCACATTTTTTAATCGGCAAGAAGTACCTGTTGCCAGGGGTGCATCAAAGCCTCTCAAAAAGGCGTTTGTTGATGCTTCGTATATCCATGGTGCTTCGGGTATGCCAGGTTATGATTTTGAAACGCCAAAAAATCAGGCAATTGCACAAGATGCAGTGAGTGCGATGGCTGAAACGTTGCTGGCTGCGACAGAGCCGATCACTGTCGTGGCAACCGGATCTTACACAAATATTGCACAGCTCATCCAACGGTATCCAGAAGCTTTACCGCATATTAAACGCTTCGTGCTGATGGGAGGGTCATTATCTGGTGGTAACGTGTCTTCAGTGGCTGAATTTAATGTCTTTACTGACCCTGATGCAGCTGATATTGTCTTTAAAAGTGGTATCGACATTGTGATGATTGGTTTAGATGTTACGTTAAAAGCATTACTGTCTTTGAAAACGATTGACGCCGTTGCTAAACTTGGCGAGTGCGGTAAAATGTTACATCAGTTGATGACTGCTTATGGTGATACTGAAGCTGATGGTAAACCAATGCATGATGTAAATACAATCTGCTACTTATTGGCACCAGAATTTTACACGTTGACAGATTATTGGGTAGATGTCATTACACAAGGACCAGCAGCAGGCGCCACTGTGGCTGACACGCAAAATCGCTGGTCGCAAGGTAAAAAAAATGTCCATGTTGCAACAGACATTGATGCAGCAGCCTTTGAAAAATGGTTTGTTGCACAAATACCAAATATGAATAAACAACTCGAAGGAGAAGAATGACATGGCTTCTGTCAAAATGATTTTAGATTTAGATACAGGTGTTGATGACGCCTTAGCATTGGCATGGGCTGTATGTGATCCGCGTACAGACTTGATTGGTGTGATCGCTTCTTATGGTAATACATTAGTTGAAACAGCCGCACAAAATACATTGGATTTGTTACATTTATTAGGTGCAGACAATGTGCCAGTATTTTTGGGCGAATCTCATTCTTCAACAACACAAAGTTTTGATGTGATGCCAATTTCTAAAGCAATTCATGGTGATAATGGTGTTGGTAATATTGATATAACACATTCACCACGACAAGTTGAAACAATGAGTGGCATAGACTTTCTGATCAAAATGGCGCACCAATATAAGGATGAATTGGTTTATGTACCAACTGGTCCATTGACCAATTTGTCAAAAGCGTTGACAATCGATCCAGAAATTGCTCACCTGATTGGCAACACCACCTTAATGGGCGGTGCGTTGACAGTGCCAGGAAATGTGACGCCATTTACTGAAGCTAATATTCATCAGGATCCTGAAGCTGCAGATCATGTGTTTAGGGAGCAAGAACGGTTGACAATGGTTGGTTTAGATGTAACTTTACGGACATTGTTGACGAAAAAGCACACTCAAAAATGGCGTGATCTAGGCACTAAAGCAGGTATAATATATGCTGATTTGATGGATTATTACATTGAAGCTTATGATCAACTTGGTATTGATCATCGTGGTGCTGCTTTACATGATCCACTAGCCGTTGCAGTGGCGATTGATCCTAGCTATGTCCTGACGATTCCATTGAATATGAGGGTGACATACGATCAAGAATCGGGTGATTACGGTCGTACAATCGGTGATCGAGAGCGTTTGCTTGAAGACACAACAACGCAAGTGGCAGTTGGTGTCAAGACGGAACGCTTTGTCAGAGACTTTATGGACTTTATGATTGCTGTTTTAAATGATTAAAATCTATTCAAGTACGGACGCGTCCGTACTTTTTTATTGCATTCGATTTGACTAGCGCGCCAGCTAAAAAAGTACCCAGAACAGGGAAATGTAGGTATTATGCTATAATTAAGAAGGAATATTGATAACGTAATTTTTTAAAGGTGGTAGAGAGAAGATGTTGCATATCATAGGAGACACAGTTTTTGTTGGTATTATTGCTGGGCTACTGTCTGGCATGGTGAAAATTGGTTGGGAAGCCATTTTGCCACCTAGAAGTCAAGCTAGAGATGAGACTAATCCACCCCAACAGCTTTTACAACAACTTGGGTTTTCTAAATCGTTTACGCATGCTTATTGGACCTATGCCACAGATCAACGAATCTATTTTGTGGCGCTATTCATGCATTTTGGGTTTTCGATCACATTTGCTGCGCTGTTTACTTTTTTACAGGCATTTAATCATGTTGTAGCGATTGGTCAGGGAACAGTATATGGGGTTGTTGTGTGGTTCATTTTTCATATTGTGCTACTGCCACTACTAAAAACGATTCCGTCACCTGCCAAGCAACCATTTGCAGAGCACTTTTCGGAATTTTTGGGACACATCGTCTGGGGTTGGAGTATTTATCTGGTGATGGTGGCATTGATAGGTTAAGTTCATGTGACTGATAACGCTCAAGTGCCAATAGCTGGCATTTTACAAAAACGTGATGAATTTAAAACAGTCGCGTTTTTTATTTGTTGTTTGGAAACCATGGTACATTGTGCATTAGCACAGTGAGTGGTAATCTAGACTATGTTATTGCCTGATAAAATAGTTATAAAAGTGAGAGATAAAATGGATACTAGTGCCACAAAAAAGAACAGTGGATCATCATCGGCAACACGAGAGAATATATCATTAACGATTGCTACCGTCATATTGGGTGTGATTGTTGGATTTAGCGCGATAGGTTTAAGTCTATTACTGGAATTGATTGAAAAAATATTTCTAAATTATTTGGAAACAGCACAAGCACCAGTGCCTACCGCTAGTGCTTTTCGAAGACTTATCTCAGTGACGGTTGGTGGCCTTTTGGTGGCCGTTGTGTGGTATTTTTTGAGAAATAAAACACAACCAACTGTTGGCATTAAAAAAGCGTTGGATGGTCAAAAAATGCCAGTATTACAAACAATTGTCCATGTTTGCACGCAAATTGTTTATGTTGGTACTGGTGGATCAATTGGTCGAGAGTTAGCGCCTCGTGAAGCAGGTGCTATGCTTGCCCAAACTTGGATACGTTTCCAATCACATTTGGGACTGGCAGATTTAACTGATGCTGATCGTCGTTTATTGATAGCAGCGGCAGCTGGTGCTGGTTTTGCCGGTATTTATATTGCCCCTATCACAGGTATGCTATTTTGTGTTGAAATATTGTTAAAAAAATTATCATTACGCAACGTGTTAGTGAGTCTGACGATGTCAATGATAGCCATGTTAATGGGATCTTTAATAAAAGGATTTCACCCGTATTATTTAGTTGGGGATGCGCATTTTTCGATTATTAGTTTGATTTTAGTTATTATTATTGCACCATTCACGGGATTTGCTGGTGCGTTATTCCGTGTGATTTGTCAATGGGCTGAAAAAAATCAAGTCAAAAAATCGCCAATTTTGTGGCAGTTGCCTTTGGTAGCTTTCTTAACTGGTGTGGTCGCGTATTTCTTTCCGGAAATCATGGGCAACGGTCGAGCACTTGCACAGACGGCCATTTGGACCAAAAGCTCACAAGTCCTATGGCTTTTGATTGCTGTGGGAATCCTTAAAGCTGTTGTGACAGTCTTGACAATCCGTTTCGGTGCAGCTGGTGGTACATTAACACCAGCCATTGCCATCGGTGCAGCGATGGGCGCAATTATCGGTATCGGTTTATCACAGATATGGCCTAATCTTGTGATTTGGCAGTGCGCTGTTTTAGGTGCCGTAACTTTGTTATCAGCCTCCCAACAAGCACCTTTCATGGCAATGTTCATGATTCTTGAAATTTGTCACCTTAATTACTCAGTGTTCTGGCCAATGGCGATTGGAGTGACCATTGCAATGGTTATTTCTCGTCAAACATTAAAAAAATATAACACCATAGTTCAATTGAAAACAGTACCAGTTCCTAAATGAAAGGGGATTTGACTATGAACAGTAAAAAAATATCACGTCAAACAGTTATAATTGTGAGTATTATTTTTATCTTTAATGTTGTTGCGCAATTTCTAATTAATTGGGTACAAGGTTATCAGCCTAAAACCTATCAAATACCAACTAATGGTTTGACAATGTTACTTAACTATCTTGGTGACTATTGGGTTAATTATGCTGTCACTGGTGTTGTTTATCTATTACTGTGGTTTGTGTATGTTAGTTTGTGGTTGGGGGCATTCTTGTGGCTTTGGCAAAAAATAACATGGTCTCGTTTTCAATCGGGTTTGTTAAAGGGACGCGTTCATTTATATGCTGCATTGTTGTTGATTTTGACAATTCCTTTAAATCAATTTGGCTTTAAATTTCCGTTATCTTACTACTTAACTATTCCTAAAACGTTTCTTGATAGTTTGAATAGTCAGTTGGCTTTGACCGTTGGTATTGTTGTTTACATACTTTATTTTCTATTTGTCATGAAAATGAGATTTTTGATTTACCAGACTGTCGTTGGTCAAGATAGTTTTGGGTTGAGCTTTAAAAATAGTTGGCGTCGCAGTCAGTTTGACTTTAAGTTTTATCGCAATTTATTGTTGGTTGTGGTTATTCTTGTTTTCAGTTTGTATGGGGTTATTTACGGACAGCAGTTACTTGATACATACGCATCAGTCACAATCAGACATGTTTGTGCGAATGTATTGATTGTAGTGATGACTGGCATTTTTTATGTCATTACAGCAAAATTTGTCGACTTGCTGGCTGATTATGCTCATCCTAACAACTCACACCAGTCGGTTAATGTTCAGAATCAGCCATGGCATTGGCAAACAATATTGGTTTTGATTGCTGTTAGTGTTTTGAGTGTGTGGCTATCTGGTAAATGGATAGACCAACCGAATGGCCGTTACTTAGTGATTGCTCACAAAGGCATTAGCAACCCGAATCAAACACCAAATGTCGTTGAAAACTTGAAAAAAGTAAGTGCAACTAAACCAGATTACGTTGAAATGGACATTCAGCCAACAAAAGATGATGTTTATGTTTTGAGTCATAATACGAAAGTAACTACCACAAGTGGTAAGTCGTATAAAATCAATCAAACAAAATGGTCGACTTTAAAGTCACTGAAACTAAAAGAAGCAGGGCATACATTCAAGTTGTCGTCGTTTGAAAATTATCTCAAAACAGCCAATTTGTATCATCAGAAATTACTAGTTGAGTTGAAAATCAATGATACAATTACTAATGAGCAATTGCAAAAATTTGAGACGAAATATGGTCCATTAATTCAAAAGAATCATTCAGAAATTCAATCGTTAAATCAGAACGCCTTAAAAAGAGCGAGCCGCTATTTGAAAGTCAAAACTGGATTGTTATCACCAGTTAAGAATACGATTGATAGCACAAAAACGAATCAATTTTATGCGATTGAATATTCAGCTGTTGACCAAACGGTTGTGCGCGCGATTAATCAACACAAAAAAGATTTATATGCTTGGACGGTCAATGATTCGGCGGATGTTGCCAGTGCCTATGTGATTGGCGTGCGCGGTTTCATCACCGATCATCCAAAACAAGTTCGTCAGCAATTGAAACAGCTGGTTAAGCACACGACATACAGTGACGCATTGCGTGGTATATTACTATTCCAAAAGTCAGCTATTTAAAAAAACACGTATCACTCATAAAATAATGGGTGATACGTGTTTTAATTTGTTAATCTAAAACATCATGAATAGTGATAATACCGACAACTTCTTCATTATCGTCAAGGACAACTAAGTTGGAAATATTATGTGCCGCCATTTTTTTCCAAGCAGCGCTATTGCGGGCTTCTTGGTTAATGCTGATGAATCCTTCTGTCATGTAATCTTTGGCAGTAGAATTTTTGACTTGACTAATGTCCAAAAATTTTTTACGAATGTCGCCGTCGGTAACAATACCAATGACTTTTTCATCATCGTTTTTGACAAGCGTCATGCCAACGGCAAAATCACTGATACGGTAGATAACATCATTGATTGGTGTCGATGTATGCACATAAGGAATCTTCGTGTGCATGGCATTTTTAACATTTTGGAGTAATAACTTGCCAATGGAGCCACCTGGGTGATACAGGGCAAAGTTTTCGCGTTTGAATGCTTTCTCTTTTTCAATTGCAATTAACAAAGCATCACCCATAACCAATGTGGCCGTCGTTGAGCTAGTCGGCGCTAATTTAGTAGGGTCTGCTTCTTCAGCAATATCAACTTTTAAGAGTAAATCTGTACTATTAGCTAATGTAGAATCTTCTGACCCTGTGATAGCCACAGTTTTAAGATTATTGTGGTGAATCACTTGCAAAGCAATCAACGTTTGAATGACTTCTTGGGTTTCGCCACTATTAGAAATGAAAATTGCTAAATCATCACTAGCAACACGACCAAGATCACCATGATAGGCCGTACCAGCATCAATATAAAAGCTTGGAACGCCAACTGATGAAAAAGAGGCTGCAATTTTGTCAGCAATAATACCCGATTTGCCAATCGCAATAAAAATGAGACGTCCCTTGGTCTGTAATATAGCTGCCACTACACTATCAAAAGTCGTGTCCAAAGTATCTCGGACAGATTTTAACGCGTCAATTTCAGTGTTGAACGTGTGTTTTGCATCGTCAAAGTAAGTCGTCATGGGCATACACCGCCTTCATTTCAAGGTGTTCATGAAATATTCGATTCGCATTCTCCAGAATAGGACGAATTTTTGACAAGTATAATTGACTGTCTTGGTCCGAAATTGCCTCGGGTGGATTAGGGTGGACTTCAGCAAAAATGCCATCAATACCAATGGCTAGTGCCGCGCGCATCAGTGGAAAGGCGTAATCACGATTACCACCTGAATGATTGCCGTAACCACTTGGCACTTGAACAGAATGGGTCGCGTCAAAAATGACGGGATAGCCTGTTTCACGCATTTGAATGAGACTTGTCATATCAACAACAAGCTGGTGATAGCCAAACATAGTGCCACGTTCAGTTACCAGAATATGCTGGTCGTTTGTTGCTACTTTATCCACAGCTGTTTGAATATCTTCCGGTGCCATAAACTGTGCTTTTTTGATGTTGACAACACGCCCAGTTCTTCCAGCTGCTAATAGTAAGTCAGTTTGTCGGCTTAGATAAGCAGGAATTTGCAATACGTCTGCGACTTCAGCTACAGGTTCACATTGATAAGGTTCATGAACGTCAGTGACGATTGGCACATGATAATTCTCTTTAATCTTGGCTAAAACTTTCAGACCAGCTGCCATGCCGGCGCCTCGTTGGGAATCAATAGAACTACGATTTGCTTTATCAAAAGATGATTTGAAAACGTAATTTATCCCGAGTTCATCGGTAATTTGTTTTAGCGTCTCGGCGACCTCAGCACATGTTTCATAGGATTCAATGGCACATGGGCCGGCGAGGAGCGTGAGACGATCGTTTTTAAAGCCGTAATTTTGAAATACATCACTAATTTGTGGCATGATTTTCTATCTCCTAACTTAAATCAAATTTTTGTTGGATGGTTCGCTATTAATTGATGAGTTTTGCATGGCCATGCTTTACTTAATTAATATTACGGATATTATAGCATGAGTTTGTGAAAAGCATGTCCGAAAACGATTGGTTTCTAATGACAATCTAACATTTTCGTTTCAAATGGTATGAGCATAATATTTGCAATAAAATATTATATTTGTTATTCTTAAAGCATTAACCAAGGGATTTGATTAACATTTCTTAGAAAGTTAATCTATTTTTTGGTATTAAATATTGAGAAAGAGGGATATTGAAATGGGATTAATTTGGACGCTAATTGTCGGTGCAATCATTGGCGCCATTGCAGGTGCGATTACTAGTCGCGGTGCTGCAATGGGTTGGATCAGTAATATCATTGCTGGCTTAATTGGTTCATGGTTAGGTGAAAGCTTGTTGGGTTCTTGGGGCCCAAGCTTGGCTGGCATGGCACTAATTCCATCAATCATTGGCGCCGTTATTCTAGTGCTAATTGTTTCATGGTTAGTTGGCAGAGCTAATAAATAAGGTCAATCTGCTCTGATTTTAAATCATGTTAAAAGGGACTTTTTAGATAAAGTCCCTTTTTTGTGCGTATTAACGATCTGACAAGCAAAATAATAAGTATTTCTGACAACAAAGCGTATCATATATTATAAAGATTGTTATGTTTTGGATGAGAGAGTGACAAATAGATTTAAAGTTAATTTGATATGAAAAAAAGGGGAGAAGATGAAATCACATACTAAATATATTGGTGCAGTTATTGCTACAATTTTGGTCGTTCTAATGGTCAGCGTTGGCGTGTATGCTTACAGTCAATCACACACGATACAAAAATCACAATCAGCACATCAATCTAGTAAATCAACATCAACAAGTCATCGTGCTAAATCATCAACTAGCACTGAGAATTCAAGTACAACATCATCGAGTAGTAGTAGTAGCGCAAGTTCTAGTAGTTCAAGCAGTGCCCAAAGCAGTAGTAACGTGGCAACTTGGGCAGCACTTGATTTAACGCACCAAATTGCGATTTTGATACAGGCTGCATTTGCTGGTCAGAATGGCAAGCCCAATGCCCAATGCCCAATTTGATTTCACACAAAACTACTGGGCAATGACGGGAAGTGTAAATGACGGCGAAATTCAGCGTTATGTACCGCAAACGGACAGTTTTGCTGGAATATCGGATATTTTGTCAGCAAAAATTAATATCAATGGCGACCAAATTCAAGTTGCCAGACCAATTTCGGAACCATTTACAACCTCTTTAAACACATCTGTTGCGACTTACTACGATGAACAACATCGTTCTGTTACGGACCAAATCGCCCAGCGAGTCGTGACGCCAGCCAGACTACAAGCCATTCGTGAAGGAAAATAAAGCGTCGAGAGAGCATATTTTTTGCATTGGTTAATAAACGGAAGTATAATATTCGTAATGTTAGTAATGCCAAAATTCCATTCCCAGGAGGATTCAGTATGGCAAAAGTAAAAAAGAGTACAGGATTTTGGAGTAAATTATCAATTTTGTTGGCTGTTGGTCAACTGTTATTCAGCCTTTATCATGAAATTAAGCAATCGCGCAAAAAGTCTTAAATACTAATTAAGGTGCCGTGCAAACACATGTTTATAAAAGGAGACTTACAATGTTGAAATCTATTTTGAAGTTTATGCTTGCTTCCACGCTTATTGTCAGTGGTTTGATTGTTGGTGGTACAATTTTTGCCGCCAAAGGAATTGATGAATTAGGCGATGATTTAGAAGACAAAATACATGGTTGATTTTGATAGTATAAGACCATAATAGTGATAGCCAATTAATCATTATGGCTATTGCTATTTTTTAATTGAAAAGAGGGATTTGTATGAATGCCGCGTTTTTATCACATCTTAATTTAGGAACAATTTCAAAAGTCACACCTGTTGGGGGCGGTGACATCAATCAAGCTTTTCGTTTAGAAAGCAGTACAGGACCAGTGTTTTTGTTACTGCAACCAAATCATAAAAAGGAATTCTTTATTCATGAAGTCAATGGTCTAGCGTGTCTAGCACGCTTTGTTAAAACGCCACAAGTCTTACGGATAGGAGAGTGGGGTGATAATGCTTATCTTGTTTTGTCTTATTTAGCGCATCAATCACAAGGGGATGCTTTCGCGTTAGGCACCGCCTTGGCAAGAATACATCAGCAAACTAGTCCTCAAGGCCAATTTGGATTTGAGGAATCATTCACAATGGGGACTTATACAGCTGACAATTCTTGGCAAAAAAGTTGGTCAACATTTTTTGTACAGCAACGTTTAATGCCCTTGCGAAAAATGATTCGAGATCAAGGTTTGTGGTCGGAGGAATTAGATCTATCATTTCAAGCGGCTATCAAGCAATTTGAACGCTTGATGGTGGATTATCAAGCGCACCCCTCACTATTACACGGCGATCTTTGGTCAGGAAATTATATGTTTGGGTTAAATGGTGAACCCATTCTAATTGATCCCGCAGTATTTTATGGTGATCGTGAATTTGATATTGGGATTACAACCGTTTTTGGTGGCTTTTCCGATGCGTTTTACCGTGGTTATCAAGCAACTTACCCATTGACTTCGGGGTACGAAAGACGCATATTGTTTTATCAACTGTACTATCTGATGTTCCATCTGTCACAGTTTGGTGCCGGATACTTGGCACAAGTACAGCAAAAATTAGTCAGCATCAATCAACAACATGACTAATGAGCGCCTAGCATTTAGTTTGACTTATCTAATGCTATAATGACGTTAATAAAAAATATGATTTAAGGAGAAATTATGGCTAATATATACCAGTTTCAAGCGATCAAAGAAAATGGGGAAACATACTCATTAGACAGTTTGAAAGGGCACCCCGTTATCATTGTTAATACGGCTACAAAATGTGGTTATGCACCGCAGTTTGAAGAATTAGAATCGCTTTATAAAACTTATCAAGACCAAGGCTTAGTCGTTCTGGGCTTTCCATCTAATCAATTCAAACAAGAATTGGACTCAAGTCATGACGCCGCTGAAGCGTGTCGCTTGACATACGGCGTGACGTTTCCCATGCACCACTTGATTTCTGTGAACGGCAAAAATACCGATCCATTGTTTAAGTACTTAAAGGAAAACACGAAAGGTACTTTTGGATCGGCAATTAAATGGAATTTCACTAAATTTTTGGTTAATCAAAAAGGTGAAGTGGTTGAACGTTTTGCGCCAAATACATCACCTAAAGAAATGATTACAGATATCGAAAAATTGCTTGGTGCTTAATTTTTATTTTGTGATCAATCAGCGTTGGGGTGAAAGCGTAACGTCAAGTAAGTATTTTGTCTTAGTTGCTTCACCAGCAATTCTTTTCTCAAGAACTTCAATGGCGACACTTGCCAACTGTTCAATTGGTTGCACAATGGTTGGCATGTTTGGAAAAATAGCTTGAATGAGTCGTGTGCCATCAAAACCTACTACGATAGGTTTTGATGGCATTTTTGATACTAGGGGTAGCATTTGCGTTGCTTCAACATCATTACTTGCAAATATGGCGTCAACGTCGCCATGTTGTTGCAGCATTTTGGTAAAATTGGCTGTTTTTTGTGCATAGCTCTTTTCAAAATCAATTTGCCATGTAATGGGTGTTAAGTGGTGCTTGACCATTGTGTCTAGATAACCTTGATGTCGTTGGTCACTTGGCATATTGTTGGAAAACGGATCTGTGGTATGAATAATTTTCTTTGCGCCTTGTTTAATCAAAAAATCCGTTGCTAACACACCACCTTGATAATTATTCACGGCAATCGTAGGAATTTCATCATTAAGAATGCGTTCAATTGAGACAATTGGTAATCCGTGGTATTTATTGTAGGTTTGAATGTTAAAGTTATGCGTCCCGACAATTAAACCATCAACTTGGCGGGAAAGTAATTGCTTTAAATAATGCTCTTCTTTTTTGGCATCCTGAGTTGCATCGCCGACAATGACTGTATAGCCCTTTTGATATAATTTCTTTTCAAGTGTTTCGACGAGTTCGCCAAAAAAAGGGTTGGCGATTGACGGGAAAAGCAGACCAACGATATTTGTTTTTTTCTTTTGCAATTGTTGCGCTGCTGCATTCGGTTGATAGTTTAGTTCAGCCATAGCGTCGTGTACTTTATCAATTGTGGCTTGGCTCAAATAGCCGCGTTTATTGATAACACGAGAGACTGTCGTTTTTGATACGCCGGCAATTTCAGCAACATCTTCTAATTTGTAATTCATCACATCACCTAAAAAAATAAAAATGCTTACCCTAATTTGATAAGCATTATAAAACTAACTATAAGTATACTACAAGTGATAATAAACTTTGATAATGTTGCTAGGAGAATGTTGTTTAGTGTGTTTCGAGTTGATAGGTTGTGAACTGACCTAACAAATTTTTGCCGTCAATTTTGATGATAGGGGCGTCATTAGTATAGAATCTCTCTGTGAATACTTTTTCACCATTTTGAACGAATATTTCAACGACGCTTTTATCAATATATAAGGAAAGTGTTATTTCTGTTGATTGTGCAATTGTTGCAAACCGATTATCTTGAGGATGATCCTGATGTGTTAGTCGGAATTGCTGGTTAGCATTATCAAAATTGAGCGTGATAATATCTTGCTTTTTGCTATTTTGGAAGTGTAAGTTAAAATTTTGGGCGGTGAGATTGAGTTGAACTTCAACAGTTGCTGAATGACCATCTAATAGCGTTTGTACTGATGACAAACTGCCACTGCTTAATAACTGTTTCCGTAAAGCGCGAACTTCGGTGACTGGACGCATCAATAAACGGTCATTGGCTAGGATAAGTTCGCGAGGTAAGGTGAGCATACCTGCCCAGCCATCTGCTTTTTCAGGAAATTCGCTTTCCCACATATCCGCCCAGCCAATAACGATTCGGCGACCCTCCGGTGCCAAAAGAGTTTGTGAGGCGTAAAAGTCATGACCATTATCTAATTCTTGAAATTCGCCTCGGTCAAATTGATTTTTGGCGTAATCGTAATGGCCTACAAAGTAACCTGTTTGATAGAGATTACGTAATTTTTGGGGCTGGGTTTCAATTTTCATAGGTGAGGTGAGTAGGATATGACGACCGTTGAGGGTGAAAAAATCAGGGCATTCCCACATGTCACCTTCGGTTGCGACAGATCGTGATTTGTCGAGTTCACCTAGATATTGCCAATCAAAAAGATTTTCGGATTGATAGATTAAGGCACGACCGAGTCCATCTTGTGATTGATTGCCTAAAATGACATAGTAATTGCCATCATATTCCCAAATTTTAGGATCCCGAAAGTGGTGCGTGCTATCAGACGGCGCTTCAGCAATAATTGGGTTGTGCTCATACTTTGTAAAATGAACACCGTCATCGCTATAAGCTAGATTTTGATTTTGCCAGAAATGTTCAGGATCATTGTCGCCGTAGTAATGATGACCCGTATAAATCAGCCAAAGGCGACCGTCTTTGACAATGGCGCTTCCCGAAAATACGCCGTCTGTATCTTCAGCATCGCCAGGGGTTAATGCAATTGGTAAGTCTTCCCAGTGCATTAAATCACGGCTTCGTGCGTGCCCCCAATGCATTGGTCCCCATTCAGGTTTGTAGGGATAGTTTTGATAGAAAATATGATAATAGCCTTGAAAGTATACAAAACCATTAGGGTCATTCATCCAGCCATAGGTTGGTGCTAAATGAAATTCAGGGCGGTAGCGATCATTGGTTACCGTTGAGAATTTTTTTTCGAGTGTGTGTGACATATTGTCTCCTTAAAGTATGTTTTGGATGTTGCGGCGTTACGAGTTAGCCAAAGGTGTTCCGTCGACGTGTTGTGTATCTTTTTTGAGAATGAAGAACGCGTAAACACCAGCAATCAAGACAATGACAGCAATGACATGGAATGTATTTTGATAACCTACGCGATCTCTAAGAATGCCCAATGGTGTTGATAAAATGACCTGTCCAATCTGGGCTGCAATCTGGAAACCAATCATATATAGAGAAGCAGATAGTTTGGTATTGAAGTGAAGGGTAAAGTATCTGAAAATTGATAACGTAAACATAGGTACTTCGAGAGAGTGCAGCATTTTAATGGCGGAAACGGCGTATGGATTGGCGTTAAATCCGCAAAGGCCAATTCGCAAGAACATAATAGCGACACCAATCATGAGTGTCCGTTTGACACCAACTTTTTGCATCACAATTGGTACGATACCTAACATTAGCGCTTCAAAGAATACTTGGATACTGTTGAGCGTGCCGTATGTTTGTTGGCCAACTGCTACACTTGAGAATAACTTTGTATAGAAATCAGGAAACATTTGTGAATCAAAAATATTATAAAAAGTCCAAGTGAACATGATGAAAATAATCACCTGCCATAATTCAGACATTTTTAAAAGACGTAACATATCTGATAGCTTTGGTACTGAATCTTCGCGGGCTAACGTTTCGACAGCATGATTCGCATCACGCTCTTCTTTTGGCACCCAGAATATAAGAACCAATAATAGTAGCACACCAAATAATGAACCAAACCAGAAATTTAAATGAGGGTTAATCACAAACAAAACACCGGCAAGTAGGGCCACAATAGCGTATCCGAATGATCCCCAAGCACGAGCTTGACCATATTCAAATGAGAATACACGACTAAATCGTTCTGTGACCGCTTCTAGTATGCCAACTGCCGATAAAAAACCTGTCGATAGCACGACAGCACCGACCCACATACCGATTGCAAAATGATTGACGAGGAGAGGGGCATAGACCCAAATAAAAAATGGACCAATTAGTGTAGATATAACAGCGTTAAAAATAAGTAAGTGTCGCTTGATGAATAGTTTGTCTTGAATTGTGCCATAAACAAACATCAAAATTAAACTGATCAATGAATTGGCGGAAAAAATAGTGCCAACTTGACTTCCAGATAGACCCAGACCATTTGTGTCGGAAGTCAACCATAGTTGGTAGAAACTCCACCAAATACCCCATGACGCAAAGAACAACAACATGCTAGTTGAACTTTGTAAATAAGACGCGTTTTTAAAGGTGCGCGTGCCTTTTTGATTATGATTCATTAGCAGATCCATTAACCTTTCTTAAAATGGCGTTCTAAAATGTAAACGTTTACATAAGTGATTATAATTGCAATTTTTTAGTATGTCAACCGATTGGCAGTTTTATTTTTGAATGTTTGTTTTTTTGATATATTACAAATAAAATAAAGAGCTTGCATATTCTTTCTTTCGGCTATATAATTTATCCATAGATAAAAAAAGGAAACGGTAAAGTTCATGAAATTTTGGAAAAGTACGGAGTGGCAACGTGTTCGAAAAATACGCGGTTTGCCATTATTACTAATTGGAATTGCACTCATTCCAAGCCTTTATGCGGTTATCTTCTTGTCATCATTGTGGGATGCGTATGGTAATGTCAACAAATTACCGGTGGCAATTGTCAACCAAGATCGCGCTGCAAAGATTAACGGTAAGACGCAACATTTAGGAAATAACCTCACCAAAAATTTGGTAGATGGTAAGCAACTAAAAATTATTAAAACCACTAAATCTCAAGCCGCATCAGGTTTGAAAAGTGGTAAATACTACATGACCATCACAATTCCTAGTGACTTCACTGAGAATTCTGGCACACTTTTGAGTAGTAATCCCGTGCAACCAGAAATAAAAATTGCTCACAACACAGGTCAAGGATTTATTGCTGAAAAAATGACAACATCAGCAGCCGAGAAATTGCAAACTAAAGTGTCACAATCGTTACAAAAAGTTTATAGTCAAACACTTGTAACCGCCACGACTGCTTCCAAGGACGGTTTTAATACTGGTTCTGAGGGTGCAAGTCAATTGAGCAGTGGTATCTCTCAATTACAAGATGGCACAAAGCAATTACAAACAGGCACGACCGCATTGCAAAGTGGTTCTGCCCAACTTGTAACTGGTTTGTCGCAGTATACAAGTGGTGTCTCATCAGCTAATTCTGGTTCTGCACAGTTAGTGGCAGGTGCGCAACAACTCGCCACACAACTTCAAAAAGTCAGTGATGAAATTAATGCAAAGCAACAAGCAAAGGCATCTGATTTGGCAAAGTTGGATGCTGGATTGACGGAGCTGACGAAAGGATTGGAAAAATTGGGGGAGATTGAAGCACCCAATATTGATTTGAATTCTGATGACATTAGTAGCAATGCACAAAATTTGACAACTAGCTTGGAGCAATTGGGGGGAAGTCTTACAAAGTCTGGGGCAAATTTAAAAAATATTTCTGATAGCTTATCAAAGTTAATTGCACAGAACCCACAACTAATAGCGGATCCAAGTGTGCAAACAGTAATGAAAAACCTGCAAGATTTAAATACTAATCTACAAGATAGTGGTACTTCAGCAACCGCAAGTGGTCAGGCAGCCCAAAAAATCAACAAAGATCTGCAACCTTTAGTTGCAGCATTGCCAGAGCTAAAAAACTTACAAGCCCAACTTCCTGAACTGAAAGCTCTGTCTAAAGGTACGCAAGCAACTAAGGGTGCGCAACAAGCCATCAAAACCCTTAATGCGAGTCTCACTGAAGTTAGCAACGGTATCGCTACGCAAGCTGTTCCGGGAGCACAACAGTTAGCACAAGGTGCGAGTCAATTGAATGCCGGATTGAGTCAACTAAATGCTAATAGTGGCACCCTTAATCAAGGCGCTTCGCAGCTCAATTCTGGCACCACACAGTTACTAGAAGGTGAAAATCAAGCAATCGTTGCTCTTGGGCAAGCTAACACAGGTGCGCAAACGTTGTCACAAAAATTAGCTGATGGTGCTGTTAAATTATCAAGCATTCATAATCAAAAATCTAATGTGACTGCTTTGTCAAAACCAGTTAAAAAAGATAATTCTGATTTATCTAAGGTTGCTAACAATGGTACTGGTATGGCACCATATATGATGTCGGTCGGTCTGTTTGTTGGTATGGTTGCATTTAGTGCGATATTTGATTTCATGACTGTTGGCAAGAAACCGAAAAATGGTTTCCTCTGGTGGGCTGACAAGCAAACAGTTAATGCACCGGTCTGGATTGCACAAGCACTGTTGATGACGGCATTGCTATTTATCGTTGACGGTATGCAAACTCAAAAACCAGTCATGACATTCGTAGTAGCTTTGGTAGCATCATTTGCCTTTAATCAATTCGTAATTCTGTTCAATGTTGCATTTGGTAAACTAGGATCTGGTATAATGCTAATTTTGATGGTTTTGCAATTGAGTGCCAGTGCCGGAACTTATCCAATTGAGCTCTCAAATGGCTTCTTTAATGCAATTCACCCTTGGATGCCGATGACGTATTCGGTTCACGCACTACGTGAAACAATTTCAATTGGTGGCAGTGTGGCGTTGGATCTAACCGTATTGTTGAGTTTGGGTATTGTTTCCATGATTCTGACATGGGGTGTTTACCAAATGAAACTAAAGCATAATCAATTGTCATTTCCACAATCATCAGCTGCGGAATAAATGACTTATAAACCTCACTCGTGGGGCTTTGTACATAAAAAGTTGGGAGAAATATCATTATGAAAATGTCTAGTGCTGTTGAGCAAAGTTTAGTTGTATTAGTCATGTTGGGACTACAAAAAGATGGACTGCCAGTTAAAAGTCACATTTTGAGTAAGCATCTTGAAGTTTCAGATTCCTATTTAAAAAAGACCATGCGAAAATTGGTTGTTGCCAATATTGTGGAAGCAATTGCCAGCAAGGAGGGGGGCTTTCGTTTGGCACGTGCCACAAAGTCAATCACGTTATTGGACGTTTACGAAGCGATTGAGGGAAAGGACAGTTTTGTCCATTCTACACAGCTAGCTGATAGAGTATTCCCAGCCAAAAAAGCGGTTGAAACAGGTACACAAGAAGTCCTATCAATCATATTTGATGCCGAGCAAGATTTCAAAAAGCGATTGAAGCAGTATTCAATTCTCGACTTGCTGAAGTTGCGCGAAGATGGTAGCGATGGCATTGATTGGCGTAATTATGAACCACAAAGTCAAACGGCCTTTGTGTGATGGGTTTAAAATGTAAGAGATTAGGGACCAGCTGGTCCTTTTTTGTTTCGACAGGTTATTATTGACGACAAATTATAATCATGATAATATGAAGCAAAATGAAAGCGGTTACATAAAAACTGTCAGTTTACAAAGAAACAAGAGGTATTGATCGTATGACATATAGTCATGAAAGTATTCAAACAACAAATGGATTACCGTTTCGCATTTTTAGTTTTAATGAGCAAAATGACGGCCGCTTTATCCCGAAACATTGGCACCAAAGTGTTGAGATGATATATTGCTTATCTGGTCAATTGAAAGTTTGGCTGATTACTGAAGAATATATTTTACAAAAAAATGATTTCATGGTGATTAACACAAATACCGTTCATGCTACGCAGGGACTCAAAAATAGTCAAGTCATGATTATTCAGTTACCAATACAATTTTTACGTGATGTGACCTTTGGTAAATATCCAAATGAATTTGTTTTTCAAATTAATAGGACAGTTATGAAAAGTGATTATGATGATGTTGTGTTGACTTATTTTAAGCAAATGGCGATATGCAGCCGATATTTCAAAGAAGGTCACAAAACGCACGAGTTATTAATGAATCTACACGTTATGTCTGATATATATGGTTTATTGTCAATTTTATGTGAACATTATGCCGATAAAACCATTGCTGCTAGAAGAAAATTGACTTTTGATCGGACCAGATTGATTAAAGTGATTGATTACTTACATGACAATTTTGTTAATGAGATTACTTTGGCTTCTACCGCAAACGATTTCAATTTTTCCACTAGTTATTTTTCAAAATTTTTTCAACAAGGAATGGGGACGTCATTTACAAGTTATCTCCGTTCTATTCGTTTAGATGCTGCCTTTGAAAAGATGATGACATCTGATTTAGATCTCACAACAATTGCTATTGATTGTGGGTTTGAGAGTTATCGTAATTTTTACAATGCTTTTATTGAAGTTTACCGTGTTGCACCTAGTGAATATCGGAAAATGTCAACAATAATGTGATGGCCAAAATGACAAATATTTACATATTTTAAGCGATAAAACAGCAGGTTAGCCATCGAGAAAGCGCTTACAATTAAATTGTAAAATAAATAGTCAATTCGAAAGAGAGGCGCATGATGAAATTTAACAAGGAAAAAGTAACGGGTCTATTTAACAATATGTCTCCGACTTTAGACAAAATTGGGAAAAACAAGTATCTGCAAACAATTATGGGCGCTATGATGGCACTATTACCACCCATAATTTTGGGATCATTGGCGACACTGCTATCGATATATACCAAAGATTTAAATTACAAACCGTTATCAAATATTTTAAATGGTATTGGCACTATTACGATTGGTGCTATGGCACTGTATTTATCATTTTTGATGGCTAAATATCTAGTTCAAAATTTTATGTCTGATCAAGATGATGGTACCGAGCAGGTATTATATCTCTAATGTCATTTTTGATCATGACACCATTAGGTTCTTATACATCTAATCATGTGGCCGTTACTGCTATTCCGGTAACGTGGCTTTCATCACAAGGTGTTTTTTCAGCAATGGTGATTGGATTAATCGTTGGCCGTTTATATATTTATATTGTGAAACACGGCTGGACAATTAAAATGCCAGCGGGTGTACCGCCAATGGTTTCACAATCGTTTGCAGCATTAATTCCGGGTATTTTTATAGGTATTATATTTGGTTTAGCCTCTTTCCTATTTGCCATATCATCATTTGGAAGCTTTCATCAAATGATTTTTTCCATTATTCAAGAGCCGTTAAGAGGAATTGGTGGCAACATCTGGGCAATGATTTTGGTTAGCTTACTGATGCAAATTATGTGGTTCTTTGGAATTCATGGTACTAATGTATTATTGCCGTTAGTAACCCCAATTTGGTTATCTATGGACGTTGAAAATCTTAATGCAGTTGCGAAAGGCGTCACACCGCCTAATATTATCGGATTAGGATTTTTCAACATTATTACATGGGGCGGTTTGGCACTTGGATTAGTGATATTAATGCTTTTTGCTAAGAGTAAAAGATATAAAGAACTGGGTAAAATTGCTGTTGTACCGGCATTGTTTGGTATCACTGAACCGGTTATTTTTGGAACACCCTTAGTATTGAATTTTAATTTAGCTATTCCATTTATTTTTAACAATGCAATTGCACTTGGCATATCATATGTATTAATTAAATTAGGGATTGTTGCTCGATTTATCGGTTCGCAAGCGATTTTTGGGCTGCCATTAGGCTTCCATGCGGGAATTGAAGGACACGCTTCCATCATTATTCTGCAACTATTCCTTCAATTGGTTCTATCTACAATACTCTGGTATCCATGGTTTAAACACTTAGATAATCAAACTTATAAAGCAGAAATGGAGGGGGTAAATCATGTCGCCAACTAACCTAAAAAAATTATTAAATAGTCTCACATTGCCCGAAAAAGTCGGTCAACTGGTGCAATTATCTGGTGAATTTTTTGACACAACACAGAATATTGTCACTGGACCAGTTCAAAAGCTGGGCTTGAATCCAGAAATGGTACCACTAGTTGGATCCGTTTTAAATGTGGTGGGTGCTGAAAAAACAAGAAAAATACAGCAAGCATATCTTGAAAATAGTTCCCATAAAATTCCCTTGCTTTTTATGGCAGATATTGTTTATGGGTTGAAAACAGTTTATCCTATTCCACTTGGGATGGGTGCAACTTGGGATCCAAATCTAATTAGAACAGCATATCAAAATACGGCGTCAGAGGCTTATGCCAGTGGTGCTCACGTATCATTTGCGCCAATGGTAGACATTGTGCGGGATGCTAGGTGGGGAAGAAGCTTGGAGTCGACTGGCGAGGATCCTGTGTTGAACGCTAGCATGGCTGCAGCAATGGTAGAGGGATTTCAACATAATCTAGGCAAAGATTCAGGAATAGCGGCTTGTGTCAAACACTTTGCTGCCTATGGTGCTGCTGAATCTGGTAGAGAATATAATAGTGTCGATATGTCAGAAATGAAATTGTTTCAAGACTATCTACCGCCATATAAAGCAGCAGTAGATGCTGGCACCGAAATGGTGATGACGTCTTTTAACACCATAAATGGTGTTCCCGTCACAGCTAGTTCATATCTATTGCATAACGTCCTCCGTGAAAAATGGGGATTTGAGGGTATCATTATCAGTGATTATGCGGCAGTCAATGAACTCATAGCACATGGGTATTCTTCTAATCAATCTGAGGCTGCCAAAGACGCATTTGTGGCTGGTGTTGATATTGATATGCAGTCTTCAGCCTATGCTAATAATTTAGATAGCATTATCACAGATGGTCAAGTAGATGAATCTAAACTCAATGCTGCTGTTCTAAAAGTATTGCAGTTAAAAAATAAATTAGGCTTGTTTGAAGATCCTTATCGAGGTGCTGATAAGCAAGTTGAATCAAATGCCATTTTATCTTCAGAAAAAAGAGAGTTAGCTAGAGAAGTCTCGAATAAAGCAATGGTATTATTAAAAAATGAAAAAAACATCCTGCCTCTAGACACAAGTAAAAAAATTGCTTTAATTGGACCATATTCAGATGAACAAGAATTACTAGGTTTGTGGGCAGTTCATGCCGACCGGAATGAAACAGTAACAATTGCTGATGCATTTCGTGAAGTGGTACCCTCTGATCGTCTGTTAGTTAGAAAGGGCACCAATATTACTGATGATGTCGAAATGTTACGTGGTTTGGGATTAAGCGATGACGTCATTAGCAAGAACATTTTAACCAAAAAACAAGCTAAAATGGAATTTGATAGCGCTATCGAAATTGCCAATAAATCAGATGTGGTTATTTTTGCAGCAGGTGAGCATACATTTGAGAGTGGTGAGGGTGGCAGTAAAACAAATATAACATTACCAGAAAACCAAAAAAAATTGATCAAGGCCATCAGAAAATTAGGTAAAAAAATTATCCTAGTGACAATTAATGGCAGACCGTTGGTTTTAACCGATATTATTGATGACGTCGATGCGGTTATTGTTGCATGGTTTCCAGGAACAGAAGGTGGTCATGCAATAGCTGATACAATCTTGGGCAAAACAAACCCTTCTGGCAGACTTTCGATGACTTTCCCTTATAGTGTGGGTCAGCTACCGATCTATTATAGCCGCCTCACGACGGGGCGTCCTGAGACAAAATCGACACATAGTAGCCGATTTACTTCCCGGTATATTGATTCCACCAATAATCCTTTGTTTCCCTTTGGATTTGGTTTATCTTATAGTCAATTTAATTATACTGACATGAAGCTGAGTGGTGATGTATTGCATGAAGGTGAAAAACTGACTGTATCAGTTGTGGTATCAAATCAAAGTGATCGAGATGGCATTGAAACAGTTCAGATGTATATACAGGATTTATTCGCCAAAGTAGTGCAACCGGAAAAACGTTTGAAAAGTTTCAAAAAAGTATTAGTTCCTGCAAGAAGTGAGGTAACAGTTTCTTTCGACATTGATGTAGAAATGTTAAAGTATTTTGATAATCAACTTCATTATAATTTTGATCCAGGAGACTTCAAAGTTTATGTTGGCCACGATAGCCTTCATTTAGCCGAAGCTAGGTTTGTTCTTCGAGCGTGAAATATTAGAAAAAAGGTTTGAATTGCTTAACCATTCAAATCTTTTTTTTGATACAAATGTAATTATTCATAATTGAGGGTGTGATTGAAATACCTTAGACAAAGATATAGCAAAAATTTAAAATTTGACAATATTTTTTAATTTAAATAACTATTATAACGGTTCATATCAATGAAAAATTAAATTATACGTCATTAGGACGCCTTTTCTAATTGAAATTATTCTTTCTTTAATATAACATATACTTTATATTTAATTTTCATTTAAGAAAGGGAGAGTAATGGGAGTTGTAAGAAAGAAAACGACTTCGCTGTTTTTAGTGAGCACAATTTTAAGTTCGTTGGTTATTAATCCACAATCCATCACTGTTTTTGGTGATGTGACGAAAGGATTGACTGATACAGTTTCAAAGGCCAAACTTAAAAAGACACTAGACAGCGCAGCATCGGAAGCAAAAAAGAATCAGAAAACGACTTTTGAGAAAAAAGTCAAAGCACAATTAAAAGCAAAAGGATTAACAGTTCCTAGTTCCTCATCAGAATTGCAGAACAAAACTGTCACAGTAATCGTTGAACTGGATAAAAAAGCGGCAAGTCAGTCAACGGCATCACCAACAGGATCGACAAAGTCAATCAATCTGATTGATAAGGCCACGCAATCGACAATTGAGGCTCAGAAACCAGTTCGTGATCAAGTAGCAAAATTGACAGGCAATAAGCCCAAAAAGACCTTTGGCTATTTGCTTAATGGTTTTTCAATCAATGCTAAGGTGAGTGACATTAGTGCCATTCAAGCGATTAAAGGGGTTAAAGCAGTCACACCTGCTAATGTGTATGCCCCACAAGATCAATCAGCAAATGAAATTGCTAACGTACCACAAGTTTGGTCAAAGTATAAGTTAAAAGGTGAGGGCACACTGATTGCCATAATCGATTCAGGCATTGACCCAACGCACAAAGATTTGACGTTGGATAATAATAGTTCTGAAAAATTAACACAGTCTGAATCGAGTGCAGCAATCCAAAAGCTTGGATATGGTAAATGGTATTCCGACAAAGTGCCATTCGCTTATAATTATGCTGATGGGACTAGTGATACAGTCTACGATACTGGGGCCTCAGAAATGCACGGCATGCACGTAGCGGGTATTGCGGCGGCAAATGGTAAGGCAACCGCTGAAACTGGTTCTGATACCACTAAATATGTGGTCGGTGTTGCGCCAAACGCACAGTTGCTAGACATGAAGGTTTTCTCGAACAATGGTGGTGGTGCGTATAGTGATGACATTGTGTCGGCAATCGAGGATTCAGTTAAATTAGGGGCTAATGTTATCAACATGTCCTTAGGTTCAGTTGGTGGCAACCAGGATCAAGACGATCCAGAACAAGAAGCAGTTAATCAAGCAGCAAAAGAAGGCGTTGTACCAGTTATTTCAGCTGGAAACAATGGTTTGTCAACATCTGCTGATGCTACGAATAATCAATCAACTAGTTTGACAAATGATAATGGTACAGTCGGGTCGCCGGGTGTTGCGGCTGATGCAATTACGGTAGCGTCATCTGAAAATACAACAATGGTCTCACCATGGTTAGATTTGACGACAGCTGCTGGGGCGCAAATACTCAAAGATCCGCTTGTCACACAGCTTTCGGATAAAGCTGATCTAACTAAACTGAATGGCAAAGCTCTTTATTTGGCTAAAAACGGTAGTGACGGTTTACCTGGTGTTGGTAACGCTAAAGACTTTGATAGTGATGTCAAAGGCAAAGTTGCTGTTGTCATGCGAGGCAGTATTGCCTTCACTGAAAAGCAGGAAAATGCTTTAAATGCTGGGGCAGCTGGTTTAATTATTATTAATAATAAACCTGATGAAACGGCGCTTAATTTTTCAATGAACACGTCAATTACGACAATGGCTATTTTATATGATGGTGGGCAATCACTGTTAGCCTACGTTAAGGACCACAGCAATCAAACTTATAATTTTGCAGTCAAAAATTTGACAACGCCAAATGCTAGCACTGGCAAAATGTCTACTTTCAGTTCTTATGGGCCAACGCCTGATTTGACATTAAAACCTGATGTTACTGCACCAGGAGGTAAAATCTGGTCAACTGCAAATAATAATAGTTACCAAGAAATGAGTGGCACGTCAATGGCGTCGCCATTTACAGCCGGTGTATCGGCGTTGGTAACACAATCACTTGCAGGAAGTGTTGCAGCAAGTAATATTAATCAATATGTGAAAACTGATTTGATGAACACGGCTGTGCCGCTCTATGATAAGGACCATCCTGACGCGATTGTCTCGCCACGTCGTCAAGGTGCGGGATTAGTGCAAGTTGACAAAGCAGTCGATAACAAAGTATTTGCGACGACCACGTCCGGTGATGCGTCGATTTCGTTGAAAGAAATCACTAGTAACACACAGACTATGACGGTTCAATTAACTAACAATGATAAAGATAAGGCCACCTATTCTTTCAACAACTACGGTGGTGTTTGGACAAATAGTGCTACTAGCCAGCAAAATGCTTATGATGACAAATTAAGTGGTGCTGCCATTAATTTGGCGTCGGCTACTAATCACAAAGGTGAAAGTGTTTTAGATGGCAATCAAAAAATTACTGTTGCAGCGAACGATACAGTGACTGTTAAAGTAAAACTTACGTTGCCACAACAGGTAACAAACTCCTATGTGGAAGGCTATGTTGGCTTCCAAGCCGAAAATAATGGTGTGACGACAAGTGCTCAAAACTTAGTTGTGCCATATCTTGGTTATTACGGACAATGGAATAGTCAAAAAATATTTGATGATCCCATTTGGACGGGAAATTCTTACTATGGTACTTCTTATTTCATGGATGGTGAACAAAATATTTTAGGTTTGAACGCCAAAGGTGATAATATTACCCCAAGTAATATCGCATTTTCACCGAATTTTGATGACAGTCAAGATACAGCGACGCCTATTGTGAGTTTGTGGCGTAATGCAAAAAATCTGACTGCGCAAATTTATAAAAATGATCCGGATGATGATAAAAATGCAAACCAAAAACCAATTAGAACTCTCTATATCGATCCTGAGGTAACTAAGACTTACTATGACGCATCTACCGGAAGCTATACCAGCTATACTGGAAATAGCTTGAGGTGGGATGGCACGGTTTGGAATGCTAAAACAGGTCAGTACGATACAGCAACAGATGGTCAGTACTATTATAAAATTTCCGCTGAATCTGAATCGGGAAGTACTGACAAACAGTCACAGACCTTGCCAATCAAGTTGGACACAGTTGCACCAACGATTGATTTTGATAAATCAAGTTTGTCGGTTGGCAGCGATGGCGCATATCATCTGAAAGCGACTGTAAAGGATGAACTGAGTGGTATCGCTTCATTTGGCAAAGTTGTTGTCGCAATAAACGGTGTTAGTGCAACTTATGACCAACCATTATCAGACAGTCATACATTGAAGCAAGCAATTGATGTGACTTTGAATGCTGATCAAGTTTCGGCGCTTCAGGCTGGCAAAAATAATATCCAAATTGGCGCTTATGACAACGCCGGAAACTTTGGAAATGCTGAAGAACTTGTACAAGCACCGGATAAAACAACTTATGGTCTCGTTCTTTATGATCTCAATGATAACGAAGTCATTACAACTAATTCAGCCATCTATCACCGTCGTTATAACACGATAACCTTAATGGGATCATATCCTTCAAACTTTTACGTCAATGGTAAGCTGGTTGAGGTTGACCCACAGACTCAAGTGTTTGATATGACAGATAGCAAGAATGGTATCCCGTTGCCAGAAGATGGTAAATTTGTATTCAGTACGGATGAAGCAGGGAAAAATGTGATTCGAGTTGTTCAAACAAGAATTTCGGTAACTGAACCAGTCGTCCACTTAGATCATGCGAATGAAAACTTGTCAACCGACCAAACAACCTTTAATATGAGTGGTACTCTAGACGATATAGATTCGCTAGACACTTTGGTAGTAGGTAACTTGTCTACCAATCAGATTACTAACATTACTAAGGATGTTAAGAGTACTGGCGACAATAAGGGCTCATTTTCTGCCGATGTGCCACTACAGTTTGGTGACAATACACTCGTTGCACAAGCAGCGGATAAAGATGGCAATGTTGATGACGTCGTTAAATTTACGGTGAATAGTTCAGCTGATGCACAATTCATTAGTGACCCAAGTTCTGTCATATCGTTTGATAATGACTTGAATTATGGTTTGAACGTTGTGTCATCAACAACGAGTTCGTACGATAAAGATACACAGACGTTGACAATTAGTGGTCATTTGAAACACGCAGTTGACGATAACGGCTTGATGATAGGTGAAACTGCGGGTCCTAAGCGTACAGTAGTCAACTATGATCCGAAAACATTGACTTTTGAGACCAAGATAAAAGCAGCGCCAAATACAAAGGTATCTGTACCTGTTCAGGTGAAATATCAAGGACAAAACATTGTCGATAATAGTCTGCAATTCTATATTGATACAACATTACCTGATTTGAGTTTGTTTAATGAAAGCTCGTTACAACGCCTTTCAGATGGCTCATATCAAATCAAAACTAATCAGTCGCCATATCAGTTAAGTGGTAGTGCGAATGATAATTATGATGGTTACGCAATTAACATCAATGGCGATATGATTGAAAATCAAAAGTTTTCATTTATTTTTAGTAAAGGTAACAACGGGCAGATGAGTCAGTTTAATGTACCGTTAGATTTGACGACTGGTGACAATATCGCTGATATTACGGTTAGTGATGCTGTTGGTAATCAAACCAGTAAAAAGGTCAATGTTCGCTATTATAAAGGAACATTAGACCAGCCGATTATTAGTGCAAGCACAACAGCGCCAACAAACAAGTCGGTATCATTGACAGCTGAAGCGGCAAAGTTACCAACAGATGCCCCAAGCGATGATAGTATTCATACAGAATATAGTCTCGATCAGGGTAAATCTTGGATAGAATACAACGATCATGTTGTCATTGGTGCAAATACTAAGGTTGAATTTAAAGCTGTGGACGATTATGGGAATGAATCAGCAGTTGTTACAACATCTGTAACCAACATCGTACCTCAAATTGAATCCCAAGCTACTATTTCAACACAATATGATGCTGCGCATAAGACAGCTATTGTGTCATTAGGAATGACGGATCAATTGCCTAATCCCGATGTTGCGGGCACGTCACTCCAATATAGCTTAGACGAAGGCAAAACTTGGCAAGCCTATGAGAAGTCATTGACTATTGCTAAAAAACAAGTTGTTCAAGCAAGAACAATTGATAAGGCTGGTAATGTTGGTCGTGTTATGACGGTGACGTTGTTTGCTGATAAAGGCGCAAAGCCTTCCGGAGATCAAAAATCGTCGAGCAATGGTAATAGTTCTGGTTCTGGTTCAAACGGCAGCAGCGAGAGTCAAAGTGGCAACGTATCTGGTAATCGTAAGACTGGTTCTGATTTGACACCGTTCAATTCGTCAAGTTCAGCATCCGCAACCGCACTAACGGCTAAAAAAGCCAATAATGTTGGTAAGGCTGCTTTACCAGACACAGCTGGATTGATTACTTTGTCTGTGGTGGTTGCAGGTATGGTTGTTTCGTTAATTTTTATGACAATAGTGACCATTAAACGTAAACATGATTAAGATCTGCAAAGTTTAATAATTGACTGAAATCATCAAAAATATAAAAAGCATCTAAACGGATGTCGCTGGCAAACAGTTACTCCGGTTAGGTGCTTTTTTGGGAGTTCAAAATTGTCTCAACACTGTTTTAAAAGAAAAGAAAGCGTTTACATTTTTAATTACTGATGTTATAATTAAGTCATTCGAATGAGTTAACTTACTGGGGGATATGGTGATGACAATTTTTAATGTCGACGAATAGCTAAAGTATTTTTCGAAAGGAGATTGACTGTGAAAGATAAGTCAGAAATGATGGATCGTGGGCGAAAAAATCTAAGCATCAAAAGCATGGCTTTCAATCGCTTTTTAATTTTTCGATATGTGACAGCAGGTTTCTTTTTCACCAATATGTACTGGATGTTCTTATTGTTTGGTAGAACAGGATTTTACTGGTTACTGCCTGCAGCGTTGCTATTGATAAATATTGCGGTTGCTGTGGAACAGACGGGTAAATATTGGCGACCTAATCATAAATTGACCCTAACCATTGCGGGATATTGGGTTCAATTGGCAAGTAATATGGCACTAGTGATAGTGATGTTATTTGGATTTAACCATACATTTTGGCCATTTATCAATGATCAAAGCCAATCAGTTATTTTAATTATTTTACTGGTTGGTATGGGCTTATGTCTGTTATTGGAATGGCGGGCACGTTTAATTTCACAAGACCAAGATAAGTATTTTAAGCTACTTCAAGACTTTAAAGTAAGTTTGCAATGAGTTTAATAGAAAAGAGAGTGAATCATGGATAACAGTGATAACAAAATGTTCCAGTTTCTAAGTAAGCATTTGATGGGACCGATGGGTAAGTTAGCACAGTTGAGAATTGTTCGTGGTGTTATGGCGGCAGGTATGGCGTCCATTCCGTTTACAATTGTTGGCTCAATGTTTTTGATTGTAAGTATTATCCCCCAAAGCTTTCCTGCTTTAGCAGGCATTTGGTCGGCGTCATTTGACAAATTAACAAGCTTGTACATGATTGCTAACACAGCAACGATGGGAATTTTAGCCCTTTACTTCTGTATTGTTTTTGGTTATGAATACACAAGAATTCAAGCACAAGAAGAAAAAGTTAACGTTAATCCACTAAACGGTGTATTACTATCGCTGATGGCATTTATAATGTGTGTCCCTGAAATTATTTTCAAGGATGGTGCAATGACATTAATTAATGTTGTTAGCAAAAACAGCAAAATTATTGATGGTTGGGAAATGGGTGGTGGTGTCACCCGTTTGGGTACGACTGGTATCTTCACAGCTATTATCATGTCAATCATTGCTGTGAAAATTTATACGTTCTGTGTGAAGAAAAATTGGACGATTAAAATGCCAGATACTGTGCCAACAGGTGTTGTTAATTCATTCATGGCATTAATTCCAACTGCACTAATTGCATTCACAGTCATTATTATTAACGGTATACTGGTTGCCTTGAATACTGATATTTTCAAAGTCATTGCCGTACCATTTAGTTTCGTGACGAATCTAACGAACACATGGATTGGTTTGTTAGTCATTTACTTCTTGATGCACGCACTTTGGATTGTTGGTATTCATGGTGCGACAATTGTCACGTCATTTTTGACACCAATTGTCTTGTCAAATATGGCAGCCAACCAAGCTGGGGCCAATATTCCTTTTGCCGGTGAATTTAATAACTCGTTTGTTACTATTGGCGGATCTGGTGCGACACTAGGTATGGTAATATTCATTGCTTTCTTTGCCAAATCAGCACAACTAGGTGCGCTTGGAAAAGCTGCCATTGTGCCGTCATTCTTCAATATTAACGAACCAATTTTGTTTGGTATGCCGGTTGTGTATAACCCTTATACAGCTATTCCGTTTTTCTTAGCACCAATGGCGTCAATGTCAGTCGCATACTTTGCTATCAAATTCCATCTGGTTAATCCACCGATTGCGCAGGTTGCTTGGCCAACGCCGGGTGGTTTGTCAGGATTTATTGGATCAGGTGGTGATTGGCGGGCAGCCGTCTTAGCACTAGTTTGTGTCATAGTGGCCTTTGTCATTTGGTATCCATTTATCAAGTTTTATGATGGCAAGTTAGTACGTGATGAACAAACAAACGCAGTGAATGCTTAATAGGAGGATAATTGTGAGTACATTTCCAAAAGATTTTTTGTGGGGCGGTGCCGTGGCGGCGCATCAATTTGAAGGTGGTTGGCAGGCAGACTGTAAGGGCATTAGCATAGCTGATGTCATGACGGCTGGCGATAATCAGACCAAACGACGGATTACAGATGGCGTTTTGCCTGATGAAAACTACCCTAATCATGAGGCAATTGATTTCTATCATCACTATAAAGAGGATGTTGCTTTATTTGCCGAACTTGGCTTAAAGGCATTCCGTACCAGTATTGCTTGGACACGAATTTTCCCTAATGGTGACGAAGATGAACCCAATGAAGCGGGACTTCAATTTTACGATGACTTATTTGATGAATTATTAAGTAAGGGCATTGAACCTGTTATTACTCTGTCTCACTTTGAAATGCCTTATCATCTTGTGACTGAATATGGCGGCTGGCGTAATCGCAAGATGATTGATTTCTTCACAAAATTTGCCGGCGTGGTTTTCCAACGCTATCGTGACAAGGTCAAATATTGGATGACTTTTAATGAGATCAATAATCAATCAGCAATGATGAATGAATGGTCACTGTTTACAAATTCTGGTATTGTGGTTAAACCAGATGAAGATGTTGAGCGTGTGATGTATCAAGCTAGTCACTATGAAGTGGTTGCGAGTGCCTTGGCCGTTCAAATTGGCCATGATATTAATCCTAACTTCCAAATTGGTGCCATGTTGGCACTTGGACCAGCCTATCCGGCTAGTCCAGATCCAAAAGACATCATGAAGGCAGAACGCGCTATGCAAGTCAATACTTGGTACGCTGACGTTCAAATAAAAGGGCGCTATCCTGCTTGGCTACGTCAATATTTCAAACAACGACAGTTTGATTTAGATATCACATTATCTGATTTAGATGTCTTGCAGGCTGGTACAGTGGATTACCTCGGCTTTTCATATTATGCTTCCCACGTTGTGCAAGCAGTCGCTGATGAGCGTGCTGACTTTACAACACGAGATGACAAAACAGAAATTCCAAATCCAACATTGGCTGCTTCAGATTGGGGTTGGATGATTGATCCTGTTGGTTTACGATATATGCTAAATTGGCTGACTGATCGTTATGAATTGCCACTCTTTATCGTTGAGAACGGATTGGGTGCATTTGATAAGGTTGAAGATGGTCAAATTCACGACAACTATCGTATTGACTACCTACGCCAACACATTGAGCAGATGGCGTTGGCTATCAATGTTGATGGTGTTAATCTGATTGGCTACACGCCATGGGGCTTCATCGATTTGGTATCAGCAGGGACCGGACAAATGGATAAGCGATATGGCATGATTTATGTTGATAAAAATGATGCCGGCGAGGGTAGTTTAAAACGATTGAAAAAAGATTCCTTCGCATGGTTTAATCAGGTGATTACAACAAATGGTGATAATTTGAATTAAGTTGAGCAAAGACTTGTTGTGGCGACCTCTCCGAACAATAAGTCTTTTGTTTTACGCTAAATTCAGGCATAATGGATGATAGTGCGTCAGAAAATACGAAATCTGGAAGGAAAATTTTATGGCAAAGGGAGAGCGTTCTGTTGCAACAGACACATTAGTCAAAAAAATAATGGATGACATCCAACAGTTACCGACCGGTTCCGGCACAATGCAATTGCCTCCAGAGCCTGAATTAATGGCAACCTATCAAGTCACAAGGTATACACTAAGACAAGCGCTGAAAAAGCTAAGCCAAATGGGTTATACTTTCCAAGCGCATGGTATTGGTACATTTGTGAGACCACGAATGAACAATCATGCCATTTCGTTACAAAATCCTGTCGGTATGACTGATGAAATGGCGCGTCAAGGGCGTCATTTAACAACTAAGCATGCCACGATACAGGCCACGACAGTTGCAGAAGCCGCTTTTCTACCCATCGGCACTCAATTAGATTCGAACATCCCGCTGTGGAGTGTGCGACGATTTAGATATGCTGACGATAAGCCATTTATTTTTGAGCAGTCTTATTATTTGCGAAACATTGTTCATCAAATTCCAGAAACAGCGCTTTACGGCTCATTATTTAATTTTGTAGAAGAAAATGATGCTTTAAAAGTCGGCTTTCAAGATACTATTATTGAAGCTGGATCAATGAGTCAAGAAATGGCAGCTTTTTTTGATAGGCCTGAGCAAAGCCCCACATTGAGTGTGCGAGATGATTCTTATTTGAGTTCTGGACAACTTTTTGCCTTTTCAAAGTTAGGGTATGATGCTCGAGACACTAAATTATTTTTATTTAAAAAGATTTAATGAATACAAAAAATGCTATGCGCAAACCATGATTTGCGCATAGCATTTTTTGCTGGAATAATCAATAAAAATTTTGTGTTGATTCACGTTCAACTAACTGTCCATCAAACACAAGACGTTGCTTTTCTGAAGGGTTATTTTCACGAACATTTTTCAACAGATTATACATTAGCTTACCTGTTTCATAGAAGTCATATTCAAAGCTAGTGAGATGAGGGGTGACAGTTGTACTTAAATCAGATTTTCCAAATCCAATATATTTGGCTGATTGATGAGTGGCAATACCAGCTTGTAATGCACCAATTGTCATTCGATCAGTGGCACCAATCACCAAATCAAACGTATTCTCAGACATGACACGTAATGCATCATTTCTAGCCTCGTCAATGTTAAATTTGGTATGAATAGTGGTGACGTCGTAGTCTGCTAAAGCATGATAAACCCCAGTAAAACGCTCATGGCCAATGGACCAATCTTGTTGTTCAGGTATTGTCAGCAATAATACTTTTTTGGGGGTTAAAGACATGGCATACTGCCCAACTATGTCACCGGCTTGACGGTCATTCATTAAGACGCGATGAAAATCACCTTCATCTTGACCCTGAATGACGACTGGTACATCAAAAGCTTTCAGTGCGTCACGAATGTCATCAGTGATATTAGCGGTTAAAATGATTAGACCACTGACATGCTGGTTACGCAACTTTTCTATCGCCGCTAACTCGCGCGCGACCGATTGATAAGTGTTGACAATTAAAAAAGTGTCCTCATCATTGGCAGCATCCAAACCACGCAACATTTCCACCTGTGCTGTTGAATCTAAACGGGGGACAATGACCCCGACAGTGTGGTTAATTTTTAATTTCAAATTTTGCGCCAAAGCATTAGGCTGGTAATTATAATCTGAAACAATTGTGTCGATTTTGCGACGTGTTTTTTCACTTACAGAGCCACCATTTAAGTAACGTGAAACGGTGCTTTTTGCGACGTTAGCCATTCTGGCAATGTCTGCAATTGTAATCTTTTTTTCCATAAGGTTATCGTACCATAAATACGCAAGACAATATTTCAGTTCTAAAAATTAATTTAAAAAAAAAGATTGCATTAATCATTGAAAGCGGTTACAATGTAATTGTTAAGGAAATGGAAACGGTTCCAAATATCTCATCAGTATTTGAAAAAAGGAGTAGAATATGGATTATAGGAAAGTGGCTGAGCGTGTTGCGCAAGCAGTCAAGAAGGACAATATCGTAGCCGCAGCACATTGTGCGACGAGACTACGTTTGGTAGTGAAGGATGTTAAAAATATTGACCAAGCTGCTTTGGATAATGATCCAGATTTAAAAGGAACATTTAATGCCAATGGTCAATATCAAATCATTGTTGGTCCAGGAGATGTTAATGGTGTTTATGATGAATTTGTTAAATTAACTGGTGTTAAGCAGGCTTCAACTGACGATCTCAAAAAAATAGCTGTGGCTTCTGGTAAAAAGAATCCTTTAATGGATTTGGTTAAGGTCTTATCTGATATTTTCGTGCCATTGATTCCAGCGTTGGTGGCTGGTGGTTTATTGATGGCCTTGAACAACATTTTAACGCAGCCCAATATGTTTGGCCCAAAATCATTGGTAGGCATGTATCCCAGCATTACGGGAGTGTCTGAGATGGTCAACTTGATGGCTTCAGCGCCATTTGCATTTTTACCAATTTTGATTGGTATCACAGCGACACGCCGATTTGGTGGTAATGAAATTCTTGGTGCCGCTGCCGGCATGATGTTGGTGATGCCAAGTCTGGTTAATGGTTATAATGTTGCTGAAGCAGTTGCGACAGGAAAAATGCCAACTTGGGATTTGTTTGGTTTATCCGTCGCACAGGCAGGTTATCAAGGACAAGTGTTGCCAGTGATTGGTGTTGCTTTCATTCTGGCTACATTGGAAAAGTTTTTCCATAAGCACTTGAAAGGCGCAATTGATTTTACATTCACGCCAATGTTAGCCTTAATTATTACAGGATTTATCACTTTTATTGTGCTTGGTCCAGTTTTACGGACAGTATCTAACGGTATTACAGACGGGTTGACGTGGTTAGTGACAACATTTGGCTTTATTGGCTATGGTGTCTTTGGTTCATTCTACTCAGCTATCGTGATTACAGGACTTCATCAGAGTTTCCCAGCAATTGAGACGCAGTTGTTGGCCAACGTTGCAAAAACGGGTGGCGACTTTATTTTCCCAATTGCTACTGTGGCAAACGTCGCGCAAGGCGCTGCTACATTTGCCATTTACTTCTTGAGTAAAGGAAATGAAAAAGTTCGTGCGTTGTCTTCATCAGCAGGTGCTTCGGCAATGCTTGGTATTACTGAACCTGCGATGTTTGGTGTCAATTTGAAGTATAAGTTCCCATTCTTTATTGCGTTAGGATCGTCAGGAATTGCGGCTTTGGTTATGGGATTATTCCACGTGATGTCATCATCACTTGGTCCTGCCGGCTTGATTGGTTTTATTGCTATTCCAGCTAATAAATGGGTTGGTTTCTTCTTAGCAGTAGCAGTTGCTTTCATTGTCTCGTTTGTTGTGACATTAACGTATGGTAAGTCACACATGCCAAATCAAAATAATGATGCATCACAAGCAACCACAGATGTTTCAGCTGATGCTTCAACTGTTGATGGTTTTGAAATTAGTGCCCCAGTTTCTGGTCAATTAGTTGATTTGGCGACTGTCAATGATCCTGTTTTTGCCGGTGGTATGATGGGTAAAGGTGCTGCGATTGAACCAGCTGATGGGACAATAGTCGCACCGGCAGATGGTACAATTACTGTTGCTTATGCCACCAAACACGCCTATGGCTTAACCACAGCAGATGGGGTTGAAATTTTAATTCATATTGGTATCGATACCGTTAATTTAGATGGTAAAGGCTTTGAGAGCTTTGTCAAACAAGGACAAACTGTCTCGAAAGGTGATAAACTAGGAACGTTTGATGCAGCTATTATTAAAGACGCTGGCTATCCCGTAACGACAATGGTCTTAGTGACAAACACAAATAATTTTGAGCAGGTAATCGTTGATGCACCATATGGAAATCAAGTGATTACGACAGATGATATTTTGACAATCGTACCTAAGGCACAATAACAAAAGGAAGGTTTCAATGTTAGTAAAGAACGATACAATTTCCCGAGAGGAATTTCATTTATATCCAACACAGGGATTACTAAATGATCCCAATGGCTTGGTTTATTTCAAAGGAAAATATCATGTTTTCTTTCAATGGAATCCAAAGGCTTGTAATCACAAGTATAAAGAGTGGGGACACTTTGTTTCTAAAGATTTAATCACTTGGGAACGTGTTGAGACAGCCTTGAAGCCGTCATTGGCTGAAGATGCTGCTGGCATCTATTCTGGTACAGCATTTGTTAAAGATAATCGGTTGTATGTTTTTTATACCGGTAATGTACGTGACGAAGCTGGGCATAGTGTCGCCTCACATCAAATGTGGGCGGTGAGTGATGACGGGCTTAATTTCACTAGGTTAGGTCAATTGTTTCCTCATCCTGAAGGATTTACAAAAGATGTACGTGATCCAAGGGTTTGGCAAGGTCAAAATGGACACTTTTTCATGATATTAGGTGCACGTCCTGATAATAATATTGGTGACATTATTGTTTACGAATCAACTAATTTTGAAAACTGGCAATTTAGAGGCTCATTGATTACCGGTGAATTAACTGAGGTGCGTGGTTACATGCTTGAGTGTCCTGATTTAATTGAAGTTGATGGCAAACAAGTGCTCATGTTCTCGCCACAGGGTCTTGCGCCGGATAAAATTAATCACCGGTACGAAAATATTCATAACACTGGTTATGTGGTGGGACATTTTGATGAAAAAACGGCTCATTTCACACCTGAAACATCATTTGAAGAAGTCGATCGTGGATTTGAGTTTTATGCGCCCCAAACATTAAACGCCCCAGATGGCCGCCGTATTATGTGGGGATGGGCAGGAATGATGACCCCAGAGCGTGAAAGCAAGGTGCCGACTATCGCAGAGGACAACTGGGTTCATGTCTTGTCATTACCAAGAGTTTTGCACGTTACTGATGACAACAAATTAACCCAAGCACCAATCGCTGAATTAGTGCAGCCGATATCTGTAAAGCCAGAAGACGTTAGTGGTGTGGGCGCATACGCGTTGCACACACAAGCTGACTGGCTGATAAATTTCGGCGATGATTTAACCTTATCACGTCAAGAAAATCGATTAACCATGACGCGTAAGCAATGGGAAAGTGACCAATATGAAAGTCGTGAAGTGACCGGTAATTTGGATGAAGTGCTGTTGGTAGTTGATAAAGATATTATTGAGGTTTACACGGATAACGATCAACTAACGTTAACGGCGCGATATTTTTGAAGGTTAGCATTATTGATAAAAGGACATCAGCTCGAATGAGAACTGATGTCCTTTTTAACTATACAATGTGTACAAGAATATCTTGACATTTTATGAAACCGATTACATAATTGTAGTTGAGTTGATATTATATGTCATAAAATATCATTATTGGTGATATTTTAATGAGAGAACAGGAGAAACATTATGTTATTTTTGGTGAGTGCATACGAGGAAGGCTTTCGAGTTGGCGAATTAATGCGTTATTTTTTGTTTGCTGTTGTTTTAGTGACAATGGTGATGCTGGGAATCAGGGCATGGCGTAATCGTCACAATAAGTAATGGCTATCAGGGAGAAAACACATGACACATACTATGCAACAGATAACAATGATGGACATACCCAATAATATTGACAAAAAATTAACATTTATTGATTTTAATATAGATGGTGAATTATTTCCGCAACAGCCACAATCAAATAGCTTATTTTCAAAAGTGTTAGCTTCTAATCCATTTCCAATCGGAGTACTTGAATTGAAAAATGATGAGATTAAGATTGGCGATGAAACCAAGCATGTTTTTGCAACTTTTTCAACCGATCAGATTACATTTTTAGAAATAGGTATTTACCGTTCTGCAGTTCGGAATGCGCCTTTGGCACTGTTATCTTCTCGTTATACGCTTTATGTTCACTTAGTAGCCAATGAAAAACCATTTTTTATGTTAAATGATGATATTCAAGCGTTGGGCAAATTTATGTCAACCCTAAATTTTAAAAAATTTCATCTCGTTGATGAAATGAGTTTAATGACACATTTGGCACAATTAGGTGAATTAGACAATCAGTTATTTGAAGAGTTGGCCAAACGGACGAAATTTTTCATGCCGTTACAAATCATTGGTAGCAATGCGCGCGTGTAAGTTTTGGTCAAAGCAGGCTACTGATGTCGGCTTTTTATGTTTCTTCTCGACCCTGTTGGGAGAAGAAATGCTTTGTTATGACATTTTGATAATTCTTTATTTGTAGTGTGAGGGGATGATAATGTTTTGAATAGTCTGGTGGTAATCATTGTTTTCTGACGATAGATGTTTGATGAGTATTTCCGCAGCAGAAGCCCCCATCAAATAGGGTGATTGCTGAATGAATTTGAAATTCGGTGCAAGATAACGGGGCATCGCAGTATCGATGAAGCCAGTTATATTTTGCGTCTGATGCGCTTGCGTTAAAAAAGAAGGGTGTGTCAATAACTGAATCAATAAGCGTTCCTTCAAAACCACTAGTAAATTTTTGGGATTGTTTAGATCAACTGTTTCTGATAGCTTATTCACATCAAAATGCTCGGACTGCGTTTCAATGACATTAACTTGATCAAACACGGTTTTAATACCTGCAACACGTGCTACCCGTGTCGACAGTTTTTTCACCGGTTCGGTAATCACAGTCACACTAGAAAAAGAATCAGGAGAAAGTTGGGACATAGCATACTTTGCAATTTCAAAGTTATTGGTTGTTACCGAGCTCATTTCTAAATCAGCAAACTCACGATCAATTAGGACAATTGGCATATTATTGTTCAAAAATTTACGAATTACTGCACTATCTGTTGTCAGTGGTTGTAAAATAATCCCAGCAAAATTTTGATTATAGACGGACTCTAAATGTGCTTTTTCTGTTTTTAGATTGGAATCAGAATCCAGCAAGACACCGATATATCCAAAAGCACTTAAAATTGAAACAATCCCTTTAAAATATTCAGACGAAAAATACTCATCGATGTTAGAGGCAACAACAGCGACTAAGTTTGATCGTTTTTTTGCGAGTTGAACTGCAGCCGAATTTCTAATATAGTCAGTTTCAGTAATTATTTTTTTGATTTTTTGAGCCGTAGTTTCAGACATTTGGTTCAGTTGACCATTGAGGTATCGACTAACAGTTGCGATCGACACATTAGCCAGTTTGGCAATGTCGCTAATGGTCAGTTTTTGTTGATTTGTCATAAAAATAATCTCCGTTTAAAAAAAGCAATACACAAAACAATGTATTGCTTTTTTAAGTTTACCATAACGTTGTGATAAGTTTGAAAAGTATTATTCAAAATTAACGGAGCAGATAACCACCGTCGACTGGCAGTGTGACACCGGTTACATAGTCGGATGCATGGCTGGCCAAAAAGACAACTGTTCCCATTAATTCTTTAGGATTGGCCCAGTGACCTGCAGGAATGTGATTCAAAATTTCTTCATTTCGTGTTTTATCTTCTTGCAAAGCCTTGGTCATTGGTGTGTCAATATATCCGGGTGCAATGGCATTGACTTGAATATTATCCGGAGCCAAAGCATCTGCGTATGCTTTTGTTAAGCCAATCACACCGTGTTTGCTGGCTGTGTATGGGAAAATGAATTTACCAGCACGATATGATTGCATTGAACCGATATTGATTATTTTACCACCACCAGCTTTTGCCATTATCAACGCAGCAGCTTTTGAAATATGATACATTGCGTTGAGGTTCAAATTGATGACAGCGTCCCAATCATCGTCAGGAAATGCTTGCCACTCGTGTCGTATTTGAAGACCAGCGTTGTTAACTAAAATATCTAACTTACTACCGTGATCATTAACAAAATTTGTCACAGCATCCCCAACATTTTTGCTTGTAATATCCAGTTTTAGGAAGTGGACAGTCTGACCATTCGATTCAACCACTTTTTTTGTTTCAGACCAACCATTTTCACTGTGAGAAATGACTAAAATATTAGCGCCTACCGCACTCAGTGCCTCCGTATAATAACGACCTAATCCTGATGCACCACCAGTAACTAAGGCAGTTTTACCAGCAAGACTAAAAGTATCGAGTCCAAAATCTTTTGTGTGCATAACCATTCTCCTTTTTATTAAGTAGCAGTGAGTTATAGTTACGTAAACGCTTACGTAAACCTTATAAACAAATCATACTATGATGTTCGTTATTATTCAAGTAATTGATTTGGTCGAGTGTATCATTTGGTAGTGATCAAAAAAACTAACCCTGTAAGGGTTAGCTTTTGCTTGGCTTGATATGATGATTAAAACTTGTCAGCAAATGTCACAAACTTCTGGGCAGCGCCTGCCAAGAACGCTTTTGTGTCGTCATTTGTAATTTGACCAGTTTCATCAGCTAAATTGCCTGTGTTACCAATGTAAAGTTCTGGTTGTTGTAGAGTTGGCATATCTAAAAATACCAATGATTGACGTAAGACATGATGTGCTAAAACACCAGCTGTCCCACCAATTGATTGTGAGGCGACTAATGCAGGCTTTCCTGCCCAAGAATTTTGCCCCCAAGGTCGTGATGCAATATCCAATGCGTTTTTCAATGCAGCTGGAATGCTACGATTATGTTCTGGTGTGACAAAGATGAATGCGTCTTGTGCTGCCACTTGTTCTCTAAATGCTGTGTAAACTTCTGGTGAGTTTTCATCATAGTCCTGATTATAAATGGGTAGATTACTGATATTTAAATAAGTAACGTCTGCGTCCTCAGGAAGTCCAGCAACAAGTGCATCTGCGACACCTTTTGAATAAGAATTTTTGCGAATTGAACCAATTACGATACCAAATTTTGTCATGGGTGTTTACCTCTTTCTAGTTACTAAAAGTAAGTATAAAACTTGTAATATGATTTTGCAAGCATTTTCTGGTTATTTTCACGACAAAAGCAGTACAGGGACAGTAGTTGACTTTTTAATACAAACTAAATGACCACAAGTAACATATCAAACTATGACAATGTTATTGGTCTACCAATCATAAATACTGTTATAATATTGACAAATCGTAAATTAGTAAAGTATCCATAATTAAGAGGGGAATCACAAATGGATTTAGAAAAAAAGACTAAATGGTCGTCTGCGGGCGCACTAATTGCTTTGGGTATCGTTTATGGCGACATTGGTACGTCGCCATTGTATACGATGAATTCCATCTTGAATAGTGCAAGAAGTACTCAGCATTTAAATGAGTTTGTTATTGGTTCGGTTTCTTTGGTGTTTTGGACACTGATGTTGATTACGACCATTAAATATGTTTTGATTGCATTACGTGCTGATAATCATGGGGAGGGGGGCATTTTTGCGCTTTATAGTCGTGTTCAAAGTGTCAATAAAAAATGGCTGTTGATTCCAGCTTTAATTGGTGGATCAGCTTTGTTAGCAGACGGGACGCTGACGCCTGCCGTTACCGTAACAACAGCAATTGAAGGTTTAAAAGGGCAAGGATTTGGCATTTTATCCTTTCCAAATGATCAATTTATTGTCATGGTTACCGTAACAGTTATTTTGGTGATTATTTTTACATTTCAGCGGGCAGGTACCAAGAAGATTGGTAATTTATTTGGGCCGGTTATGTTAGTGTGGTTCCTTTTTATTGGTTTCTTTGGCTTGATTAATATTTTTAGTGATTTATCGATCCTGAAAGCACTGTCGCCCGTTTATGCGATACAGGTACTTATGAGCCCAGAAAATAAAACTGGTATTTTTATATTAGGAAGTGTTTTCTTGGCTACCACTGGTGCTGAGGCACTTTATTCAGATATGGGTCACGTTGGTAAGCACAATATCTATATTAGCTGGCCGTTTGTTTATACAATGTTGATTTTAAATTATATGGGACAAGGGGCGTGGATTATGACCCATAGCAGCCAAGCAAACCTTCTGAAGCAAGCCTCAAATCCGTTTTTTGAGATTTTGCCTCATTCTTGGCGGCTTGTCGGGGTTATATTAGCAACTTTAGCGGCAGTAATTGCATCGCAAGCGTTGATTTCTGGTGCCTATACTCTAGTTAGTGAGGCAATTAATCTCAAAGTAATCCCAAGACTAAGGACATTTTATCCTAGTGACGCTCGTGGTCAAATGTATATTGCCACTGTAAATTGGATTTTGTGTGTGATAGGCTTGATTATTGTATGGGTATTTCAAACTTCGCACAATATGGAGGCAGCTTATGGTCTGTCAATTACAATTACCATGTTGATGACAACAGTGCTACTATTTGAATTTGTGAGGAAGTATCAGTCAAGCCTTGTGGCAAGCTTGTTTGCGATTGTGTTTGGCTTCATTGAAGTTGTCTTTTTGATTGCTAGTCTTGGTAAGTTTTTACACGGTGGATATGCCACCTTGATTATCATGTTGGCTATTTTGATAATGATGACCGTTTGGTTTTATGGTAATAAACGTCGTGAACAAATTGCCAAAAAAGATGATTATTTGTCTTTGCGAGATTATCGTAAACAGTTAGTCAACTTATCTGAAGATGAAAATGAGCCGCTATTTGCGACAAATCTTGTTTATATTGCTAACGTCCATCAAAATTACATGTTGAAGCGATCCGTTATTTACTCATTGATAGGATCCAAGCCCAAGCGTGCTGCTGTTTACTGGTTTGTCACCGTTCGTGAAGCAACGGATCCTTATGAAAAAAGTTACGCAGTTGATATGATGGGGACAACAAATATGGTGCATGTCACATTCAGGCTTGGTTTTAAAGTTGAGCCGCAAATTCATCTGTATATCAAACAAATTGCTAACGACTTAATTAAAAAAGAAGTTCTAAAACCTCAGTTTCCAAGATATGCGATTGATAAGCACGGTAGTGTGAGTGATTTTAAGTATGTTATTGCTAATCAATATTCAGCTGATTTATTGCGTTTACCAAACATTCATCCTTGGGATCGTTTCTTGATTGGTGGTCGCTTATGGTTGCAAGGCCACACTGTTAAACCAAGTAGCTTTTATGGGCTTGAGTTAAGTGATGTTATTGAAGAAACTGTACCATTATTTTTGGATAATAATAAAAAAGTCAAATTAATTCAAAGTGATTTGAAGAATGTCGTCAAAAAAGACAATGATTGAATCAATTTAATTTGCTGTAAACGGGATACTAGTTCTACAATCTCAATTAAAAAAGAGTGACACGTTCAATGTGCCACTCTTTTTTAATTGAGATTACGATAAAAGACTGCTTTATCGGTCCACTTATTATTTTCTAACATGAAGCCTTTTCGAACTGTTTCAAATGAAAAGCCTAATTTCTTGAGTAAGTTTTGAGAAGGATAATTTTCCAATGCAACATGAGCTTCAATACGATGAAATCCTGCTGTGTCAGCAAGGTAGGGCATGAGTGCAGATAACGCTTCAAAGGCAAAGCCTTGACGCCATAGTTGATTATGGATAAAGTAGCCTAATTCTCCCCAGGCCATATTTGCTCTAGCTAGCGTTGCAACATCAATCATGCCGATGTGATTGTGATTTTTATCAAAGATAGCCAAAATCAAAATATCGTCAGTTTCACGTAATCGATTATGCTTACCAACTAAGTCGGCAAACCAATCTGCTGTACAAATGCTCATGTCTAACTTGCCCTCATCATAAGGACTTTGGGCAGGATAGCGATTAGAAAAACCATTAAACCAACTTTCGTAGTCATCTATTTGCAATGGTTTAAGAATCAGTCGTTCTGTTACAATGGGTGTCATGCTTTGGATAATTTCTCCTGTGGTATGGGTTATTTGTGATAAATGATAACTAACAGATGACCGGAAAGGTCACAATTTGGTATATCATATATTACAATAGGTATAGTAAAAACGATAACTATAATTTAACAATAATGTCGGCGAAATACAAGCCCGGCGTTTTGCAATAAGATGAAAAAAGTGGGAGTGCCATGGGTTTTAAAATATTTGTAGTCGAGGATAATCATGAAATTGTTAATTTATTAAAAAAATCATTATCAAGTTGGGGATTTTTAATTGAAGCGTGCCATGATTTCAATCATGTCAAAACAGAAGTTGATCAATTTGCGCCGCATTTAATTTTAATGGATATTAATTTACCGTATCATAATGGCTTTTTTTGGACACAAGCAATCCGAAAGGATAGTGTGGTTCCAATTATATTTTTATCCAGTCGTGATGACAACACAGATCAAATTTTGGCGATGAATTTTGGTGGTGATGACTATGTCACCAAGCCATTTAATATTGAATTGTTGATTGTTAAAATTAATGCGCTTTTGCGTCGTGAATATACGTTTGTGTCTGATCGAAGCGTTCTAAAATTTCAAGATTTTAGTTTAGATATTATTGATGATCAACTCAGAACGGGAACACACTCAGTAACTTTGACTAGAAATGAAACCAAGTTGTTACACTTATTATTTAGTCATCAATATCAAGTGGTGTCTCGCGAAGATATTATGTCAAATTTATGGGACAATGATATTTTTATTGATCGCAATACGTTGTCAGTGACTTTGGCACGTTTACGTCAAAAAACTGCAACAATCGGATTTGCAAAATTTTTGGTCACGGTTAAAGGGAAAGGGTTGTCGTTAAATGATTAAAAAATGTTTGCAATCAATTTGGTTATTTTTGCTGGATTATTGGTATTTTTACCTGCTTTTTGTTTTCATTTTTGGGGCTTTATTTTGGAGTGTTGTGATGCGCTCTCTAGATATTGATGCTGTAATTGATGCACTTTATGTGGGCTTGTATTTTTTATTTGGTATGACATTGTTATTGTTTTGGCGATGGTTCCAAACACGAAAAACTTTAAAAAATATTTTGTCAGATGATTGCTTGTCGGTCGATAATTTAAGCTTACCAGCAATTTCTTCCGTGACTCATTTGTACCAAAATTTGCTCAAACAACAGGCACTTCAGCAGAAAAAAGCGTTAGCTACTCAGGCTAACGCCATGCAAGACATTCAAGATTACTATGCCATGTGGGCACATCAAATTAAAGTGCCATTGTCTGTGTTGGATTTGATGAATCAAACCGATACGATTGAAAAATATGAAACGAGTAACCAATTGCTCATTGTGAATCAATATTTGAATATGATGTTACAATTTATTCGTCTCAAGAATTTACATCAAGACTTGACATTCAAACCTATCCATTTGCAGGCAATTGTGCGTGATGTGATTAAAGCGTATAAATTGTTTTTCATCCGCCAAAATCTATCGGTTTCAATGGTGGGCGATGATTTTACAGTTGTGAGTGATCCTAAATGGGTGCAATTTGTTTTAGAACAAACTGTTTTTAATGCGATTAAGTATACACCACAAGGTCGCATTCAAGTGATGTTTGTTAATCAGCATCAAGTAGTGATTGAAGATACTGGTATTGGCATTGCAGCCAGTGATTTGCCGAGATTATTTGACAAAGGTTATACGGGACTAAATGGTCGGCTTGAAAATAACAGTAGTGGGCTAGGTCTGTTTATGGTGAAAGAAATACTATCCGAACTCGGGCATGATATTAAAGTTGCGTCTGTTGTGGGAAAAGGTACTAAGGTCACCATTGACTTTAAACAGACAAAAACACAATCTTACGAAACTGTAAGATTAAATGGCGAGGTGTAAGGTAAATCACCTCTTTTTTCATTTAAAATGAATATAGACATAACAAGGGGGAATTCATTTTATGACATTACTAAAAGTTGAGCATCTCAAAAAAGAGTATCGAGGTAAATTTAAAAACAATACGGTTACGGCATTGGCTGACGTCAATTTTGAAGTTGAAGCTGGTGAATTTATTGCAATTATGGGTGAATCTGGTTCCGGAAAATCAACGTTGTTAAACTGTATTGCAACATTAGACAAGCCAACAACAGGGACAATTATGCTTAATAACGAGGATTTAACTACCTTATCTGATAAAGCATTGGCAAGCTATCGACGTGATCACTTGGGCTTCGTTTTTCAAGATTTTAACTTACTAGATACAATGTCAGTCAGAGACAATATTTATTTACCACTCGTTTTGGCAAACAGAACAAAAAATAAAGCAGAAAAATTGCACCGATTATCGGAACAATTAGGTATTCAAGATTTGCTTAATAAATATCCATTTGAATTATCAGGCGGACAAATGCAGCGAGTGGCGATTGGCCGCGCTTTGATTACCAATCCTGATATTTTACTAGGTGACGAACCAACTGGGGCACTGGATTCAAAAAATGCGGCTGAAATTTTGTCGCTATTTAGGAAGTACAATGAAAGTAATCAGACAATTCTGATGGTGACGCATTCAGCGTTAGCGGCAAGCTGTGCTAAGCGCGTTTTATTTATCAAGGATGGGATGGTTTTTCATCAAATTTATCGTGGTAATCGTAATGATCAAGAAATGTTAATTACGATTAATGATGCCACAACAAATTTGTTTGGGGGAGCAATGTGACATGTTATATTGGAAATTAGCTTGGCAATCAATTGTCAAAAATAAGTTAGAATATTTACCATTTATGTTGGCTGGTACTGCTGCGGTGGCTTTGAACTTGGTCATTCAATTATTGATTTATTCAAAAGGTGTCCAAACACTAAGAGCGAGTAGCTCAGTCATAGAGTTGCTTATGTTTGGACAAATCGTTATTGGTCTGTTGTCTGTCATTTTTTTGCTATATACATACAGCTTTTTAAATAAACGCAAACAATCGGAATTTGGGCTATTCAGCATTTTAGGGATGCAAAAAAGAGATCTCATCAAAATTAGTTGGCGACAACAATTGATCAACTACATGATTGTCACAGTGATTGGGGTTGTGACTGGTGTGCTGTTTAGTAAACTATTATTATTGCTGTTTATTAAATTAGTTGGGGGCAATAACTTTCAACTCAACATTGCTTTAGGTGCAATCATTTTCGTCACGATATTCTTTGGCTTAGTATTTATGCTGCTGCTATTAAGTGATATTTTGGTGATTTGGCGGTTGAAAACAATATCGCTCCTTCAAGCGTCACAAAAGGGTGATCGTGAACCTAAAAGTCATTGGCTATTATTTGGTTTGGGGATTGTACTGATGGGTTGGGGGTACTATATTTCACTAACTGTCAACTCCCCTTTAAAGGCAATGAGAATTTTTTTCTTAGCTGTAATCATGGTTGTAATAGCGACATATTTGCTATTTATTGTGGCATCTACTATTGTGCTAAAAACAATGAAAAAGCACACCAATTACTACTATCAAACAGATCATTTCATTACTGTTTCTAATATGTTGTTTCGGATGAGACAAAATGCCACCGGCTTGGCAAGTATTTCGTTGCTCACTACAATGGCATTAGTTGTGATTGTCACGACGGTATCAATGTTTGTAGGACAGCAAGATTATGTCAATAAACAGTTTCCACGTGATGTTATGATGACTAACGTGGCTAATCAAAGCATATCGGAAAATAAGGTGAAACAAGCTGCTGCTGATAATAATGTGGTGCTCAGTAAAATGTATCACATGGAAATCAGTAATCCAATCACGGGTTATTTAACCAGCAGTGGTCATGCCATGCCGTTAAGTGGTACAACAGTTACAAGAGCTGATAATTTGTCAGACTTTCTATTTATGACAATCCAACAATTTAATCAGTTGACAAATCAACATGGTGGGACATTAGCGGCAAACGAAGTCTATGCTTATGATCGGCAAGGTACATTTAAGAATAATACGATCAAATTCTTGAATCAAAGCTATCATGTCAAAAAACATTTATCTAAAATCGATGGCGTGCCAAGTATGCAAGCTAGCATGACTCACTCAATGATTATTGTGATACCGTCTAAGACTGTGACAGACAAAATTGGTTCAGCATTCAATGATTTGGGTGAGAATAAACAATCTATTTCGTATACTAACCAACTTTTGTTTGATATCAAAGGCTCAGACAAGCAAAAAGACAAGTTCTTAAAAACATTTAAGGGTGAACAAAATATTATTGTTGACAGTAAATCAGAAACTATGTCAGTGCTAAAAAGTTTCTATGGGGGATTCTTCTTTATTGGTTTGATTTTTTCAATCAGCTTTATTATGGCAACAGGACTCATTATTTACTATAAGCAAATTTCCGAGGGACGTTCAGATAAGAAGCAGTTTGACATTTTGCAAAAAGTAGGTATGTCTCATAGTGAGGTGAAACGTACGGTCAAATCACAAGTTGTATGGGTATTTGGATTGCCGGTTGTGGTTGCCATTACACATTTATGTTTTGCAATGCCAATGATCAATAAAATTTTACAAATATTCGGGGTAACGATAGGACCAGTGGTGTATACAACAATGAGTCTTACAATTGCTGGGGTCGTGCTAATATATTTTGGTATCTACCTGAAGACATCAAAAACATACTTTAAACAAGTAGCACGAAAAAATTAAATCGTAATGAAACGCGCAATTTAAATTATTTTTCATTTTTAGTCATGATGAGGTTAACGCTGAATCGTGGCTTTTTATGTCTGCCAAAACATGCTAAAATCTAAGGCAAGCAAGCGGAGGATAAAAACGATGGTAGCACAAAAAGTGGTCTTGATTACGGGAGCTAGCAGTGGTATTGGGTATCAAACAGCTAAAAAATTAGCGACTCAACAGTTCAAAGTCTATGGTGCGGCTCGACGTGTAGACAGGCTGGCATCATTAGTTCAGTTAGGTGTCTCACCAATTTATATGGATATTACCGATGATGAGACGATTACTAAAGCAGTGGCGCACATTATTGAGGCGTCTGGACGAATTGATGTTTTAATCAACAATGCTGGGTACGGATCCTATGGTGCCATTGAAAACGTGCCCATTTCGGAGGCTAAAAAACAATTTGACACTAATTTATTTGGATTAGCCAAATTGACACAACTAGTCTTACCTTACATGAGAGCGCAACAATCTGGTCGCATTATCAATGTATCCTCGATGGCTGGTAGAATGACAACTTATATGGGTGCTTGGTATCATGCCACAAAATATGCACTAGAAGGATTTAGTGATGCGCTGAGAATGGAAGTAAAGCCTTTTGGCATTGATGTCGTGCTCATTGAACCTGGTGGTATTAAAACGAATTGGGGTATAATAGCAGCTGATAATCTTAAAAAAACGTCTCAAGGGACACCTTACCAAGAACATGCTTTAGCGGCATCAGAACGTATGAGACAACTTTATTCATCAGATAAGTTAACTGCTCCAGAAGTGATAGCAGATACAATTGTGAAGTCTGTTATCAATAAACGCACAAAAACAAGATATTTAGTTGGTTACGGTGCCAAGGCATTAGTTGCGTTACACACTATTTTGCCAACACGCGCGTTTGACAAGATCATTCAAAAGCTTGTTTGATAGTGTCATCAATATATTTTACAGATTAGTTGGCTGGTTTGGTGACATCCAAGTATTCTTCAAATCGAAAATTTTTTCCTAAACTAGCGGATGTTGTTGTGTATGATCGGAATTGATAAAGTAGGGGCTGCCATTTTGTGACGTCGATGTGATTATTGTCATGTAGAATTGAAGTATCAACGAAAATGCTTTTAATTTTGCAAATAATAATGGCAAAATCATCCTGAGGTGCAATATTTTTAATGATTACTTCAATTCGAATTGGGCATTCACGTATAGCAGCTGTTTTGACAGTTGCGCTGGGGATTTTGGAAAAACCACCAAGCTGGAATTTGTCAGAACAGTATTGATAACCCATCATTTTTTTATTACGATCAATATGTGATTTTCCAGTTGTTCTTGCGATACGCTCGATATTGGACCAAATTTTACTATCGGCAATGTTGATAGTTGCTTCTTTCGTTGTGAGCATGTTTTGATAAGCTTGCCCCTCTAAACTTACACCAAGTACAACATGATTATTTAGTGTCCAAGAGGAACTGATAGGCGAAATATTGTCTGTGCCGTCAATACTTTGTGTTGCTAAAAGTGTGACTGGGAAACCATAGTAGAGGCTGTCTTTGTGAATTTGTTTGAACATTTTGATGTCATCCTTTTCGATATGATACAGTTATTTTATATGAAAGATTGTTCGATGCGCATCGATATGTTTTTGAAAGGAATTTTATGACAGAACAAGGTTTACCAAATATGATTGATATAACTAAATTACTTGCTGATCAATCTAGTTTAACGATTCTAACATTTCTCATGGATGGCCGATTTCACACAGTTCATGAAATCGCCAAAGTTGCCACGATAAAGGATCAAACAGCTTCCTATCATTTAAAAAGATTTTATAATGAGGGGTGGTTGGATTATTATAAACGCGGTAAGTTCGTTTATTACCAGTTGAGTAGTCTAGATATTGCGCATTTAATTGAACAATTAATGGTGATTAGCCCTAAAAAACCAACACAGTCATATCATCAAAGGGTAGCTCTTAATAAAATTGCTTATTGCAGAAGTTGTTATAATCATATGGCAGGCAAGGTGGGGGTTGATTGTTATGACTACTTAATCAATTCCGGTTTTCTGGTAGGATATCAAAACGAATTGCAATTAACGAGTGAAGGGCAAGAATTGTTTAAATCATTAGGCATTGATATTTCAAAAGAAAAAAAAGACGCTAATTTTATTAAACCATGTTTGGATTGGACAGAACGCCGTTTTCACTTATCTGGTCGACTGGGAAGGCTGCTTTTGGACAAATGTTTAGCAGAAGGATTAGTGAAGAGAAATAGCGAAGATCGTCATCTAACTGTTACAAGTAAAGGTGAAATGATGTGGGATGAATTAAACAAAAATAGACGCGTTTCTTGTGATTTTGTTGAATAAAAAACAACCTGCTAACAATTCCGAAAGTTAAAGTAACTTTTGGGGACTGAAATTATTGGCAGGTTGTTTTTTAATTGATTCGATACCTTCTACTATGAAAAAGGATCAGACTGACTATCTCTAATTCGAACATATTCAATGTCGTGAGCGACATTGTCAGCGAAATCACGTGTTGTGACATGCTCTAGAAAAGCAAAGCTCATATCAATACCAGCTGAAACGCCAGATGAGGTGTAAAATTTATCATCCATTGTCCAACGCGCATGTCGCTGCCATAAAATTTTAGAATTTAAACTGGTTACCCAATTAAACGCTAATTTATTTGACGTTGCGCGTTTGTGATCAAGCGTGGTTGTCATTGCCAACAATGCTGAGCCTGTGCAAATGGACAAGCAGTAGGTTGACTTATCTATTAAAATTTTAAGTTTTTCAATAAAATTTTTGTCATTGACTAAGAGTCTCGTGCCAGGTCCACCAGGAATTAAAAGAACACCGCTCGTGTCAATTTCTTCATCAGATAATAGGTCGACAATAGGCAAACGATAACTGGTAATCGCCCGCTTATTCGACAAAGTAAAATATTGAACGTTAAATTGTTCCGCATGTAGAAAAACCTCCGCCGGACCAAAAACATCTAGGGGTTCGAATTCGTCAAATAATAAAATATTGATATCCATCATGAGTCTCCTGCTAATATTTCGCTTAAGTTAGAAAAACAAAAAAGATGAGAATTGCCGTTAAAATGAGACGGAAAATATGATGTTGAAAGTGAAAACTTTTATTTTTGAGACCATTTGTGATAGCAGTGAGTTGAAATACGACTAACACAATGACAGCTGTGCTTTTGAACCAATCAATTGTTTGAAAACAGGCAATCAATAAGATAATGGCACAAATGATGTTGAGCAAATTAGGGATGCGTGCTGAAGAGTTGATTTCTTTCATTGACGCAAAAGCCATCAAAAATGCGTACAGGCAAATAATCACTTTTACTAAAATTGTTAAGAACAAAGTTTGTCTCACTTTCTATATGCTATTATAATTGTAATCTAAATTATAACGCACTTAATCTTACTTTTATACAAAGAGTTCTTTTTTTGCACTAACGACATATTGGTGTTGACTATTTATATAGATGGAAAAATGAAATTAAGATATTAGATGAGTTGGATAAAAATAGGATCACTCATTACCACTTGCAATAGTAGATGATTTGATTGATAATGATATTCAAATATTGTTATGAGTGCTAGTTTAAGCGCTTTGTTTAAAAAAGTTAGTTAAAGAGGTTTGCATTGCAATGAGTGAAGAAAAAACGACAGTTTATTTTGTACGACACGCGCGGCCAGATTATAGTTGTGAAGATGATAGAAATATGCCACTGACAGCTGAAGGCAAAGCAGACGCTGTTATTGTGGCAGAAGTATTGAAGAATGTTTCTTTTGACATGTGTATTTCTAGTCCTTATGTGCGTACGCAAGCAACAATAAAGCCAACATGTGACCAAAAAAAGTTGACATTAAGAACAGATGAAAGATTAAAAGAAAGGGTAAGGGGAAAACTAGGAAATCAAGGGGATGAACTGCAGCGACGGCGTTGGTTGGATTTTGACTTTCATGAACCACAGGGTGAATCAATGAACAGTCTACAAAAACGCAACATAAGTGCATTGACTAACATATTATCGCGGTACACAGGACAGACGATATTATTTTCAACTCACGGGGCAGCATTAAGTGCGATTCTAAATTTTTACGATGATACTTTTGGTTATCAAAATTTTAAGCGATTGGAGATGTTCACGCCGTATATTTTAAAAGTGACGTTTGGGATGAATCAAAATTTAATTGATCAAAGCGAAATTTTAATAATCGATAAATCGGAAGGCTTAGCTTAGAGCGGCGGGATGAACTCTCAAAAAGAGACCATAAGGCAGGTCTTTTTTTTGTGCAAAAATATTTACAAAACGCCTTCTTGTAAGCCTATTATGTTGTCAACTAAACTATTTTTCTACAATTTTATCAAAAATAGAATATTATGTTACAAAAAATGATAGATGATTAAAATCATAAATGATAACATTGTTGAATAGTCTTGAAGGGGCTATAAAAAATTTTTTCTCAGGGGGAGATATTATGAACTTCAAAAAAAATTGATTGCATTAGCAATCGCTTGGGCTGTAACAGGTAGTCTGGTTTTGCCAGTGTTTGCATCTGATGATTTATACGGCTTTCAGATGAAATTAGGTACGTATCAAGAGGAGGCTTCAACTGGATATCACTATCGTCAAACAGCGTCGAACGCAAATCCTTGGAAAGTAGGTGTCTATACTTCAGCGGAAGGAAATGGATCGTATTATAGAGCCTATTTGATGGGGCAAAAAAATCGTGCAGCAGCCTCACCATTTGCAGCTGTGTATACTGGACCTGGCTATCCGTATGTTTATACAACTGCAAAGTCAAATGCCAATCAAACGAATGTCAGATTGGTGATGTTCCATCCGGAATGGACAAATAAAATCGCGCCTTATATCACCGGTGCTTGGGATGAAGAGACTTGGTAATTAAGTCATGCTAAGTTATAGTCTAAATCGTATTATACAAACGAAACAATTTTTAACTGTAATGTTCATTATGTGTATTATCACTATTTTAGATGCCATTCAGCATGTCATAATGTTGAATGGGTTTTCATTAGCCAAATCTATGTGGTTAAACACCTTTATGGCAAGTAGTCTAGGTGGTATGTATGGGCATCTGTTAACTACTTTTCTGCTTGGTTTATATCCTATTTGGTTGTTACTTGGGGGCGGGTTCGCGCTGTTGAAAGATTTTAAAACGGGACAATCATATAACGTTGTCAGTCGAGTAGGGGTTTCAAAGTATTTACACCATCAATTTATTGCAGCGGGACTAGCAGGTACCCTACTTTTTTCAGTGCCTTTATTATTGAATTTAATTGTAATTTGGATCATACAATTATTTCCTCTGAAAACATTTGATGGACAAATGAGTTTATTAATTGACAAGCCACGTATTCCTAATTTAGAAAAATATCACTTTGTGTGGTGGCAATTAGAAAACCCAGCATTAACATTTATGGTGTATCTGTTCGTGTTTTTGATATCAGTTTTTGTAACGACTATGTTTATGGCAGCCATTAGTTTAGTATTTGGCAATTTTTATCAAATTTTAACTCTAGTGAGTTTAGGCACTATATTATTGGGAAGCCAAGTATTCGACATTGGGAAGATGTTGCAATCTTTTGCCCAATTAATGACGTGGCAGAGTTGGTTATTGAGTTGGTCAGATCTCATCATAGTATTATTGATAGTTAATAGTTTGATTTTACTTTGGCGTTGTCATGGTGAGTTAGCATGATTGGCGAAAGAAAGTTTTGGTTTTCTACTTTTTCTCTGATCATTTTCATCACTTTTTTTTATCTTTTTAGTATGAGTTGGGAAGCGCTAAGTTATGATGATTGATTGAGCTTGGAAGTTCTTAATGGGGGTAATTATTTTCAAAATTGGTCTTGGCAAGTGATATTGAGTATTGTCTTTTTACTTTACTGGGTTGTCAATTATGAAGTTCCGGTACAGCAGATGATACGCTTAGAAACATGTCAACAAGTTAGTCATATGCTGATGACAAGAATATTTGCCATTTCAGGTGTATTTGGTTTTATATATTGGTCAATACCTTTTTTCAGAATAATGATGTATGAGCCAACGTCGAAGCAGTTTGTCTTATTTTCGTTTTTTTGGAGTTGCCAAGTACTCATTTCGGTTTTTTGGGAAGTAGTAGTGATTCAACTAATATTGATTGTGCACACATATTTGCAGAAGAATATATTGTTCACGGGATTATCGCTGCTTATCGCTATTGTACTTTTACTGCATGTTTGGCCAATGAACCAATCGTTATTTTCTGACACACAAGTTACAGCAATGATTAGAAATAATAATTACCAATCCGGTTTAGTCAGATTTATCAGCACCGTTGTCTTAATGGCTGTGCTTTCAACGTTTTTTCGACTTGTTATCGAACAAAATATTTGGCGGCTGGAGTGTAAGAAATGAAAAAAAGTGCGTTTATTTGTATTGTAACAGTAGTTGTGATGTTGAATTTTCTTTTACAAAAAAATGATACCTTAGGCTATTTTGTGGAAGATGCTACGAGTTCGTTAGTAGTAAAAGTGACATGGTTCGGTTTGGTTTGTGCGCCATTATTGTACCTCGTTGGAACGATTGATAAATGGCAAAACGGTTCGTATCTCAACCAGCTTTTCAGAACTGATAAACTACACAGAATAGTGATATCCACCTATTTCATAAACTTATTCCACGTTTTGGGTATTGTGCTTATTGGTTTGTTAATCAATGCATTACTGACAGGTAATACTGGATCAATAGAAAACATTTTGAATTTAGTTGGTAGTTATATGTTCTATACATCGGTTTATATGGTCTTAGAATTACTGTTTAGCAGCACATCGGCCGTATTATCACTGTGTGCTCTCCTATTAATTGTGGCATTGGGCAAAAATAATCTGTCATTATTAGGTTCAATTACATTTCATCGCAACACGAGTATTTATCAGACTATTCTCACATTATTTATGACAATAACTATAATGACATTTTTTTTGAAAAAGTTGAATCAAAAAGATTTTTACGGTAAAGGAATTTAGATATGATTAAAGTTGAGCAAGCTACGAAAAAAATTGGTAACAACATCGTGTTAAAAGCTGTTAATTTGGATTTTCAAGAGGGAAAAATTTATGGTCTTCGTGGTCGAAATGGGGCTGGCAAAACGATGTTACTTAGAGCAATTGCTGGATTAATTAGATTGGATTCGGGACGGATTCTGATTAACAATCAGCAAATTAAGAAGGAGATTTCATTTCCAAAAAGTTTGGGTATTTTAATTGAAAATAATAATGTTTTACCAGACTTCACCTTAAAAAAAAATTTGCAATTATTGGCCAAAATTAAAAAAATTGCGACCGATGAGATGATTGACGACGCAATCTTAAGGGTAGGACTAAATCCGAATGACAAACGTAAAGTACGTCAATTTTCTTTGGGTATGAAGCAACGCGCTGCGATTGCGCAAGCTATTTTCGAAAAACCAGATTTAATATTATTAGATGAACCAACTAATGCCATTGATGTGGAAGGCGTAAGAGAAATGCGCAAGATATTCGACAATGAAAAAAGGCGAGGCGCTTGTATTATTTTGGCTAGTCATAATCCTGAAGATTTGAACGTTTTAGCTGATGAAATTATTGTCATGACAGAAGGGAGTGTGATTAATGAGAAGCAGTAAGAAATCTACCTTCTGCATATTTGTGAGTGTACTTCTTTTATTGCTAGGCACTATATTAGCAAACTATATTTATAGCAAAAACAATAAAAATGTCAGTAGAAAATATCTTCAAGAACACCAATCAAAAAAAGATAAACATAAAATTCATGGTAAAAATATAAAAAATCCTGCGCGATCATTTACATTAACGGGACCCATAAATGGTGGTAAGAGTTTGAAAGACCTGGGTTATATGCCAGGGTTTTACGACGTACATTTAACTGGTAAAAACACACAATTTTTATCATCAAATGGTCTATCCAACAGCAAGGATGAGTATGGCCGTTTGTTAAATAATACTGACCCAATAAATTTAGAAGACGGGACTAAAATAGAATTTACACCTGCTAAATTTGCCAAATTAAAGAGGCAAGGACAAAGTTATGTTGTTACAAATCCTGGTAATTATTTACCAGATATTCAGATACCAGCTGGCGAGTATCAAGTTACGTACCGAGGTAATTTAATTAGTCAAGAAGTTAGTGCGTCAGCTAAGGCAGGATCAGTATTATCACTGTCAGTGACAACTTATGAAGGAACAGTTATTCCAAAAAGTACACAGGAGGATAATTTTAATGTCACGCTATATGAAGCACAGGGAAAGGACTCAGGTAATGATAATGGGCTGCTGTCAGTACAAAAAACCGTTTAGTAACTGTGTCAATGATGAATGTTGTCGATAAAAATGTTGCAATTTTGTTAACACCAATTACTAAAAGCAGCAATAGTAAGTAAGGGGATTTAAAAAAGTTTTGATCTAGCGGCATAAGCAAATTGTTGGTATTTGTTTTGTCGGAAGAATATACTGAAGTCAATCGATATATCTATCAGTCGATATCTCAAAGAAGTATCATGAAAGAGGTTGAAATGGCAAAAACGTATAATTATGATGTACTCTATATTGGTAGCGGGCATGGAACCTTTGATGGGGCTATTCCTCTCGCACAAACTGGCAAAAAAGTTGGCGTTATTGAGACAGATATGATCGGGGGCACATGTCCAAATTACGGTTGTAATGCAAAGATAGCTCTTGATCAACCTGTGGTTTTAAAAAGAGCTCTTGAGAACTTAAGTTCAATTACAGCAAACGAATTACAAATTGATTGGCAACAAAACTTTAAAAACAAATCACGTATTATTGACCCATTACCAGCCATGATAAGCAATTTATTAGTCAAATCCGGAGTCGAAATTATAAATGGCTATGGCAAATTTATTGACAAGCACACAATATCAGTTAATGATGATATCAAAACTGCTGAAAAAATTGTTATTGCAACTGGCTTGCATCCACATCGATTAGCAGTTTCTGGTAAAGAGCTGGCGCATGATAGTCGTGACTTTATGTCTTTGGGTCAACTTCCGGAAAAAATCGCTATTATTGGTTCTGGTTATATTAGTATGGAATTTGCCACAATTGCTAACGCAGCTGGTTCCAAAGTAACTGTTTTAATGCATGGTAATCGAGCTTTGAGACAGTTTTATTCACCATATGTGCGTCAGGTGATCAATGATTTAGAAAAAAGAGGGGTCTCTTTTATTCAAAATGCTAATGTCTCATCATTTACCCAAAGTGGTCAATCGCAAGTGGTTCATTATGCTAATGACCATGAATTAAAAGTCGATTACATACTTGACGCTAGTGGTCGTGTGCCTAATGTCAACAATATTGGCTTGGATGAAATAGGCGTAAAGTATAATGAAAATGGTATTGAAGTTAATGGTTTTTTACAAACGACTGTTGACAATATATATGCTTCCGGAGATGTTATTGATAAAGTCCAGCCTAAATTGACGCCAACGGCTATTTTCGAATCGACTTATCTCTTTAATCTGTTTTCGGACAAAATTAGTTCAGAAATAAAGTACCCGGTAATTCCGTCTGTTGTGTTTACATCACCAAGAATTGCAAAAGCAGGCGTTGAAATTGATTCAAAACAGTCCAAAAATTATGAAATTCAGAAAAATGATTTGAAAGATGACTGGTATCGTCAAGTTGCTAATGATCAACTGGCTCAAAACGCGCTTGTCTTTGATCAACAACATCATTTAGTTGGGGTGACAGAAATTAGTGAAGTAGCAGAAAATTCTGTTAATACTTTTTTGCCGGCAATTGAATTTAAATTTTCGACGTCAGAAATTAATCGACTCGTGCATCTCTTTCCTTCAATCAGCGCAGCGAGTTGGGGACAAATTTAGCATATTTTACGTGATTGTTTTGTGAGATAAAAATGATATGTTCTCGGAGAATAAGGACATGATGACACAAGCAGATGATTTAGTTTGGCAGCAAATTTATAATCTAATTCTTAATCCAAGAACAAGAGAATGGGAACGACAAGTTCTTGTTGAGACGAAAGATAACGTTAATGGTTTTTCACTCAACACCCAGTTAGAACAACTGAAGTCTGAATTAAAGCCTTTGGCAGTGCGACGCAATTTGACACCAGATGTGATGGATTTTTATTTAAGCATAACAGGTGAAAAACAAATAGATACTCGTGATAAAATGAGCCGCCATTACCAAGCTGATTTACCCTATCAAGAACGTGCTATTTTTGCCGGTGGGTGTTTTTGGTGTATGGTCGAACCCTTTGACAAATTGCCAGGTATTATTGACGTCATTTCAGGTTATACCGGTGGATCGATTGTTCATCCATCTTATGATGAAGTGTTTTCACAAATAACTGGTCATATAGAATCGGTTGAAATAATATTTGATTCGCGTCAAATAACCTATCAACAATTGTTGGCAATTTATTGGTCTCTGATTGACCCGACAGACGAATATGGTCAGTTCGATGATCGTGGAGAAAGTTATAAACCCGTGATTTTTGTTACAAACAATGTTCAACTCTCGTTAGCCAAAAAATCAAAAACAGATATGATTAATTCTCAGTTGTTCAAGAAACCAATTGTTGTTGACATACGAGAGGTATTAAAATTTTGGCCCGCTGAAAACTATCATCAGGATTTTTACAAAAAGAATGTTAGTCGTTATCGAGCCATTAAGAGATCAAGAAAGATTTTTTTGAAACTTTTACAAACAAAAAAGGCTATGCATCGTATTTTTACAATACGTGAATAGTCTTTTTACTTGCAACTCGACAACTTATAAGTTTAACTAATTTGTCAATGATTTAATCAAATTAATTAACTGACAATAGATTTCTTTAACAACAATACATTAGCGACTGGAAGCATGCTTTTCAATTTAGTCATTCACGTGATTACTGATTTGGGTCAATAAATTGATGATTGTTGACATGTGCGTTCCACAGTTATCGAGCAGCTTCAGCCCCCATACCATGAGTCCGTGTATTAAGATATTTAATGTATCCTTGATAACTAGTTCCACCAATTCTTGGCATGTTATTGCCTACAACGCCAAGTAAAATTATGACTAAAACGTTACCAACTACCAGTATAATATTTTTTAAAAAGGGGAAGCGTTTGGTGTTTTTGATCCAAAAATAGGTAATTAATGCGTCAGCAATTAGCATGATAAAAATGCCACCTAAAAGTAACGAAGCAAGGTAGGGATGGGCATAATCATGCCAAGTTGATGAAAATAGTTTCTTACCAATAACCTTGATAAGTAATGCTTGATTAACTGATTCAGACATTATAACCTCCAATAGGTCCTTTAAAGTTCTCAAGATGACTTAATATGTTTGAATTGACGTACGCTGCCAATGATAAATACGAGAATACCGGCCCAGATAAATATAAATACAATGGCTTGATTTATTTGGAAACGCTCATGAAGGACAAAAATGGCCATCAATAGTTGAATGGTAGGATTAAGGTACTGAATAAATCCAAGTGTGATGAAGTCGGTATTTTTATTTGCGATAGCAAATAATAGCAAAGGTATTACAGTGATGATGCCACTGCTTAGAAGCATTACAGTCACAAAGGGACCGTTTTGGGTCAAAGTGTGTGGGGATACCCATAAATAAATAATAGCAATTGGCGCCACACAGAATGTTTCAAGTGCCAACGAAATCGTTGCTGGAAGCGGCACTTGTTTTTTTATTAAACCATAAAAGCAAAAAGAAGCTGCCATTAATAACGTGTTGATCGGTAAACTGCCTGTCAAATATGTGAGTGATAGCACACCAATGATGACTAGTACCAAAGCAAGGGCTTGGTATCTCAATAGTTTTTCATGCAAAATGATAACGGCTACAGCAACATTCATTAGTGGCATGATATAGTAACCTAAACTAGCTTCGGTGGCTTGATGATGTGTGACCATATAAATATAAATAAACCAGTTGATGGCTATTAAAAAGGAACTTAAAATAATATAATATATTTTTCGATTATGGATTAACTGTAAAACTTCTTGCCAAAGTAATGACCAATTACGTTGCATTGTTAGCACAACAGCAATTGTAACGATTGAAAAAACGACACGATAAGCGAGTGTGTCCATTGCAGGGACCGCATTTAATAGTTCCCAAAAAACACCGAGGGCGCCCCACAATATATAGGCTGACACGGCTGAAATGATACCAACTTGTTTATTCTCCATTATTCACTCCTAAACCTTGATGATGTGTTAAAAATATAATACCATTTTCGACGTTTATTAATCGCGTTATATTTATAAAACAATTTTGATCACATCATTATTTTACTTATTCATTGATGAGGATTACAATAATTTTAAAAGGAGCTCATATGTCAATCTTTGATGATATTCTTGCGGATGATTTGAACAAACATTTTACTAATCGGGGATGGTATCCAATTTATTCGGCGCCCCATCAGGCAAAAATATTGATTATTGGTCAGGCCCCTGGCATGAAAGCACAAACGTCAGGTATTATGTGGCATGATCAATCTGGAGAACGGTTAAGATCTTGTTTAGGCGTAGATGAAAATCAATTTTATCACTCTGGGCAATTTGGTGTTTTGCCAATGGACTTTTATTATCCAGGTAAGGGTAAGTCAGGTGATTTGGCGCCAAGAAAAGGTATTGCTGATAAGTGGCACCCTGTTATTTTGCAAGAAATGCCAAACATTCAAATGACGCTACTGGTTGGCTCTTTTGCGCAAAAATATTATTTAAAATTACCCCGTAATATCAAAACAACTGAGGTAGTCCAGCATTTTGACACTTATTTACCAACTTTTTTCCCAATTGTTCATCCATCACCGAGAAATAATATTTGGCTTTCTCGACATCCGTGGTTTGAAAAAGATGTTACACCTATGTTACGTGCTAAAGTGGCATCTATTTTGGAACAGTGAAGTGAAATTTTGACTTTAAGATAAGCCATATTTTATTAAATTATAATAATAATATGATAAAATCACTAACAAGGAGAAACTAGCGATGAGTACCCAAAAAGAGAATATGTTAGCCGGAAAATTGTATAAAGTGGATGAAGAACTGGCTACATTAATGGCTGAGAATAAGAAGAAAATAGCACAGTTTAATCGCGCAACGAGCGAGGATGAGCAAAGTCGATTAATTCAAACGATAATTCCTAATGCAGGGCACTCAATTCATATAGAACCACCATTTCATTGTGATTATGGTTGCCACGTGCATTTAGGAAACAATTTTTATGCCAATTATGATTGTATTATGCTAGATGTAAATGAGATTCATATTGGTAACAATGTGCTTCTTGGGCCGCGAGTTGGTATATATACAGCTGGACATCCCATTAGTTCAAAAGTCAGAAATAGTGGTTTAGAGTTCGGGACAAGTATTGTTATCGGCGACGATGTATGGGTCGGTGGGAATACTATCATTAATCCTGGTGTAACCATTGGTAGCAATACTGTGATTGGATCAGGATCTGTAGTCACTAGGGACATACCAGCCAATGTTATTGCAGCTGGCAATCCTTGCCGCGTGATCAGAAAAATTACGACGCAAGATGAGTTAAAATGGCAAAACCAAGCAATAGCGGTTAATCAAGTAAAATAATCTTTTTATTTGATTGACTAGCTAACGAGAGGTAATTTAAATAATGGGTAAAACTAAAATTTTTACAGTGTTGGGAAAGCTAACCGCTGGTGCACTAATACCTGAAGCTTTAAATCAAGGCGCAAAGATCTTGAATAGAGAACTGGAAAAAAGACAAGATTATGTTAAAATTCCAGATGTTACTGGGTTGCCAGTTGAAGAAGCCGCAATGGTTTTAGAAAAGTACGGGTTTCAACATTCATTAATAAAAGCGACGGCTAGTCCGCAATTTTCAAACAGTACGGACAATCAAGTTATCAAGTTAGTCCCTAGAGCAAAATCTAATGTACCAGCTACAACTTTTTTGAAAGTTTATTATGTTGATTCTGCTACCATTTCAGAAAGTGTTATTTTAGCTAACAAAATACGTGAAATGAAAGCGATCAAAAAAGAAAAAAATCATAAAAATATGCAAAAGATTGTCCAACAAACAACGAAAGTAACTGAAAAGTTGACAAAAAAGCGTCATGTTAGTAAATGATGCTTAGATGAAAAGAAAGAGATGGCTACTGTGACCATCTCTTTCTTTTAGATAAAAAAATTTTTTGATCGAGCGTCATTGACTAATGCATTAAGTTTAAGCATATTTAACAAAAATCCAACCGCCTAGAATAAAGAAAATCAGCAATGAGCCCGATCCTAACTGGACACTACCGGTAAGTGCAGCAATGCCACCAAATACAAGTGGACCTAGGACTGCTGAAAACTTACCAAAAATATTATAAAAACCGAAAAATTCGCCTGAATATTCTTGAGGAATAATTTTCCCAAAATAGGAGCGACTGATTGCTTGAATGCCACCTTGGGCGGAGCCGATTAGAAATGCCATTATCCAAAATCCCCAAGCTTGTGTGATAAAAAGCGATAGCAGGCAGATGATTGAATAGATACTAATGCCGACTAAAATCATGAAACGTTCAGTAAAATATTTAGTTAAACGACCAAAAATAATAGAGGCAGGAAAGGCAACTAGCTGTACAAATAACAAGATTGTTAGCAATTCAGTCATTTTAATGCCCAGCGAAACTGCGAATAAAGAAGCTTCAGTAATTATTGTATTGACACCGTCTATATAAAAGAAATACGCCGCCAAGAAACCGACGATTTTTGGATACTGGGCTAAATGTTTTAGGGTGTTCGCCAAGCGCCTAAAGACTTGTTTCAACGGGTTGTGTGGTACTGGAATAGCGTTTCTTTGTTTGACAGTTAGTAACATAGGTATTGAAAAAAGCGCCCACCACAATCCTGAGAGTATAAATGCCAATATAATTGATTGGTGGGTTGTCATCAACCCTCGTACCAAATAAAACAAAATAAATGGGATAACGCCACCCAAGTAACCTAGCGCAAATCCCCAGCTAGAAACTGTTGGCATTTTATTTGGCGTTGTAATGTCTGTTAGAAAAGAATCATAATAAATATTAGCTACGCTGAAACCAATATTGGCTAACAAAAATAAAAACAGCAGTAGCCAAAAACCATCGTTGGGGACAAGCGCTAATGATAGGGTTGTCACGATACCCAGGACTGTGGCAATGAACCAAGATGGCTTTTTCCAACCTCTAAAGTCTGCTAATGCACCCAGAATTGGCGAACAAAATGCCACGATTAACGTTGAAAATGAATTGGCATAAGACCACCATGATGTTGTTTGTGCAGTTGAAAGGTTGATATTATGTCCAACACTTTCTAGCCACAATGGCAATACCGCAGTAACCACAATTAGACTAAACCCAGAATTAGCCCAATCATAGAGCATCCAACCTTTTTCTGCTGATGAAAATTTTTGTATTACTTTTGACATATCTTACCGCTTAAAACAAGGTTACCAAAATTTTTTTTAATTCATGTACAGAATACGTCAAGAATAGTATCGTTATTTTTACCTTGTGAGATTATTTTTTAGCATTACAAATTATTTTCAGTTATTCTTTGTCTGATATTTACTGGTAAATTATTAACAACCAATAAATACGATTGCTTAATCATGGCATCAATTTCTTGATCAGAGAGTTCTTCCGTATTAAGCTTCACTGAAATCCAGTGTCTTTTATTGACATGGTAACCAGCACTGATGTCAGCGTATAAATCACGCAGTTCTTCGTTTGAATCAGGGTTTCCTTTTAGTGTAATAATTGCTGTATCAGATAGTGTAGGTGACATCAAACCAAACATTTTACCCGCTAATTCAAAATAGATGATTTGCCAATCCTCTCGATAATAGACCTTAGCGTGTGGTAAATTTTGGCCAAAAGCTGTGAAATGCTTGATTCTGTCTCTGTGTCTATTGTTTGTCATTTTGTGTCGCCTTTCTGAAGTTAAGATAATTATATCAGAGCGTTTGTTGTCGAATAAATATTATGGTAGTCAACCGGCATCTCAAAATAACATTTTATAAAATTAGAGTATTGACATCAGTTTTGCATTATCATATAATAATTCTAATATAAAACAGTGAAGAGATAAGTACTTACGAATGCATTTAACAGAGAACTAATGGTTGGTGAAATTTAGTATTGTTGCAGTTTGGAAAATGGTCTTGGAGTTATTGTTATCGTGAGTGTATTGATTATATTGTAATCAATAATGAGCTATAGCCGGGTGCGCCCGTTATTGCGTCACCAATTCTCAGTGTTACTGGATACTAGATAGTTCTGTAGCACTTGATGATTGGAGATGAGTTGTATTTCAGTGTATGAAACACAAAAATGTCGGGTGGTAACACGATGCGTCGTCCCGTAGTCCAAATAGTTTGGACTGCGGTTTTTTTATTACCTAGTATTTAGCTAAGTGTTGTGAGGAATTGAGTATGAATAATAGCATAAAGCAGTCGTTCATTTATATTACTAGAATTTTGAGTCAAATTTTAGGTTGTGGTCTGGTGCACAGCCGAATGTGTTTTTTGCTGATGTTAATGAACACGAAAAAGCGAATAGAAACTCAAAATTGGAGACAAATATGACAAAATTAAACAAGAAATATGCTTTTGAAACACAACAACTTCATGCGGGGCAGGAAGAGCCGGACTTAGCAACAGGTGCACGAGCAGTACCTATTTATCAAACAACTTCTTTTGTTTTTAAAGATGCCAAAGAAGCGGCTGGACGTTTTGCTTTAACAGATGCCGGCAATATTTATGGTCGTTTGACTAACCCGACAAACTCAGTTTTGGAGACTAGAATTGCGGCATTAGAAGGTGGTACGGCAGCTATTTCACTTGCTTCTGGGGCTGCAGCGATTACTGCCGCCATTCTCAACGTTGCTGGTGCGGGAGACCATATTATCGCAGCTTCTACGTTGTATGGTGGCACGATTGAGTTGTTCTCGGAAACCTTGAAAAAATTAGCCATCGAGACAACATTTGTTGACCCTGATAATCCCGAAAATTTTGAAGCTGCAATTCAGTCTAATACTAAAGTAATCTTCTTTGAAAGCTTAGGTAATCCCAAAATCAATATAACTGATTTTGAGGCTGTCGCGGCGATTGCAAAACGACATGGTATTATATCAATTGTTGATTCCACTTTTGCAACGCCTTATTTGGTACAACCTCTGGCACACGGTATTGATGTTGTCGTTCATTCTGCAACAAAATTTATTGGCGGTCACGGGACGACCTTAGGTGGGCTTATTATTGAAAAAGGTGATTTTGATTACCATGCGTCCGGTCGATATCCGGATTTTACAAGGCCAACAGCATCATACAATGGTATTGTTTGGTCAGATTTAAAAGGTGCCGCGTTTGTAACAAAAATTCGTGCGGAACATTTACGTGACACAGGTGCGACATTGTCACCTCAGTCAGCTTTTTATTTGCTACAAGGGTTAGAAACATTGTCACTGCGTGTGGCACGGCATGTTGAGAACACACGTCAAATCGTGTCATATTTAAACCAGCATGACAAAGTCGCTTGGGTGAGTTACCCAGAATTGGAAGATTCGCCGTACAAGGCATTAGCAAATCAATATTTTGAAAAGGGTGTTGGCTCGATTTTTACGTTTGGATTGAAGGCTGGAGAAAAAGGGGCAGAGGACCTCATTAATCATTTGGACATTTTTTCTCTACTAGCTAATGTGGGTGATGCAAAATCACTTATTATTCATCCTAAATCAACCACTCATGCGCAATTATCTGATGCGCAACTGACTGCAGCCGGTATCACGCCTGACTTAATTCGTATTTCTATTGGTATCGAGAATGTTGACGATTTAATTGCTGCCTTAGAGGAAGCATTGACTTATGTTGAATAATTTAACAGATTGAAAAAACAAACTAATTGAGGGAAAATAGTTATTTATAACAATGAGAAGTGAGAGAATATGAATAAAAAGATAATGATTGGCGCAGTAGCGGTAGCTGTCATTGCGGGCGTTTACGTGATTACAAAGCCTTCCAATTCATCAGATCAGCATACATTGAAAGTGGCGGTTCAAAATAACATTTCCACGCTTGATCCAAATTTAGCTGATCAAGTAGGCGCCAATTGGGCTGAAGTACAAACGTTAGAAGGCTTGTACACAACATCAGCTAAAGGTAAAATTATTCCTGGTGTCGCGACAAAAGTGGTTCGGCCAACACAAGGCAATAAAGTGTATACAATTAAATTGAAGAAAAATCAGAAATGGTCTGATGGCTCAACCGTGACGGCAGCTGACTTTGTTAATTCTGTTAGAAGGCAAGTTAATCCTACTACCAAATCAACACGTGCCAACCATTTTAAAGACATCGCCGGGTATGATGCAGTGTACAATCACAAAGCCAATATTAGCAAATTAGGCATTAGTGCGCCCGACAAATACACGGTTAAAATTGAATTATCTCATCCAGTACCGTATTTTAACTTTATTTTGGCAAATCAGTTATATCCGATTAACGCTGACAAATTAAAATTATACGGTAGTAAATACGGTCAAACCGCCAAGACAACAATTTCTAATGGTGCTTACACAATTAAGAAGTGGAACCAGTCTTCAACGTCGTGGGAATTCGTGAAGAATAAATATTATGCTGGTGCCGACAAAGTTCACTATGACACTATTAAGGCAACACAGGTGACGGATGCCACCTTAGCGGCAAAACAATATTTAGCAAAAAAAGTTGATGAAGCCGAAATTTCAGGTAGTATTCTTACAGATTTGAAAAAAACACACGCTTCAGATATTAAATCTACTCAAAAAGGTCGTGTTGCGTTTATTGTTTGGAACGCTTCGGATAAAACTGTTAGCAATACTAATCTTAAACGCGCTTTGAGTTTGGCTATTAATCGTCAAGAATTGACAAAATCAGCTTTGGGCGATGGTTCAACACCTGCCAAATCAATTGTACCGAGTGGTGAAGTGACCATTAAAGGTAAAGATTTCAACGATGGTCTTTCGTTGCCTTATGACAAAAAGCTAGCACAATCATATCTCAAAAAGGCGCAAACTGAGCTCAATCAAAAAAAGATAAGCATTACACTAAATACTGCCGACACCGACGCTTACAAAGCGTTAGGTGTATACTTAAAGCAAAGTATCGAGGCTACTTTGCCAGATGTGACAATTAATTTGAAACAGTTGCCTTTGAATGCTGAGATTTCAGCATTTGAGAGCCATAATTTTCAAGCAGGAACGTTAACCTGGTCAACTGATTATAATGATCCTATTGACTTTTTAGATATTGCTTATTCTAAGGGCGCTATTAATTTTACTAATTGGTCAAATCCAGAATATGAAAAATTAATCGACAAAATATCTGATCAGCATGAAGCAAATGATGCTCGTTATCAATTGGAAAAACTGGCAGCCAAACGCAATAATGAATTAAACGGTGTGACGCCACTTTATCAAGTCGCCAATGTTCACCTACTAAAGTCGTCGATCAAAAACCTGAACTATCCATTGATTGGTTATCAAAATTATAAATATGCAAAGTGAGGCAACCATGAAAAAAATTGGCATCCCAAGTAATAATCTTCTTCATCCAAATTCGCATTTTGGCACTAATTATGTCGATTACATTCAAAAAAATTATATTGATGGTATCACAAATGCTCACGCACTCCCAATTGTTTTACCAATTGGTGACCCAAAGTTGGCTAAAAATTATATTGATAGCGTCGATGCGTTGGTGTTAGCAGGTGGTCAAGATGTGTCACCTTTCTATTTTGGTGAGGATCCTCAAATCAATCTTCACGAAACTGATAGCGATCGTGATGCCTTTGAAGTGGCTTTGGTTTTGGAAGCAATCAAACAAGAAAAACCAATTTTAGGGATTTGCCGTGGATTACAAATTGTCAATGTCGCGCTTGGTGGTACGCTTTATCAGGATTTAAACAGCCAATATCAAGGCTTGAAGGTTAGACACAATCAATATCCTACCAAGTGGTACACGCCGACACACCGTTTAATCTTGAAACGTGTGAGTTGGTTGCAAAACTTTTTAGATGATCAATCACTTGTTAACTCATTTCACCATCAGGCTGTCAAAAAATTAGGTGACGGTTTACAACTTGATGCAGTTAGTACCGATAATGTTGTTGAAGCTTTTTCAGATGAATCACGTCGCATTTATGCTGTTCAATGGCATCCTGAAATGCTATTAATGAAGCATCCCGAAGCTCAAAAATTATTTGACACGTTTGTTTTAAAATAAAAACATTTAAATAAAAACGCGCGTTGTTTTGTTTCAACGCGTGTTTTTGATTGTCTTAATGATAAAAATGTATACTTAAATATTATCTTTTGGTGTTGTGAAAACTGTAGGTTGATTAAAATGATACGCAATAGCATGATCAGATAATATCTGAGTAAATGTATTGGCATAAACATCACTTTCAAAACTTTGCAACATGTCAACTGATATTTCACCATTTACAGCTAACATTTCGATTGATAGACCGGTTGTGCCGCTCATATACGTATGCATTTCTTTGATGTAGCGTTCAAAGAGACCTAATTTTGTCTGTCCTGAATAGCTTATGATAAATGTATTTAAGAGTAAGTTGTCAAAAAAAGCTAACCTTTGTTGCTTGTCTTTGAGCGTAGGTAGCGAATCCAACTTATCAAACAAATTAATCATTTGCATAATGCTACTACGTAGTGCCTCTGGCTGCTTACTCTCTTTGATAATTTGTCTAAATGTTGTGGCTACATCTGCAAATTGTGCATCTGATTCGATTGATTGGTTGATTGGTAAGACAATACTGCCGACACAGTTTCTGAAAGTGTTCTGATTTGTAGTGCCTAATCTCAAATCACTAGCCATATGAGCAATAATCGGTAGATTAAAGTTAGGGTAGGATTTTTGAATGGCTTGGGCAATCATGATTGCAACAGCAATTGCCGGACTAGCGTTATGAGCTTTAGCAAATTTCATGAAACTTGCTTGGTCAATTACGATTTCGTAACGATAACTGGTGGCTGAATCTTTCGAATTGTGTGTTTCTAATAATTGATAACCGTCATGTTGCAAATTAGGTGTGTCTTGGCGATTTGTCATTTCTTTTTTAAGATTTTCAAACGGTTCAGACATTTCATTTGGTTTCATAGTATCACTGATTAAGTTAACACCATCGACTTTTGGCCAAACCTGTGTTTTCGTACCAAAATAGTAGTATAACAAGGTGTTGACAAATGGCATAATACCTCTGCCATCAGCGATGGCATGATGATAAGCAACAAACAATGTATTTTTTGAGTAAGTGACATCAATCAAGTGTTCGTTGACGAGCAAACTACCTAAGGGGCGTAATTCAGCAGTTTCGCTTATGATGATTGGTTTGTCATTATAACTTAAAAAATAGTTGGCATTTTTTTCGACTAATTTACTTGTGAGGTAGGGATAGCGCTGAAGTGATAAATTCAGTGCCGACTGTAAAATTGTTGGATCAATCATTTCCGTGAGCCGTATATCAATAACCATACTGGCAGTTCCATTTTGTCGGTACAGAAAAGATTGTCCAGAGGTAATTTTTGCGATTGTTGGTAGTAATTCTAGGTAAGTTTGACCATTTTTTGATTCAAAAATGTCTTGATAGGTTGGTGTAGCTGTTTCTAAAGTTAACATAATTAGTCTCCTTAATAGTGACATCAGTGGTATTTGCGTTGCATCAGCACGACTTGTGTTGATGATGATTCATACTATAAGGACTAATTGTTTAGTTTTTATTTGAATTTTGTTTTTAAAATGTTAATCATCTTGATTATTAGCCAAAAGAGGGGATAACAGCGAAAGTCGTCCCTGAGCTAGGCTGTTGTAAATTAAAACAATGCCAACAAAATTATATAGCAAAATGTGCCGCCAAAAATGGATAGCAACATATTTTTTCGCCATAACTGTAAGAAAACTGTAATTATTCCAGCAATCACACTCAAATAAGTTGCTAGATTAACTGAAGTCAAGGTGTCGCTATAGCAATAAATGACTAGTATCCCTAAAATTGCTGGGGGTAAAAAATTACCTAACAGATGAATATATTTGGGTGTTTTTTGATCATTAGGATAAAGCCAGAATGGCAGAAATCGTGTTAGCATGGTGACGACCGCGGCGATACCAATAGTTATAATTTGTTCTAAAATTGTCATTTACTTACTCCAAAAATGCTCTCTGATGCTAAAAATGAAAACAACTAACAGCATACTAATTGGCAAAAATAAGTTGTGACCAAATATTAGTAACGCTGTGAGCGCAGTAATAATGCCGCTAATTGAGCTGAAATGGCTTTGTTCACGTTGCAATTGATCCACAAACAAAACTAAAAACAATGCTGTGAGCACAAAGGATAATCCTTCTAATTTTACGACCACAATTTGTCCAAGCAGACCACCTAGAAAGGCACCTAAAACCCAGTAAAAATAGTTTAATAAAGTGACATCAAAATAGAATGTGATCGCATTGACATTGCTTGGTAACTTAATAGCATAATTAATTGAAAATGTTTCGTCGCATAATCCGAAAATTAATACCTTTTTCTGACGACCCGCATTTCGATATTTTTCTAGCATTGAAATGCCGTAGAATAGGTGCCGCGAGTTTACAATTAGTGTTAGCCAAAACACTGGCCACGGATTGAATGGTTCGCGTAACAGATTGGCAATGATGAATTCAACTGAACCGCCAAAAATTGTCATTGCCATGACAGTTGGATAAATAACGTTGAATCCTTGCTGGTGCATATATAAGCCATAAGCAATTCCTAAAAATATGAAACCAGTCATAATGGGAATTGTTTTTTTCAGTGCAAAATGAAATACTTCGTGTCTAGACATAAAAATCTCTTTTCAATGATAGTAAGATGATATTATCATTTATTTGAATACATTTATTGATATAATTGTATTCATTACAATGTTTTTTGAGAGGACAATGATGTCAATTAATCTTTTTTCTAATTATCCTTTAAGTTGGAAACCGGTTAAAGCAACGTTAACAAGACCTTACTATCAGGGTCTGGCAAGACAGATGCGGGCAGATATTAATAATGGTCTACTTTTACCAGGCACAAAACTACCCCCACAAAGAGAACTTGCGGACTACTTGGATGTAGGTTTTACAACTATAACGAGGGCCTATAAACTAAGTCAGGCCGAGGGGTTGACCTATGGGGTTGTTGGTAAAGGCACTTACGTTTCTCCAAACGTCAAAACTGATCTAACAATTACACATCAAGACAACAAAAATATTCAAGAGCTGGGTTTTGTCTCCTCCTTTGAGTCGGAAAATGGCGCCCTCCAATCCACGATTATTAACATCGCAAAGCAGAAAAAATTTGCCGAGCTATTAAATTATGAGCATCCAACCGGTATACCGCGACACAAAAAGATCGCAACGCGGTATTTACGTGAGATAGGTATGAACGTTAATCAGCAGAACACATTGATTGCTTCCGGTGGCCAAAATGCGCTGACAATAACTTTACTGGGTCTTTTTAATCCAGGAGATAAGATAATAGTTGACCAATTCACATATGTTAACTTCATTGAGCTATGCAGATTACGAGGAGTCAAGTTAATTCCGATTCCTTCGGACAATGATGGCATTCGATCTGACTTAATATTAAAAGCTTGCCAAAACGATGTGATTAAAGGTATTTATTTAATGCCTGATTGTAACAATCCCACAACAGAGATAATTACTTTGTCACGTCGTAAAGAAATTGCTACGATTATTAAACACTATGATTTGACTTTCATCGAAGATGACTATGCCAACTTTCTAAATCTATTTCGTGAAGTACCTGTGATTAAATTAAGTGAATTAGTTCCGGAAAACAGTGTATATATATGCAGCATGTCGAAGCCGTTGGCTTCTGGACTTCGGGTAGCATTTATGCGTGTGCCCGATCGATACAAATTGCAGATTGAATTAGCAATGTTTAACAGTACTGTTAAAACTTCTGCACTGGATGCGGCAATTGTTGCAGAGGCATTAGAAAATGGCACAGCAAATAAAATTATGCATCGTAAAATAAATAAACTATTGGTCGCAAATCAAATATTTGATCGTGTACTTGAACAACAAGTTAATGCGTACAATGCCACAAGTTTTTTCCGACCATTACACTTAAAAAGTAAACAGCGCGGTGATGAGCTTGAAAAATTATGTTTAGATAATGGCATTAGAATATTCCATTCCGATCGTTTTTTGGTAGGGCCACGACCAGACAATTCATTTTTAAGAGTTTCGTTGTCTGCTGTTGAAGAAATAAATGACTTGACGACTGCTCTTAAAAGGTTAAAGTCAATCATACTTTGAGTGATAATATAAGTAATTACATATAGTTACTTAAATATACTAAAACACTTTTAACTGCCTACTTCCATTTAGTGCCAAACTAGATTATAGTTATCGATGTAAGATAAATTAAATAAAAGAGAGGTATGTATCATGGATATTACGATTTTTGGGAAAGGTAATATGGGACAGGCCATTGCTAAAAATTTAGCCAATGGCGATCATCAAATCACACTTTTAGACTCAAGTTCAGAAACAAGTGATTTGGGTGAACTGGTTATTTTGGCAGTTCCATATCCTGCTTTGGCAACAATTGCTGAAAAATATCAAAAAGAACTGAAAGGTAAAGTTGTAGTCGATATTTCAAATCCTCTGAATTTTGAAACATGGGATGGATTAGTCGTGCCGGCTGACAGTTCTGCGGCTGAACAATTGCAGGCTCTTTTACCCGAAAGTACTGTATTGAAAGCGTTTAATACTAATTTTGCTAGTACATTAGCAACAGGCAAATTAGGTAACGAAGCTACGACTGTTTTAGTAGCTGGAGATAGTGCTGCCAAACAGGTTTTGATTACTGCGTTAACTGGCTCTTCTCTTCAAGTAAGAGATGCTGGGGCCTTAAAGCGTGCCCGTGAACTTGAAGCAACTGGATTTTTACAAATGACACTTGCAGCTAATGAGCAAATTGGTTGGACTGGTGGTTTTGCGACTATCAAGTGAAACAACTAGTCAAATAAACAGAACCCGATAGCTTGACATTCAATGCTATCGGGTTCTGTTTATCTCAAAATATTTTGATTAATTAGTGTTTTATTTAGGTAGTTCTTTGCGTTTATCTGGATTTTGATCAAGATAAAAATTTCCCCATTCTGCCATCGAATTAATGACTGGTTCCATACTCCGACCAAGTTTTGATAAACTATATTCGACTTTAAGCGGTACGACAGGAAAAATTTGTCGAACAACTAATCCATCATGCTCCATTTCGCGCAAACTTTGAGTTAACATTTTTTGACTGATGCCAGCTACAATTGTTTTTAATTGCGTAAAGCGTTTTGTACCAGGTAGTAAATCGCGAATGATTAGAACTTTCCATTTGCTACTTAATAAGTCAATCGTGGTTGCTACCGGGCAAATGCCGTTTTCTTCGAGTAATTTTTTTGACATCGTATCACCTTATCATCAATTTTCGGTATTTATAATACCTTAGGTCACTAAAAGTATCTATATGAAATTATAATGGCTATACCTCAAGTATCCAAGATTTAGCTTGTAAAGGCGCTCTAAAAACAGTTTGATTGACTTTGGGTTAACGATTAGATATATTTAAAAAAATACTCCCAGAAAATAGTTGGCATTTTGCAGTATTTTAATGAATAGCCATTTCATTTTGGGATGAGTCTGAAAGCAGAGAAAGGTGGTTTCTATGAATTTAGCAATTATTGGGTCAGGTAAAATTGTGGATGATTTATTTCAATTTATCGGTGATCTACCCGCAATTCACTTAACTGCGATTTACGGTAGAGAAAAAAGTCTAGATAAATTGAAGCGTATGCAGCTGGCGAATCATATTGATCGTGTTTTCACCGACTATGATCAGTTACTAGAAAATGAGAATATTGATACGCTTTATATTGCATTGCCAAATGATTTACATTTTGAATATGCCAAAAGGGGATTAGAGGCTGGAAAACATGTTATCGTTGAAAAACCTTTTGTGCAAACACTAGATCAATTTGAAACTTTAAAAGCACTTGCTTTAGTTAAGCATCGCCATTTGTATGAAGCGATTAGTAATCAGTATTCACCAAACTTTAACATGCTCAAGAGTTGGATTTCAAAAATAGCACCGATCCATTTTAGTTTTTTGAATTATTCTCAGTATTCATCTCGTTACGATGCCTTTAAGCAAGGGGAAATCTTACCAGCGTTTGATCCGAATCGTGGCGGGGGCGCATTACAAGATTTAAATATCTATAATATTCATTTGTTAGTTGGTCTCTTTGGAAAGCCAGAAGCGATACGCTATTTACCTAATATGGCAAAAGGGGTTGATACTTCTGGTATTCTAACACTCAAATATCATGAAGCCATTGGTTCTGCGTTTGCTGGCAAGGATGTTGTTTCAATCCAACAATCTAACAGCGTAATTGAAGGTGAGCAAGGGTATATTAAAATTGAGAGTCCATCTAATGAGCTCGCTGATATTTCATTAGTGGGTCCTGAAAGTCAGACCGAGACATTACACACAGCCAAACATCGTATGTACTATGAGTTTGAAACGTTTGAAAAGAGTATTCGTGAAGATGATTATGTCCTGATGTCAGAGATGCTTAATCATACGCAAGCTGTATTGGAAGTACTTGAAACAGCTAAAAAATTCACTTTGACACTCTAAATAAGATCTAATTTGTTTCTTGTCAAAAAAGTGTTTGCTACTCAAACTTGGTGAACATTGCACCGTTGACTCAAATAGGGTGGCTTTATTTTAGCGAGCAAGACTTTATTTTATAAATATGTTGTAACCAATAGTTGAAAACATGGCAGTACTTTAGGTTATATAAATTATTTTCCTTTTTTGGATGTTCTTATTGAGTTAAAAAAATCTTTCACTGTATTTACTTTTGAAAGATTTTTTTCTATTAAGCTAAATAATCACCATAACAGTAAAATATGGTCGGGTTACAAATTTTAAGGGACATCTATGCTAGCTATTGAGATCAATATTAAACGTAAACTCGTTTCACCGTAACTGTAAAATTATCGAATGTCAAAAAAGATGATATCAAAATTGACTACAAAATGAGTGACTTTTGATTAGTAAAAATCAAGGTGAAATCCAAGACCATTCTGCCTAATACGGTGAATTGCTGCAAAGTGATTATCCGGCATACTGTTTTGTTAATATCGTTTATAAACATAAAATAAACACAAATTAACCATAAACGTGTATAATAACAATGTAAACGTTTACATACAAAGCAGGTGAAGGCTCTGCTGCAATCCCTTCAGAAAAAGAATTAGGGGAGTATGAAATGTTAAATCAATTTTTTGCGTTGCACCATCCAAATAAAATAAATATTTCTGTCAACGAGGAACGGAAGCTTTGGTTTAAGCAATTTATCAAATCTTTTGCTGTCGTTTTTTTTGTGTATTTTGGTATGTATTTGGTTAGAAACAATATTAAAGCTGCCACACCATTGCTCGTTGAAAATGGTACGATCACGACAACTCAAATGGGGGTGATTGGTCTGGCATTTTCAATTACCTATGGGATTGGAAAGACCTTGATGTCAACGTTTGTGGATGGGCACAACGCTAAGCGCATGATTTCGTTTTTTCTAACAATCTCAGCATTTTTATCACTTTTATTTGGTATTGTATTGCTAATTAATAATGCCATGACTGGTGTGTTGATTGCCTTATGGGGATTAAATGGTTTGTTCCAATCGCCTGGTGGGCCAGCTTCTTATTCTACAATTTCACGTTGGACACCAGAAACGAAACGTGGTAGATGGCTAGGATTTTGGAATACATCTCACAATATTGGTGGTGGGCTGGCAGGAATACTAGCTTTGTGGGGTGCCAATCATTTGTTTCATGGTAATGTCGCTGGGATGTTCATTTTTCCCGCCTTTATTGTATTAATAATTGGTGTTGTTGGCATGTTTGTGGGTCAAGATGAACCTGAGGAACTTGGATGGGATTCAGCACCAATTATATTCAATGAACCTGAATCACTTCAAAATCAACAAGCAGCCACGATGACTAAAAAACAAATATTGAAAGAATTTGTTTTGAAAAATCCGTGGGTCTGGTTGTTAGCAATCGCCAATGTTTTTGTGTATATTGTCCGCATTGGTATTGATAATTGGGCACCCTTATATGCTGTACAAGCTTTACATTTGAGCAACACCGCAGCAGTATCGACTATTTTCTACTTTGAAATGGGTGCACTAGTGGGGTCATTATCTTGGGGCTGGATATCAGATCTACTTAAAGGACGTCGTATTGTTGTGGCACTATTTTCTGTATTTCTTCAGTTTTTTGTGCTTCATATTTATACTGTGGCTCACAATGAGACAGCACTATTTGTGGCCCTGTTTGTGATGGGATGGCTGGTTTTTGGTCCGCAACTTTTAATCGGCGTTTCGGTTGTCGGATTTGTGCCAAAACAGGCTTTATCTGTGGCAAATGGTTTGACCGGTACTTTTGCTTATCTGTTTGGGGATTCCTTGGGAAAGGTAGGATTAGGATATATTGCCGACCCAAAATCAAATGGCTTAAAGATATTTGGCACAGTATTGCATGGTTGGTCCTCAACTTTTGTTGTCATGTATGCTGCTCTTATCATTGCAGTTATTTTACTCATTTTTGTGGCGTTTGCGGAAGAACGTAAGATTAGACAGACTGAAAAACAATCGGTTTAATCGAGTATTTTTGAAAAAATAGTTAAATTTTTAGGCATAAGCATTAAAAAAATTTGATGATAGAGGAGATATCTAAGTGAAAGCATATATTATTTCTGGGCCACAAAATTTAGGCGCGGATAATTTGAAATTGATGGACATCCCAACTCCTAATGCAACAGATGACTTGGTATTAGTTCAAACTGAAGCAGTAGGATTAAATCCCGTCGATTACAAACTAGCAGATGATGGCAATCAAAACTGGCATTATCCTCATGTATTAGGTGTAGATGTAGCTGGGATAATTGTGGCATGTGGCAAAAATGCTAAAACTAGCCTTCGTGTAGGTGACAGAGTTTGTGGTCATGCGAACCTTGAAGAGAATGGCACTTTCGGTGAATATGTATTAATGCATGATTATTCACTTGCTTTAATACCTGAAACAGTAACTTTTGAACAAGCTGCAAGTATTTTATGTGGTGGTATGTCTGCGTTTCAAGCCCTATATAGAAAAGCAAATTTAACGGGTAAAAGCACCATCTTAATCCACGGTGGTGCGGGCGGCGTGGGTTCTGTGGCTATTCAATTGGCCAAGAGACTAGGCTTAACAGTGATAACAACGGTTTCAAGCAAAAAAATTGAATTCGTTAAAATGGCTGGTGCAGACCATATTATTGACTATCAAACTGAAAACGTGACTGAGCACGTCTTAAAATTAACAAATGGTCAAGGGGTTGATATTAGTATTAATTCAATTTCTAATGAAGAAATTATGCAAGATATTCTTAATCGGTTAGCTTATAATGGTCAGGTTATTTCTTTAACAAATTCGCCTTTTAATGTTAATATGCTGGATCTTGCGGAGAAAGGCTTAACTATTTCTGCGTTGAATTTGGGTGGCGCTCACAGATTTCATACGTTGTCTGAAAAAGCGGATTTAGCTACGATGGCCCAAGAACTTGTTCAAATGATAGCGAATAACGAGCTTGACCCTATGATTGGAAAAATAATATCATTTGACAATTTGGTTGATGGGTTAAGGGCTTTGAAAGCATCTCAAGTAACCGGTAAAATAGTTGTTAAATTGTCGTAGATTTCATATCAAAATGTTTTTATAGCCTATGCAAAGTCGTGAGATAATTGTGATTTTACAATTATTCGGATTTGAAAAAATAATTTAACTGACGCATAGCAGGAAAATTTTGGAAAACCTTGTTGCTGTAAAGTGCAAGGTTTTTTATTCGCCCTCAGCCTTTGCAATTGCTTGTCGAATGTCGGAAATATTTGACTTGTGAGACATAAACGAATCATTGTGAATCGGCATGGATACTTTAACTGTATCAAAAGTATCAACGGTACCACTCAAATGCTCAGCAGAGAAGTCTAATACATGACCGCCTATGGTGAAGTCGTTACTCAAAAAATGTAAATGCCATCCATTTGCCATGACACCTGTATATATGTCTGGACCAAAATCGCCAATTAAGGTGCCTTCAACGTTTTGATATTCGAAAGTAGGCTGCTCGGCACTTACTGATAGGAAATCTGGATAAGGCCTTGCTTGTTTTGGCGCTACTCTGACCTTTAATGATTTAAAGAAACCGTTTAATCGCAGGCTGTTTGGTACATTTTGGGAGACATAGTGGTTTAATGTTTCAAGTCCGGAGAAAGACAGCTTTGGTTCCTGAACAAAACGATTGTTACTTGCTTCAAAATGAGATGATGAGAACGGTGTTGTGAGCTCCAGTTTTCGAATTTCTTGTGTGATGCCACCGGCATTAGTTTGGTATACTTTGCCATTCATTATTGTCAGCTCGCCATTTAGGCGGTCCAAAGTGCCGATACCAAAATCGCCGTTATCTAAAATAGTGGCCAAAGAAGTGGTACCATCATAAAGACCGTTCATAATGAGTTCTAACGTACCATGTTGAAATATCGTTGCCATAATAACTCCTTTTACTGTTTACTTACTATAAGTAAACAATAACTAGATTAAATTAACTTTAATAACCGAAACGTCAAGTTGTAAAACGATCAAAATTTAATTGCTAATTTATATCGTGCACGATATAATAGTTGAAGAGGATTTCTGGTATGGTTGATCAAAACGAATTGTACGACGAATTATGTTTGTCGATATATAGTACGAATCGCTATTTTCATCGGCTTTACGGGGATGTTTTAGCAGAATATGACTTATCCTATTTGCAGTATATGTCATTGCTGATCATCTACAAAAATGGATCGGCTAAGTTGATGGACATTGGTAATAAATTAGAGTTATCGAGTAATACGCTAACACCAGTTATTGATAGATTAGTCCAAAAAGAATGGTTAATCAAAATACCTAGTGAGTTGGATCGACGAGTGAAATCTTTAAAGATAGCAGATTCAAAAAAAGATATTTTTGAAGAAATCTTATCCGATGTTGCTGTTATTCGAGATGAATTGATTGCTAATAGCACAAGATCAGTGACTGAAATGATTACGGAAAACCAAGCATTAAACGAAACACTTCAGAAAATGATCGCAACACATAATCATAGGGATGATTGAGATGGCTAGTGATGATGTTTTATATTGAACAGAGGAGAAAATTATGATTGGATATATTTTAGTAGTGCTTGTCAGTATTGAGGCAATCGGCATTATGTTGCTAGAAATGTTTGGGTCAGCACAGCAGCAAGCGAATGCATTTGAACTAGATGAATCGTTTGTCAAAATACCAGAAGTTAAAACATTATTAGCTAATCAAGGCATATACAATGGTTTGTTTGGCGCATTAATTATTGCCACATTATTGCTTTTGACTGGGCCACAACAACTACTGATGTTAAAATTAGAAATGGTATTTGTGCTACTGGCTGCCATCTATGGTAGTTTGACAGCAGCGAGAAAAATTATTGTGATGCAAGGATTACCCGCATTTCTTGCTTTGATTGCACTATTTTTATAAGGTGAATTGGCACGGTAAGTGCAACCCTTTAGCAATTGAGAACAAATCAGGTTTGCGGCGTTTCAGACGGGGTTATAAATTAGGAGAAACAGCGTGTTAAGTGATGTCAACTATTCCAAATTAAGTCAGTTTTTAGTGGCGGCTAACCTTGATCAGAGACAAACGTGCGTCATGATTGCTGATGAAGCGCAAGAGATTACGCAAGATCTGAAAACGATTGATATTGATAACTCATGCCTCAAATTAAATCAGAATGGGGATATAGTTGGCGCATTAATTGTCGATAGGTACCGTAGCGGTGACAATTTAATTGACGAGGTATGGGGACCACTGACGTTGCCGTACGATGATTCGGTTCGTCAACATTTGTTTGATTGTTATTTAGAAAACAAAGTTGCGTCTGCACAGCCCAATTTTTTCTTCAAGCCAACTGATACTTGGTTATTCGAACAGCTCAAATTGCGGCGAGCTGATTTTACGACAGAAAATTTATGGTGCAAATCACTTATAGATCTACCGCAAAATGTGGTTTCTGGAAATGTCTCTTTTTATCAAGAGACAATCAATTCTGATGTTGCAAATGAGTTGAATGATATTCATAATTGTGTCTTTCATCATCCCCAGAGAGGGATGGATACGCTATTGCAAAACCTGTCACCGTACCATTTTGTATGTGTTCTGCACGAACAAAATGACATTGTCAGTTACGCGATTGTCGATATTGATCAGAGTGGTGAGACGGCACATCTAGATTTTCTCGGTACACAGCCAAAATTTTTACGGCAGGGTGGAGCTAAGCAACTAGTAACAGCCATTTTTAATGATTTGGTTGCTAAGCACGTCAAACGGCTCTCACTGGTTCAAAATCAAAAAGCTGCCGCAGCATTTAATTTATATCAAGGATTAGATTTTCAATGCATAGAGACAAACGTTGGGGCTATGTTAAGAAAGTAGAAATCACAACAAAACTTTTTTAGGAAAATTATTGCGTTTTATATATTGTTACTGTAAAAAGTGTCAAGATGAATTCATCATTTTTAATTAAGAGATTGATGTATGGATAAAAAAAGTGTTATATGACGGTGATTATCGCTCATATAATGCTTTTTTTAATCTTTACGTCATCGTTATGACGAGTTTACATCAGATTGTTACAATAATTTTGTTAACAACAATAATAATAATGACATCGATGGCATTTGAAAGAGTACAGCTATACATGACGATTGAATTGAGACATTTGAAAAAGAAGTACGATAACGGCGAAGAAGTTTTAACTGATATTAATGCAACAATCGAAAATGGACAGTTTTACATACTGGTGGGCGCATCTGGTTCGGGGAAAAGCACTATTTTGAATGCTATTGCAGGGTTTATTCCGATAAACGATGGTACTGTTGTGATTAATGAAAAAGATGTCACTCAGTTACCGCCAAAAGACCGTAATTTATCAATGGTTTTTCAAAACTATGCGTTAATGCCTAATCTTACGGTGGCTGAGAATATTGTCTTTGGCTTGGCGGCTAGACATACTGCAAAAGATATTCAACAACAAAAATTAAATGATGTTTTAAATCTAGTTCATTTAGAAGAATATAAAAATAAAAAACCGGGCAACTTATCCGGTGGCCAACGGCAGCGTGTTTCTTTAGCTCGTGCACTGGTTTCAGATGCACAAATTATTTTAATGGATGAACCATTGTCAAATTTGGATGCAAAACTTCGGGCAGAGATGAGAAAAGAAATAAGGGCTTTACAGCAACAACTAGGTATCACTGTTATTTACGTTACGCATGATCAGACTGAAGCAATGACAATGGGCGATCAAGTAATGGTTTTGAACAAAGGTAAAATCGAACAAATTGGTTCGCCGTTAGAACTTTATAATGCGCCAGCTAATACTTTTGTTGCCGATTTTTTCGGATCGCCCTCCATTAATTTATTAGACGTGAAAATGAGACACAATAGCTTTCACTTAAACGACCAGTTTGAGATGCTAACCAATGTTGATATTGATGAGGGCCAATATATACTGGGCGTTCGGCCTGAAAATATTGTCATCAGTGAAAATGGTGCTTTGCGAGGAGAGCTGACTCATATAGAACCGTTAGGTGATGGGACCAACATTGAAGTAAACATTGGGCAAAATCAATCCGTGAGAATCAAAGTTAGCGAACAACTGGACTTGACTTTGGGGGATGTAGTATCTTTCAATGTTTTGATAGATAGAGCACTACTATTCACGCCGAGTGGTCAACTGCTTCATACTGGAAAATCAGTATCGGCAGTAATTTAGATATTTCGTTTTACAAAATTGGATTATTATATTATGAAAAAAGCAAGCAATTTGAAATTTCGTAACGAATCAGCGTTAGGATGGTTATTGTTACTGCCATCATTTATCATTCTGGGTATTTTTGTTTTCTATCCAATGTTAAAAACATTTTTCTTAAGTACACAATTAACAGATTTAATGGGTAATCCAATTAAATTTATTGGATTTAAAAATTTTTCAAATTTGTTTACATCCGATAGTTTTATGACGTCCTTTACGATTACACTTATTTTTGTCTTCTTTTCAACACTACTGACGCTAGTGATGGCATATTTGATGGCAATGAGTGCAAGTCAAAAAATTATGGGTATTGCTGTGTTTAGAACAATGTTTTCGTCAACTATGGGTGTTTCTGTAACAGTTGCATCGATACTTTGGCTCTTTATGTTTAACCCACAGATTGGTATGTTCAGTAAAATATTGACATTTTTACATTTACCACAAATCAATTTCTTATCAGATCCTACATGGTCATTAGTGGCAATTATCGGCACAACAGTTTGGATGAACCTTGGTTTTGCATTCCTAATCTTGCTGGGTGCAATCCAAGCCATACCTCAGGATTTGTATCAAGTAGCTGATTTAGATGGTGCATCATGGCTAATGAGATTACGAAAAATCACGATTCCGGCGACCAGCCCAACTATCTTCTTTGTTACGGTAGTTACTTTAATTAATGCTTTTCAGACATTCGGTCAAGTTGATATTTTGACATCTGGCGGTCCGGATTATCATACTAACTTGTTGGTATATGCTATTTATCAAGATGCGTTTGTTAATCATAGCGTTGGTCGTGCCAGCGCACAGTCAGTTATTTTGACAATTATTATCATGCTCTTTACTATGATTCAGTTTTACGTGAAAAACAGAAAAGGAGCAAATTATGCAAACGAGTAACGTTAAAAAGGGTTTTCGTTTAGCAACACTTATTGTGCTAACACTATTATTATTGTTGCCATTATTTGTGGGTATTTCTCTAAGTTTGTCATCTAGTCAATCAATTGCACAAGGACATTTGTTACCTGATCACTTAGAATTTGCGAACTATGTCAAAGTGTTTACAAGCACATCGATGACAAAGTTTCTATGGCATAGTTTTATCATTTCAGGTTCGGTTATGATTGGTCAAGTTATATTATCAATCATGGCTGCGTATGCGTTTGTATTTTTGGAATTTAGATTCAAAAAGGCGGCATTTATTTTATTCTTAAGTACAATGATGTTGCCGTTTGAGGCTCAAATTATTCCTAATTTTGCAACAATGCGTGATTTGAATTTGTTAAATACTTACGCTGCAATAGGATTACCCTTCTTAGCGTCAGCTTTTGGTACCTTTATGATGAAGACGAGCTTTGAACAAATTCCAACAGCATTAAAGCAATTAAGTGACATTGAGGGGCTGAGCCATTTTCAATTTGCAACACGGGTAGTCATGCCTTATACAAAAGTTAGCATTATTACTTTTGCTTTATATAGTTTTTTGACCAATTGGAACATGTATTTGTGGCCATTGATCGCCACAACTAATGATAATGTGAGAACTGTGCAAATTGGATTAAGACAATTGCGATCACAAGATACCGCCAGCAATTGGGGATTAATTATGGCAGCAATAATAGTGTCTGTTATTCCAACATTGTTAATCATCTTTTTAGGGCAAAAATACTTTAAAAAAGGTTTGACAAATGGTGTTATTAAATAAAGTTTGTTTTAGGTTTTAGTTGAACGAGAACGAGAACGAGAATAGGAGAAAAATAATGTTTAAAAATGTAGCCAAATACGTTGCGTTGACCACAATTGGTTTGAGTGCTGTTGTTCCAATGGTTCAGGTGCATGCTGCTGATTCAAAACGTCAAAATATTGTCTTTTGGCATTCTATGACGGGTCAGAATCAACAAGCCATTGAGCGCATTGTGAATGATTTTAACGCTTCACAGACAAAATACCAGGTGACACCAGAATTTCAGGGGCAATATGTTGAAGCCCTTCCAAAGTTTTTATCCGTGGGTGGTACCAGTAAAGCACCTGATTTGTTTCAATCGAACGAAATTTCTACGAAACAACTCTCTACTTCGGGCATGATTGAGCCAATGCAGACGCTCATTAAAAAATATAAATATAGTACAAAAAATCTTAGAAAAAATATTTTGAACTACTATACTATCAATGGTAAGTTATATTCAATGCCTTTTAATTCAAGTGCGCCAGTATTGTATTACAACAAAGATGCCTTCAAGGCAGCTGGAATTGATGATCTACCAACTAGTCCGACGTATGAACAAGTCACTGCTGCGGCCAAAAAGTTGAAAGAGAAGACCGGTAGTGCGAAGTTGTCTATTCTACCTTATGGGTGGACTTTTGAAGAATTACTAGCCAATCAAAACCAGACACTTGTTAATAATGGCAACGGTCGTAAAAAAACCGCTACTAAAGCAACTTTCAATAATAAAGCCGGAAAAAATATTATGAACTGGATCAAGACTAATGCAAGTGCCGGTACATTAGTTGATTACGGTACAGGTGCAAACGCCGGCGATACTGAGTTATCAGCGTTCACATCTGGACAAATTGATATGTTTATGAATTCATCAGCTTCTCTTGGCAATATCAAAAAGAATGCTAAGTTCAACATTGGTGTCACTTATCTACCAAGACCAGAAGGCACAAAAGCTAATGGTGTTGTAATTGGTGGGGCAAGTATCTGGATGTCAAAAGGAAAATCTACCAAGGTTCAAAAAGGTGCTTTTGAATTTTTGAAGTTTGCGACATCAGCTAAAGAACAGGCACAATGGTCTATCGACACTGGTTACTTTGCTGTTAACACTAAATCATATGACACAAAACAATTGAAAGATGCCTTCAAAGAGACACCTATTTTAGCGGCACCGGTCAACCAATTGAAAGATACAAAAATTAATGCAGCAAGTAAAGGCGCATTGATCACTGCTATGCCAAAGGAGCGTGTTAACACCCAAAACGCAATGGAAAATGTGATTAATGGTAAGGATGTTGATTCAGAACTCAGCAAAGCAGAAAAACAAACCACGTCTGATATCAAACAAGCTAATGAGCAAGCAGGTGAATAAAGAATGACGACGACAGTTTTTGGCCATCGTGGTATTCCTGAAAAATACATTGAGAACAGCATGTTAGGATTCAAGTATTTGGCAGACCGTGGTGAAGCAGTGGAGTTTGACGTGCATTTAACCAAAGATCTCATACCTGTTATCATGCACGATGAAAAAATAGATCGAACGACAAATGGATCAGGATACATCAAAGATTTTAGCTATGAGGAATTAAAAAGCTTTCACTTAATCAATGATGTGAATCGTGAACAGCAATTAGTGCAAGAAAACGAAGGTATCCCGACACTTGATGATGTTTTAGCAGTGTTTAGTGATACACAAATACAGTTGAATATTGAATTAAAAACGGATAACTTTGACTATTCAGGTATTGAAAAAATTGTTTTGAATACAATCCCTCATTTCCACTTTGACCAACGGGTGATTTTTTCGTCCTTTAACATTGACACTTTAGATCGACTGTATGCCATTGATCAAACCTTAAATTTAGCTTATTTAAGTGAGCAACCAGTAAATGATTTTTCCCATTTCATGCAAGCGCATTATTTAAATGCTTTACATCCAGGTCTTGAAGGCGTGCAAGACGGTGATGTTATACAGCGAGTATGGACTGTAAATGAAGACGGCGAGCTTGCTAAATTAATTGATCTTGGCGTGGCAGGCGTGTTTACGGACAATTTTGTTCATGCCATGCAGATTAGAAGTTGCCGTGGTTAGTAATCATGACACAAAACATTAAATTATACTTAGTTAGACATGGTGAGACATATTTTAATACCTGTCAAAAAATTCAAGGCTGGTCTGACTCGTTACTTACTAAAGCTGGTGTCAATCAAGCAGCTATTTTAGGTGACGGTCTAAAAAATTTACCGTTTTCAAAAGTTTATAGCAGTGATTTAGGTCGCGCCAAGGGAACGGCAGATATAGTATTCTCTGTTAGGCATGACAAGATGATGGATGAGTTAGAAATAGTGCCTAACTTTAGAGAACAATTCTTTGGCTCATTTGAAGGTGACAATCTCAACATGCTATCACAGCTTTTTGAGGATGATGATAAACTGTTGTCATCTGTTGTCAATGATAGTGAACTAGCTAAATTCAAATCTGAAGATGACATTATGAATCAATTCAAATTAGTTGATCCAACTCATGAAGCTGAGAATGCTTCAGAATTTTGGAAAAGAGTGGATCAGGGATTCAATTATGTTTATTCGAAAGCGCATGATGGTGACAAAATTTTGATTATAACCCACGGTGCCCTCATTAGAAAATTGGCAACACGTTTTACGGGCACTGACCATCAAAATCCTGACAATGCTTCTTTATCAATTTTTGAAATGGATGAAACAAAGTGTATGAAATTGGTTTCATACGATCAATTAGTATCTAGGAAATCATCTTTATAAATATTTTATTTTTTTGACATTCTCTGATGTTAACCAGAAATATGGACTAATTTTCTGGTTAACATCAGAGATTTTTTATTTTAATTGAGTTAGTTAGAACAGTCACTTATCTTCCGTCACGAACCGCTCATCGTTGCTTTCGAACCACTTAACCAGCAAATGAACATCAGCAAACTTTTTTCAACTATGATAGTCAGTGTTCAAGTAAAACAATCTAAAAGTATACGATCAAAAAATTGAACAAATCCCTTTTGGAAATCTTGAAACGATCAAAAGGAGTTTTTATCATGGCAAATATTTTAGAAATTATTTTTCAAATAATTCACAACACACCTTTCTGGGTTTGGGTGGTGCTAATCATACTTGTTAAACGAGGAACTGCATTAATGCATGATGGTCCTAGTTCTTTGGGAAAGTCAGTTATTATGCCACTAATTTTCATTGTGTGGGGATTAAATACAGTAGTGACAAAGTTTGCAGATCCCGATGTGATTTTGGGATTTTATATTGTATCATTGCTTCCAGGATTCTTGTTAAGCTATTTATTATATATGAATCGCAAATTTTATGTCGAGAATGGGCAGTTAGTCCAAGCGGGGAGTAAATTGCCAATCACGATCATGCTATCAAACTTTTTCGTAAAATATTTTTTGAATGTTTTAACGGCGATGCACCCGGCTTTGTATAACCAAATGCAATTTAATATTTTTTACGGTATTATTTCTGAATTTACGGTAGGATTATTCTTTGGGGGTATCTACAAAACGCTTACTGCGCAGAAACAAATGTTCACAACGAAATAATCATCTTAAAATAGAATTAGGTTTGGCAGGCACACTATGGTAATGTATTCATCAATCATTGACATAATAGATAGCAGGAATGTGACAAATTTAGTGAATCAGTTAATGCTGATTTGCTTTTTTTTGACAGGTTATAGTTATAATGTTAGCAAAAATGTCGTTTATAATCTTAATTAATTCTTAACATTCTTATCAAATATGTTATAATTTAATTATCCAGTGATCTTGAAAGTGAGAAAGAATGTATGAAAAAATCTTTGTTAGTAAGTGCTGTTGCGGCCTCAGTTGTTAGTGGACAGGTAATTGAGGTTTCTGCTAGTACAACGTATAATGTCAAAACGGGTGATACCTTATATGCCATTGCATTAAAAAATAATTTAAGTGTTAATGAGATTAAGCTAACAAATCATTTGAGTTCAAACACTATTTATTCTGGGCAAAAGTTAATATTAGATAAATCAGCCACATCTAGCACGACTGCATCAACCACAGTTTCGACAAAATCTAGTAATACATATACGGTTAAATCTGGTGATTCATTATCAAAGATTGCCACAAGCTATGGTATGAGCGTATCTCAGATTGCTACTTTAAATCAAATAAGTAATGTTAATGTTATTCGTGTTGGTCAAATTCTAAAAGTAGCTGGTACAAGTGCAACGACCAGCCAAAGTAGTGCGACGAATATTACCACTAGTAAAGTGTCGGTTAACAAAGGCACTTACACAGTTAAATCAGGTGATACACTCTCCAAAATTGCTAGTTCAAATAAAATGACGGTAGCACAGTTGGCTTCGCTAAACAACATAACAAATGTGAACATGATCAAGGTCGGTCAAGTCCTAAAAGTGACGCAAACAACTACCGCAGCTCAGTCTGCAACAAGCGCGTCAACTAGTACTAGTAATACAGCGTCCTATACAGTTAAATCGGGTGATACACTTTCTAAAATAGCTGCAAACTATAATATGAGCCTTACGCAAATTGCTAGTTTAAATCAAATAAGCAATGTCAATGCGATTCGTATTGGGCAGGTTTTGAAAGTTTCCCAAGCTACTACGAGTGCTAATCAATCATCAACCACTACTTCTAAGGCAACAACAACTACCAGTACCAGTACAACGACAACAACAACCGGTAGTTATAAGGTTAATTCTGGCGATACACTTTATGCCATTGCTGCGAAATTAGGGGTAAATATTAATACATTGTTGTCTTTAAATGGCTTGAATTTGTCAAGTACAATTTATGTCGGGCAAGTATTAAAAACTGCTGCAACAGCAGCTACCACTACTACTCCTAATACTACAAATGTAGCAACGTCAACAGGGGGAAGTATTTTAACTACTGGATTGAGTGCTACCCAAGCTGCTTGGCTAAATACTGCTGTGGCTGATGCAAAAGCTGCCACAGCTGGGACAGGTGTATTAGCCTCGGTTACGGTGGCACAGGCAATTCTTGAAAGTGGCTGGGGACAATCAACTTTAGCTTCAGCACCGTATTATAACTTATTTGGCATTAAGCAAGGGACTGGTTGGCAAGGTTCAATTGTAAACATGAACACATCTGAATATGTGAATGGCAAGTGGGTGACAGTCTTGGCGCCATTTAGATCATATCGTTCACAGATGGCTTCGTTTCAAGACCACACGAATTTCTTATTGGCGAATAGTCGCTATGCTGCCAACGGGGTGATTAATGCCAAAAATTATGTGGCGATGGCTAATGGCTTACAAGCAGCAGGGTATGCGACTGCACCAACCTATGCTAGTACATTGATTAGCTTAGTTGAACGATATAATTTGCAATCATTAGATTAGTTAAGTTGCATAATTGCTAAGGTCGTAGTTTTTACTACGATTTTTTTTGTCTTACTATTATCAATAACGTCCTAATCTGATTTTAAGAACTCAAATACAAATGCTCAGAAGTCAATAAATTGGACTATTTTTATTCAGTTACTTAGGCAACATTTGAGATACGATTGCGATTATAAAAATTGATATACCAACCAATGGCTGCTTGGACTTGCGTTAATGTTTCGTATGCCTTCAAATACACCTCTTCA
>NZ_BMBP01000009.1 GCF_014634745.1 Leuconostoc pseudomesenteroides KCTC 3652
AGAATTCCAGCCTTCCAAGCTGGCTATGCGGGTTCGATTCCCGTCATTCGCTTGATGTTAGAGCATCAAAATATGGGCCATTAGCTCAGTTGGTTAGAGCGCTGTGTTGATAACGCAGAGGTCCCAGGTTCGAGTCCTGGATGGCCCATGTTAAAGGGGAAGCAAGTGTTATGGTAACGTAACACTTGCTTCCTCCTTTTGTTTTGCCTTGTGTTTTAATTTGTAATAGGATAGAATGTTCTTAGTGATTATTATAAGTAGCGCATCAAAGAAAGTTATTGGTTGATGAGAAATAACAGCGTGAAACTCCATTAATCTTAGCTTGGCAGGTAATGCTGCCCGGTACCCTCGTTAAAGGTAATGAAGTGCTATAATTTAGGTTATAGAAATTGGGTGGTACCACGGAATCGCGTTTTTCGTCCCTTGTTTAACAACAAGACGAGAACGCTTTTTATTTGGAAGAATGAGGAAATATTATGTTAGATATGCGTTATTTGAGAAAAAATAGTGAAGAAGCAAAGCAGAGATTGCGTGATAGAGGTGTTGAAGCAGAAACACTTGATCAATTGTTAACATTAGATCAGGCACGACGCGATACCATTCAACGTGTTGAAAATTTGAAGGCGCAACGAAATGAAGTTTCTGACAAAATTGCTTATGCAAAACGTCAAAAAGAAGATGCTAGTGACGCGATTGCTCAAATGCAACAAGTTGGTAGCGATATAAAGGCGTTAGACGCCAAACAAGCAGAATTAGATGAGCAAGTAAATGAGATTGCTGCTCACTTGCCTAATTTGGCGGCTAGTGAAGTGCCTGTTGGTCCAGATGAGTCTGCCAACGTTGAACAACGTAAGTGGGCGCCTGCACATTATGATAATCGTCCTGAAGCCTTGGTGAAAACAGATTGGGTGAAAGCTCACTACGATATTGGAGAAGCGCTTGGCATTCTTGATTTTGAACGTGGCGCAAAGGTTTCAGGTGCACGTTTCTTGTACTATGTTGGTGATGGCGCTCGTTTAGAACGTGCTGTCTATAATTTTATGCTAGACGAACATCGTAAGGAAGGCTACACTGAAATGATTACGCCAATTGTAGTCAATGATTCAGCGATGTTTGGAACCGGTCAGTATCCAAAGTTTCAAGATGATGCTTACCGGGTAGCTGGCCTAGATCAAACATATATTCCAACAGCAGAAGTACCTTTAACAAATTATTATTCCGGCGAAACGCTGCCAGCAGAAGATTTGCCAATTAAATTTACGGCGTTGTCACCTTCATTTAGAAAAGAAGCTGGGTCTGCTGGAAAGGATACGCGTGGATTAATTCGTTTACACCAATTCAACAAGGTTGAGATGGTTAAGTTTACTAAGCCTGAACAGTCATATGACGAGTTGGAAGCAATGACAGCTAATGCGGAAAATATTTTGCAAAAATTAGCGTTACCTTACCACGTTATTCTACTTTCAACTGGCGACATGGGCTTCTCCGCCGCTAAAACCTATGATGTTGAAGTTTGGATGCCACAACAAAATGTGTACCGTGAAATTTCTTCAGTTTCAAACACAGAAGATTTTCAAGCACGCCGTATGCATATCACATACCGTGATGAAAATAACAAGTTACAGCTAGTTCATACTTTGAATGGTTCAGGCCTTGCAGTGGGTAGAACAGTAGCAGCCATTTTAGAAAACTACCAGAATCAAGACGGATCTGTCACGATTCCAGATGTTTTGCGTCCTTACATGGGTGGTCAAGAAAAACTCGAAGCAAAATCTCATTATTAAGCATAAAAGAGTCTATTTTTTGGGCTCTTTTTTTGTTATAATGGAACGTAGACTATTGTGCGCTAGACCACACAAATTTAGGTTTTAGAGGAGAAACGTGTCAATTTCTTGAAGACACGCTAAATAACATGAATAATCCAATACGTAAATTAGTTGATAATTCAAAAAAACAACTCAAAAAATTAAACAATATTGCTGATCAGGTTGAAAGTTATGCTGATCAAATGTCAAAAATGTCTGATGAGGCCTTACAAGCTAAAACAGGTGAATTTAAGGAAACCATCAACAAAGCTACAGATGGTATCAAGAATAAGGAAAAACAAAACAAAGCCTTAGCAAAGGTTCTTGACGAAATTTTACCTGAAGCATTTGCTGTTGCTAGAGAAGGGGCCAAACGTGTTTTGGGTCTTTATCCTTTCCGAGTACAAATTATGGGATCGGCTGTATTACATGATGGTAACTTGGCCGAAATGCGCACTGGTGAAGGTAAAACCTTGACAGCAACAATGGCTGTTTATTTGAATGCGTTACCAGGGCGTGGGGTTCACGTTGTCACTGTTAACGATTATTTGTCAGCACGTGATGCGGAGCAGATGGGGCAACTCTATAATTGGCTTGGTCTTTCAGTTGGTGTCAACGTTGGTGACGCGCCTGCTGAAGAAAAACGTGCCGCCTATGATGCCGATATTACCTATTCAACGAACTTTAACATTGGATTTGATTATTTGCGTGATAACATGGTTCGTCGAGCGGAAGAGCGCGTGATGCAACGTGGTTTGAACTTTGCTTTGATTGATGAAGCTGATTCAATTTTGATCGATACGGCGCGAACACCTTTGATTATTTCTGGCCCAGGATCAGGTATTTCACAAATGTATGCTCGAGCAGATCGTTTTGTGAAAACTTTGCAACGTGATGAAGACTACAAGGTAGATGAAGAAGCTAAAGCAACAATGTTGACCAATGAAGGTATCCACAAGGGTGAAGTTTTCTTCAACTTGGATAATTTGTATGATGCAAATGATACTGCTTTGACTCATCATATTGATCAAGCTTTGCGAGCTAATTTCAACTACATCAACGACAAAGACTATGTTGTGCAGGATGGTGAAGTGAAGCTGATTGACCAATCAACTGGTCGTATCTCTGAGGGAACACGATTGTCAGATGGTTTGCATCAAGCAATCGAAGCCAAAGAAGGCGTTGAAATTCAAGAAGAAAACAAATCAATGGCACAAATTACGTATCAGAATTTGTTCCGTATGTATAAAAAATTGTCAGGTATGACAGGAACGGCTAAGACTGAAGAAGAAGAATTACGTGAAATTTACAACATGGAAGTGATTACGATTCCGACTAATCGCCCAATCCAACGTGTGGATTACCCAGATCTGCTTTATCCATCAGTTCGTGCCAAGTATAATGCTGTTGTAAAGCTTATTGTTGAACTTCATGAAAAGGGTCAACCCATCTTAATTGGTACAGGTTCAGTTGAAGCATCAGAATTGCTTTCTAAAATTTTGATGGCGCAAAATGTGCCACATAATGTTTTGAACGCTAAAAACAATGCCAAAGAAGCCGAAATCATTGCTAATGCTGGTCAGCGTGGTGCTGTAACTGTGGCGACTAACATGGCTGGTCGTGGTACTGACATCAAATTGGGCCCTGGGGTCGAAGAACTAGGTGGTTTAGCAGTTATTGCAACTGAACGCCATGAGTCACGTCGAATTGATAACCAGTTACGTGGGCGTGCTGGTCGACAAGGAGACCGCGGTTTCTCACAGTTTTTCTTATCATTGGAAGATGACTTGATGGTTCGATTCGGTGCTGATCGTGTGCGTTTGCTTATGCAACGACTTAATTTGGATGAAGAAGACACAGTAATCAAAAATCGTATGATTACACGATCTGTTGAATCAGCTCAAAAGCGTGTTGAAGGAAACAACTATGACACACGTAAAAACGTATTACAATATGATGATGTTGTGCGTGAGCAACGTGAATTAGTCTATCACGAACGAGACATCGTGATAGATGAAACCAAGTCGCTTGAATGGGTTTTGATGCCTATGGTCGAGCGAACGATTAATCGAGTTGTTGATGCACAAACAAAATCTAAAGATGACAAGACTTGGGAGTTGGCTCAAATCGTTGCTTTTGTTGGTAATGCTTTAGGACATGAAGATGCATTCACGGTTGAACAGTTGAAAGGCTTGTCTCGTGACGATATCAAAGCGAAATTACTGCGACTAGCCAAAGATAATTATAAAGAAAAGCAAGCCCAACTTTATGATCCCGCCCAAATGTTAGAATTTGAAAAAGTAGTTATTTTGAGAGCGGTCGATCAACATTGGACTGATCATATCGATTCATTGGACCGTCTGCGTCAGGGTGTTGGTTTACGAGGCTACGGTCAATTAAATCCTTTGATTGAGTACCAAAATGAAGCTTACGCTAATTTCAATAAAATGATCGCTGACGTCGAATATGATGCCACGCGTACCTTCATGAAAGCTGAAATTCGCCAGAATTTACGTGCTTAATAGACAAATAAAAGCGAACTTTGTTCGTTTTTATTTTGAAAGGAAATACTATGGAAATTATTGATGCCAAACATGCGATTGCTGATATGCAAGAAAATATCACGCGCTTCCGTAATAGTCTTGACTTGGAGGCATTAACGGAAGAAATTGCAGACTACGAAAATCGTATGACTGAGCCTGGTTTTTGGGATGACAATGATAAAGCGCAAAAAGTCATTGAAGAAAATAATGTTTTGAAAAATCGGCGTGATTCCTTCTTGAATTTGACTAGTCAAGTTGAGGATTTGGAAGTTTTGACGGAAATGTTAGCTGAAGATCCTGAAGATACAGACTTAGAAAATGAACTTTCTGAAGGTATTGAAAAGGCACAGCAAGATATTGATGCTTACAACTTGGAACAATTATTGACAGAACCTTATGATGCTAATAACGCCGTTTTGGAAATTCATCCAGGATCTGGCGGAACAGAATCAACTGACTGGGGTGCTAATTTGTATCGTATGTATACTCGTTGGGCGCAACAACATAATTTTCAAGTGGAAACGCTTGATTACCATGCGGGTGACGAAGCTGGTATTGATAGCGCTACGATAAAAGTGACAGGACACAATGCATACGGTTTTTTACGCAGTGAAAAAGGTGTCCATCGTTTTGTTAGAATTTCACCTTTTGATAGTGCTGGGCGACGTCATACGAGCTTCGTATCGGTTGATGTCATGCCAGAATTGGACGACTCAATTGAAGTGGAAGTGCGTGATGACGATGTCAAAATGGATGTGTTCCGTTCGGGTGGTGCTGGTGGCCAAAACGTCAACAAGGTTTCAACGGGTGTGCGATTGACACACGAACCAACGGGTATTGTTGTTTCATCAACAGTTGAACGGACACAATATGGTAACCGCGATTATGCCATGCGATTATTAAAAAGTAAACTTTATCAATTAGAGCTTGAGAAAAAAGAAGCCGAGCGAGCAGCGCTTACTGGCGAAAAAATGGAAAATGGCTGGGGATCACAAATACGTTCTTACGTTTTGCACCCCTATCAAATGGTTAAAGATCATCGGACTAACTATGAAACTAATCAGCCGCAAGCGGTTCTAGATGGTGATTTGGATCCCTTCATCAACGCCTATTTGCAGTGGCAATTATCGCTAAAAAACCCAAATTAATGAAGTCGAAACAGTCGTTTCGGCTTTTTGAATTTTGAATTGTAATTAAATGTCGCTGATACAAACAAATGATTTCCTAATAACATCTAATTGGGTTATAATATAAGTCAATATTATACAAACACAGCCGAATTTTAAGGAGGCATATATGGATAATAACTATACACCGAGTGCTCAAAACGTTCTGGCTTTGGCACAAGAACAGGCAAAATATTTTAAGCATCAAGCAGTTGGCACAGAACATCTGTTGCTAGCTTTAGCCATCGAACAAGAGGGCATTGCCAGCAAAATTTTGACACAGTTTAATGTCACAGATGATGATATCCGTGAAGAAATTGAGCACTTTACTGGCTATGGTATGTCAAGCCGCTATGAAAAGGGTGTTTATTTACCATATTCACCAAAAGCAGCTGATATTTTACGACAAGCTGGTGAAGAATCTCGTGCTTTGGCACAACCCAAAGTAGGAACTGAACATATTCTATTAGCGCTGCTGCAAGATGAAAGTATCTTGTCCTCACGAATTTTGTTGGCTTTAGATGCTAATTTGCAAGATTTACGTCGCGGGATCTTGCGAAAATTGGGTGTCACAGATATTCGCAAACAAATGAAACAACGTGAGAAGCAGCAAGCAGCAGCTGGGACACCCACGTTAGATGGTCTGGCGCGTGATTTGACACAAATGGCGCGTGATGAAAAAATGGATCCAGTTATTGGGCGGTCTAAAGAAGTTCGCCGCGTTGTCCAAATTTTATCTCGACGTACAAAGAATAATCCTGTTTTGATTGGTGAACCAGGTGTTGGAAAGACAGCAATTGCAGAAGGATTGGCTCAGAAAATTGTCACAGGTGAAGTACCAGAAAATTTGTCACATAAGCGTTTAATGGCGCTTGACATGGGGTCATTAGTTGCTGGGACCAAATATCGTGGCGAGTTTGAAGATCGTTTAAAAAAAATAATCGAAGAAATCTATCAAGATGGCGAAGTTATCTTATTCATTGATGAGTTGCATACTTTAATTGGTGCTGGTGGTGCTGAAGGTGCTATTGATGCGTCAAATATTTTGAAACCAGCTTTAGCGCGCGGTGAATTACAGACATTAGGCGCAACTACCTTTGATGAGTATCAAAAGTATATCGAATCTGACGCGGCATTAGAACGGCGCTTTGCTTCAGTGACGGTTGATGAACCAACGCAAGAAGATGCAATTGCTATATTGAATGGGATCCGACCTAAATTTGAAGAGCATCACCAAGTGCAAATTGATGATGACGCGATAAATGCCGCTGTTAAGCTATCATCGCGGTACATTAGTGATCGCTTTTTGCCTGATAAAGCAATTGATTTAATTGATGAAGCGGGCGCAAAAGTTCGCATTGAGGCAACAGAAAATAATGGTGCTAATGACAAAGTAGTCACTCGTCTTAAACAAGTTCAGGCTGACAAAGATGCTGCTATTGAAGCTTTAAACTTTGAAGAAGCAGCGCAACTGCGTACCGAAGAAATGAAGCTCAAGAAAAAACTAGCGAAAAAAGAGGCAAAAATACAAGCAGCAATGGTTAATGGTGAGCGCGCGCAATATGATTTGCATGTGACAACGCAAGACATCGCGGAAGTCATTTCTCAACAAACAGGTGTGCCGTTAACCCAGTTAGAAAAAAATGATCAGCAGCGGCTAGTTAATTTAGAAAAAGTTCTAGGACGACGAGTTGTTGGTCAACAGGCTGCAGTGTCAGCAGTTGCACGTGCTATTCGACGTGCGCGTTCTGGATTGAAAGATCCGACACGCCCCATTGGAACCTTCATGTTCTTAGGCCCAACTGGTGTGGGTAAAACGGAGTTGGCTAAAGCGCTGGCCGAAGCTATTTTTGGTAGCGAAGATAATCTCATTCGTATCGATATGTCCGAATATCAAGAACGCTGGTCAGCTAGTCGATTAATCGGCTCTGCACCTGGGTATGTTGGTTATGATGAAGGTGGACAATTGACTGAAAAAGTACGCAATCATCCTTATTCAGTCGTTTTGCTTGATGAGGCTGAAAAAGCCCATCAAGACATCTTTAATTTGATGTTGCAAGTCTTTGATGACGGTTATTTGACTGATTCTAAAGGTCGAAAAGTTGATTTTCGTAATACAATCATTATTATGACTTCTAATTTAGGTGCCACACGTCTTCGTGATGAAAAATCAGTTGGTTTTGGTGCTGTTGATTTGAAAAATGATCATGAAGCTGTTGCAGCTAAAATTAGAGAAACATTGAAAGAGACTTTCAGGCCAGAATTTATCAACCGCTTGGATGAAGCAATTGTCTTCGAGAGCTTGACTAAACAAGAATTACATGAAATTGTAAAATTGATGAGTCGTTCAGTGCTACAACGTGTTGCTGAACAAGGGATTACAATTAAAATGACACCCGCCGCCATTGACGTTGTTGCCAGTGCTGGTTTTGATCCTGAATATGGTGCCCGTCCAATTCGCCGTGCACTTCAGACAAGTGTTGAAGATGCACTTAGTGAAGAATTATTACGAGGTAATATTACCACTGAAGATGCCGTTACAATCGGCGCAAAGAATGGCAGTATTAAAATTACAACGAAACCACTTAAAACGACATCGCCAGCAACTTAATAGTTTAAACACTTGAAGATAATTCAAGTGTTTTTTATATCAAGACACCAATAAGTAGCCAACCAACGGTTAGGAAAGGCACAAATGGTAAACGTTTTTGTGATGACAATGCTAAAAAGAGGGCGGCTAAACAACAAGCCATTAATAAGCCTAGTACAAAGGTTAACATGGTGGTTGAAAAAATGAGTGTCAATAAAACTGGAATGTCTCCGGGACCTAACGCGTGCCGTATATAAACCAAATAGCAAGCGATCAGTCCAATTAATAATGCTAGAAAAATGTGCGATTGATCATGGTGTTGGTGGATTGCGTACAATAACAGCGGAATAATCAAGTAGCTATGGATGGCCTGCGACGCGCAGTCTTCAAGGGATAAAAACAGTAGTACTACTGCGATTAGCCATTGGAGGATCGAGGCATACCAAAGAATGGTGCCAAACAGTGTGCACGTCAATTCTAATGCAGGATAGCGCCAACCAAAACGTTTGTGACAATAGCGATATTTTGCAAACGTGAAAACTGCCGAAAAAAACGGTACGAGATCGTACCACTTTAATAAATGATGACACATCAGGCAAAACGATCTGGGATGTAGTAATGAAATATTATGTTGGATGCGATCATTGACACACATAACTGACGAAACAATGATGCTATTAAAAATCAATATCAATATATTTTCCATGTGGAATAGTACGAAAAAACAAATAGTTATTCACAAAATGTAAATACCTACTTGACTTTATCGCTCAATCTGGTATTATATTGAACGTGCTTTTAAGTAATCTGTTCTGTGACATCGTCACACTGTGCTGAACGGCGCTGTAAAGGTAACTGTCAGCAGATTTCCGGTGAGCATTTTTGTTTGAAAACAGAAATGAAACACCTGGAACTGTGAAATCAATGAAAAATTTAAGGAGACTGTAGCATGCCTACAATTAACCAATTGGTTCGTAAGCCACGTAAGTCAAAGGTTTCTAAGTCAAAATCACCTGCTTTGAACTTTGGCTACAATTCAATGAAGAAAAAAGCAACTAACAATGCTGCCCCACAAAAGCGTGGTGTCGCAACACGTGTTGGTACAATGACACCAAAGAAGCCTAACTCAGCTTTGCGTAAGTACGCCCGTGTGCGTCTTTCAAACTTGTATGAAGTAACAGCATATATTCCAGGTATCGGTCATAACTTGCAAGAACACTCAGTTGTTTTGATTCGTGGTGGTCGTGTTAAGGATTTGCCTGGTGTACGTTACCACATTATCCGTGGTGCTTTGGATACTGCGGGTGTTGATGGTCGTATGACATCACGTTCAAAGTATGGTACAAAGGCACCAAAGAAGTAAGAAGGAGACTGACTAATGCCACGTAAAGGTTATACTAAGCGTCAGGAAGTTTTGCCTGACCCAATTTACAATTCAAAACTCGTTTCACGTTTGATCAACAAGTTGATGCTTGATGGTAAGCGTGGTACAGCTTCAACAATCTTGTATGATGCTTTTGATCGTATCAAGGAAGCAACTGGCAATGAACCATTGGAAGTTTTCGAACAAGCTATGGAAAACATTATGCCAGTATTGGAAGTTAAAGCTCGCCGTGTTGGTGGTTCTAACTACCAAGTGCCAATCGAAGTTCGTCCAGATCGTCGTACGACTTTGGGACTTCGTTGGTTGGTTAACTACTCACGTTTGCGTAACGAGCACACAATGGATGAGCGTTTAGCCAAAGAAATTATGGATGCTGCCAATGACACTGGTGCATCTGTTAAGAAGCGCGAAGATACGCACAAAATGGCTGAAGCCAACCGTGCGTTTGCACACTATCGTTGGTAATCTGTTGATGACAAGAATTTAATTATTCTTGCGCGTCAAATAGTGTACAATTGTCATAGATGGTGTTTGTCAAAACAAGCACCATCAAAAAGCGAACACAATTATGTGTCGCTTTTTGTTGCATATATAACTAAACCAGGAGATAACTCACAATGGCAAAACGTGAATACCCACTAGAGCGTACACGTAACATCGGAATCATGGCCCACATTGATGCGGGTAAGACAACGACTACTGAACGTATCTTGTACTATACAGGTAAAATTCACAAAATTGGTGAAACACATGATGGTGCTTCACAAATGGATTTCATGGAACAAGAAAAGGAACGTGGAATCACAATCCAATCAGCTGCTACAACAGCTGTTTGGCACGGTTTCTTTGATCAATTTGAAAAGACACCTTATCGCGTTAACATCATTGATACACCTGGACACGTGGACTTCACAATCGAAGTTGAACGTGCTTTGCGTGTTCTTGATGGTGCCGTAGCCGTACTTGATGGTGCAGCTGGTGTTGAACCACAAACAGAGACAGTGTGGCGTCAGGCCACAACTTATGATGTGCCACGTATCGTCTTTGTTAACAAGATGGACAAAATGGGCGCTGATTTCCAAATGTCAGTTGACTCAATGCACGAACGTTTGCAAGTTAATGCTGAAGCAATCCAATGGCCAATCGGTGCTGAGGATGACTTCGAAGCCGTTATTGACTTGATTACACAAGAAGCTTATTACCCAGTTGATGAACTTGGTGAAAAGTGGGAACCACGTGATATTCCAGCTGATTTGAAAGACTTGGCGGAAGAAAAGCGTAATACATTGATTGAAGCTGTTGCTGATGTCGATGATGATTTGATGGAAAAGTATCTTGAAGGTGAAGATATTTCTATTGAAGAATTGAAGGCAGCCATTCGTCGTGCTACACTAGCACTTCAATTCTACCCAATTCTTGCGGGTTCAGCTTATAAAGATAAGGGTGTTCAGATGATGTTGGATGCCGTTGTTGACTATTTGCCAGGACCTTTGGATGTTAAGCCATATATCGCTAAAGATCCAAAGACAGATGAAGAAGTTGATTTGATCGCTGATGATTCAAAGCCTTTCGCTGCTTTGGCGTTCAAGATCATGACAGATCCATTCGTTGGTCGTTTGACATTTATGCGTGTCTATACTGGTACATTGCAATCAGGTTCATACGTACAAAATACCTCCTCTGATACACGTGAACGTGTTGGTCGTTTGCTACAAATGCACGCTACTTCACGTACTGAAATTGAAGAAGTATTCTCTGGTGATATTGCTGCGGCTATTGGTTTGAAGAACACGACAACTGGTGATTCTTTGACAGCTGTTGATCATCAATTGATTCTGGAATCAATGGAGTTCCCAGAACCAGTTATCGAATTGGCTATCGAACCAAAGACAAAGGCTGATCAAGACAAATTGTCAAATGCCATTCAAAAATTGGCTGAAGAAGATCCTTCATTCCGTGCCACAACTAACCCTGAAACTGGTCAAACATTGATTGCTGGTATGGGTGAATTGCAATTGGATATCATGGTTGATCGTATGCGTCGTGAATTCAATGTTGAAGCCACTGTTGGTGCGCCACAAGTTGCTTATCGTGAAGCCTTTACTAAGACAGTACAAGCACGTGGTTACTTCAAGCGTCAATCTGGTGGTAAAGGTCAGTATGGTGATGTTTGGATTGAATTCTCACCAAACGAAGAAGGTGCTGGATTTGAATTCGAAGATGCCATCGTTGGTGGTGTTGTGCCTCGTGAATATATTCCATCAGTTGAAGCTGGTTTGAAGGACGCATTGAATGCTGGTCCTTTGGCTGGATTCCCATTAGTTGATTTGAAAGCTAAGTTGTATGATGGTTCATATCACGATGTCGATTCAAGTGAAGCTGCCTTTAAGATTGCTGCTTCATTGGCTTTGCGCGAAGCTGCTAAGACAGCCGGCGCGGTTATTTTGGAACCAATTATGGCCGTTGATATTGTTGCACCTGAAGACAACCTGGGTGATGTTATGGGACACGTCTCAGCACGCCGTGGTATGATTGAAGGTCAAGAGTCACGTGGTCCAGTTTTGGCAGTTAAGGCTAAGGTGCCTTTGTCAGAAATGTTTGGTTATGCAACTACTTTGCGTTCAGCAACGCAAGGTCGTGGTACATTCCAAATGGTTTTCGATCACTACGAAGCTGTTCCTAAGAACATTCAAGAAGAAATTATCAAGACCCACGGTCAAGAAAATTAATCTTTGACTGACTGATGGTTCAGTATAAACGGCGTCACTCAACAGAGTGGCGCTGTTTTGTTATTATTAGGGAAATTGAAATGAAAAATCATAGTAAGTTTTTAATTCCAGGAATTGTTGTTGTTGGCATGATTTTGCGATTACCATTCACAGCTATGCCGCCAATTTTGAGTAGTATTTCCAAATCAGAGGGTGTGCCTGTTGGACAATTGGGCATGCTAACAACTATTCCGCTGATAGCGTTTGCCTTGTTTTCTTCAACAGCACCTAAAGTGGCTCAAAAGATTGGGCTAGAAAGGGCATTTGCATTGATGTTGATGCTGTTAATTGTTGGGTCTGGCATTAGAGTTATTAATACAACTTTCCTCTACATTGGGACAATGCTGATTGGTATTGGTGTTGCCCACATGAATGTGTTACTGCCTAGTGTTATTCGAACGTATTTTCCGATGAAAGTCGGTCCAATGACGTCTGTCTTTACATTTAGCATGATGTTAGCAACGGCAGTTGGCGCTAGTTTGGCAGCGCCAATAACGGCATTAACTAGTTGGCAGGTTTTTGTGGGATTGTTGACAATCTTGCTCGTTGGTGCTTTGCTGGTTTGGTTACCTAATGAACGGTTTGCGGCAAATAGACAAGTCACTCAAATGGCGAGTGATCACAAGAAAACAGTCCGATTCAACGTTTGGAAAAATCGCAATGCTTGGTTATTGTTGTTTTTTGGTGGTATGCAATCTGCAATGTTCTATGTTTTGATGGCGTGGGGGCCAACTATGGCGATTCAGACTGGATTAACGCCGGCAACTGCTGGTTTATTTTCTGGTCTTAACTCATTAATTGGTCTACCATTTGCACTAACAGTACCGTCAATTGTTGTTCGATTGAACAAACGCCAAAGGCAGTGGCTAGTTGCTGGCTTTTCAATTTTAGGTACAATTGGCTACCTCCTGTTGCTGAATCCACAAGGCACTTTTACCTACTGGTTACTGGTCAATTTATTTATTGGTGTCGGTACTTCGGTGTTGTTTCCATATTTGATGACCACATTCACGCTTAAAACCAGCACACCGGGACAAACGGCACAATTGTCCGGTATGTCGCAAAGCGGTGGCTATTTGATTGCGGCAGTTGGTCCAGCTATGTTTGGTTATGCATATGGTTGGTGGCATTCTTGGACACCGCAAATTATCGTTATTGTTATTTTGTTCATCTTAATGACAATTGCTATTGTTGTTGTTGAAAATCGTGAAAAGATCATTGACGCATAGCCACTGAAGCTAAATGGTCAAATATGATTTTCTTTTTATGTCTTCAAAATTAGTGTAAAATTGAAATTATCGAAAAGAGTTGAGGTTGAGAATTTGGCAGAGCAAACACCAATTATTGAATTTAAGTCTGTAAGCTTAGCTTATGGTGACACAGAGATTTTGAAGGGCATCGACTTGTCTTTAGAACAAGGTAAATTTTATACCTTGTTGGGACCCTCAGGATCTGGTAAAACAACAATTTTAAACTTGATTTCTGGTCAATTGGCGGCAACTTCAGGTGATATTTTATTTGAAAACAAGCGTATCAATGATGTGCCAGTGGAAAAACGAACTGTTAACACTGTTTTCCAAGATTATGCATTATTTCCGAATATGAATGTTTTTGAAAACGTGGCTTTTGGTCCGTCCATAAAAAAAATGTCAAAGAACGATATTGAACGGCAGGTTCATGACATGTTGAAGTTGGTTAAACTTGACCAATATGCTGATCGTGATATTAGTGAGCTGTCAGGTGGGCAACGGCAGCGTGTGGCGATTGCGCGCGCTTTGGCTAATGATCCAAAAGTTTTGTTACTCGATGAACCATTGTCTGCATTGGATTACAAGTTGCGCAAAGACATGCAGTATGAGCTCCGTGAAATTCAGCAAAGACTTGGTATTACCTTTGTTTTTGTGACGCATGATCAAGAAGAAGCACTAGCTATGTCTGATTGGATTTTTGTGATGAATGACGGGGTCATACAGCAAAATGGGACACCAGAGGATATATATGATGAACCAATTAACCATTTTGTTGCGGATTTTATTGGTGAGAGTAACATTGTAGATGGCATCATGAAAACGGATTATGTTGTTCATTTTGTGGGCAAAGATTTTGAAAATGTTGATGCTGGAATGCGACCCAATGAACGTGTTGAAGTTGTCTTGCGCCCTGAAGACTTAGATTTAACCACAATCGAAAATGGTAAGTTAATTGTGACAATTGATGATCAATCATTTCGTGGTGATTATTATGAAATTACAGCAATTGATGATGACGGTAACGAGTGGCAAGTTCAAGCAACGAACTCGGCCCAAGTGGGAGAACGAGTTGGTTTGACATTTGATCCGGAAGACATTCACATCATGCGATTTAATGAGTCTGAAGATGATTTTGACGCGCGTTTGGAAAGTTACGAGGATGATGATGAAGAGTAAACAACAGCGTCAGTTATTTTATCTCGTGCCTTATGGCGCGTGGTTATTGTTATTTGTTATTGCGCCACTCGTTTTATTGTTATTTCAATCGCTAACTAACGCCAATGGTGGGTTAACGTTACATAACTATGCTGTTTATTTTGGTAGTGGTACATACCTCCGCATGACGTTTAACTCAGTTTGGTTTGCTTTCCTGATTACACTAATTACATTGGTGATTAGCTACCCGATGGCTTACCTACTCAATCAACTCAAGCAAAAACAATTTTGGTTGTTATTAGTGATCCTGCCAACGTGGATTAATTTGTTGTTAAAGACTTATGCGTTTATTGGCCTATTGTCAAAAACCGGTACGGTTAATAATTTTATGAGCTTTTTTGGCATTGCACCACAGCAACTGTTGTTCTCTGATTGGAGTTTTTTGTTAGTTGCTGCCTACATTGAAATTCCGTTTATGATTTTGCCGATTTTTAATTCGTTGGCAGAAATTGATCCAAAACTGGAGCAAGCTAGTCGTGATTTGGGTGCTAATAAATGGCAAACGTTACGACGAGTCATTTTGCCATTATCAATGCCGGGGGTGAAGGCGGGCATTCAAGCTGTTTTCATTCCAAGTTTGTCATTGTTTATGATTACACGTTTGATAGGCGGTAATCGTGTGATTACGTTAGGTACAGCAATTGAGGAACATTTTTTAGTAACCCAAAACTGGCAACTAGGATCGACAATTGGTGTGATTTTAATTGTAGCGATGGTTGTGACGATGATTTTGACGCGTGATCGTGTCAAAAAGAACACGAGAAAGTGAGTAATATAAATGAAAAAAGCTTTTAAATGGTCAAATTTATATTTGTGGTTTGTTTTCATTTTGCTGTACTTACCTATTTTTTTCTTGATTATTTATTCATTTAATGCAGGTGATGTGATGCAAGGATGGGATGGCTTTTCGTTGAAGCATTACGCTGAGCTGTTCGCAGATACGCGCATTATTGAGATTGTGGTTAATACTTTTTTAATTGCATTATTGTCCTCGCTTTTGGCTAGCATTTTGGGAACGGCTGGTGCGCTGTATATTTATGATCAGCGCAATCAGTTGATTAAAAATATTTTCTTATCGCTAAACAATATTTTGTTGGTATCACCCGATGTTATTATTGGCGCTTCGTTTTTGATATTGTTTACAGTTGTCGGTTTTTCATTAGGATTTGCGTCAGTGCTCCTGTCACATATTGCCTTTAGTATTCCGATTGTTGTGTTGATGGTTTTGCCGAGACTCCAAGAAATGAATCAATCTTTAGTTGCTGCTGCTAAAGATTTAGGCGCTAATAACTGGCAAATGTTGTCGCGCGTGATTTTACCCGTTATATCGCCAGGTATTTTGGCTGGATTTTTTATGGCATTTACGTATTCTTTGGATGATTTTGCGGTGACATTTTTCGTAACTGGTAATGGATTTTCGACGTTATCTGTTGAAATATACTCTCGGGCCCGTCAAGGGGTTAGCTTGGAAATTAATGCCTTGTCGGCAATGATGTTTGTTGTATCGCTCGTGCTGGTCTTACTATATTACGTTATTTCAACGCGCTCATCTAAAAATAAAAAGCGCGGTACGCGATTGGTAACACCGGCTACGGAGGGTTTATAACATGAAAAAGTTATTAACTAGCGTTGTTGCTATTCTAGCCGTTGTCGCTGTTTTGTTTACTGCCCAGCGCTATTTGGCTGCCAAAACCGGCAGTGGTGAAGGTGGGTCTAAAGTTTTGAATTTGTATAACTGGGGAGACTATATTGATCCCGCCTTACTTAAAAAGTTTACTAAAGAGACAGGTTACAAAGTCAGTTACGAAACTTTTGATTCCAATGAAGCCATGTTTACGAAGGTTAAGCAAGGCGGGACATCCTATGATTTAGCTGTGCCGTCGGAATATATGATTGAAAAAATGAAGGCTGCAAATTTATTGTTGCCACTAGATCATCAGAAGTTGACTGGGTTAAAAAATTACGACAGTCGCTTCCTTAACCAATCTTTTGATAGACACAACAAATATTCTGTACCTTACTTTTGGGGAACTTTAGGTATTATCTACAATGATAAGTACCTAAAGGCCAGTGATGTCCAACATTGGGATGATTTATGGTCGTCAAAGTTTAAAAACCAAGTCATGTTAATTGACTCGGCACGTGATGTATTAGGTTTTACATTGATTACACAAGGAAAGTCTGTCAATGATAAGTCAACAGCTGATTTGGCGGCGGCTCAAGGCAAACTAACAACCTTGATGCCAAATGTTAAAGCAATTATTGCTGACGAAATCAAAATGTACATGGCACAAGACGAAGCATCAATTGCTGTAACATACTCAGGTGAGGCGTCTGAAGCAATGGCGAATAATAAACACTTGCATTATGTCGTGCCGAGTGAGGGATCAAATCTTTGGTTTGATAATATTGTTATGCCCAAAACTGCTAAACATACAGCGGCTGCCTACGCTTTCTTAAATTTCATTAGTGAGCCAAAAAATGCGGCCCAAAATGCAGAATATATCGGTTATGCAACGCCAAACAAAAAGGCATTAGCACTATTACCTAAGAGTATTCGTGAGGACAAACAGTTTTATCCAGACGCCAAAACTGTGAGTCACTTGCAAGTATATTCAGACTTAGGGCAAAAATGGACAGAAAAATATAATGATGCCTTTTTGGAATTTAAAATGACACAGAGATGATCAAAAAACATGCTGGGAGATCAAAGTAATGAAGTATAGCGTTAATAAAATTAAAGGGTGGCAGATTGGTGCATCTTTTGTCCTGCTGGCGTTTGTTGCCATATTACCTCAATTTTACAAGCAAACAATGGTAATCAATTCCTGGGACGTCCCCTTTCATTTGTCGAGAATGTACGAAATTTACCAAGGATTTCTTAACGGAAAATGGGTTCCGGATATTTCGGCTTATACGTTTGGTGAAAATGGTTATGGTGTTAATCTTTTTTATGGATATTCGTTTATTTATGTCGTGGCTTTGATTTATTTAGTTGTACAAAAAGCAGTGACAGCAGTTTTAATCGGTTATGTATTGTTGCTTTCTGGAGCAATGGGAATCAATTATTATATTGGTACACATTTCTTTAAGGGTAACGATAAACGTTTTAAAGCATTTCTATTTGCAACTATTTATGTTCTTGCTCCGGCCACATTTGGTGAATTAGTTGTCCGCGGTTTACCAGGTGAATTAATTGGCATTTTAATGTTTCCGGCGGTTATTGGGGCATTTTATCTCATTTTGTTTGAGCATCAGAACAAATGGCTTATAGCCAGTTTACTGAGTGCCATTACGCTCACCAACCATGCGTTGTCTGTCGTGTTACTGTTTTTGGTGTTGGGCGTCATGTTTATCACTGCACTATTACAAAGGCTAATACTTAAATCAACTATTCTGGCGCTTATTAAAGCTGCGATAACAACTTTTCTGCTATCGGCATTTTATATTGTGCCATTTATTCAGCAGTCTTTAGCAGTTCATATTGCTGGGCCCAATAGCCAGTGGCAGCCACTAGATGTATGGGGATCAATCACTGCTTCTTTAAAAAATGAGGCTACTTTGAATTGGACAGCAATACCAGTAGGAACATTTGTATTTGTTTTGGTTATCATGATTAGTAGTGCATTGCTAGTCACGCGTAATTATTCTGTCAAAATGCGTCATCTTAGCATAGCGTTGGTTGCCAGCGTTCTACTTATTGCATACGCACCAACACAAATTTTGTATAAAACACCGTTACATGTCTTTCAAGTGATGGGACGATTTTATCCGATTGTTATGACGTTCAGTACATTGTTTGTTGTGGCGGGCATTGATATATTGGTCCGTGAGGGCTATATTCAAAAATTAACATCTCGGTGGATTTTGATAATAGGCGTATTTTTAGCAATTTCCAGCGCTTGGGCTATGCAGATGAATTATTATTATCAGAATAATAAAACAGGTGATTATGGTACCAAGTCAGCCAAATATCCCAATACCGTGACGAACAATAATTTTGTCCACCAAATTAACAATTATTATCAGTTACCTATTGGTAGTAAGGATTATTTATCGAAAAATCGTGTTGTATTTTCAGGTAATTATCAAATTGGCATGTGGGGAGATAAAAGGGACGCCACGCAAGTGTTGGTTAATGGCAAAGTGAGTCAATTAAAGTTAATTCACGAAGGATATGAGTTTCAGGTTAATAAAATACCCCGACAGGCCCATGAAATAACACTACCTATGACAAATTACTTGGGATGGAAAGTTACAAATGATGCTGGACATCCATTGAAAATAAGTGTAGTGAAGGGAAAAATATCTATCAAGCCACATGGTAGTTCAACGATCAGGTTACACTATCAAAAAACGTTTGCGCATAAAATATCAATATTATTGAGCTTGACAACATTGGTAGGCATAATATTTTATTTTTTGTTATATAAAAATTGGCGAAATCGATTAGGTATGGGCAGATCATATTTTGACGGGAGATAGTTTGGTGGTGAAAGTGAGAGATAGTCGTATTGAACTGGCACGTATAGTAGCCATGATTTTGATTGTGATGCATCATCTGAGTTTTGCTTCAACACAATATATTGATCCGACTATTATTAAGTACCACATTAATTTTGTATCAACTCCTATATTAGTTCCAAACTCATTAGAACAACTTTTAAATATCATTGGTGTGTATTTTTACAGACCGTATGGAAAAATAGGGGTGGCGTTGTTTGTTTTAATTACTGGCTATTTCTCTGCGGGGAAAATTATGACAGTTTCTAAGTCGTTCAAAAAGGTGTGGATGTTGTGGACGGAGGTGTGGTTTTACGGTGCTTTGACAGCTATTTTTGAAATTATTAATCCTGCAAATTTTTTTGGTTCTATGACAAATAGAGGTTTGATCCGACAGATTTTGACTGATATATTTCCGTTCTCATTAGGTACTTTATGGTTTTTTCAAGCCTTCGTCATGTTGATGGTATTAGCGCCGTTTATTACAGCGGTTACTTCAAAAATATCAAAACAAAAATTGAGTTATCTTATTGTAGCTGTGACTATTTTTAGTAGCTTGGCGATGTACACGAATACTAACTTCAATGTGGGACAGGGAAATGCCTTAGGCTATATTATTAGTCCATTTTTAATTGGCATATATATTAAAAAGTTTGGCACTTCAATCAAACATCCTTTGCTATGGTTAATGATATCTTTAGCGTTTACTTACTGTCTAATGATATTTTGGGTAGATTTCACTTACGGTCCAATGCCTCTTGTGAGCGCAGTATTATTATTTGTGGTGATGATGAACTTTAAACCCTTTTATAGTAAGGCGATAAACAAAACAGCTAGTGTGGCATTTGCGGTCTATATCGTTCATGAATTGTTTAATTTTGTGCATCATCTACCAATGAATGAAACAACTCATCTACTTTACTTAAACAGCATTTTATATCCCGTTTTTGCAATTTTGACATACGGATTAGTATTTGTATTTGATACCTTACGACAACAGGCATTCAGGTTATTCAAAGTTGAATTACTGGGAAATAAAGTTATGAATGGATTACGAAAACTGTTTTATTGATAATTAAGAAATATCGTACAAAACCCTTGCAATGCAGGGGTTTTTCTGTTATTATATTTAAGTACGCTTTTGGAACAGTAGACATATAAACCTACCGAAAGCCTGGTGTATCAATGTTTAGCGATGATGATTAAGGTTGCGACACGCGCGGCCGCGTTGCCATGGGCGCGCAAAACACAAGCAGTGTTGTCGGTTTTTAATCGAAGTTAGCTGATTTACAAAATCAACGAGGAGGCACGAAATAATGGCACAAAAGAAGATCCGTATCCGTTTGAAGGCATACGAACACCGCATCTTAGACCAATCAGCAGAAAAAATTGTTGAAACGGCTAAGCGTACGGGCGCAGAAATTGCTGGTCCTATCCCATTGCCAACTGAACGTACATTGTATACAATTCTACGTTCACCACATAAGCACAAGGATAGCCGTGAACAATTTGAAATGCGCACGCACAAGCGTTTGATCGACATTGTGAACCCTACTGACAAGACAGTTGACGCATTGCGTAAACTTGAATTGCCATCAGGTGTTGCGATCGAAATCAAGTTGTAATCTTAACGGATATAACTTCGCGTCTCAACTTAGAGACAAAAAATAAGTCAAGCAAAATAATTAAGGAGATTAGTCATGACTAAAGGTATCTTAGGCCGCAAAGTCGGTATGACTCAGGTTTTCACAGAATCTGGCGAATTGATCGCAGTTACCGTAGTTGAAGCAACACCAAACGTCGTTTTGCAAGTAAAAAATGCAGAAACAGACGGTTATAGTGCTATTCAACTCGGTTACCAAGACAAACGTGCAGTTTTGTCAAACAAACCTGAACAAGGTCACGCTTCAAAAGCAAACACGACCCCTAAGCGCTACGTTCGTGAAGTCCGCGACGCGGAAGGCGAATTTAACGCAGGGGATGAAATCAAAGTGGATACATTCCAAGCAGGGGAATACGTCGACGTAACGGGCATCACAAAAGGACATGGCTTCCAAGGCTCAATTAAGCGTCTTGGTCAGTCTCGTGGACCTATGGCCCACGGCTCACGTTATCACCGTCGTCCTGGTTCAATGGGTGCGATTATTAACCGCGTCTTCAAGGGTAAGCTCTTGCCAGGTCGTATGGGTAACAACAAGCGCACAATGCAAAATGTTGCCATTGTACATGTTGATGTTGAAAATAACCTCTTGCTATTGAAGGGAAATGTTCCCGGCGCTAACAAGTCACTTTTGACAATCAAATCAACTGTTAAAGTTAATGCAAAGCATCCTGAAATCAAAATGGCTGGTGTATCTGCACCTGCCGCTGATTCAGAAGAAGCTTAATCCAAACTATATAGAAAGGAGAACAATCAATCATGACTAAAGTTGCTGTATTAAAGCAAGATGGTAGTCAAGCTGCTGAAATCGAATTGAATGACGCAGTTTTCGCCATCGAACCTAACAACGCCGTTATTACAGATGCAGTATTGATGCAACGTGCATCATTGCGTCAAGGTACACATGCTGTCAAGAACCGCTCTGCTGTTTCTGGTGGTGGTCGTAAGCCTTGGAAGCAAAAGGGTACTGGTCGTGCACGTGCTGGTTCAATCCGTGAGCCTCAGTTCCGTGGCGGTGGTATTGTTTTTGGTCCTACACCTCGTTCATACGCTTATCGTATCAACCGTAAAGCTTATCAATTGGCTTTGAAGTCAGTTTTTTCGCAAAAAGTTGCTGATAACAAGTTGGTCGTTGTTGATGCTTTGTCATTTGAAGCACCAAAGACACAAGACTTTAAAAAAGTTTTGGCTAACTTGTCAGCTGACACAAAGACATTAGTAGTTGTTGATGAAGACAATGAAAACGCAATCTTGTCAGCACGTAACTTGGCTAATGTTCAAGTTATGACAACAAAGGGTATCAACGTACTTGACGTTGTTAATGCAGATAAGCTGGTGATTGTTCAATCATCAATCGAAGAAATCCAAGGAGGTCTTGCCTAATGGATGCACGCGATATTATCCGTCGCCCTATCATCACCGAAGCTTCAATGGCGCAAACAGAACGTAAGCGTTATGTCTTCGAAGTAGATACTCGCGCGAAAAAGCCTGAAATCAAGAAAGCTATCGAAGAAATCTTTAATGTTAAAGTTTCAGGTCTCAACACAGCAAACGTTCGTGGTAAGCTCAAGCGCCAAGGTCGTTATGTTGGTTACACACGTAAGTTGAAGAAGGCAACTGTCACGTTGTCAAAAGATTCAAAAGATATTCAAATCTTTAACGAAGGTTAATTCTAAATAGGAGGATAAGACATTGGCTATCAAGAAATATAAGCCAACCTCTAACGGACGTCGTAATATGACGACTTCAGATTTTGCTGAAATCACTAAGACAACGCCCGAGAAGAGTTTGTTGGCTAAAAAGTCAAAGACTGGTGCACGTAATGCATCAGGCCGTATGACAGTTCGCCACCATGCTGGTGGACACAAGCAAGCCTACCGTATCGTAGACTTCAAGCGTATTAAAGATGACAAGACAGCTACTGTTAAGGCTATCGAATACGATCCAAATCGCACAGCTAACATTGCTTTGTTGGTATATGAAGATGGTATTAAGTCATATATCTTGGCGCCAAAGGGATTGAAGGTTGGCGATAAAGTTCAATCTGGTCCTGATGCCGACATTAAGCCCGGCAATGCCTTGCCATTGAGTGCTATTCCTGAAGGTACTTTGATTCATAATATCGAATTAAAGCCTGGTAAGGGTGGTCAATTGGCTCGTTCAGCAGGTACATCAGCACAAATTCTGGGACGTGATGGCAAGTACATCATTGTTCGATTAACTTCAGGTGAAGTACGTTTGGTCTTGGCTACTAACCGCGCCACAATTGGTGAAGTTGGTAACGCAGAGCATTCATTGATTAACTGGGGTAAAGCTGGTCGTAACCGTTGGCGTGGAAAGCGTCCACATGTTCGTGGATCAGTTATGAACCCTAACGATCACCCACACGGTGGTGGTGAAGGTAAAGCACCAGTTGGTCGTCCAAGTCCTATGTCACCATGGGGTAAGAAGACTGCCGGTAAGAAGACTCGCGATAAGAAGAAGGCTTCAACAAAGTTCATCGTTCGCGGTCGTAAGAGTAAGTAAGGGAAAGGAGACAACTAATGGCTCGTAGTTTAAAAAAGGGACCATTTGCGGACCCACACTTGCTTAAGAAGATTGAAGCGCAAGTTGATTCTGAAAAGAAATCAGTGATCAAAACTTGGTCACGTCGTTCAACAATCTTCCCAAGCTTCATCGGCTTTACAATTGCCGTTTATGATGGTCGCAAGCACGTTCCAGTATATGTGCAAGAAGATATGGTCGGTCACAAGTTAGGTGAATTCGTACCAACTCGTACGTTCAAGGGACACAAGAACGACGATAAAAAGACTGGTAAATAAGGAGGAAGTGAAAAATGGCTGAACAAGTTACATCAGCTCGCGCGACTGCTAAGATCGTTCGCGTTGCCCCACGTAAGGCACGCTTAGTTCTTGACACTATTCGCCGTAAGAGCGTTAACGAAGCATACGCAATTTTGAAGTTCCTACCTAATACTTCTACTGAAGATATTTACAAGGTTTTGAACTCAGCAGTTGCTAATGCTGAAAACAACTTCTCACTAGACAGAGAAGATCTTATTGTGAAGGAAGCCTTCGCGAACGAAGGACCAACGCTAAAGCGTTTCCGTCCACGTGCCAAAGGTTCTGCTTCACCTATCAACAAGCGTACAAGCCACATTACAATTGTGGTTGCTGAGAAGGAGGCAAAGTAATGGGTCAAAAGATTAACCCTACTGGGTTCCGTGTTGGCGTTATTCGCGACTGGGACGCAAAGTGGTTTGCTGACAAGGCTGATTATGCTAACCAACTTCACGAAGACTTGCGTATTCGTAAGTACATCGAAAAGAATTTAGCTGATGCCTCAGTTGATCGCATTGAAATTGAACGCAGCACTAAGTCACGTGTTGACGTTTCAATCCACACTGCCAAGCCTGGAATGGTAATTGGTAAGGGTGGGTCAGAAGTTGAAAAACTTCGTACTCAATTGGCAAAATTGACAGATAAAGATGAAAAGGGTCGTTCAAAGCGTGTTTTCATTAATATCGTTGAAATCAAGAAGCCTGACTTGAGTGCACATTTGGTTGGACAACAAATTGCTGGTGATTTGGAACGCCGTGTGGCTTTCCGTCGCGCAATGCGCGGTGCCATTCAACGTGCTACTCGTGCCGGTGCCAAGGGTATCAAAGTTATGGTTTCAGGTCGTTTGAACGGTGCAGATATTGCCCGTATTGAACAATATACTGAAGGAACTGTTCCTTTGCATACTTTACGTGCAGACATTGACTACTCATGGGATGAAGCAATGACTGCTTATGGTAACTTGGGTATCAAGACTTGGATTTACCGTGGTGATGTTTTACCACAAAAGAAAAACAGTAAGTAAGGAGGGAAGCAAACATGTTAGTACCAAAGCGTGTTAAATTCCGTCGTGTACACCGTGGTCACATGCGTGGCGAAGCTAAAGGTGGCAAGACGGTGACATTTGGTGACTTTGGCTTGCAAGCAACAACATCAAGCTGGATCACTAACCGTCAAATTGAAGCTGCTCGTATTGCAATGACACGTTATATGAAGCGTGGTGGTAAGGTTTGGATTAAAATCTTCCCTCACAAGTCATATACATCAAAAGGTGTTGGTGTTCGAATGGGTAACGGTAAGGGTGCTCCCGAAGGATGGGTTGAACCTGTTAAGCGTGGCAAAGTAATGTTTGAAGTGGCAGGTGTTCCTGAAGCAACTGCACGTGAAGCATTGCGTTTGGCACAACATAAGTTGCCTGTACGTACGAAGATTATTGCTCGGGAGGCTGAATAATGGCTAAAGCAAGTGAATTGAAAGAATTGTCACTTGCGGATTTGCAAAAGCGCGAAGCCGAATTCAAGGAAGAATTGTTCAACCTTCGTTTCCAATTGGCTACTGGTCAATTGGAAAACACGGCGCGTATCGCACAAGTTCGTAAGGACATTGCACGAGTTAAGACAGTTATTCGTGCACAAGAATTGGCAAACGCCAACAAATAAGACGAAAGGAAGAAGCTGAAAAATGAGTGAAGAACGTAATACTCGTAAGGTTTACCAAGGACGCGTTGTTTCAGATAAGATGGACAAGACAATTACTGTCGCTGTTGATACTTATTTAACACACGCCGTCTATGGTAAGCGTGTCAAGTACACAAAGAAGTTCAAGGCCCATGATGAAAACAATAGTGCCAAGCAAGGCGATATTGTTCAAATCATGGAAACACGTCCTTTGTCTGCAACTAAGCACTTCCGTTTGGTTAAGATCGTTGAAGAGGCTGTTATTCTTTAATGTTCGACCCAAAACGTCGTAATTAATTGCTAACAAGGAGGAAGAACCATGATTCAACAAGAGAGTCGTTTAAAAGTGGCTGATAACTCTGGCGCACGTGAAATCTTGACGATTAAAGTGCTCGGTGGTTCAGGCCGTAAGTTTGCAGGTGTTGGCGACATGATCGTTGCAACAGTTAAGCAAGCTATCCCTGGTGGTAACGTAAAGAAGGGTGACGTCGTTAAGGCTGTTATCGTTCGTACTGTATCTGACGTTCGTCGTGCAGATGGCTCATACATTAATTTTGATGAAAATGCCGCTGTTATCGTGAAGGACGACAAATCACCAGTTGGTACGCGTATTTTTGGTCCAGTTGCACGTGAATTACGTGACAACGACTACATGCGTATTGTTTCATTGGCACCAGAAGTGCTCTAATACTGACAAGGAGGAGCCAAATCATGTTTGTAAAAACAGGTGATAAGGTTCGCGTCATTGCCGGCAAAGACAAGGGAAAAGAAGGCACAATCACTAAGACTGTTGCTGGAAAAGATCGCGTCGTTGTCGAAGGCGTGAACATCGTTAAGAAGCATCAAAAGCCTTCTAACGAATATCCACAAGGTGGTGTTATCGATATCGAAGCACCTATCCATGTTTCTAACGTGCAATTGCTTGACCCTTCAACTAATGAACCAACACGTGTTGGGTTCAAAGTGGAAGATGGCAAGAAAGTTCGCGTATCTAAAAAGTCTGGTAACGTACTAGGCTAATATCGAAAGGTGAAATCATTTTCATGGCTAACGCTTTAAAAGAAAAATATGTTAATGAAGTTCAACCTGCTTTGATCGAAAAGTTTAACTTCAAATCATCAATGCAAGCCCCAAAGATTGATAAAATTGTCTTGAACATGGGTGTTGGTGATGCAGTTTCAAACTCAAAGAACTTGGATGAAGCGGTTGAAGAATTGAAGTTGATTGCTGGACAACAACCAGTTATCACAAAGGCAAAGAAGTCAATCGCTGGTTTCCGTTTGCGTGAAGGTATGTCAATCGGAACTAAGGTAACACTACGTGGTGAACGTATGTATGACTTCTTAGACAAGTTGATCAACATTTCATTGCCTCGTGTTCGTGATTTCCGTGGTGTATCATCAAAGGCTTTTGATGGCCGTGGTAACTACACTTTGGGTATTCGTGAACAATTGATTTTCCCAGAAATTGATTTTGACAAAGTTAACCGTGTTCGCGGTTTGGACATTGTTATTGTTACAACTGCTCAAAACGACGAAGAAGGTCGTGAGTTGTTAACACAATTGGGAATGCCATTTACTAAGTAATTAGTGAATAAAAATGTTGTTACTCTAAATGAGTGACGCGTTTTTAACTGTTATCGACTAAAATAGTCTATAATAGTTAAGAGCGTGTCATTTTGCATGATTACGTTCAAAATTTAAAGGAGGATATCGATAGATGTCTATGACTGATCCAATTGCTGATTTATTGACACGCATTCGTAATGCCAACTTGGCACATCACGAAGTTGTTGAAATTCCAGCATCAAAAATTAAAAAGAGTATCGCTGAAATCTTGAAATCAGAAGGTTTCATCCGCGATGTGGAATATATTGATGACAACAAGCAAGGTGTTATCCGTGTATTTCTCAAGTACGGAGAAGACCGTAATCGTGTGATTACTGGTATTAAGCGTATCTCAAAGCCAGGTTTGCGTAAGTATGCTAAGGCTGAAGAATTGCCAAAGGTTTTGAATGGTTTGGGAATTGCTATTATCTCAACTTCTGCCGGTGTGATCACTGACAAAGAAGCTCGTTCAAAGCAAGTTGGCGGCGAAGTACTCGCCTACGTTTGGTAATATATCTAAGAAAGGAGACTTACCATGAGCCGTATTGGAAACAAAACAATCACATTGCCTGCTGATGTAACTGTATCTCAAGAAGGTGCAGTTGTTACAGTTAAAGGACCAAAGGGTGAATTGTCACGTGAAATCGTTTCAGCAATCACAATGAATGTTGAAGGGACTGAAGTTTCTTTCACACGTGAAAGTGACGACAACAAGACCAAAGCTTTGCATGGTACTACACGTGCCAACGTTGCAAACATGGTCGAAGGTGTATCTGAAGGATTCACAAAGACATTGAAACTTGTTGGTGTTGGTTACCGTGCTGCAAAGTCAGGTTCAAAGTTGACTTTGAGTGTTGGTTATTCTCACCCAGTTGTCTTTGAAGATCGTGAAGCGTTAACTGTTGAAGTACCAGATGCTTTGACAATTAAAATTTCAGGTATTTCAAAGCAAAAAGTCGGCGATTTAGCAGCTGAAATTCGTGCCGTTCGTTCACCAGAACCTTATAAAGGTAAAGGTATTCGTTACGAAGGTGAAGTTGTTCGTCGTAAGGAAGGTAAGACTGGTAAGTAAGTATTTACTGCTAGTAGTACAAGTTCTGTTAAAAAATATTTTAAAATGGCATAAGCCATAAGAAAAGGAAAGCACAGCTATGATTTCAAAACCAGATAAGAATAAGCTTCGCGTAAAGCGCCACAAGCGTGTACGTGGAAAAATCTCTGGTACTGCTGCTCGCCCACGTTTGAACGTTTTCCGTTCTAATGCAAACATCTACGCTCAATTAATTGATGACGTAGCGGGTGTAACGCTAGCAAGTGCCTCAAGTCATGATGCCGAAGTAACGGGATCAAAGACTGAACAAGCAGTTAAAGTTGGTGAATTGATCGCCGCACGTGGTAAAGCCGCAAAGGTTGAAGAAGTTGTCTTTGATCGTGGTGGTTACGTTTATCATGGACGTGTTCAAGCACTAGCAGAATCAGCCCGTGAAAACGGTTTGAAGTTCTAAGGAAAGGAGGAATATTAAAATGGTTGAATTCGTTAATCCTAAGTCACTTGGTGAATTAGAAGAGAACGTGGTTGCTATTAACCGTGTCACAAAGGTTGTTAAGGGTGGTCGTCGCTTGCGTTTTGCAGCGTTGGTTGTCGTTGGTGACAAGCAAGGACACGTTGGTTTTGGTACTGGTAAAGCACAAGAAGTTCCTGAAGCTATCCGCAAGGCTATTGAAGATGCTAAGCGTAAGTTGATCACTGTGCCAACAGTTGCTACAACTATTCCTCATGAAGTCCTTGGCGAATGGGGCGGCGGTAAGATTTTGGTCAAGCCAGCCGAAGAAGGATCTGGTGTTGCTGCCGGTGGTGCTGCACGTTCTGTTATGGAACTTGCAGGTATTGCTGATGTGACTGCTAAGTCACTTGGTTCATCAACACCAGTTAACGTTATTCGTGCAACTTTCGATGCGCTAACAAGCTTGAAAGATGCCGAAGAAGTTGCTAAGTTGCGTGGTGTTTCTTTGGAACACTTAGCTGAATAAGGAGCGATAAAATGGCAGATTTGAAAATCACTTTGATTAAGAGTGCGGTTCATCGCTTACCTAAGCAACGCGCGATTGTTAAGTCTCTTGGACTTGGTCGCGTATCTAGTTCAGTGGTGAAGCCTGACAACGAAGCTACACGTGGTGCAATTTTCCATATTGCTCACTTAGTTAACGTTGAAGAAGTTAAGTAATTACACATTAAAATAGGAGGTACCGAAAGATGAATTTGAACGAATTACAACCAGCTGCTGGCTCACGTCACGTACGTAACCGTGTTGGTCGTGGTACATCATCTGGAAACGGTAAAACATCCGGACGTGGTCAAAAGGGTCAAAAGGCTCGTGGAAAAGTGCGTTTGGGTTTTGAAGGTGGTCAAATGCCTTTGTACCGTCGTATTCCAAAACGTGGATTTACTAACATTTCACGTAAGGAATTTGCAGTTGTTAACTTGGATAAGTTGAACAGCTTTGATGATGGCACTGAAATTACACCAGCACTTTTGATTGAAAACGGTATTGTTAAGAATCAAAAGTCAGGTATTAAAATTTTGGCTGTAGGTCAACTTGAAAAGAAGTTGACTGTGAAGGCACATAAGTTTTCAGCAGCAGCTGTTGCTGCTATTGAACAAGCCGGTGGGTCAACTGAGGTACTTTAATGCTTAGCACGTTATTTAATGCAGTACGTGAAAAAGACATACGCAAAAAGCTGGGATGGACATTTTTGATTTTGTTTATATACAGAATTGGAACACACATCACTGTGCCAGGTGTTAATCCTGCTGCTATGTCTGATATGGCTAACTCAGGATTGATGAACATTTTGAACATCTTTTCTGGTGGTGGCTTGATGAATTACTCATTGTTTGCTATGGGTGTTTCACCATACGTGACGGCACAAATTGTTGTGCAACTTTTGCAATTAGATATCGTGCCTCGCTTTGTTGAATGGAGTAAGCAAGGTGAAGTTGGTCGGCGAAAGTTGAACAACGCCACACGTTGGTTGACACTTGTGCTTGCTTTTGTTCAATCTGTGGGTATTACGGCAGGATTTAATTCACTGTCTTCCTATGGATTAGTTAGCCAAACAAATAACGTGATGTCTTTTATTGTGATCGGTTCGGTCATGACGATTGGAACGTTTTTTGCGATGTGGCTGGGTGAGATGATTACTGAAAAAGGTCTTGGAAACGGTGTTTCTATGATTATTTTTGCAGGTATTATCGCGCAAGCGCCAGAAGGTTTGTATGAAATTTTCAAAGAAAATATTTTACAAGCTGGTAATGGTGAAGTATTAAATGGTTGGGTGTTTATGATTGTGTTGTTAGTAGCAATGGTTTTGGTTGTTGCGTTTACAACATGGTCATATGAAGGCACACGCCGTTTACAAATGCAGTACACACGTTCGGCTACTTCGTATGGTAGCGAAGCGTATTTACCTTTGAAAGTCAATGTTTCAGGTGTGATTCCTGTCATCTTTGCCTCATCATTTATTAGCACGCCGCAAACAGTGTTGTTGGCCTTTCAAGATAAATATTCTTCTGCTCAATGGTATCAAGTTATGCAACAAATATTTAGCATGACGACTTTACCCGGAGCAATACTTTACACTGTGTTAATTGTCGTTTTCACATATTTTTACGCGTTTGTTCAAGTTAACCCTGAAAAGTTAGCTGAAAATCTACAGAAACAAGGGGCTTACATTGTTGGTGTTCGACCTGGTGATCAAACGAAAGCTTTTGTTTCAAAACTTCTATTAAACTTGAGCTTTGTTGGTTCAATTTTCTTGGGTGTTGTCGCATTAGTACCATTGATTGCATCTGACGTGTGGGGATTAAACGAGAAAATCGGTTTGGGTGGCACTAGTCTATTGATTTCAATAGGTGTTGCACTGGATTTGATTCGTCAAATCGATGGTTTAATGCAGAAAAAGAATTATGTTGGATTTATTACAAAAGATCAATTAGCAGCTCGGGAGGCAATCAATGGCTAAGAATTTGATTTTATTGGGATTACCTGGTGCCGGGAAAGGTACACAGGCAGACTTCATCGTGAAGGACTATCCTGTGGTTCATATTAGTACTGGAGATATTTTCCGTACTAATTTGGCCAATAACACAGAATTAGGTCAAAAAGCTCGTGAATTCATGGATGCTGGTGACTTAGTTCCCGATGAAATTACGAATGCTATGGTTGCTGACCGTTTGAGTCAAAGTGATGTTGAAGAAGCTGGATTTATGCTTGACGGTTATCCTCGTAATGAAGCACAAGCTGAATTTTTGGATAGCTACCTGTCTGATAATAATCAGGCAGTTTCAGCAACACTATACTTTGAAGTTTCTGACTCATTATTGCGTCAACGTCTTTTGGGACGTGGACGTGCAGATGATACGCCTGAGGTAATTGATAACCGCTTAGCCGTTAATAAAGCGGCCAACTTGCCTTTGGTAGATTATTACCAACGTGCTGGTGTGTTGCACACCATCGATGGAGGTCGCCAACTTGCTGACGTGTATCGTGATGTTAAGGAAGTTTTAGATAACTTAGATTAATTATCTGAAATGTCATTGAGAAATACCATTATTTCTGGTATAATTTGATAGGTTAGGCACTTATCAACAATGTAGAACATGATAAGCACAGGAGGTTGAGTGCGTGGCCAATGATGTCATTGAAATTGAAGGTAAGGTGAAAGAAACTTTACCAAATGCGATGTTCCAAGTAGAACTCGAAAATGGTGCTGTGATTTTGGCACATGTTTCTGGAAAAATTCGTAAGAACTTTATCAGAATATTGCCAGGTGATCGCGTCACTGTTGAAATGTCACCATACGACTTAACTAAGGGTCGTATTACTTATCGTTTCCGATAAGGAAAGATTTGGAATAATCAGTTAACCGAATAGGAGGAATAGATTATGAAAGTACGCCCATCAGTTAAAAAGATGTGTGATGCTTGTCGTGTTATCAAGCGCAATGGTCGAACAATGATCATCTGCTCTGCTAACCCAAAGCACAAGCAACGCGCTGGTAAGTAATTATCGCGCATTAATTATTGATTGAATAAGGACATAATTGTCGTTTTCAAAATACTAAAGGAGGTAAATTGTTATGGCTCGTATTGCAGGTATTGATTTGCCACGTGACAAGCGAATTGTCATTGGCTTAACATACATCTACGGAATCGGTAATACTACTGCACAAAAGGTTCTAGCTGAAGCTGGTGTGTCTGAAGACGTTCGCGTTCGCGATTTGACATCAGACCAAGAAGACGCTATCCGTGCAACAGTTGACAAGTTGAATTTGCAACTTGAAGGTGACTTGCGCCGTAAGGTATCACTTGATATCAAATCGTTGCAAGAAATCGCTTCGTACCGTGGCATTCGTCATCGTAAGGGCTTGCCAGTTCGTGGACAAAACACGAAAAACAACGCTCGTACACGTAAAGGCCCAGCTAAAGCAATTGCTGGTAAGAAAAAGTAATATACTTTTTCTGGTTGTATCCTCATCGATACGGCACATGATTATCGCAACCATAGTTGCGTAATGTTGGTTAACAATCTGTTAACCCGAGAAATTATATATAAAGTATTGAAAAGGAGGCAAACAAATGGCAGGTCGTACAACGCGTAAGCGTCGTGTGAAGAAGAATATTGAAGCTGGTGTGGCTCACATCCATTCAACATTCAACAACACCATCGTCATGATTACAGATGTTCAAGGTAACGCAGTTGCTTGGTCATCAGCAGGTGCACTTGGCTTCAAAGGAAGTCGTAAGTCGACACCGTTCGCTGCACAAATGGCAGCAGAAGCTGCAGCAAAAGGTGCCATGGAAATGAACATGCGCACAGTTGCAGTAACTGTTAAAGGCCCAGGTTCTGGTCGTGAATCAGCAATCCGTGCTTTGGCAGCAGCGGGCTTGGAAGTGACATCTATTAAAGATGTTACACCAGTTCCCCACAACGGATCACGCCCACCAAAGCGTCGTCGTGTTTAATTGAATTTCATTGCTCTTGCTGTGAAAGAAGGGGTAAGAATTTACAGATGATTGAATTTGAAAAGCCAAATATTCATAACATCGAAGAGGATGCCCGCTATGGCAAGTTTGTCATAGAGCCTCTTGAACGGGGATATGGTACGACATTAGGTAACTCTTTACGTCGTATCTTACTATCTTCGCTTCCAGGCGCAGCCGTTAACACGGTACAAATTGACGGCGTGGTTCACGAGTTTTCAACTGTGGACGGCGTAGTTGAAGATGTCACACAAATTATCTTAAATCTTAAGAAAGTTGTGTTGGCGATCGATTCTGATGATGAGCGCTCTCTTGAAATTGATGTTCAAGGTCCAGCTGATGTGACAGCTGCAGATTTGCAGGGTGGCGCAGACGTTGAAGTGCTCAATCCTGATTTGCATATCGCTACTGTGGCAGCAGGTAAGTCACTGCATATGACAGTCACGGCAGTTAAAGGCCGCGGTTATACGTCAGCAGATGAAAACAAAAAATTACGCGATGAAATGCCTATCGGTGTTTTGGCGGTTGATTCGATTTATACACCAATTGAACGTGTTAACTATCAAGTTGAGAACACACGTGTTGGTGCACGTGACGATTATGATAAACTCACATTTGATATTTGGACAAATGGTTCCATCAAACCAAGTGATGCGCTCAGCTTAGGTGCTAAAATTTTAGCAGAGCATTTGAACTTGTTTATGGACATCTCACCAGTAGCTGCAGAAGCCAGCGTTATGGTTGAGGCAGAGCCAGTTGCAGTTAGTGCATCTGATTCTGCACCAATTGAAGATTTGGATTTGTCTGTTCGTTCTTATAATTGTCTCAAACGGGCCGGTATCAACACCATCGTGGAGTTGACAGATCGCACTGAAGCTGACATGATGAAAGTGCGTAATCTCGGTCGGAAATCACTTGACGAAATCCAGGAAAAGCTCACAGAAATGAACTTGGGATTCCGCAAGGAAGATTAACACATGTTTTTAAACTACTATAAAGGAGGATTCACCAATGCCATATCGTAAATTGGGTCGTACGTCTTCACAACGTAAGGCTATGTTACGTGATTTGACTACTGATCTTTTGATCAATGGTCGTATTACGACAACAGAAGCCCGCGCAAAAGAAGTGCGTAAAACGACTGATAAGATGATTACATTAGGTAAGCGTGGTGACTTGGCTGCTCGTCGTCAAGCTGCTGCCTTTGTCCGCAATGAAGTTGCGGATGTTATCGAAGATGGTGACAATGTCAAGGTTCAATCAGCTTTGCAAAAGCTTTTTGATGATGTTGCCCCTCGCTTTGCCGAACGTAATGGTGGTTATACACGAATTCTCAAGACTGTCCAACGTCGTGGCGACGCCGCTCAATTGGTCATCTTGGAGCTCGTTGATTAATCAATTGTAATAAAAACACTCAAAGCATTTAATGCTTTGAGTGTTTTTTGTAACCATTAATATTGACGATTCAACAAGATGTCGCTTAATTGTTCGATTTGAGTTTTAATATTTTGTTGTGGTAACTGATCAATTAATAGATTTAGTTCCTCATTGTATTTAACTAGCAAGGAGTTAAGGCGACTCATTGCTGCACTACTATCTACGAGGGTATGAACACGTTTAAGTTCAGTATCAGAAATGTCATCGCGAAGTTGAAGAAGACTAATCAACTCATTGTGGATTGTACTGTCTTCTAGAGCAAATAGAATTGGCGCGGTATAAATACCATTCTTAATATCTTGACCAATTGGTTTGCCTAGTGCCAAATTCTTTGATAAGACTTCAAAATCAAGATAATCATCTAATAATTGAAAGACAATACCTAGTGTTTCACCGATTTGAGGAACAATTTGTTTGAGATTGGGATCATCTACACTGTCGCTACTGATACCAAACATAACGCTTAACTTAAATAATGCAGCGGTTTTACCGCTGATTTGTGAAATATAGCTTTGGAAAGTGATATTAGTTTGATAGCGATTTTGTTTTTGGCTGAGCTCGCCAAATAAAATATCTTGCAGCGCGCTTAAAGCAAGTTTGTCTGCGCCAGTATCATCGGCTTCACTCAGAAGAGAGAACATACCCGTCAACAAATAATCCCCTGCGTAGACTGCGGTATCTTTACCAAATTGCGATTGAATACTTTCAAAGCCACGTCGCAGTTTGGATTCATCAATGATATCATCATGAATTAACGTTGCTAGATGTAACAATTCGACGCTTGCACCGAGGGCAATAGCTTTTTTGTTGTAAGGTTGCGCAGTTAATTCAGAAAATAAGAGTGTCAAAGCGGGTCGGACAAGTTTACCAGCGTTTAATTGTGAACGAATTGCATTGTCAATTTCTGAAAAACCAATTCGCCAACTGTTTGACATTTTGGTTAATACCGCTTGTAATGGTTCGTTTAGTTCTGGGAAAGAATCCCATATAGTTGGAAGGGATGGCGTGGCCATGGAAATCTCTTTTCATTAATATGTACAAAGTGCGAGAACGCACATTCTCGCACTTTATTATTATAACTTATTTTTCAAGTTCATTATATGTTGATTTGGCTTTTCCGTACCAAAGACCACCGAGAGTCTTTTGTAAGAATGGGACAACGTAGAAATCAAGCCCAAATCCACGACCTGAACCGTTCATAACAGCTAAACTACTCAAAATAATAAACCAGTGTGTCATGTCGAATCCGTTTGTTGACCAAGCAACGATTGTGAGGATAATTGATAAAAGACCTAATGGCCAAGTGAACAAACCAAGGAAAAGGCCGGCACCTGTAATAATTTCTAAGAAGCTAGCAAATCCGTGTTGCCAGAACAACTCATTGAGGCTACCAATATTGCCCAATGCTGCTAAAATCCAGAAGAATCCAAGGAAGAGGCGAAGCGGTGTTGACCAAAGTACATTGCCTAATCTTGATATGCTGCCTTTGAAAGGATTACGACCATCCTCTGTTCTGAAAAATTCATCCATCAAATAGTGGAAAATAGAATAAGCAGAACGAATTTGTGAGTAAAAGAATAAGTTGATGCCGTGCTTGGCGATACTTGCAAAAAATCCTGAGAAGTTCAATCCCATTAGACTTGCAACCGTGTAGTGGGAACCAATCGAAACAGCAAAGCCATGATATTTAACAGCTTCAGCAAAAGTCTTTGATTTACCAAAGCCTAAGTCTGCAAGAATGTTGATGGCAGCAGCACGTGCAGCACTTTCAGCACCTTCGACAGTTTGTGGTACTGGCCCAGTTTTGTCATCTACGTATGATAATGTATCACCGGCAACGTAGATATCTTTTTCGGGTGTATCATCATCTTTGGTTGCATGCATGTAGTCGTCTGCTTCGATACGACCACCGCGACCATACTTGAATCCCCAATCAGAGATGAATGATTTTGCTTTAACACCGGCCGTCCAAATCAATGATTTTGTTGGCAACGTCGAGTCATCAGCAAATACGACACCATCTTCAGTCACACCAGTGACACGCGCACCTAAGCGAATGTCGACACCGTTGTTTTCCATATATTTAAAGGCTTTATCCGCTAATTTACGATCCTTAAGCATGTTCAAAATTGATGGTGAAGCTTCAAGTAAGACTAACTTAATTTCACTTTCGGATAATTTATAAGTTTGCGCCAATACTCTGCGTTGTTCAATAAATTCACCCATTAATTCAGCACCAGTGAAACCGGACCCGACAACGGCGATGGTTAGCATTTTTTCACGCTTAGAGGGATCAAGTTCGGCAGCGCCTTGACCAATTGTGTGTTCAATGTGCGAACGAATTGCCAATGATTCTTCCATTGACCATAATTCAAAACCATGTTCCTTGACACCAGGAGTACCAAAATCATTGGATTGACCGCCAACAGCTAATACTAACTTCTCATAAGGAATATCACCTTCAGTTGTTGAAACGGTTTTGGCGTTTTTATCAATACCATTAACTTCAGCTGTGAGCAACTTAACATTCTTATTTTGATAGAAAAGATGTTCTAAGTCTTCTTGTACGTGCTTTGGTTTAACACGTTGTGATGCCACCTCATGCAATTCAGTCATATAAGTAAAATATGAATGTTTATCAATGAGGATAATGTTGTAATCCTTGTGACCTTTCAACTTCTTAGATAGTGTTTTTGCAGCAAAAACGCCACCAAATCCGGCACCAACGATGACAATATTTTTTTCTGTCATGAAATACTCCCTTTGTGAAATTTCTAATTTATTAGTATTTTACTCTTTTTAGTATAGACTAGTTTAGCTTAATTTACTAGGTTTATGAGATAATTTCTTTGTGAATTACATTGTATAAATATTGGATATGGCATAAACTATTTTTGACAGAAAAATGTGGTAAAATATAGGATAATGACTAAAGCAATCACAATTAACAATTTAACATATCAATATGATGATCAGGATCTCTTTGATGGTTTCAATTTATCGGTTGAAGCCGGTGAATGGGTGGCTCTTGTCGGCCATAACGGTTCCGGTAAATCAACCTTGGCAAAATTAATTGTTGGCTTAATCGTTGCCAACGGTGGGGATATCGATGTTTTTGGTGAACGTCTAACCGTTGATAGTGTCAATGATATTCGCGCCCAGATTGGGATGGTATTTCAAAATCCAGATAATCAATTTGTTGGCGCAACAGTTGCTGATGATGTGGCATTTGGTTTGGAAAATATTGAGTTGCCCAGTGATGAAATGCCACAAAGAATTGATGAAGCACTTCACACTGTGGGCATGGAAAATTTCAAAGAGCGTGAACCACATACTTTATCAGGTGGGCAGAAGCAACGTGTGGCCTTAGCCAGCGTTTTAGCTTTGGGACCAAAGATTATTATTCTGGATGAGGCCACTGCCATGTTGGACCCAGAAGGACGGGCGACCATCATGACCACACTTCAGAACCTAAAGGCGCAATTTGGTGCAGAATTGACATTGATTACAATTACGCATGATATGGACGAGGCTGCGTTGGCAGACCGTATCGTCGTTATTAATGATGGACGGCTTATTTTAGATGGCAGCCCAGATGTTGTTTTTTCAAAATCACAAACCATGCATGATAATGGCTTAGAGCTACCGTTTGCCGGTGAACTAACAGCGCGGTTGACCGTTAAACCAGAAAAATATTTGGATGAGAGAGAATTAATACATTGGCTATCACCTTCGAACAAGTAAATTTTAGTTATGGTGCCGGCACAACTCTGGCCAATCCTATTTTGCACGACATCAATATTACGATTGCGGACCACCAAGTAACTGCTATTATTGGGCAAACTGGTTCCGGCAAATCCACGTTGATTCAGCATTTAAACGGTTTGTTAAAACCGACAACGGGTCAAGTCATTGTGGATGATTTAATTGTGACAAATACCACTAAAGAAAAGCAATTAACGAAGTTGCGGGCAAAAGTTGGGATGGTGTTTCAATTTCCCGAAAACCAATTATTTGCAAACACAGTTTTGGAAGATGTGATGTATGGACCATTGAACTTTGGCTATAAAACTGATGAGGCTAAACAGTCCGCACAATCAGCTTTAAAAATGGTAAATGTAGCCGAAAATTTGTGGCAAAAGTCACCCTTTGAATTATCGGGTGGTCAAATGCGCCGTGTTGCAATGGCTGGTGCTTTGGCTAGTAATCCAGATATTGTGGTTATGGACGAGCCAGCCGCTGGTTTGGATCCTAAGGGACAGGCAGAACTGCTGGCATTGGTGAGCAATTTAAAAGAAGCGGGAAAACTAGTTGTTTTTATTTCGCATCAAATGGATCATGTTGTATCAGTTGCTGACCAAGTGATTGTCATGCAGGACGGTCATGTTGCGGCACAAGGAACCCCGGCTGATGTATTCAATCGCGACATTGACTGGTTTAAAAGTGTGAATTTGGACTTACCACGTGCAGGACAATTTGCCGAGCAATTACGTGCTAATGGTGTGTCACTCAGTCGGCGACCATTAACCTTAGCTGAATTGGCAACCATGATAAATGAGGAATACGAGCATGAATAATATTATGATTGGTCGTTTTGTGCCGGGATCTTCTTGGGTACACCGATTAGATCCACGAACGAAAATGATTGTAACTTTTGTGTTCATTTTTGTGATGCTATTTGCCTCATCATGGGGCACCTATGCACTGTCAGCTGTTTTTGTGGTTTTGGCAATAAGATTGACACAACAGCCTTTTAAACTTTATTGGGATGGATTAAAACCGATTTTTTGGCTCATCTTATTTACTGTCGTTTTGCAGTTATTTTTAACGCCAGGAACACCTGTTGTGTTGCATGTTGGACCACTTCAAGTGACATGGCCAGGTATTTTAAATGCTATTTACGTTATGATTCGGTTTACATTGATTATTTTGATGTCAACTATTATGACATTAAGTACACCACCAACTAGCATTGCCAACGCATTAGAGTCATTATTGGCCCCACTTAATAAAATTCATGTGCCAGTTGCGGAGTTGGCGTTGATGTTGTCAATTGCATTACGTTTTGTGCCACTTTTAATGGATGAAACACAAAAAATTATGAATGCGCAGAAATCACGAGGCATGAGTTTTTCGACTGGTGGACCCATCAAACGAGCTCGTGCTATTGTACCGCTCTTGATTCCCTTATTTGTTGGGGCCTTACAGCGTGCTCTTGATCTTGCCAACGCGATGGAAATTCGTGGTTTCAAGGATGCAGCATCACGAACAAAGTATCGTATTTTGTTGTATGGCAGACAGGATGTCGTAGCATTTATCGGTACACTAATTTTCGTTTTAATTTTTATCGGTATCAAAATAAGTGGGGTTTAATATGATTAAAACAGTTGCTATCACGCCTTCGAACTTTGAGCAAATTCTTGCTCTGGATGCCGATGCTTTTGGCTATCCAGTGGGGACTAAGACAATGTATCGTCGTGAGCTTGTTAAGAACGCGACGGTTTATGGTGATATTAATGATGACACTATCACTAGTCAAGTGTTCGCGTTACCGTTGCATGTTAAGCTTAATACCGCAACTGTTAAAATGGTTGGCATTGGCAATGTTGCGTCATATCCTGAAGTTCGCGGTAATGGCGCCATCCGTCGCATTATGGCACAAATTCAGTCTGATGCTTATGAAGATGGCGCTATACTGTCTTACTTGGCGCCGTTTTCGTATCGATTCTATCGTCAATTTGGCTATGAGTGGCTATTTGATCAAAAACAGTATACTTGGGACGATCATACGGTTCCAATAGGTGCCAAAACAACACCAGTCAAGCGAGCATCGTTTGATGAAGCGTTACCTACAATGAAAAAAATTATCGGACAGCACCCAGATTTTCAATTTGGTGCTTTAGCGCGAGATGATTGGTGGTGGCGGTTTCGCTACACAGTGCGCCTCTCTGATTTAAAAATCGCTACGACTGAAAATGGTTACGTGATGTATCGTTTTGAAGGTGAGAAGCTAATCATACAGGAATTAGTTACGCTTACTCATGATGCTGAACTGGCATTGTGGCGTTTTATTAGTAGTCGAGCAGGCACATTCAAGCAATTTCAACTAACGGACGGGCAAACTCGTGATTGGCGTGATTTATCTGCAGAACCAATGGCAGTAAAGATACAACAACAGGCAGGTATGATGGTACGCATTGTCAATATAGCTGCTTTGCTAAGGATACTTGCCTTACCAGTCGAAATGGTCATTGATGTTACTGATGATTTTGAACAAAACGCCGGTCATTGGCAAATCAATGGTGAGAGATCAACCGCAACCGCCCAATTGAGTGGTACGGTTCAAGCATGGACAAAAGTTTTGTTGCATGCGCGTTGCGCAGAAATATTGTTACAAACCGGTGAATTGCGTGGTGATATACAATCAGCCCGCAGATTAGATCAGGTCATTGATTTCAGTCAACGACCTGTTTTAGCAGATTATTTTTAAAGCAGATAGAGGTAAAAATACAGTATGCCACGTTATAAAGCAATTGTTGCCTACGATGGTACAGATTTTTTTGGGTTTCAACTTCAAACAAAAAACGGCGTTGAGTCAGCTCGTACCGTCCAAGGTGAACTTAACAAAGTGGTTAACCAAATGGCTAAAAAGCCTCAACCACCCATTAAAGTGGTTGGCGCATCACGAACAGACACGGGCGTACACGCATTTGGACAAGTCGTGCATTTTGATTTTCCTTATGATATTGCATCGGATAACTTTCGCAAGGGGTTGAATACCTTGTTGCCTCGCGATGTTCTGGTTAAATCTGTGACACGCGTGTCTGATGATTTTCACGCGCGATTTAATACGCATGCCAAGCGTTATATTTATCGAATTTCAACGTTAGACTATACAGATCCGTTCAAACGGCATTATACTGGACATTTTCATTGGCATTTAGATGTCGATCGCATGAAATCAGCGTTGCCTGATTTCATAGGTGAACATGATTTTGCTAGTTTTGCCGCTTCTGGTAACGAAACGGCTACCACCGTGCGCCGAATTACACGCGTTGAATTAACTGAGAAAGCTGAAGAACATGAACTGGTTTTGGTTTTTGAGGGTAATGCTTTCTTATATAATCAGATTCGAATTATGGTTGGCGTTTTGCTAGAAATTGGCACTGGACGACGGCCTGTTCATGATATTCAAAGATTAATTGCGGTTAAAGATCGGGAGCAAGCACGTTTTACAGCACCTGCCAGTGGTTTATATTTAGACGAAATTTCTTATAATGACTAAAGAGGTAAATGAAAAATGAGTGATGTGGTTGATTTTAAAATCGTCAGTGACAGTGGGCTAACGGATTCATCATTATCAGCTTCACTAGCAGGCTTTCGTGCCGGCAAGGCGAAGTATTTTTCGCGAAAATATCACTCACACTATGTCTCATTTTCTCCTGATGAAAAGAAAAGGGAAATCTCGCATTTCAATCAAATATTACTAGAGGAGCGGCAATTAATATTTGATTCACCCATTATCGCAGTGGCACTGTATGAGGATGCGGATGTTTTCTGGCCCGAATTTTATTATCAAAATGGTATGGTGCTAAATTTACTGTATGAAAAGCACGGTCAAGATGGCAAAAATCCTAAGCGAGCAGTGGGAATTGTTCTGGTCGAAGGGGCGGAAATACCAGATGCTTTAGTTGGTAAATTTAAATTTGCGCATCAACGGTCTAAATTAGCTGGAGATGTTCGAGGTACTTATTTTGTTGTGAAACAAAATTGGGATGAACTATTATTTGGAGGAAAAAATTTATGACACTTTTTGAGGAGTATATTCAAGCATCACGAGGATTAGCATTTGTTGCCACTAGCAAACAAAATCAACCAAGTGTACGTATTATGGGGTTTGCGCCTGATCCTGATCAACCAAATATTTGGTATTTTAATTCGAAGCCAAATACTGAGAAGATGATTGACTTGGCGGCTAATGAGAACGTTTCAATCATAACGCCACTAAACCAAAATGGTGCCAGAATTGAATCTAATCACGCCACAATGCGTCGATCGGATAAAAAATGGGCTGACATTAAAGACCTTTTTGCAAACAATAAGCCCTATCTTCACGCACATCCAGATGTTGAAAATGAAGTGATTTTAGTATTAGAAATTCACTCAGCTCGTCTTGCTTCATATGCTGGGACGGAAATAGTTAATTTTGATTAAAACCATTGACATTGCACGGTTTTTTAGGTAAGATTGTAGACGGTATTGTTTACCTCACGATAAGCCCCGGAAACTTATTGTAATTGCTTGGCAAGGAACGGCCGAGCCTGTAAACAACTAATCAAAGGAGCGCAAACATGCGTACAACATTTTTAGCAAAACCAGGTGAAATCGAAAAGAAGTGGTATATTATTGATGCCAAAGACGTCGTTTTGGGACGTTTGTCAACAGTAGTAGCTTCAATTTTGCGTGGTAAGAACAAGCCAACGTTTACACCAAACGTTGACATGGGTGACAATGTCATCATCATCAATGCAAGCGAAGTTAAGTTGACTGGTAAGAAAGCTACTGATAAGATTTATTACCACCACTCAAACCACCCAGGTGGCTTGAAAGCTCGCACAGCAGGTAACTACCGTGAATTCAACCCTGAAAAGTTGCTTGAATTATCAATTAAGGGTATGTTGCCAAAGAACACTTTGGGTCGTAAGCAAGGCTTGAACTTGCACGTGTATGCAGGATCAGAACATGATCATGCAGCACAACAGCCTGAAGCACTTGACATCAACAAGTTGGTTTAAGAAAGGAGAATCTGAATTATGGCTACAGCAGTACAATATGCCGGCACAGGTCGTCGTAAGAATTCAGTTGCTCGTGTACGTTTGGTTCCAGGTAATGGCCAAATTACAATGAACGGCAAGGCAATCGAAGAATACATTCCTTTCGCTAACTTGCGTGAAGTTGTTTTGCAACCATTCAACGCAACTGAAACATTGGGTAACTACGATGTATTAGTTAACGTTGTTGGTGGTGGTTATTCTGGTCAAGCTGGTGCAACTCGTCACGGTATCGCCCGTGCTTTGTTGACAGTAGATCCTGATTTCCGTGCAGCATTGAAGGCAGCAGGTTTGTTGACTCGTGACTCACGTATGAAGGAACGTAAGAAGCCAGGTTTGAAGAAAGCCCGTAAGGCATCACAGTTCTCAAAGCGTTAATATTTTATTGGTTATATAGACTCTTAATATATAAGCGTTTTTGATTTATAGCGTGATTAAAAGTGTTGAGCGAAATTCGTTCAGCACTTTTTTACTGCATTTTTAATAAATGTAATAGTTTATGATTTTGGATTGGATATAATTTGCTAAATTAAATAGCGCCGTTGGTAAGATATGTGCCAGTTAAACTAACGGAAGTTTATAAGGAACTCATTGAAACAGTTGATTGATTTAGGATGATGTTGAAATATGTGGGAAGCGAAGCTATTAACAAGTAACGAAATATTGTAGGGTTGGTATAGTGCTGCTTGATATGTACGCCTCTATAAATCATGACATAAATACACATATTTTAGAAGGCTTACAATGTGGGTTAGTAATGTAATCTTATCAGGAATAAATTAAGGAATATTGAAACGCATTATTATGCAGCTCAAAGTTTTATACGAATAACACAAAAATTTGTCTTTCGGTCATGTACTTATGTGATGAAAAATGCATTGGGCTTTGTGAATAGTAATCGAACAAATTGTGAATTCCGTTTAATCGGCAAATTGAGGTGATATAATAATTTTCGGAAAGTCGCTATTTATTACTTATATTTGAAAGGAATTTACATATTGTGCATTCAATTCTAGGTGTCATCGCAATGGGGGCAATCATTTATAGAAATGTTCCTGCACTAATTGCTCTGAAAAAAGGAACGTTTCAGCCTAGTTCACCAACCTGCTTTATCTGGGCTACTATTTCATTTATTGAGGCAATCATTATTTTGAGTAGCCATGGAGGTTGGGCTGCAACGTCAACAGTTGTGACAACAGTATTTTGTTTTTTCTTTGGTTTAAAGGGCATCAAGTTTATCAAGCAACAGCCTATCTCAGCTAAGTTTCTTAGCACTATGGCTTTCTTCATAGTAGTACCAACGGCACTATCTCTTTTAAACGTAATTCCTTTAAGTTGGTTACTTATTGATTTGGCAATTATTGAAGCTTTAGCAATTATTCCAACTATTAAGAAAATTAAAAAAGCACCATTTTCAGAAAACCTTGAACTATATGTATGGGGAGACGCAGCTATGATTTTAAGCATTATAGCTGCTTCAAATATCAATTTTAATACAGTCTTTATACCTTTACTATGGATCGTTATTCTGACAGGTACGATCATTTATATGTTGGTTTTGCGTAAAGGCACTGTCAATCAAAATAAGCCAGTAACTCAAAATGCTGATTCAACAGTTGTTTAAGATCACAGATAATCTCTCTGGTGATTCCAAAGCGTCTAATCCTTGTATTAGACGCTTGTTGTTTTCTCCTAATAAAAAACAACAAAATGTAAGCGGTTACGTTATAATAGTATTAATGGAAAAGGAGCGAATAAATGCCAGAATTAGGACTATCAATTTATCCATCACAAGCAAGTTTTGAAGATAATGCAGCTTATCTAAAGCAAGCTGCACAGTTTGGTTTTACAAGAATTTTTACATCGTTATTAGAAATAAAAGGTGATGCTGAGGCAGTTATTGCTGATTTTAAAAAAATAATTGCTGTTGGTAATGACTTGGGGATGAAAACAATCCTTGACATCAATCCAGCCCTTTTTGACCAATTGGGTGTTGATTACAACAATTTGAAATTCTTTGCTGACTTGGGCGCTTGGGGCATACGGCTTGATTTGGGTTTTACAGGGCAAGAAGAAGCGGCAATGACGCAAAATCCCTATGGTCTCAAAATCGAGGTCAATATGTCTCGAGGAACACACTATATTGATCAAATCGTTGATTATGTGCCAAATCGTGATAACTTGATTGGGTCACATAATTTTTACCCACAGCGATTTACGGGATTGGGACGTGACTATTTTGCGAACACGTCAACACAATATCGTAATCATCACTTACGGACAGCCGCATTCGTAAATGCGCCTAGTGGCACTTTTGGTCCTTGGCCAGTATCGGATGGTCTCGTGTCACTTGAAGATCATCGTAGCTTACCAATCGCAACACAGATTCAAGAACTACGGCTGGGCGGTTTAATCGATGATGTTATCATAGGTAATGCGTTTGCTTCTGAGCTCGATTTAAAAGCGGCTAGTGATGCCTTCAAGCTTGGACGTCCACAATTACGCGTTGTGACAGAAAGTGACTTGAGTCAAGCAGAGCAAGCGGTGCTCTTTAATCAAGAACAAATGTATCGTGGCGACAAATCTGACTATGTTTTGCGGTCTTCCATGACACGTGTTATCTATAAAGACGAAGATTTTCCAGCTAAACACACCGACGCGATTAAACGTGGTGACCTATTAATTGACAATAATGAATTTGGTCAATATAAAGGCGAGTTGCAAATTGCGTTGCGCGATTTACCTAATGATGGTCGCATCAACATAGTTGGACACATTCATGAAGATGACTTGAATTTATTACCACTAATTCAACCATGGGGCAATTTTGATTTGATACGTGGCTAAAAGGGGTTGTCAAGAACAACGATATTTGATATGATAGTAGAGTTGTTTGAGATATGGGAGTGTAGCGAAGTCTGGCTAAACGCGACGGACTGTAACTCCGTTCCTTCGGGTTCGTAGGTTCGAATCCTACCGCTCCCATTGCCGATTTAATAGTTAACGGCAAAATAAATTAACTATTGCCCCTTCGCCTGGTTCGAATCCAGCAGGGGCAATCTAAAAAGCCTCTTACCATAGGGGCTTTTTTTCTTTGATTAATTATAGTGCCCACAAAAAAACGCTCACTAATGTGAACGTTCGTAGTGCAGCTGGCGGGAGTCGAACCCGCACGCCCTAAAACGGGCACAGGATCCTTAATCCTGCGCGTCTGCCAATTCCGCCACAGCTGCATATTATAATTGGCAACTCTATAATTATACCCATTTAATGCTGACACGTCAATAGAATTCTACTGACGCGACACCTCGAAGTTTGATAAAATGGAGGTAATGGAGAAATGACATGAAATTTTTTAATCGCAAGAAAGCCGAAGAAGATAATCCTGAAATTAAGGCGCAAACTGAAATTTTACAAAATGAAAACGATGATTTACTAGACCAAATAGAAGCACTGAAGCTTGATGTCACTGAACTTAAAGCCGAAAATACGCGTCTTTCCGAATTGCTAACAACAAGCAAATATTATCGGACGTTGGTTAAGACAGGTGGCGGACTAGCCGCTTTGTTTTTGAGTTATATTCTACTGTCAGTCGTTGGTGAATCATCACGCGATATTATTTGGTTACTGTTAATTGAAGCAGCATTTATTTTCATGATGCTCAAAGGAGACGAAAAATGAGTCAACATAAAGCGGCACGTGTGCCATTCGTGGTTGCTAACTGGAAAATTAATAAGTTGCAGGCAGATGTGATGGCGTTTTTGAATGAGGTTAACGACAAAGTACCTGACCAAAAAGTTGTCGAAACTGGTATTGCTGCTCAAGATTTATTCTTGGCAGACATGGTACGTGCCACAGAAAAGTCGCCTATTCATGTGGTAGCAGAAAATGTTCACTGGGAAGATAGTGGCGCCTATACGGGAGAAACTTCCCCTAAGGCACTCAAGGATATTGGTGCTAAATATGTATTGATTGGCCATTTTGAACGACGCAAGTTTTTCAATGAAACCGATTCAACGGTTAACCTAAAAGTAACTGCTGCCTTACGTAACGGCTTACGTCCTATTATTGATGTTGATGAAGATATGAGTACGTATGCCCAATTTATGGATGCTGAACCATCTGTGGCACAAGTTGCGGCTGCATTGGCGGGTGTTTCAGTTGATCAAATTCGTAATGTCACATTGGCTTACGAACCAACTTGGGCGATTGGCTCGGGAGAAGCAGCAAGTGCAGACCAAGCACAAAAAGCTGCTCATTTGATCAGACAAACGTTAGCCAAACTTTATTCACCAGTCATTGCGGAACAAGTTAGAATTTTATATGGTGGCTCTGTTACACCCGCAAATGCCCGAGAAATTATGCTCCAAGAAGATATTGATGGGGTGCTGGTCGGTACCGCAGCGTTGGATCCACAGAAGTTTTTGGAATTGGTAGCGATTGCCCACAACCCGACTATTCCTGATTTTAATACAGAAGAGGTTTAATCAACAATTATTTGGTCGTGATCCCACTATCAATTTTTGGCAAATTATCGTTGCTGTGTGATATAATAAACATGGTATAAAACCGAAAACCAAAGGAGAATAGACACATGTCTTTAATCACTGATATTATCGCACGCGAAGTCCTTGACTCACGTGGAAACCCTACACTTGAAGCTGAAGTTATCACAGAATTAGGTGGCTTTGGTCGTGGTATGGTGCCTTCTGGTGCTTCAACAGGTGAACACGAAGCTGTTGAATTGCGTGATGGCGACAAGTCACGTTTCTCAGGTAAGGGTACAACAAAGGCTGTTGCCAATGTTAACGATGTTATCGCAAAGGCATTGGTTGGTAAGTTTGATGTTACTGATCAACGCGCTATCGACCAAGCTATGATCGAATTGGACGGTACAGAAAACAAGGGTAAGTTGGGGGCCAACGCTATTTTGGCCGTTTCAATTGCTGCTGCTCGTGCTGCTGCTGATGAATTAGGTGTGCCTTTGTTCTCATACATTGGTGGTATGAACTCATACGTTTTGCCAACACCAATGATGAACGTTATCAACGGTGGCGCTCACTCAGCTAACAAAGTTGACTTCCAAGAATTCATGATTATGCCTGTTGGTGCCCCAACAGTTAAAGAAGCAATTCGCTATGGTTCAGAAACTTTCCACGCTTTGAAGAAATTGTTGGAAGCTGACGGTAAGGCAACTTCAGTTGGTGATGAAGGTGGATTTGCCCCTGACTTTGCTGATAACGAAGAACCTTTGAAGTACTTGATTCGTGCGATTGAAGCTGCTGGTTACAAGCCAGGAAAAGATATTGCGATTGCTGTCGATGTTGCCTCATCAGAATTGTATGATGCAGAATCAAAGACATACAAGTTGCGTTGGTCAACAGGTGAAGAATTCACAACACCTGAATTTATCAAGTATCTTGAAGATTTGGCAGATCGTTACCCAATCATCTCAATCGAAGATCCTATTGATGAAAATGAATGGGAAGACTGGGCTACAATTACTGCTGAATTGGGCAAAAAAGTTCAATTGGTTGGTGATGACTTCTTCGTTACTAACACACAATACTTGGCTAAGGGTATCAAGATGGGTGCCGCTAACTCAATTTTGATCAAGGTTAACCAAATTGGTACTTTGACAGAAACTTTGGAAGCTATTGAAATGGCTAAAGAAGCTGGCTACACAGCTATTGTTTCACACCGCTCAGGTGAAACAGAAGATACAACAATTTCTGATTTGGTTGTTGCTACTAACGCTGGTCAAATCAAGACTGGTTCATTGTCACGTACTGACCGTATTGCAAAGTACAACCAATTGATCCGTATTGAAGAATTGTTGGACACAACTGCAAAGTATAAGGGTATCCACTCATTCTACAACTTGTCAGCTGATGCTCGCGAAGCAATTGAAAACAAGTAATTTAACTTTACTAAATCATCTCGTTAAGAGATGATTTTTTAGTATCTAAAAAATCAAAAGGGTAAAATAATCATGGTACCAACAGATAATCTTTTAAAACCCGCTTCGACTAACAATACGATTAAACGATGTGAGTGGGTTAGCCACTATTCAGCCACTGACATGATGACAAAATATCATGATACTGAGTGGGGACAACCATTACGGGATAATGATGTTAAGTTATTTGAATTGCTCACTTTGGAAATATTTCAGGCTGGGTTAAGTTGGGAAATATCATTAAAAAAGCGCTCTGGATTGAACGAAGCTTTTTTTCATTTTGACGTTGACCGCGTCGCAAGTATGACGGAAGCGGATGTTTTGCGTTTAAAGCAAGATGAAAATATCATTCGTAATGGTTTAAAAATTGCGGCTACAATTAACAATGCTCGGATTATTCAGCATTTACAGGCTACTTTTGGTAGCTTATCTGAATATATGTGGCACTTCACTGATAATCAAACCATTAATCATCATATTACGCGACTATCAGAGATTGTCGCGCAGAATGAATTATCTCAAAGGGTGGCTAAGGATATGAAAAAACAGGGGTTTAAATTTGCCGGTCCGGTGACGATATATTCTTATTTGCAAGCGATGGGTGTTATTAACGACCATGAGGCGGCATGTGCTTTTAATCCAGAATGAGTGTCAGAATATTATTATGGTATTTTAATGATAATTGTAAACAATATCTTTACAAAAATATGTTAAACTAGCCAGAGAGGACACTTTTAATGGCGAAATTACAAGGTATTATTTTACTCAACTCAGGTGTTGCAGAATTACAAATTGTTGATGGCAGTGGTCATAAAATTGAAACTGTTAAACGAGAATACAGTGAAAATGATTTAGAGCTGAGGCACTTTTCAACCGAGGTCATGCAGCGTGCTTTATCCCAATTACAACGTTTTCAGCAGTTATTGCGGGATTACGATGTGACGACTGTTCGTCTATTTGGTAGTGAAAATTTGTCAAAAATGCCTAATGCTGTGTACTTTGTTGATCAGGTAGAAAATGTGACAGGATTAACATTGCGTTGGTTAAATGCTAACCAAGAAAATTACTACCGGCAATTAGCATTACGGATGCATGAACAAAAGGTTTTAAGTGGCGGAAATGCTTTTGTTTTAGGTGTTAGTTCTACAAGAATAGATTTGTCATATTTTGAAGATGAACAGTTTAAATTTTCACAACATTCTGCTATTGGACCAGTTAGATTAACCCAATCAATTCGCAAAATGACAGCGGAAATCACACAAATTTCAGATCTTGTACCTGAATTTATTAATAGTAAACTTGCTGATTTTTGGCATATGTTACCACCTTTTCATCAAGCCGACAGTGTTGTTTTGTTAGGCGCCGATGTTTTAAACAATGTGTTTCTGGTGCACCAATCATCAGTGACCATTACAAAAAAAGATGTTGAGAATCTGGTGACAAATTTTACGCGTATGAATAATCAAGCAATTTCGGAAGAGTATACGATTGATAATAAAGATATTTGGATGATTTACATGGAAGCTGTTTTAGTGCTCAATGTGATGTCTGCTGTCTCTGCCAAAAAGTTGCATATTAGTAATTTAACCGTATTGGATGGGTTAGTTGTTAAAGACACAACGGCGCAACAAGATATTATTACGGCGGCACGTGGGATTGCTGATCGTTACATGGTTGAGGATAAGCATCGTGAAATTGTTTTACAGTACGCATGGCGATTATTTGATCGGCTGAAAAAGATTCATCGTTTGGACCCGCGCGATCGTCTTTTGCTAGGGGTTGCCGCCTTGACACATGATGTTGGTAGTTTTATTAATTCACAGCGACATTACCAGTATTCGGAAGAAATATTGGAGGGAATTGACTTTCATGGCTTGTCGACGTCGGAACAACGCATGATTGCAGCCATAGCACGCTACCATAGCGCTGAAACACCGGACAATGCTTTACGTGCCACCAATGAATTTTCCCCAAGGCAACGTATCCGAATTGCTAAGATGGCCGCGCTGCTAAGATTAGCAGATGCGTTGGATGATAGCCGCTTGCAAAAAATTACCAAATTAACGGTGTCTGTGCAAGCAGAAAAAATTGTTGTGACAGGACACACACCGTTAGATTTGCAATTAGAAATTTATGTTTTCACTAAAAAAGCAAGATTTTTTGAGGCAGTGTTTGGCATGCCGATTGTGTTGAAACGACAAGGGAAGAGAGGCTAAGTAACGATTATGAGTGAATTAAAATTACCAAAATACTATGTCAATCGAGAAGTAAGTTGGTTAGCGTTCAATGACCGTGTTTTAGAGGAAGCAAGAGATACTCAAAATCCATTATTAGAACGAGCCAAGTTTTTAGCTATCACGCAAAAAAATATGGATGAGTGGTTCATGGTGCGTGTAGCGAGTCTACAGCAGCAATTTTTTGTTGGCCATGACAAACCTGATGCAGCTGGACTATTGCCCAAAGAGCAGCTAGACATTATTTCTGAGGCAGCTGGAGAACAAATTAAAAACCAGTACCAAGTATTAAATCGCAGTATTTTACCAGCACTCAAACGAAATGGTTATGAGTTAAAGCATGCAGATGATTTAAGTGCCGAACAGTTAAGCTTTTTAAAGCGTTTTTTTGATGAGGAATTGTTACCGGTTTTAACGCCAATGGCAATTGACAGCACGCGCCCGTTTCCATTTTTGGCAAATGATACGTTAAACATTGGTGTTCGCTTAAAAAAAGACGATGAAAAATCAGAAAAGCATATAGCTGTCTTGCAGGTCCCAACAACATCAGGACGTGTGATTGCATTGCCAGAGTCTAATCAAGTCATTTTGATCGAAGAAGTCGTCCAGCAGTTTCTTGACGCACTATTTCAAGGCTATACGATTAAAGAGTCAACAGTCTTCCATATTTTGCGTGATATGGAACTAGACGTCGCTGATGATGAAGATACGCCAAACATTTTGCAGGAAGTACAAAGTAAATTGCAAGAACGTGAGCGTGGCCGCGTTATTCGCGTCATTGTTAGTGCCAATACCAGCAAAACGTTGATGAATAAGCTAATTAAAGCATTAGAAGTACCGGATGAACGTGTGTATGATGTGAATGGCGCAATCGATTTAACGTTTTTAGATGCTTGGCTTAAATTAATTGATGCCCCCACGCTAGAGTTTTCACATTTTAAAGGCTATGAAAATCCTGATTTGGTACCCGAAAAAATGTTTGCCAGTATCAAACAACGTGATTATCTATTGCACCATCCTTATGACACTTTCAAACCAGTGGTGCAGTTTATTCAAACGGCTGCTCGCGATGAAAATGTTTTGGCAATTAAAATGACGCTCTATCGTGTTTCAGGTAATTCACCAATCATCAAAGCATTGGCAGACGCAGCGCAACAAGGAAAACAAGTGACGGTACTAGTTGAAATTAAAGCCCGCTTTGATGAAGAAAATAATGTTCACTGGGCGAGGGAATTAGAGCAAAAAGGTGTTCATGTTGTCTATGGATTACGAGGCTTAAAAGTTCATGCCAAAGTTGCCTTGGTGGTTCGTCGGGAAGATGATACCATTCGACGGTATGTCCATCTAGGAACCGGTAATTATAATGATGTGACAGCTAATTTTTATACAGATCTTGGCTTGTTTACCAGTGATGGTGAGTTGGGGGCAGATGTGGCTTCTATTTTCAACATTTTGACTGGCTATTCAGATCCCGTGTATTTCCACCAATTGCACATGTCGCCGGAAGGTATTCGTGAGTTTATTTACGACAAAATTCACGCTGAAATGGCCAATGCAAAAGCTGGCAAACCAGCAGGTATTAAAATGAAATTTAACTCACTTTCAGATGAACACATGATTCGACATTTATATGAAGCCAGTGAAGCTGGTGTACCAGTTGAATTAATTGTCCGCGGCATTGTGATGTTGCGTGTCGGGATTCCAAAAATTAGTGATAAAATTGAAGTACATTCGATTGTTGGTCGTTTTTTGGAGCATAGTCGTATTTATAGTTTTGAAAATGATGGCGATCCAGAAGTTTACCTATCATCAGCGGATTTGATGACTAGAAATTTGGACCGCCGAGTAGAATTGTTGTTTCCTATTAAGAACCTTACCCTTCGGCAACGTGTCTTATCAATTTTCAAAACCATGTGGGAAGACAACGTTAAAACGCGTGTTTTACAAGACGATGGTGTGTTTGAAAAAATAGATCGACGCGGTTTGTCAGCCAGCAACTCCCAAGAATTTTTTATTGCGGCTTCATTGGCAGAACAAATTGAATTACAACAACGTGAAGAGGCGTTACATCGGCGCCGAGATTTTGAACCAATTAATAATCCATTTACAGGGGAGGAAGTATGACAATACTAGCGGTGATAGATCTAGGATCTAACTCAGTCCGTATGACGATTAGTAAGTACCATCAGGATGGTCACTATGAGGTTTTGGAGCGTTATCAAGAAATGGTACGCTTGTCCGAAGGCATGGGCGAGGATAAAATTTTGCAGCCCGAAGCTATTGCACGAACACTAGACGCGTTAAAACATTTTAAAAAAGCGTTATCAGTTTATCCTGAGGCCGACATCAATGTTAGGGCAGTAGCGACGGCTGCAGTGCGTCAGGCGGCTAATCAAGATGAATTTCTAGTAGCATTTAAAAACACAATGGTGTGGCCGTTGGAAGTATTAACTGGTGAACAGGAAGCGCATTTTGATTACGTTGGTATTGTCAATACGCTTAACATCAATGATGCGTTGATACTAGACACTGGTGGTGCTTCGGCTGAATTAGTGCTAGTCAGAAACAAGGAAGCGTTACATGAAGTGAGTTTGCCCATTGGCGCTGTCACAATTAGTGAAGGTTACCTAGAAAAAGATATCGTGAGCGCTGCTTCATTATTTGAAGCCACTGTCGCCTTACGGCGAATGTTTGGTGATGTCTCATGGCTCAATGAGGCAGCAAATTTACCTTTGGTTGCGCTAGGGGGCAGCAATAGAACATTAGCAAAGATTTCGCGTCGACAAAAGAAGATTGTTGATTTACCAGTTCATGGCTACCATTTGAGCACGCAAGATGCTACTGCAATTTATCAGATGATTTTAAGCAAAGATCTAGATGAACGCAAAAAAATGGCTGGTTTAGCTAAAGAACGTGGGGACATTATTATTGGTGGGTTACTACCCTTGATGGAATTACTGATTCTATTGAGTGGTCAGCAAGTCATTTTCTCTCAGTCTGGTCTACGTGAAGGAATTTTATTTGAAACAATCAAACGTGAAACTGGACATGATGTCATAGCGCCAGAGCCGGCAGCTATGACAATTGATTAATAAAAAAGCTGATACTGTATCAACAGTATCAGCTTTTTTGCTACAAAGTTATATCATAGCATTTATAATGATCCACCCGGGAGTCGAACCCGGATTTCAAGAACCGGAATCTTGCGTGCGATCCATTACACTAGCGGATCATAACTATTTAATTATAGCCTATTTGACCGGAATTTCAAAGAAAGTTATGTCACCAATATCAAAGACAATGTTACCGGCAAATTGATTCGTCAGTGTATTTTGAAAGCTACGCAGCCCTTCTTCAGACACAGGGACGATTAAATGAACGTTTTCATCGTAATTTGTGCTCATAATTTGATAGTCATTTTGTGTTAACCAGTAAATTAGGCTATCAACGTGCTTGTAGGCAATTGTAATAGTCACTTGATGCAACGCTAGTCGTTCGACAAAGCCAGCTGCTTTCAACCCGTCTGCTGTTGTGCTAGCATAAGCACGAATTAAGCCCCCAGCCCCTAGCTTGACACCGCCAAAATAACGCGTCACAATGGCCACAACGTCGTGAATTTTATTTTTCTGGAGGACCTCTAACATTGGTACACCGGCCGTACCATTAGGTTCACCATTGTCACTAAAACGTTGTATTTGATCTTGATCACCTAGCATATAGGCAAAAACGTTATGGTTGGCTTTGTAATGTTGCTTGTTGATTTGTGCAATAAATAAGCGTGCTTCTTCTTCAGAATTAATTCGCGCAACATTCAAGATAAAGCGAGATTTTTTAATAACTTGATCCCAAGTATATGTTTTTTGGGAAATTGTGAAGTAATGTTCCATACATCGTATTATACAGTATGGAAATAGAAAATCTCTACGGAAGGCAGTTAGTCTGTCCAAAAATAGATAATAGTTTAGGAAACACGAGGACAGCATTTCAGGGAGGTGTTTGCCAACGTTGTAACCAAAAATTAGTATCGCCATTACCAAATGATGCGTTTTATTGTCGCGCCTGTCTGACGCTTGGTCGTGTTAGTTCATTAGATAATCTAATCTCTTTGCCTGAACCCAATCAATTTAATGGGAAAGTGGTACTAAGTTGGACGGGGACTTTAACCAGTCAACAGCAAAAAGTTAGTGAAGACTTACTGACCACTTTAGCACTGCAACGAGAACATTTAGTGTGGGCTGTGACGGGTGCGGGCAAAACAGAAATGTTATTTCCGCTTATTTATCGCGCTTTGCAGCAAAAACTGCGCATCGGCATTGTTGCACCGCGCGTTGATGTTATTGTTGAATTATCACCGCGATTACGTGCTGCATTTGCTCAAACGGACATGGTGACGTTATATGGGGAACAGACTGATTGTTATCGGTATACTCAACTTGTATTGGCAACCACACACCAACTCTTAAGATTTAGACAAGCCTTTGATGTCCTAATTATTGATGAAGTTGATAGTTTTCCATTTGCTGGTAATGAGATGCTAACGCATGCTGTGAAAAATGCCGTTAAAGTTCGTCATACGATGATTTATCTGACCGCAACACCAACTAGAGAACTAAAAAAGCGGATTAAAAAAGGGTTACCAGTCTCGTATTTGCCACTGCGATTTCATCAACATTTGTTACCAGAAATTCAATTAGCGCGACTCAGTAATTGGCGTAAAAAACTACCAAGAAAGTTTCGAAAACAGCTTAGTTACTTAGTGGAGACGAATAAACGATTTTTGGTTTTTGTGCCTAAAGTGTCAGATTTAAAACCTGTACAAGAAACTATCAGGCGGTGGTTTCCAAGAATGCATGGTGATTTTGTGCATGCCAATGATAAACATCGACAAGAAAAGGTACAAAGTATGCGCAATGAAAATTTACAATATCTTGTCACGACAACAATACTTGAACGTGGTGTGACTTTTCCTGGCATTGATGTCATCATTTTGGGCGCTGATGATGAAATGTTTACCGAAAATGCTTTGGTCCAAATTGCTGGACGCGTTGGTAGAAAATCTGATTGTCCCACTGGGCTTGTACTGGCCTACGTTGAGCATGTGACATTAAAAGTCAAAGCTGCCCAACGTCAAATTATACAACTCAATCATTTGGGGGAGAAATTGCGTGAATCAATCTAGAAAGTTGTGTCAACTATGTGGTTTGCCTTTGACAGAGGATCAATCATTTTTATCGTTGTTGGGAATAATGTCTACCGATTCAAATAATCTGTGCGAGGATTGTTGTAACCAATTGGTACTTATTAATGATATATTTTGTCCAAACTGTGGCAGATTACAAGCGACACCAGAAATGTGTTTTGATTGTATTCGCTGGCAAAATAAAGGCTATCCGTTATTGGAACATCGGGCAATTTACCAATATAATGATGTTATGAAAACTTATATGCAGCAATATAAGTTTAATGGTGATTTTTTATTAAAAGATTTATTTAATCACGACTTAATCCGACTGATTGATAGTATTGATAAGGATATTGTTGTCCCAATTCCAGTCAGTCACTATACTATGCAAACGCGTGGGTTTAATCAAGTTAGTGGTATGCTGAATGGGCAAACTTTATCCGATATACTTTCTGTTACTGCAAGCAAAAAAGATCATCAATCACAATTTGGACGACGCGAGCGTATGAACCGTCAACAGCCTTTTGCTCTCAGTGTATCAAGCCAATTAGTAGTGGGTCAGCGTATTTTATTAGTGGATGACGTCTACACAACCGGCAATACAATGTACCACGCAGCTAATTTGCTTTATCAGGCGGGCGCAAAAACTGTCAAAAGTATTTCATTGGCCCGCTAAAAATGAAAAAATGGTGAATTTTACAGAAAACGCTTACAGTTGTGATATAATGTAGTTAGCAACAAGATAAAAACCACGCTGAATTTGATGATACTTAGATTGTTATCATAATAAAGCGTGTATGGAGGAATTTATTATGTTAGATTATAATGTACGTGGTGAAAACATCGAAGTAACAGACGCAATCCGTGACTATGTTGAGAAGCGTTTAACGAAACTGAATCGTTATATTGAAGAAAGTGCAAAAGCAAATGTCAATTTACGCACGTATCGTTCGGATAACTCTGGTAAAGTAGAAGTCACAATCGTATTACCATACGTAGTGTTGCGAGCTGAAGATACAAATGCTGATATGTATGCAGCAGTAGATAATGTATCTGAAAAGATTGAACGCCAAATTCGTAAGTATAAGACAAAAATTAACCGTAAGTCACGTGAAACAGGCTTTAAGGGTATTGATTCACATGACGAAATTCCTGAGACGGACGTTGATGATTCGGCATTACAAATTGTACGTACAAAGCAGGTTGATTTAAAGCCAATGTCACCTGAAGAGGCAGCGCTGCAAATGGATTTGCTAGAACATGATTTCTTTATCTTTAAAGATGCTGAATCTAACACAGACTCAGTTATCTACAAGCGAACAGATGGTAAGTATGGTTTGCTTGAAACAGCTGAATAAGGACACAAATCGCCAGCTATCACTGAAAGTGATTTCATATAGTTCAGCTTTAACCAGCTGTGCTATATTACTTTCAATGTAGCTGGTTTTAAATTAATTGTTATATGAAAGGTATATCACATGAAAACAATTCAAATTGGTAGTACAAATCTGACGTCAAGTGCAGTTGCCTTGGGCGTCATGAGAATTGCCGATAAAACATCAGAAGAAGCCCAAAAAATTGTTGAAACGGCATTGGCATCCGGAATTAACTTTTTTGATACGGCTGATATTTATGGTAGTGGTCAATCATCTATTGTTTTTGGTCAAGCATTGAAAGATGCGGGTGTCAAGCGTGATGAAATTTTTATACAGTCAAAAGCTGGTATTATTTTACCCAACGGTCAAATCAACGGAGATGGTGAAAGAGGACCGCGCTTTGATTTTAGTTATGATCATCTGATTGCTAGCGTTGATATTGAGTTAGAACGTTTACAAACTGATTATCTTGATACATTTTTGCTGCATCGGCCAGATACATTGGTTGACATTAATGAGTTAGCACGTGCTTTCACCGACTTGAAAACCGCTGGGAAAGTACACCATTTTGGTGTTTCTAACATGAATCCTTACCAAATTGCGCTGATTCAGAATGCTTTAGGAGAGGAAAAGCTGCAAATTGACCAATTGCAATTTGGCATAATGCACACTAATATGATTGATTCTGAATTGCACGTTAATATGAATGACGCAGCCAGTGTTGATCATGATGGCGGTATTCTATCTTACACGAGGTTACACAATCTGACCATTCAAGCTTGGTCACCATTCCAATTTGGATTTTTTGAAGGTGTTTTCATTGATAATGAAAAGTTTCCAGAACTTAATCAAACGTTAAAAAAGTTGGCTAGCAAATATGACGTATCAAAAAGCGCTATTGCTGTTGCCTGGATTTTGCATCATCCGGCCAATATGCAAGTTATAATTGGTTCCATGACGCCAAGCCGTATTATTGATATGACGAAGCTTGATTTTCAGTTGACTAATCAGGAATGGTATGACGTCTATATGGCGGCAGGGAATACTTTGCCATAATTTCTTTAAAAATGATAAAACTTTATAAAGTTATCCACAAGGCCACTTCAATCTCGTATGCTATTAGTAGCAGAGTTTAAGATGAAGAGGCTTTTTATGTTGGGTTGGCAAGCGGTGTTAGGAAATAAACGTATATTGGGAAAGTGGCTAGTAGCAGTGGTTTTGCCTGTCTTACTGATTGTCGGCTATTTGGGGGCAACTAGTCACAGTAATCAGAAAACAGACCGTCTAGTCGTAGCGGTAATAAACCAAGATAAGGCAGCGTCCTTGAATGGTAAAAACCAGCGATTTGGCGACACATTGCAACAACAGTTAAAGGAAAGTAAGCATTTCAAAACAAGTACTTATCAATCAACTAGGGCAGCAAAGCTGGCGCTAAAGCAAGGGCGTATTAGCGCGATGATTGAAATTCCTACTTCATTAACGACGCAATTAGCAGATTATAAAAAGAGTGGCAAATCAGCTATGGTCAATGTTACTGTTGCAACAGGAAATAGTCAATATGCGACGCAATACATTGAAGATCAACTCAACGGAATAGTTGCGATAGCGAATAATAAGTTGTCTTTGGGCAATACAAGTGATTCCACGTTATCGAAGCTAAGTTCACAAAGTCAAAATCTAGCAAAGCAAACAAAAGACTTACAAACTAATTTGCAAGCGGTAGGCAATAGCATTGATGCTGATGCCGCAAATGATTTACAGTCTAATGCGGCTGATTTGATCACGGATTTGTCTACCTATTCCGCGCAATTAAATGATGCTGTTAATGGGGGTGATAAAACGAAAATTCAGTCCTTGGCAGTAGAAATTAATAATATTTCATACAAAATGCAAACGACGATTGCTGGTGGTATAGGCAGTATTGCCACCAATTTAAGCAGTACCAAAGCATTGAGCGATCAGTCAGGCGTTATTCAATCGAGTGCCAAAAATATCAACGGTGGACAGCAAGAAATTTCAAGCCAACTGAAATCGTTATTGAGCAATCAGCCAGACAAAAATACGGCGTTGACGCAAATGCTCATGTTAAAAACGAATGACATCAAGCCAATAAGAACGCAGGGACAAGTTTTAATGGCGTCATTGTTAGTCGTTGGTGTTTCTATGATGTCAGTACTATTTGGACTACTATTGCCAGTTAAGCCAACCAAAACAGACGCTTTGGCATTAGAACAATGGTGGGAAAACTTTCAAATTGGTGGTTTGCTAAGCATTTTGGGTAGCATTTTGATGGTAGGCAGCGCTTTCCTTTGGCATGTGAACATCGGCAACTTTTGGTATTTGACTGGCATCACATTATTGAGTCAATGGAGCATGATGAGTTTAGTTTGGTACCTGAAGCAGTGGTTAGGCCAAGCTGGCTGGTGGTTGTCAACTGTACTATTAGCTATCCAAACTGTCTTTGTTGTGCCTAATGATCCAATTATTTTACAGGATTCAATCTTTGCATTTATAAGACCATTTTGGCCATTGTCAGCTTTGAAAAATGCAGTCAATTCACTTGTTTTTGGCGGTAATGATATTGAGCCAAATGTCATGATTTTGATTATATGGCTTTTGGCACTGACTATCTTACTTGTGACATATTACCGTGTAAAACAACGTGAAAATTTGAAACAAGCATTAAACGTATAAAAAAGACGATACATGGCATTGCTGATGTATCGTCTTTTTGAGTTGATTTCTTCAATTAAAACACGGTTGTATCGTCGTTAAAGTTAATAATATCAGCCTGTTCATCGGTTGATAGGTCCAGTTGCATGACTGCGCCATTCGTAACACTAATAGCTGACAAGTCACGTCTGCCAAAATATTCGGCAATAGCACGAATAGTTGTGCCATGTGAGACGAGGAGAATATTGTCACCATCATGGTGATGATTCAGCAAGTCATTAAAACCATGCTTAACACGTTTTAGAAACGCTTCATGATTTTCAGCTAGATTGAAAGGATCGGCTTCAGCCATGACGTTCATCGCATCAGCCATGCTATAACGCGTGATAACATCTGAAAAATTACTAAATTGGTCTTTTTTATAGGCACCTAACGTCGTGAGCACAATCTCACCGCTAACACCTTCAAAAGCACCAAAATTTTCTTCTCGGAAATCAGGAAGTTGCGTTGGATCTGAAAAATCAGACTTCGTATTGTTAGCTAAAATGTAGCGTGCGGTATGAATGGCTCGTGTTAAATCTGATGAGTAAGCACCATCAAAATGAACATTGGCTAATCGTGTACCGGCATGATAGCCATCTTGAATGCCCTTTTCAGTCAGAGGGGCATCAGACCATCCTTGAAAACGGTGTAAAAAGTTAAAATAAGTCTCGCCATGGCGCACCATGTAGATATGGACTGACATACTGTTCCTCCTCAATATAATAATTCTATTTTACCATAATCACGAACAATTAAATTAGTGATAAAGTAAAGATTACAAACCAATCAAAAAAACGAGTAAGTTACACTCGTTTTTGATTAATTAATGGTTAGATAATTCACTTTCAGATTGTGACTCAGACTCAAGTTCCTCATCATCAAAAATACCATTACTATTAACATCCTCTTTGGGTGTGGGTAGTTCTTTTACAATGAATTCAGATATATAAGCATTATCATAATCAAGTGCTGTTAGCTGGAAGTTGGCAACAGTCATGGTATCACCAGCGCGGAATTCGGGATCGTGATTTAACACATAACCAGTTAATGTTACTGCATCATCATTTTCCAGTTCTTTGATATTTTTATCAAAGTAGCGCTCAAAGTCATAAAGGGTCATCTTACCAGAAACTTTGAAACGATGATCACCAAGTTTTTCAATATAATCATCTGATACATCATCTATTTCGTCACGAACTGTACCAAATAGTTCTTCATAAATATCCTTATCAGTAATTAAACCAGAAGTACCACCGTATTCATCAACAACAATGGCAATAGGGGAACGTTTGATAATCATTTCATCCATGACGTCGTGTAAGTCCATATTTTCGGGTACGGCGGGGATGTCACGCATAATCTTTGAAACAGGGTCAGATGACTTAATACGTGCTTGGCGAACTAGATCATAGTTAAAGACATAGCCTAACACTTTATCTTTATCATTGTCCGCAACAACCGGAAAACGTGAATAACGTTCTTGCAAGTATAAATTAACACCTTCTGCGATAGAAGCTTTAACATCAATGACAGTCATTGATGTACGATCAATCATGATATCAACAGCAACTTTATCGTTCATTTCAAAAGCACGCTGCATGAAGGTTAAATCTTCTTCATCTAATTCACCAGCTGCTGCTGCGTTTTTAGACAGTGATAAAATTTCGGTTTGAGAATATATGTCTTCTTCGCCGTCAGTTTTAAATCCTAATAAATGTGTAATACCGTTTGATAAATGATCTAATACCCATATTAGGGGGAATAACGTGATATGAAAGAAGCGAACTGGTCGAACAATAAATAGTAAGACTTTTACAGGCGATTCAATCGCAATATTTTTAGGTACAAGGTCTGTAAACACAGCATGGACAATAGTGAAGATAATCATAGCTGCGACTGAGGCAACTGCGTGGGCATATTCAGCAGGAATAATACCTGATTTGAGAATGATGTCAGCGACAGTTTCTTCACCAATCCAACCTAAAATCAAACTTGTTAATGTGATCCCGACTTGCGCTGTCGAGAGATATTCAGTCAGGTGTGTCACCATGTGAATGGCGTTACTGATGTTACGGGAAGGCTTGTCACGATCTTCCTGTAAAACCTTTAAAGCGCTTAGTCGCACCTTAACCAATGAATATTCCGTTAAAGTAAACAGAATAGCTAACAACAAGACCACCAAAATAACAAAAAAGTTGATGATCAAAGACGGACCAGAATCCAAATTCGTAAACCTCTTTTCTTATATACTAAGAGTTATTATACCAAAAAAAGTCGTCATACGGTGATTTTTATCGCTTCTTAAAATTTAACGAATGATTAAGTTTGAAGCTGCAATTGGGGTGGATAAAGGCGAACAAAAATCAGCTTAATGATTTCTTTAAAAATAAAATTTCACAAACACAACGCCTTAATGCATAACGCATCTATCGTTTTTATTAAATTATTTCAGAGTGCTGCGATTCAGAAAAACCCTTATATATCAACGCTTTCAATGTTCGTGGTGGGCGCTTGTGAATTTTATTAATTTGTTTAGCTTGTGAATTGAGCTATGACTTGATTTTATCGAACAAATGTTTGTGAAGACAGTTTTGGTCCTTGTAGAATTATCGAATTGCGGTAAACTATTAATCAACAGTTCTAACTAAAACTAAACAAAATAATGGATATAAATGTGAGGTACGTGTCATGGAAAAAGTAACAATTTATACAAAATATAACTGTGTGCAATGCAAAATGACGAAAAAGTTTTTAGAGGCGCAGGGTATTGCTTTTAAAGAAGTTAACATTGAAGAAGAGACACAATATGTTGATGAATTGAAAGCTAATGGTTATCGACAAACGCCAGTTGTTGCTATTGAGGGTATGCCATCATTTTCTGGCTTCCGTCCAGATGTGCTCAAAAAAATATCTGCTTAATTCAAGCCGTATTCCGAGCATCTTGCGACGCAGCCGCAATGATGCTTTTTTATTAGATTATTTTGTAAAATAAGCAGTAAAAATATGAAACAAAAAAAGAGGATAGCGTTATGCCATTGAAGACATTAGATATTGATAAAGTTACTTACTTTGATTTAAACAATCAAATCAACATCCCAAAGAACAACCAAATTCAAATTGAAAAGGATCAGGAGGCGCTTGATGCATTTTTAACTGAGAATGTGTGGCCAAATGTACTTAAATTTGACTCGTTGTCACAAAGATTTGAGTGGCTTTTTGACAATGATTTTTTGGAGCGTAGTTTTATTGAAAAATATCGAATGCCTTTTATTGAAGAACTATATGCCTACCTTGACAGTGTGCATTTTAACTTCAAGTCATTTATGGCTGCCTTTAAATTCTATAATCAATATGCCTTGAAAACTAACGATGGGGAACACTATGTGGAAACCTATGTTGATCGTGTCGCTATGAATGCATTGTACTACGCGGATGGCAATGAAGCTTTAGCATTACGATTGGCTGATGAAATGATTCACCAACGATATCAACCGGCAACACCTTCCTTTTTAAATGCAGGACGTGCGCGTCGTGGTGAATTGGTGTCATGTTTTGTGATACAAACATCAGACGATATGAACTCAATTGGCCGAACAATAAACTCTGCACTACAATTATCAAAAATGGGTGGTGGCGTTGGCATTAATGTTTCTAACGTTCGCGAAGCTGGTGCACCAGTAATGGGCATTGCAAATGCTGCGGGCGGCGTTGTACCAATCATGAAATTACTTGAAGATTCCTTTACTTTTTCATCACAGGTTGGTGCACGACAAGGCGCCGGGGTTGTTTATTTATCAGTCTTTCATCCCGATATTTTGGCATTTTTGTCAACTAAAAAAGAAAATGCGGATGAAAAAATTCGTGTTAAGACCTTGTCACTTGGCTTAACTGTCCCAGATAAGTTTTATGAACTAGTTAAAGAAAATCAACCGATGTATCTTTTTAGCCCAGAAGACATTGAAAAAGTCTATGGTGTGCCATTCAACTATGTTGATATTACAGGTGAATACGATAATATGGTCGCTAATGAAGCGATTCGTAAATACCGCATTGACCCTCGTATGCTAGAAGAAGAAATCTCTAAGCTGCAGCAAGAATCAGGTTACCCTTATATTATTAATCTTGATACTGCAAATAAAACCAATCCAGTTAAAGGGAAGATAGTGTCTTCAAATTTGTGTTCAGAAATCTTGCAGGTCCAAACGCCATCAGATTTGAACAATGAGCAGCAATATACAAAGCTTGGATCAGACATCAGTTGTAACTTGGGTTCAATCAATATTGTTAACATGATGCAGACTGATAATTTTGAGGAATCTGTTGACACAATGGTGCGTGCACTGACTTTTGTCTCTGATTCATCAAACCTAGATGTTGTGCCTTCTGTTGCGTTAGGTAATCGTGAGAAGCATGCGATTGGATTGGGTGCCATGGGCTTGGCTGCCTACTTCGCACAAAATAAAATGTACTATGGTGACGAAGAGGCATTGGACTTTACATCTACATTCTTTATGACGCTTAATTATTACTCAATCAAGTCATCTATGAAAATTGCCAAAGAACGTCATGAACAATTCTTTGAATTTGATCAATCAACGTATGCAAGTGGTGATTATTTCAACACATACCTAGAAAAAGATTGGACACCAAAAACAGCGAAGGTTCAAGAAGCATTTTCAGAGCATCACTTACCCACTAAGCATGATTGGGCTGAATTACGAGACAATGTGATGAAGTATGGCATGTACCATGCTTATCGTCATGCGATCGCACCAACTGGTTCTATTTCCTATGTTAATGATACAACAGCTTCTTTGTTGCCAATTGTTAATCGTATTGAAGAGCGACAAGAGGGTATGATCGGGAAAGTGTATTATCCTGCACCAGGATTGAGCAATGAAACAATGCCTTATTATATCTCAGCCTATGATACTGATATGAGAAAAGTAATTGACGTTTACGCGGCTGCGCAAGAGCATATTGATCAAGGTATGGCGTTAACATTCTTTATGCGGTCAACATTGTCAGATGATTTGTATGAATGGAAAAAGGGTCGTACAGATAAAATGACAACGCGTGATTTGACTATTTTACGTCATTATGCGTTTAATAAAGGCTTGAAGTCAATTTATTATGTTCGAACATTTACTGATGATAATCAGGAATCTGGTGTGAGTGAGTGCGAAAGTTGCTCAATTTAACAATTAAAAGATGTTGCGCAGCAAACAATAACGATAAAAAATTCTGGATGAGAGTTGAATGACACACATTAATTTATTATATGCCTCAACAGAAGGTAATACGAAATCATTTGTTGAAAAGCTTAAAAAAGTTGCTATCGAACAAGGAGATACTCTGAACGCTCGCTTAATTGGTGATGAAACAGAGTATGCTAATGAAACAGAACCCTTTTTTGCACTCGTACCAACGTATTTAACTGGTGGAACCGGTACAGGACCGGAAGTAACTGAGATTTTTACTAACGCGTTGGGCGAATATATTGATTTTGGCAATAATGCACGTCATTTAAAAGGCGTTGTGGGATCAGGTAATCGCAATTTCAATGTTCAGTTCAATTTAACAGCTATTCGTTATGCGAAAAAATTTAATGTGCCGATGATTGCTGCTTACGAGTTACGTGGTAGTGTGTTTGATGCTGAAATAATATATAATAAAATAAAACGTAATATTGGAGAACAATAATGGCACATATTAATAACGGATCATACACAGCAATTAACTGGAACAACATCGAAGACGAGTTGGATAAAGCAACGTGGGAAAAGTTAACCCAACAATTTTGGTTAGATACACGTATTCCGATTTCCAATGACTTGAAGCATTGGCGTGGTAATATGTCTGATCAAGAGCGTGAAACGATGAATTTAGTGTTTGGTGGCTTAACAACGCTAGATACGCTTCAGTCACAAGATGGTATGGCACAACTTAAGTTAGATGCTATCAACCAGAAGGAAGAGGCGGTGTTAAACAATATTCAATTTATGGAATCTGTTCATGCGAAGTCATACTCTTCCATTTTTGAAACGCTAAATGAAAAAGCTGAAATTGAGAAAATTTTTGATTGGGCTGATACCGACGAATTTTTGCAATTTAAAGCACACCGGATTAACGATATTTACCAAACAGGCACAGCCTTGCAGAAGAAAATTGCTTCTGTATTTCTAGAAACATTCTTATTCTATTCAGGATTTTATACACCATTATACTTCTTGGGACATAATAAAATGTTGAATGTCGCTGAAATTATTAAATTAATCATTCGCGATGAGTCAGTGCATGGCACTTATATTGGGTATAAATTCCAGATTGGATTTAATCAATTATCTGAAGAAGAACAAACAGAACTACAAACATGGATGTACAATTTACTTTATGAATTGTACGAAAATGAAGAAAAGTACACACACGAATTGTACGATGAAATTGGTTGGACAGAACAAGTTTTGACATTCTTGCGTTATAATGCAAACAAAGCGTTAATGAATTTGGGTCAAGAACCAATGTTTCCTGACGGCGCAGATGATGTGAATCCCGTTGTTATGAACGGACTTTCAACCTCAACAGCTAACCATGATTTCTTTTCTGGTGTTGGAAATGGCTATCTACTTGGTGAAGTTGAAGCTTTGGATGATGATGATTATAAGAAGTGGCTATAAGACCCAAAAAAAAATCGCGCAAGCGATTTTTTTATATTTCTTCATGTTCGAATATTGATATCTTGGTGAGTCGCTTGGCTAGTGGAGAATACAAAGAAGCGGCTAGAATCACCCACGCGTAGGCAAATAGTACACTGGCAACTGTGTCACTTAAATAGTTCGCGCTAAAGTATAAACGTGACAATAATGACATGAGTCCTACGAGAGTGATAGCCCATCCACTAATCAATTGGCTCCTTGGAGAAGTTATATTGGGTATAACAAGTAGCAATAAAATGAAGATAGCTGTAAAAATTCCAAATATGTGTAGGCTTGGAAAGGAATAACCCGTATCACTCAGTAGATGTCCGATTGGTCGATTCCGTTCTACTAATTGGCATACGATGAAAGCTAAAAGTTCACCAAGAACAATGGTCAGCACAGACCATATAGCTGGAATTCGAAGGCCAGCCACAAGTAGTACACCAGCTAAAATAAAAATATAAATTAAATCAACAACCGGAGACCCGAGAAATGAAAAAATCGACATAACGATGTCATTTAATCCTGTTTGCGTTGCTGACATAAAGTATCGAATACCATCATCTATACCAATCGGTATGATAAAATTAATTTTAACAAAAATCGTTAATAAAATTGCTAATACAACGAATAGAATCGCGCGCCGTATTTGTTTGTTTTTAACGGAAATAATCATGCAACTAATCTCCAAAATATCTTTTTCTATATTCTTCTAGTATAAAGGAAATCACATGCGAATTACAATACTATCAACAAGTGATACCCACGGATTTGTCACACCCACTGATTTCAAGCAGCGTGATGATATGCATCAGCCATTTGGTTTTTCGCGTGCAGCACAAGTCGTTTCTAATGCACGCCTCCAAGAAGCTGACGATGAAATTGTGATTGCGATTGAAAATGGTGATTTTATTCAAGGGTCTCCTTTGACGAACTTCATTGCTCAAAAGGCACAGCAATTTATACCTGTGTATCAAGAAATTTATGATTCGGTAGGATTCGATGCCAGAGTATTAGGAAATCATGAGTTTAATTTTGGTGTTGACTATTTAAAGGCGACTGAAAGCGACAAAGACGTCATAAATGCTAACCTATTAAAAGCAAATGGCGTTCCTTTCATGGGGAAACCTTATAAAATTGTGCATCGGAAGGGAGTTAAAATTGCTATTTTGGGTTTGACAACGGCATATATTCCACATTGGGAACAACAATCAAACATTGCCGGTATTTTATTTAATGATCCTGTTGCCGTTGCAAAAAAATGGGTACCAAAACTCCGAGAACTGGCTGATGTTGTAATTGTTTCCTATCATGGCGGTTTAGAACGTGATCCATTGTCCGGTGAACTAACAGAAACAGATCGGGGTGAAAATCAGGGCTATGCCTTGATGCGTGATGTGCCTGGCATTGACGCCTTAATTACTGGTCATCAGCATCGTCGTCTTGCTGGAAAAGTAAATGGCGTACCTTTTACGCAGCCTGGGTATCGCGGTTCAGATGTGGGGTGTATCCATCTTGATTTACAGAATCAAATAAGTGATGCATCATTAATTCAGACAGCAACAAGTGTACCCCAACAAAAAGTGATGTCGGCAGTTGATACTGCACAACAGGCGACGGAACAATATTTAGATAAGCCATTGGGGCATCTTACCCAATCAGCGAAATTTGCTGATCCTTTTGCGGCAAGACGAGATAATCATCCATATATTCAATTAATTAATCGCATTGCGTCTGAACGTTTAGGGGTAGATATTGTAGCCAATGCTATCTTCAATGATGCCATACATGGGTTTGACACTCAGGTAACGCGACGTGAAGTGGCTATTAATTATCCATACGCTGAAACGTTGGCTATACTCAAAATAACGGGATCCGATTTTAAATTAGCCTTAGAAAAATATGCCAGTTATTTTAGCGTGTTGAATGACAAAGTAATCATTAGTCCAAACTATCAATATCCCAAGCCGCAACATTATAATTATGATATATGGTATGGCATAGTTTATGCGTTTGATATTAGCCAACCAATTGGTTCGAGATTAGTTGATTTGCAATACCATGGTCATCGTGTTGCTGATGAGGATGAATTAAAAGTTGGGATGACAACTTATCGAGCGATTGGTGGCGGCGATTTTAGTATGTTTTCACCAGATAAAATTATTTTTGAAGACACCGAAGAAGTGGCTGATATCATTGCGGATTATTTTATGCAACATGGTACTGTGACTTTGACGGATGCGCATAATTTCAAACTCTTTAAATCCTAACCTACAATTCATTAGCATGAAATCCCCAGCAATGACTGAAGTTATTGCTGGGGATTTTTACAAAAAAATATTTTTCAATTATGCACCAGTATAATCTGGTGATAATTTATTGACTGGTGGGGTGAACTTACGCATAGCTTCCGCAAGATGAACAAAGTTTGTGACCAGATGATGATTAGGCGCTTGTGTACCATTTTTGTCAGCCAAATCTGCAATCCAGCCGTTGATATAGTCGACTTCTGTCGGGCGACCCTTAACAAAGTCTTGATACATAGATGGAAAATGTAAGGGGTTAGCGACATTTGAAACGTAATCAACTTGTTTGACCATGTCGTCACGCGATTCGATGAGTTGGATGCCAGCCGCTTCGGCAGCATCGTAAGCCTCGTTAACCAATGGTCGAGCAATACCTTCTAAGAAACCGTCATAGGCCATTAACTGACCCATGCGTGATTGGAACATTGTAGCAATTGAGTTCTCCACTGCGTTAAAGAAGACTTTTGTCAAAAGAGTTCCCATGAAATTTTCAGTGTAAGACGGGTTCAAATGTGCTGCTTGAAAATCTTTTTGCACTTGATCCATTACTTCAGATGGCTTTTCTGTCAAATTGGCATAGACTGATGAGCCGGCACTTTCAGCACCCATGAAATCGACGTCGCCGTAATCATTCAAGACAGTGGCAATCATAGCCGTACCACCAATAATGTGTTCATCATCAAAATAATGTTGTAGTTTTTCGATATGGCCCATACCATTCATTGCACCAAGTGCTGTTTGACCTGGCTTAAACTTTGGCGCAAGACGGTCAAGTGTATCTTGCAATTGCATTTGCTTCATAAAGAAAATCCAAACATCTGGGGAACCCTGATATTCTTCAGGTGAAAAAATGTTAATTTTAATTTCGTGACGATCTTTGTGATCACGTGATTTCCAAACTTTGTTACCCTGTTGGCGAATTTTATCTAGGCTTGCTTGTGTTGGCTCAACATAGTCAACTGAAACACCGGCATTTTCTTGTAGTAAAATACCATATCGTAGCCCCATTGCACCCGCACCTACAACTGTATATTTCATAATATTTAACGTCCTCCAATAAATGATAGTTTAATACTAATCTTTTTCTAATATACTGTCAATATCAATACAGAAATGTTTAGAACAAATATTATAAACGGCTAAATATATCGAATATTTCTTTGATTTATAAGAAAGGGCTTGCAAGGAATTTGGAAAGGATATATAATTATTCATGTAAGTTGGTTGTATAAACCAACCAACTAAAAAACAATTAAAAGACAGATGTTTAATCATCTAGGAGGAACAAACAACATGGCTGAATTATTCTCTTTTCCTAAAGTAGAATTCGTAGGTAACAAATCTTTGCAAGCTGGAGATGGCTTCCATTACTACAACGCAGACGAAGTTGTAGCAGGTAAGAAGATGAGCGAATGGCTCAAGTTCTCAGTTGCTTACTGGCATACAATGGACCAACGTTTGGTTGACCCATTCGGTGAAGGTACAGCAACACGCCCTTGGGATAAAGAAGGCGAAGAAGGCTCAATGGCTTTGGCTTTGGCTAAAGTTGATTACATGTTTGAATTTTTGGAAAAGACAGGCGTTGAATACTTTGCATTCCACGATCGTGATTTGGCACCTGAAGGCAACACTTTGGCAGAAACAAATGCAAATCTTGACAAAGTAATCGACAAGATTGAGCAAAAAATGCAAGAAACTGGCAAGAAATTACTTTGGAACACAGCGTCATTGTTCACTAACAAGCGTTTCTTGGCTGGTGGCGCAACATCACCATTTGCTGAAGTATTTGCATACGCTGCTGGACAAATCAAGCATTCATTAGATATTGCTAAGCGTTTGGGTTCAGAAAGTTATGTATTCTGGGGCGGCCGTGAAGGTTACGATTTCTTGTTAAACACTGATACAAAGCGTGAATTAGATCATATCGCAGCGTTCTTCAAGTTAGCTAAAGACTATGCTAATGAAATTGGCTACACAGGGCAATTCTTGATCGAACCAAAGCCAAAAGAACCAACACAACATCAATATGACTTTGATGCCCAAACAACAATTGCTTTCTTAAAGACTTATGGTTTGGAAGACACATTCAAGTTGAACTTAGAAGGTAACCACACTTATTTGGCTGGTCACACATACGAACATGAAGTACGTTTTGCACGTGAAGCTGGTTTGTTGGGATCACTTGATGCTAATATGGGCGATAAGTTGATTGGTTGGGATATTGATGAATTCCCTAACGACATCTATGAAGCAACATTGGTTATGTACGAATTCTTGAAGAACGGTGGCTTGCCAACTGGCGGTTTGAACTTTGATTCAAAGCCACGTCGCCAAAGCTTTGAAATGGATGATTTGTTCTATGCTCACATTGCTGGTATGGACATCTACGCTGCTGGCTTGAAAGTAGCAGCTAAGTTGATTGAAGATCAAGTGATTGAAAATGTTTTGAAAGAGCGTTATGCTTCATTTGACGAAGGTATTGGTGCAGACTTTGAAGCCGGCAAGTTGACATTGAAGGATTTGGCTGAATATGCTGAAAACAAGACAGATGCTGATATCAATGTTACTTTGAAATCTGGTCGTCAAGAACAAATTAAGCAAACTTTGAATAATTACATTTTCTCAGTATTGGGTGCATAATTTAAGTTTTCCGTGTTCCACCAAAAGATTTGCACGGACAAGGGTCGGGACGTTGTGTTCCGATCCTTTTTATCACAACAAAAGAAGAATGAGGTACTAACTATGACATCAGTTGTTTTAGGTGTTGATCTTGGCACGTCGGCGGTTAAAGTATCAGCCGTTGATCGTACGGGTAACATCGTTGCGCAACAAAGTTTTGATTATCCACTTTCATATCCAAAACCTGGGTATGCCGAACAAAATCCGGAAGATTGGGTCAATGGGACAACGGTTGCCATTGTTAATTTAATTTTAAAAGATGGCATTAAGCCCTCTGAAATCGATGGTATTTCTTTTTCTGGACAAATGCATGGCTTAGTTTTGTTAGATGCTAATAATCAAGTATTACGTCCAGCGATTCTTTGGAATGATACGCGTACGACAGCACAGGTGACTGAAATCAATGAAACACTTGGTCAAGAATTTATTGATATTACACGCAATCGTGCCTTAGAAGGGTTTACCTTACCAAAAATCCTCTGGGTAAAAGAAAATGAACCAGAAATCTTTAAGCAAGCCACGACTTTTGTTTTGCCCAAGGACTATGTGCGTTATCGCATGACCGGTAAACTACAAATGGAGTATTCAGACGCGGCTGGCACAGTAGCTTTTGACGTTGCGAAGAAGACGTGGTCAAAAACAATTCAAGAAGTTTTTGAGTTACCGGCTTCATTCTTCCCAGAAGTGATTGAATCGATTGGTTATGCGGGGAACATTACTGAATCATACGCGACTTTCTCGGGTCTAGATACGCACACCAAAGTCTTTGGTGGCGCAGCTGATAACGCTGCGGGTGCTGTGGGGGCTGGCATTTTAGAGCCAAATATGGTGATGTCGTCAATTGGGACATCAGGTGTTGTGTTGAAGTATGAAGACAATGCAAATGTTGATTATAAGGGCGATTTGCACTTCTTTAATCATGCTATTCCAAATAAATTTTATTCCATGGGTGTTACTTTGGCGGCGGGCTATTCATTATCTTGGTTTAAAAATACGTTTGCAAAAGATGAAGATTTTAGTGATTTTGTTGCTTCTGCTGAACAATCGACTGTTGGCGCTAACGGTTTAATTTTCACACCTTATCTTGTGGGTGAACGGACACCGCATCCAGATGGAGATGTTCGTGGCGCATTCTTAGGTGTTGATGGCACTCATCAGAAATATGATTTTGTGCGTTCAGTTTTGGAAGGTATTATTTTCTCATTCCGCGATATCTTTGATATTTATGATCGCGAGGGCGCTGATTTTGACACGGTGGTTGCTATTGGCGGTGGCGCTAAATCACCATTATGGTTACAAATTCAAGCCGATATTTTTAGTAAAAAGGTTACAACATTGCGTAATGAGCAAGGACCTGGATTGGGTGCGGCAATGCTTGCAGCGACTGGTCTTGGATGGTTTGATACAGTTCAAGATGCTGCTAAAAGTTTTATTTCATTTGGTGCTACGTATGAACCAATCGCTGACAATGTTGTGAAGTATCAAAAGGTGCACGCTGCTTACAAAAAAGCTTATGCTGCAACGGCAGAAATTTCGCATGATTTGATGAATTATCGTCGTGAAAATGCCGAATAAGAAAGGAAAGAATCGTTGCTGAAACGGTTCTTTTTATTTTGGAAATAAGGTCATGCTGGACGACAAATGGTATAATATTAAGTTATGCACACTGTTTATTTGAACAATCAACAATACACAGCGCAAAATGTTAATGCTAGTCTTGTGGTAGCGTTTTTAAGTGTTATTTTACTACTACGCTATCTCCTGAAATCCAAAGGTGAAGGCGCGTTGGCTTGGCAAAATATCTTGGGACGACTAGCATTGGCGGGTTACGCCGTCTTAGTTGCTTTTTTAACCTTGACCTTTTATCGCTGGCCCTCTTTTGGCACATATATTGATGTCATTAAAGGATACGGGGGTTTAGGACAATATGAGTTTTGGCGGCTTTCAGTCTTTCACCCTGAGGGCGTGGCTTTTAGTTGGTATCAAATGTTAGCCAATATCTCATTATTTATCCCATTTGGATTGTTGGCACCATTAGTTTTACCTAAATGGCGTGGTATTTTCAAAATTATACCTAAGATTTTTTTAACGTCCTTAATCATCGAAACAATTCAAGGTATCAGTACTTTTTTTTATCTTTCTAACCGTCTATTTGATGCCAATGATTTGGTCACAAACACTACTGGTGGGGTGATTGGTTATATTTTATATAAATTTGTTGTGCGATACATTAGAATTGAAAAACAGCTTTTTAGTCAAGGTAAACATTTTAAGGAGAAACAAGATGAGTCCGATTTTTGACCTGAGCTTAACCCTAATCATGATATATTTCTTTTTTTGGGCAATTAGACCAATTAATTTTGCTAAATTCATGCCTTATACACCGGTTCAGGCAACTTTTTTGAAGGTCATGCTAGCAATTATTGGTGGCTATTTACTCTCAAGCTTCTTTATTTCAATTACGCAATGGGTCTTGCAAATTCCGGATGCAGTTCTGAAATGACCGATTAACGAGAGAATCCACCGCAAAAAAAGTGGTATTATGGTATAATTTACTGGATTATGTACGACGAAAAATATAGTACGAAAGCTAAAAATCTTGGAGAAATAAAATGGCAAAAGATATTGGAATTGATTTAGGAACAGCCAATGTTCTGATTTACGTCGAAGGCAAGGGGATCGTCTTAAACGAACCGTCAGTTGTCGCAGTTGATGACAAAACTGATCGTGTATTGGCTGTTGGATCAGAAGCTTATCGCATGGTGGGTCGTACACCAGGGAATATTCGCGCAGTACGCCCTTTGAAAGATGGTGTGATTTCTGATTTTGACGTTACAGAAGCAATGTTGACCTACTTCGTCGACAAACTAAATGTTAAAGGGTTCATGTCAAAACCTAATATCATGATTTGTGCGCCAACTAACATTACGGAAATTGAACGTAAGGCCATCATTCAAGCTGCTGAAAAAGCTGGTGGTGCCAAAGTTTATTTGGAGTATGAACCAAAGGTCGCGGCAGTTGGTGCTGGACTGGATATTTTTAAGCCAATTGGTTCAATGGTGATTGATATGGGTGGTGGAACATCTGATATTGCCGTATTGTCATTGGGCGATATCGTTGTCTCTGAATCAATCCGAGTGGCCGGTGACAAGATGAATTTTGATATTGTCAATTTCTTAAAACGTCGTCACAACTTGATTGTTGGTGAACGCACAGCCGAAACCATTAAAATCCAAATCGGATCTGCATTACAAGTTGATGAGCCATTGACTATGGAAGTGCGTGGTCGTGATAATTTTGAAGGCATGCCAAAAACAATCACAATTAACTCAAATGAAGTTGAAGAATCACTGCATGATACGCTGCAACAAATTGTTCGTGCGGCTCACTCCGTATTGGCCAAGTTACCACCAGAATTAGCAGCTGATATTATTGATCGCGGTATTATGTTGACGGGTGGTGGTGCTTTGCTACATGGTATGGATCAACTGCTATCTGATGCACTTGAAGTGCCAGTTGTTGTGTCAGATTCACCACTTGATAACGTGGCTAAAGGTGCTGGCGCACTTCTTGAGCACATGAAGGCAGGACATCGAGGTCTATAATGAGTAAAAAAAATCAAAGCTTTGGGGTCGATCTTGTCGCAACAGACGGACGGACGCAAGTGTTAGTCGATAGTAAAGAAATCGGATACATTGAGAAAACGACACGCGGGTTTGCTGGGTATTTCGGTAAACAAGCCGTGATTAATCAGGCAAAAGATGAAGATGAGGCTTTACAAGCGATTCTGGCAAGCTTTAATTTGTATCAATAAATAAAGCACGTCGTGATTTTTCGCGGCGTTTTTTGTACATAAATCGATTGAAATATTAATTGTGTAATAACTTATACCATCCTTCTTGGGGTTAAGCACAAAGTAGCGTTAAACAAGAAGTGATTAGCATTTTGGAGATATCATGCAGCAAAGACGACAAATTTCAAAACGAACATCTGGATCAGAATTAGACTGGGGTATTATTTTAGCCTTGCTATTATTTATGATTATTGGTTTGAGTGCCTTGTTTGAAGCAGCTACGCATATGCAAGGTTCAACCGCTGGAACAGCGCTTCGTGCAGTAATTGTGCAGGGTGGGTTTTGGTTTATTGGCGGCTTGATTATTGTTTTTTTGCTACGATTTGATGAATCACAGCTGTGGCGATTAGCCCCTATTGCCTATGGATTAGGCGTATTTTTGCTGGTGGCTGTTTTGATATTCTATAACCGATCGATGGCTCTTGCGACAGGAGCAAAGTCGTGGTTTGTGTTTGGGCCGATCTCATTTCAACCTTCTGAAGTTGTTAAACCAGCATTTATTTTAATGCTAGCAAGGGTAGTGGCACAGCATAATCGTGATTATCCAACGCACGCGGTGCAGAGTGATTGGATTTTACTAGGGAAAATGGCGTTGGTATTTTTGCCTTTAGCTGCATTGATCGCCCTACAAAATGATTTAGGAACATTACTTGTTTTCATTGCAATATTTGGTGGTGTTACGTTGGTTTCTGGTGTTACTTGGCGAATTTTGGCGCCTGTCATCATTGCTGGTGTTGTTTTGGGAACTACTTTGTTAACGCTTGTTATTTCAACTGCAGGACGAGAAATTTTATCTGTGTTAGGGTTTCAAAGTTATCAATTTGCACGTATCGATACATGGTTGCATCCAGCGACTGACACTTCAGGTGATGGTTACCAAACCTATCAAAGTTTAAAAGCCATTGGGTCAGGACAATTAACAGGTAATGGGTGGGGTGCGCTAAAAGTTTACGTACCCGTACGAGAGTCCGATATGATTTTTTCAGTCATTGGTGAAAGCTTTGGATTCATTGGCGGTGCGTTCTTGATTGCTTTGTATTTTGGCCTTATTTACTTACTAGTTCGTGCTACTTTCCGCGCGCAAAGTGCTTTTTACGCTTATATAGCAACAGGCGTTGTGATGTTGGTGTTATTCCATGTTTTTGAAAATATTGGTATGAGCATTGGGCTATTGCCGTTAACAGGAATTCCATTGCCTTTTATTTCTCAAGGTGGCTCATCACTTATTGGTAATTTAATAGGTGTTGGTCTGGTACTTTCTATCAGCTATCAAAAGAAAAATACAACTTTTACTGAATCAACAGGGTTTTCAATCTAATGACAGAATTCGAAAAATTAAAGCAAGAATTTGTTGCGTTACGTCAAAAAGTCCGGGATGGTAATATTTTTCAGTCCTTGGGTGATTTAATGGCAGAAGCTTTACGCGAAATGCCCCCTAAACCGTCGACTGAAGTCATACTACCAGTAGATGGTGAGTACGCTTTACAAAGGATACAAGAATATACACATCAACTGGATCTTATAGCTGAAGCAGATCCAGATGTGCAGCATGTTGATTTTCATATCAGTGATACTGACTTACATGTCATTACTGAGCAGCTGGCTAATCCGCAGCCACAGTACAGAGACACAGGCGCTTTCTTCTTTTTAAGTGACATGGTGCAAAATGATTTACTAGCGCCAGAACAGCTTCGGTGGTTAACTGAGTACTTGTCATCGGATGAGCAATTATTCAGTCATATATTGGAACCACACAATGATGGCATTTATCGACGTTCATTTAGCGTTATGATTTTGTCATTACTGTTATACGCGAATCGGGCAAAAAAGCCATTTTTGTCAGATGGTCAATTAGACGATCTAATTGACCAGGTTGCCTTATATGCTGCTTTAGAGCGGGATGGTCGTGGTTTCATTGGTCAAAATGGCTGGGCGCATGCCTTTACTCACGTTGGTAATGCTGCTGCTGAAATATTTTTGATGCCACAACTTATAAGAGCAGACAAATTATTTTTGATGAGTGCGATGCTTGCTGGCTTTAGGGAACTGTCGGACCCGCTGACATTTGGTGAAACAGGCCGATTGGTGGAAGTTTTGTCAAAATTGGCAAAACAACATGCCCTATACAGCGACTATATGTTGTTAACGCTTAAAAATTGGCGTAAAGATTTGGTGACGCAAACACCACCAAAAACGCAAGCACGTTGGCAACAATTTTATAATCGATCACAGTTTTTTCACGAGATTATCTTACTTAACCCAAGTGATGTGCCCAAAGCAATTACTGATTATGTTAACGAGACCAAAAATTACTTGAGTTAGTGACATTGCTGACTTTCAATATGTAAATGCTTGCATAATATTACTTATATTTGATATAATAAAAAAACGGGGATAGAAAAATGAATAAAAAACACGTAGCGCTTATTTTTGGTGGCAACTCATCAGAACATGATGTGTCGAAACGATCGGCTCAGAATTTTTATGATGCAATTATGGCCACAAATAAATATGACATCACGGTTTTCGCTATTGCACAAAACGGTTTCTTTTTAGATCCAGCTAGTTCGGAACGCATTTTGGCACTGGAAAATGAACAACCAATTGTTGATGCGTTTATGGCAAAAATTGATGCAGCTGACCCCTTGGCACGCATTTCTGCGCTACGTGCAGCTGGTGATTTTGATATCTTCTTCCCAGTCGTTCACGGTAATTTAGGTGAAGATGGGACCTTACAAGGTCTTTTCCGAATGCTCAATAAACCTTATGTTGGTGCACCATTGCGCGGTCATGCGGTTAGTTTTGATAAAGTGTTGACCAAAGAGTTGTTGACAGTTAATGGCATTCGTAACACGAAGTATATGGTAGTTGATCCAAAAACTGCACAAAATCTTTCATGGGAACAAGTAGTAGCTGAATTAGGAGATATTGTCTTCGTTAAAGCTGCAAATCAGGGTTCTTCTGTAGGTATTTCACGTGTTAAAAGTGCTGAAGAATTGCAGACAGCATTGGCCGATTCATTTCAATACGATTATAAAGTGTTGATTGAGCAGGCGGTTAAAGGACCAAGAGAATTAGAAGTTGGCGTTATTGGAAACGATGATTTATTGGTGTCTGAAATTGGTGCACATACGGTTCCAGAACAAGGTGTAGGTGACGGCTGGTACGATTATAGTAACAAGTTCGTTGATAACTCAGCGGTTCAATTTGAAATTCCGGCTAAGTTACCCGACAGTGTGACACAAGAAGTAAAGCAAATGGCTTTGGATGCGTTTAAAGTGTTAAATCTGCGCGGTGAAGCACGAATGGATTTCTTGTTGGATGAAAATAATGTACCTTATTTAGGTGAACCAAACACGTTGCCTGGATTCACTAATATGTCTTTATTTAAGCGTTTATGGGACTATTCAGACATCAATAATGCAAAGTTAGCTGATATGTTAATTGAGTACGGTTTTGAAGAATTTGAGCGCAATGAATCATTAAGCTATTCATTCTTAGCGCTGGGTGAAGAAAAAATAGGGAAGTTTAATTAATGGCAAGAAACGGTAAAAACGAAAATTTTGACGGTAAAGCAATCCGCGCTGCTCGCAAAAAGATGCATTTATCACAAGTTGAGCTAGCTGAAGGTATCACCACTCAAGCGACAATTTCATTGGTCGAAAATCAAAATCGCGTGCCCAATGCAGATGTATTGTTGGCAATACTAGACCGTTTAAATTTAGATATGTCACAGTTCGTGTCCGGTGATTTCTTGACGAATAAAGCTAAGGAATTATTGAGTCAAGTTGTTTTAAACATGAACACGGATGCTTTGAATGAATTCAAGGATTTTGAAAAAGCTTTGAGCCAGAATCCTCCTACACTGCAAGCTTACTACATTCTAAAAGCTGCTGACGAATTTCATAATAAACAGAACTACGCGCAAGTTATTTACAATACTGAGCGCGCAACCGATAAGAAGACACCTGTCTTAAGTAATTTCTTCTTATTTTACGCGTACCACCAAATGGGCTCATCCTATTATTTGCAAGGAGATGTCGCGACAGCACGTGAAAAGTTTGCTTTGGCTTACGAACAAGAGCCTGATTTGCTGACTTCTTCTGACTTGGAATTCCACGGTGTTTTGCAAGGACGCAAATATTATGCTGAATTCTTGGTAGCACAACAAGATTATGACGAAGCTGCAAGTATCTTGTCGGGTGCGTTAAATGCTTTGCGCCAGCGTGTCGATTTGTTCTGGGTACCTGAATTGAGCGAACAATTAGCAAACATTGAAGAAAAACGTGGTGATGCAGAAGCAGCTAAACGTTATATGCACTATGCGCGTATCGCTGCTTACCTGTCAGGGCGTTCTAATACAGAGGCACGTTTAGCTAGACTTGATACTGTGGTGTTTTGATCAATAATTAAAAACATTTCCACAATTTGGAAATGTTTTTTTGTCGGTTTCAGGTGTAAACTAGATTGAAGAATACAAAGTGGGGTAACACAGTGGCAGAGTCTATACCAGATAGTGAAAACCGGCGCCAACAAATTATCGATGCAGCGACAACCCTTTTTTTGGCCAGAGGTTATAACCAAACAACAACGCGAGATATTGCAAAAGTCCTAAATATTAGTCAACCTGCTCTTTATCATCATTTTGGTGATAAAGAAACGCTATTTGTCGAAGTGGTTAAAACGGTTGGCGATCAGGTCAATCGCGATATGAAAAAAATTTTGGCGAGGACATATACGGAACCAATAGATCAACTCATTGATTTGACGGATGCTATTTTGACACGTCATCCGCGTGATGTTTTTACGCTGATCCATAGTAGCTTCACATCATTATCGGACAAACATCAACGCGTTCTGGGGATGGTTTTTGGGCAAGATTATGTTGCACCGATCGCCCAATTTTTTGCGACAATGAGTTTGCGTTCAAACATTGACGCACGAACTGCAAGTTCTTTTTATATCACGAGTTTGGCACCGCTGTTTGGTGATTTTCACGCCTTAGGTGCTAAACAAACTAAACATGAACGAATTGCGCAGCTGATGGATTTGATCCTGTATGGGGTAGCAAAAAATAATTAACAATGGTATGATACATAGAGAATATGGAGGCTAACGCATGGCTAGTCAAAAAGTATCGTTGGCGTGTACTGTTTGTGGTTCGCGCAATTACACGGTAACATTATCGAAAGATCGCACCGAGCGTCTTTCTGTCAATAAGTTTTGCCAGCACTGTGGCAAACATACATTGCATCAACAAACGAAATAAGGAATTTCCTAATGATTAACTACTTTAAAAATGTTGCAGCAGAAATGAAAAAGGTCACTTGGCTTACAGGTGAGCAGACATCAAAAGAAACAGTTACAGTGATCACGGTATCAATTATTTTTGCACTTTTTCTAGGTGGCGTTGATTGGCTTTTGCAACAAGGGTTTAATGTCTTACTAGCAAAGTAAGTTTTTTTTTGTTATAATTGCTTTAACAACAGGAGCTCTTTGGGGGTTCTTTTTATTTTGGAAAGAGGTAAAAAATGTCAGAAGATATTGAAAAATCATGGTTTGTTGTGCATACTTATTCTGGTTATGAGCACAAAGTCAAAGCAAACTTGGAATCACGTACACAAACAATGGGTATGTCACAACAAATTTTTCGTGTATTAGTGCCGGAACAAGAAGTGACAACGATTCAAGATGGTGAAGCCAAGCAAACTGTTGAAAACGACTTTCCGGGCTATGTCTTAGTCGAGATGGCAACACCACAAGACGACAACATGACGGATGAAGCTTGGTACGTTGTGCGTAACACACCTGGCGTAACTGGCTTCTTGGGTTCTCACGGTGCTGGTTCAAAACCAAATTCACTCATGCCTGAAGAAGTTGATTTATTGATGAAACGAATGGGTATGGTTACCCGTGAAAAGGTTGATCTAGATGTGACAGTTGGTCAAACGGTTAAAATTATTGCTGGACCGTTTTCAGGAATGGAGGGCGTTGTCACTTCAGTTGACCAAGAAAAGCAAACACTGGAAGCTACAGTTGAAGTGTTTGGACGCGAAACACCAACTGAACTTGATTTTGCTGACGTTGATACAGTTTTAGATGAACGTTAAATTATCTTGCAAAACGTTTTGATATTTGGTAACATATATTAGTATGCCATCGGCATACGTGGGAGCAGCACTAAAGCTGTGTTTCACCACAACACGAGGAGGAAAATATCGTGGCTAAAAAAGTTGTAAACGTAGTTAAGCTACAAATTGCCGCCGCTAAAGCAACGCCGGCACCACCAGTTGGTCCTGCATTGGGACAAGCTGGTATTAACATTGCGCAATTCACTAAGGAATTTAATGCGCGTACTGCAGAACAAGCTGGATCAATTATTCCAGTTGAAATCTCTGTATTTGATGACCGTTCATTCGAATTCGTCACAAAGACACCACCTGCAGCTGATCAATTGCGTAAGATTGTTGGTAAGGGTTCAGGTGAACCTAACACCAAAAAGGCAGGAAACGTGACACTTGATCAAATTCGTGCCATTGCGGAAAACAAGATGGCTGATTTGAACGCCAACGACATCACAAACGCTATGCGTATGATCGAAGGTACAGCACGTTCAATGGGTGTTACTGTTGACGGTGTTGACTTGACTGTTGAAGGTACAGCAATCAAGGAGGACGCAGAATAATGGCTCAAAAGCATGGTAAAAATTATGTTGCAGCAGCAGCAAAGGTAGAAGCTGAAAAAGCTTATGCTTTGAACGATGCTGTTTCATTGGTAAAAGAAATTGATTTTGCTAAGTTCGACGCTTCTGTTGAAGTTGTTTTTAAGTTGAACGTTGACACACGTCAAGCAGACCAACAATTGCGTGGTGCTGTTGTGTTGCCAAACGGAACTGGTAAAGATAAGACTGTTGTTGTCTTTGCACAAGGGGACAAGGCAAAAGAAGCTGAAGCAGCTGGCGCTGACGTTGTTGGTGCTGCTGATTTGGTACAACGTATCCAAGGCGGCTGGTTAGACTTTGATGTTGCGATTGCAACACCAGATATGATGGCTCAAGTTGGTCGTGTTGGTCGTGCTTTGGGACCTAAGGGATTGATGCCAAACCCTAAGACTGGCACAGTTACAATGGACGTTACTAAGGCTGTTTCAGATGCCAAGGGTGGACAAGTAACATACCGTACAGATCGTGACGGAAACGTTGCAGTTCCAGTTGGTCGTGTGTCATTTGATGCTGACAAATTGGCTGAGAACATTAAGTCAATCTCTCAAACAGTTTTGAAGGCTCGTCCTGCAGCTGTTAAGGGTACTTATGTACAACACGTTTCAATTTCGTCAACATTTGGTCCAGCTGTATCGTTGGATGTTAATTCATTGTAATTTGACAATATCAACTTCGTTTGGTAGAATTTATTAAGTAATTGAATCCATTTTGCCTAAGACTCAGGTGATGCTTGCATCTTAATAGCCTGCCGAGGAAGTTTAAAACCTTTTCCCGTGTGTCTTTGAGCGCACGGGATTTCTTTTGCAAAATAAATTTAAAGGAAGGAGAATCATAATCATGAGTGAAAAAGCTATTGCAGTTAAAGCACAAAAAGTTGAAGAAATTGCTGATCAATTTAAGGATGCCGCTTCAGCAGTTGTTGTTGATGCCCGTGGATTGACAGTTGCGCAATCCACAGACTTGCGTCATCAATTGCGTGAAGAAGGGGTTGTCCTTGAAGTAATCAAGAACAAGATCTTGACTCGTGCAGCTGAAAAAGCTGGTTACGCTGAATTGAACGACATTTTTGCCGGTCCTTCAGCTGTTGCCTTTTCTAACGATGATGCTGTTGCACCAGCACGTATCTTGAAGAAGTTTGCGGATGCGAACGAAGCATTGCAAATCAAGGGTGGTGTTGTTGATGGTAACATTGCTAGTCTTGATGACATTAACAAGTACGCTTCATTGCCTTCACGTGAAGGTTTGTTGGGTCAGTTGATGGCAGAATTCCAATTCTCAATTCGTTCATTCGCATATGCTGTTAAGGCTGTGTCTGACAAATTGGAAGAGGAAGGTGGCGCTACTACTGAAGCAACACCTGAAGAAGCACCAGCTGCCGAAGAAGCAGCTACAGATGCTGAATAATTTAAAACAACCATTATAAAATAAATATAAATCTCGGAGGATTTTGATCATGGCTTTTGATAAAGACGCGATTATCGCATCATTGAAAGATGCAACGATCTTGGACTTGGCTGACTTGGTTTCAGCTATCGAAGAAGAATTTAACGTTTCAGCTGCAGCTCCAGTAGCCGCTGCTGGTGCAGGTGACGGTGCCGCTGCTGCAAAGTCAGACTTTGATGTTGAATTGACTTCAGCAGGTACTGCTAAAGTTAAGGTTATCAAGGCAGTTCGTGAAGCAACTGGTTTGGGCTTGAAAGAAGCTAAAGACTTAGTTGATAACGCACCTTCAATCGTTAAAGAAGGTTTGAACGAAGACGACGCCAACGCATTGAAGGCAGCCTTGGAAGAAACAGGCGCTTCAGTAACATTGAAGTAATCTTCTTCATCATATTAAAAGAAGTGCTTCGGTACTTCTTTTTTTGTACATATTGAAACAATTTCATGGAGGCATTGCAACATGACAGACAAAACATCAGGAGAACAGTATTTTACTACCAATCCTAATGCGGATCATCACTTTCAACAATTTGATTTTGAGTTATTAGATCATCAATTACATTTCACAACTGATTCAGGCGTTTTTTCAAAATCTACTGTTGATTTTGGAACTCGGACGATGCTGGATGCATTGTCAAAAACGACTATTCCGACTGGTAAAATACTTGACCTGGGCACAGGATATGGACCGGTTGGCATTAGTATTGCCAAAGCTTACAATCGAAAAGTTGACATGGTTGACGTTAATGAACGAGCATTGGCACTTGCAAAACAAAATGCGCAAAAAAATGGTGTCGAAAATTTAACTAGAATATTCCAATCTGATGTTTATCAGAATATCGATCAGCAATATGCTGCTATTTTAGTGAATCCGCCGATTCGAGCAGGTAAACAGGTAGTGACGGCGATGTTGCAAGAGGCAATTAAATATTTACAGCCGGGTGGCAAATTAATTGCTGTTTTACAAAAGAAACAAGGCGCTCCGTCAGCTCAAAAAAATATGCTGTTGGCATTTGGTAATGCGTCGGTAATTCATAAAAATAAAGGGTACTATATCTTGGAGAGCACTTATGGCGAAAGTTCCGACATTTAGTGAACAACAAATTGATTATTTCATGCAAGAAGCCTTGAATGAGGCAAAATTAGCAGGCAGTGAAGGTGAAGTGCCAATTGGTGCGGTAATTGTATTTGAAAATCAAATTATTGCTCGTGCACACAATCACCGTGAAAGAGATCAATTAGCCACTGCTCATGCGGAACTGATTGCTATTGAACGTGCTAACCAAGCTTTGAAATCATGGCGTCTTGAAGACACTGCATTATTTGTTACGCTAGAGCCCTGTATTATGTGTGCTGGTGCAATAATCAATGCACGTGTGCCAGCGGTTTATTATGGTGCGCAAGATGCAAAAGGCGGTGCAACACAATCGCTCTATCATTTATTGGAAGATCAGCGCTTGAATCACCGCGCTTTCGTGCAATCTGATGTTCGTGCCAAAGAATCCAGCCTATTGCTGCAACATTTTTTTGCTAAGATTCGTGCCAAAAGAAAACAAAAATAGTCAGTTGATTATAGCATCACAATATCTTTGTAAAGAATTTGCAAAGTCAAATGTCAGCTTTTTTTATGAAAATAGATTATAATTGTTTTTAGTAAATAATAAAGAGGCAAATGAATGCAAAATCCTAATGCATGGCGACAAGATACAGAATATTTGAATATTGTTGATGATTTATTGGCACACGATGAAGTCCAGAAATTAGCGCTTTATCCACAACACCACTTCTCAAATCGCTTACAACATTCAATTTCAGTATCATATCACTCATATTTAATCGCCAAAAAGATTGGTGCGGATGAAGTCGCTACTGCCAGAGCTGGTTTGTTACACGATATGTTTTATTATGACTGGCGTGTGACTAAATTTGCAGAAGGTTCTCATGCGTATGTTCATCCCCGCATTGCTCTAAAAAATGCGCGTAAAATTACCACAATTAGCCCTAAAGAAGAAGATATCATTGTGAAGCACATGTTTGGCGCAACAATTGCACTACCCAAATATCGTGAAAGCTGGATTGTATCACTAGTGGATGACTTTGCAGCTGTTGATGAATATGCAATCCCCAAAGCCTACCTGACTTATTTCAAGTGGCAGGAAAATATTGCGCGTAAAATGGCAAGAGTGTTTGCGTAAAGTTGTTTTTTTAGATATAATAGATAGGCAGGCAAGCGTCGGCTCCCGAACCGGGTCAGGACAGGAATGTAGCAGCCCTAAGGTTGTTCGAGGTTGTGCTTGTGTACATAAGATGGCGGCCGCGTAGCGGTCTTTTTTTGTAAATCTGGGTCTGTGATAATAAGATTTAGCATGACTTGATTAAATTGCAGATGACTTTTGGCAGTTCATAATGGAGGTATTATCATGGCATATCAGGCACTATATCGTGTTTATCGACCACGTACATTTGACGATATGGTAGGCCAAGAAGTAATTACGCAAACGCTTAAAAACGCAATTGAAGCTCATCAAACAGGGCATGCCTATTTATTTAGTGGTCCAAGAGGAACTGGTAAAACATCAGCTGCTAAAATTTTTGCTCGTGAAGTAAATGGTATTTCGCCAGATACCGACGAAACTCAAATTCCAGATATTATTGAAATTGATGCTGCCTCTAACAATGGTGTTGACGAAATTCGCAATATTCGCGATAGTGCTAATTACGCGCCAATTGAGGCACAATACAAAATTTATATTATTGATGAAGTGCATATGTTGTCAACTGGTGCATTTAATGCCCTACTCAAGACACTTGAAGAACCACCCGCTAATGTTAAATTTATTCTTGCGACAACAGAACCACAAAAAATTCCTGCAACGATTTTGTCGAGAACACAGCGGTTTGATTTTAAGAGGATTGATGATACAACAATTCAAACGCGTATGGCAGCGATACTTGATAAGCAGTCTGTAGAATATGATCAAGATGCGTTACGCGTGATTGCAAATGCCGCTGAAGGTGGTATGCGTGATGCTTTGTCTATTTTGGATCAAGTGATTGCGTATGGTAGTGATAAAGTCACCGTTGAGAATGCCTTACAAGTTACAGGATCAACCACAACAGAAGCATTGTTATCGTTTTTACAACAGGTTAGTGAGGGCGATACTAGAAATGCCTTGCAGACGTTGCATATGATATTACTTGACGGCAAAGACGCACAGCGTTTTGTAGCTGATATGATAGGTCTCTTACGGGACGTAATGCTGTCGCCAATAGCGCCCAACTTGATTAAGACCACAGCTTCAGTTGAGCTACTAAAGCAGTTAAATCAAAAAATAGGGCAACAGCGAATTCAAATTATGATGCTTGCACTTGATGAGACGCAAAAAGAGTTATTGCAGACAATGCAAAGTGATGTCTACCTCGAACTCTTAACAGTTAAACTTAGCCTAGCTGGGTCAGAATCAACGCCAACATCTTCTAAAATCAATCATTCGCAGTCCTTGGCAACGCCTAAACATTCGTCAGAAGCAGAGCCATCTGTTTCTCCGTCAATGACCGTTGACGATATGTCATCTCCAATCACGAAGCCTTCGTCATCACCTGTAAAATCAACAAATAACGATACACAAAGTGACACACAACAATCAGCCCTGACACAGGAAAAAATAGCTAATGTCGATCCTGAACCAGTTTCACAGCCGGTCGCCAGTAATAAAAAGTTAAGTGCTCGTACAGGACAAGAAGCAGTATTTGCTGTTTTGAGTGTGGCGCGTCGCGAGACGCTCACTAGTGCTACGCAACTTTGGCCAGAACTACAGCAACAATTTGATGTAGCCAAGCAGGCGTTTTTGACGATTGCGAAGCCAGTGGCAGCAAGTGATGAGGCGATTGTATTAGCATTTGATTATCCTGCCCTACTGGCTGAAGCTTTGCAAGATGCCGAACTACAAGCACAGTTAGTGCAGCAGTTATCCGAAAGCAACTTGCCATTTTCGCTGGTTTTGATTTCTAAAGACGAGTGGAAAATTGATCGCGCAGCGTATGTGTCGCGTTTGCGTGGTGGTGAAAAAATTACTGTAAAATTGAGTGATATACCAGTTGTCAAAGCAAACGTTGAAAAGATACCTGTTGAACAAGACGATACAGTAGCAGTCGTAAACGATACGCCAGAAATTGTCAAGCAAGCCCAGTCACTGTTTGGTGAAGACCTTGTGAACATTGTGGACTAATTAATTTAGGAAGGAACACGTTAAACGTTTCTGACGCTTAACGTTATGAGTATATGCAGTATCCAGAACCTATTGCAAAATTAATTGATAGTTATGCCAAGTTACCTGGCGTGGGTGTCAAAACTGCGACACGATTGGCATTTTATACACTGGGTATGAGTGAGGCGGATGTAACTGATTTTTCCAAATCCTTACTTTCAGCCAAAAATGATCTCACTTTTTGTTCAGTGTGTGGTAACATTACAGAAAAAGACATTAACCCTTGTGTTATTTGTCGTGATGAATCGCGCGACCAATCAACTGTCTTTGTTGTTGAAAATTCTCGTGATGTGATGGCTATGGAAAATACCCGTGACTATCATGGCTTGTATCATGTGCTAAATGGTGTCATTTCGCCAAGTGCTGGTACTGGACCAGAAGATATTAATTTACCAAGCTTAATTAGACGCTTATCTGAACATGAAGAAATAAAAGAAGTGATTGTCGGCACTAACGCAAACGCTGAAGGTGAGGCAACGGCCATGTATTTGGCTCGTTTATTGAAGCCTGCTGGATTGACAGTAACGCGGTTGGCACACGGCTTGGCAGTGGGTTCTGATATTGATTATGCAGATGAATTGACCCTAATAAAAGCAGTTCAAGGACGGACAAAACTATGATATTTGGTAAAAAGAAGCGACGTTTACGTGCTGAATATGATCAAGCGTTGGTCTTTCAAATCGATAAGGCTAAAATTGATTGGGATACGGCTAAAAATTCTGAAGAAGCATTGTTGGATGGACAGGTCAATTTTCGTTTGATTCAGGCTCAAACCGCTTTGGCACGTGCTAAGTTTAATTACTTGTATCGTGAGGCACGACGTCGTAAGACGGTTGGTCATATGCAGACGCATGTACTCAAATCTGATCGAATTTGAAAAAATAATCACTAAGATAGTATTAAAAAGGAACACCAATGTCAAAACCACTATTTATTTCATTTGAAGGTCCTGAAGGGGCTGGTAAGACCACGGTACTGAATATTCTCATTGCAGAATTGCAACCAAAACTAGGAGACAAGCTTGTCACAACACGTGAACCTGGTGGTAATCCAATTTCTGAGGCCATTAGAGCAATTTTACAGCCGGAAGATGACAATGGTCTAGAGAAGCGTACAGAAGCTTTACTTTATGCCGCTGCACGTCGACAACACTTGGTCGAGATTATCCAACCGGCTTTGGCGGCTGGAAAAGTGGTAATTTCTGATCGTTATGTTGACAGTTCATTAGCTTATCAGGGTGGCGGGCGAGACTTGGGTGTTGAAAAAATTTGGCAGATTAATCAATTTGCGATTGATGGTTTGTTGCCTGATTTAACAATCTATCTAGACGTCCCCTCAGAACTAGGTTTGGCACGTGTAACAGCTAACCGTAAAGGAAAAATTGATCGTTTAGATAAAGAAAGTTTAGCCTTTCATCAAAAGGTTCGCCAAACTTATTTAAAACTTCAAAGTGAATTTTCTGATAGAATTAAAATAGTCGATGCAACACAACCATTAGATAAAGTGGTGCACGATACGCGTGAACTTATTAACCAAGTTCTGGAGGACAAATCATGAAACTTATAACTGCAATTGTACAAGACAAAGATACAACAAAATTGAGTAACGCTTTTGTTAAAGCCAATGTTCGAGCTACACGCCTTTCAACTTCTGGTGGCTTCTTACGATCAGGTAATACAACGTTTATGATTGCCATTGAGGCTGATCGGGTACAAGAGGTTCTTGATATTATCAAAGATGTATCACAAAAACGTAAGCAATTCATGGTACCACCAATTAGTTTAGATGCTGGTGGAGATCATGTAGGCGCCTATCCAATTGAAGTGGAAGTTGGTGGCGCAACAGTATTTACGCAAGAGATTGAATCCTTCTATCAGTTTTAATGTTGCCTGATTTTGCCACAACTGCACAGCAAACTTACCCAACACAAGCTACTCATTTTAATGAGTTGCTGAGCAATGGTCAATTAAGCCATTTATACTTATTTGTTGGATCAAGCCAGTCGACGAGACTGGCCTTTTCGCGTTATTTGGCTTGGCAAGTCGTTGGTGCCACTGATCGTAATGCATTACGCATTAACGAAAATGAACATCCCGATGTTCATTTGGTGGCGCCTAAAGAAGAAGGAGCTACTTTAAAAGTAGCACAAGTGCGCGACTTGACACCTGAATTCGTGACTACCACGCTGGAAAGTCCGAAAAAAGTGTTTATTTTAGATGCTGTGGAAACGATGACGGCTAGTGCCGCCAACTCGCTGCTCAAGTTTATTGAGGAGCCCGCCGGACCACAACTTATTTTACTACTGACGAACAATTTGCAAGATGTATTGCCAACAATTCAGTCTCGGGCCCAAATTGTTCATTTGAATCCTGAAATATCTTTAGTTGATACAAACGACATCGATGATAGTTGGCAGAAAAACACACAAATGTTGTTATTTAAGTGGTTTGAGTTGATGATGCAACGTAAAATTGAAGCTTTTGCGTATGTTCAAACCACGTTGATTAGTCAAATCACAACTGATTTACAACAAAAAATGTTTATGAAGTGGTTGCGAGAATTAGCAAGAGATATGGTGGTATATTCCGCCACTGCTGACGAGAACTTGAGGTTTCCCAGTCTAATAGGTTTTTATAAAACACTGGCTAAGCATTATCATGTCAGACAGTTAGTGCACGCAGCAGAAGCTATATTTGCTGATGATAAGTTACGAAAAATCAATATATCCTTGCAAGCACGTCTTGAAAAAATGGCTTTAGAGGTTACGATTGCGTTGGGAGAATAGTATGCAACAACAAAAAAGTTTTGGGTCACAAGTTTATGGCACACTTTATCTCGTGCCAACGCCAATTGGCAATTTGGGTGATATTTCGGTGCGAGCACTGGATACGTTGCGGGATGTTGATTTGATTGCGGCCGAAGATACACGACATACACAGCAGTTGTTGAACCATTTTGGTATTGAAACACCGCAGACCAGTTTTCATGAACATAATTGGCAAGCTAAAATTCCCAATATAGTGGCTGATTTGCAAAATGGCATGAATGTAGCGCAGGTTAGCGATGCTGGTATGCCATCAATTTCAGATCCTGGTAAGGAATTAGTGGCTGCTGCTGTCGCATCATCGATTCCAGTCGTGCCAATTCCGGGTGCCACTGCTGGGGTAACTGCTTTAATTGCCAGTGGTCTAGTACCACAACCTTTTTATTTTTACGGTTTTTTGAAACGTAAAAACAGTGAACAATTAGCTGAATTACAGCAGTTATCCACAATGAAAGACACGATCATTTTTTATGAAGCCCCCCATCGTTTAAAGCAAACGCTTGTCAATATTCAAAAAATAATGGGATCAGATCGAAAATTGGTTTTAGCGCGTGAATTAACAAAGCGTTATGAAGAATTTTTACGGGGAACAGTTTCTGAATTAGTGGCTTGGGCGCAAGAAAATGAGATTCGCGGTGAATTCGTTGTCATGATAGATGGCTTTGATGGGGCTGTTGTTGCAGAAACGTCAGAAACCACATTATCAGTCAGAGAAGCTGTTGACGCACTGATTGAAAAAGGACTTCGACCAAATGCAGCTATTAAACAAGTTGCTAAAGAGCGCGAACTAGATCGTCAAGCCGTTTATGCAGATTATCATGGGATAAATTAAAATGAAAAAATATGAAATAGAACGTCGTGTTGAATATTATGAGGCAGACACGACACAAAAGTTGTCACTACCAATGATTTTGAATTTAGCGGTTTTGGCATCTAAAAATCAAAGTGACGAACTTGGGGTTGGTCAAGATTATCATTTGGCAATGGGACTAGGTTGGGTCATTTTGCAGTATGAAGTTACGATTAAAAGGCGACCTAAGGTGGGTGAATTAATGCGTATTCAAACCTATGCCGCTGAATACAATCCATTTTTTGTACGACGACCTTTTATATTTTTTGATGAATCAGGTGATGAAATTATTAAAGTGTCATCAATTTGGACGATGCTTGATATTAAAAATCGTCGTATGGCACGTTTGCCACAAGAAATTGTTGATAAATACGACGCAGAACGCGTTAAACAAGTCCCTCGTATTCCCAATCCAATTAAAATAACGGGTGATGATACCGTCATTGAAAATGATTATCATGTACGTTATTTGGATATTGATGCCAATCAACATGTTAATAATTCAAAGTACTTTGAATGGATGCAGGATGTCTTGTCACCAGAATATTTGATGACGCATGAAGTGACGCATATTAACTTGAAATTTGAAAATGAAATTCGTTTGGGACATACGATTTTATCACAAGTCGTTTTAGGTGATGGCGAAACACGTCACCGTATTATGATGGGAGATACGGTTAGTGCCGAAGCAGAATTTAAATGGCGTGAGTTGTAGTATAATTTAAGATAAGATACTCAAGAAAGGGGATGTATCTACCACATAAGGTAGATACGTTTATAATTATGGCAGTATTAGTACTTGGTGGTGCAGGATATATTGGCTCACACATGGTGAAACGGTTGGTTGAAGCAGGACGCGACGTAGTGGTTGTGGACGCCTTGTTCACTGGACACCGCGCAGCAGTTAATCCAGCAGCGACATTTTATCAGGTGGACATTCGTGATAAGGCAGCATTGTCGGCAGTGTTTGATAAAGAAAACATTGAACAAGTGGTTCATTTTGCAGCCTTTTCAATTGTGCCAGAGTCAGTAGCAAACCCGCTGAAATATTTTGACAACAATACTAGTGGCATGATTACGTTGTTGGAAGTGATGAAAGCACATGACGTCAAGCAAATCGTCTTTTCATCAACCGCCGCAACTTATGGCAATCCAGTGCATATTCCGATTAAGGAAACCGATCCGCAAAACCCGATTAACCCTTATGGCGAATCAAAGTTGATGATGGAAAAAATCATGAACTGGTCCGATCAAGCTGACGGGGTTAAATGGGTCGCGTTGCGCTATTTCAATGTGGCTGGTG
>NZ_BMBP01000010.1 GCF_014634745.1 Leuconostoc pseudomesenteroides KCTC 3652
CTGATGACCATCACATCAGAAGCACGAAACCCATGGCAAAAAGGAGCCAAAGTCGCGTTCTCCCCGCGACTCTAAATAATTCATATTCTCTCCCGAATATATTCTCTTCTCTCTCAAATATTCTCTCAAAAATATTTCCCGATGAACGTGTTAGTTCATCGGGTTTCGTGTTTTTATGAGTTGTAAATTTGTCTTGTTCATTGTTTTGAGAAAAATACAGGCGTAAATGTGAAAAAGTTCCGAATTTTTTGCGAATGTTTTTAGAATAAATCAAATACTGATTTGTGTTGGTAACTAAATATCGATTATAATTCACTTCAAATGATGAAAGGACACAAATGACGATGACGTATCATATTGACTTGACAATTATTATCTGGCTATTTGTTGCCTATAAGTTTTATAAACTGTTGCTAAGAGCTGTGACTACTTTTGAAAGAAAAGTTAATCAAGATAGTCCGTTAGACAAAAATGGATCTGATAATTAAGAGGGAGGTTCGCTTTTTTGTTAGAAATATATCGCCTAGGCTGACCTTAATGTCAGTTTTGTGATTTTAGTTTATGAATTGAATAGGTTAGTTGATATGTTGCCTATTGATCGAATTTGTGGTATTATGATTTGTGTTGCAAAAACAGATGATATGGTCAGCTAGCTCAGTTGGTAGAGCAACGGACTCTTAATCCGTGGGTCCAGGGTTCGAGCCCCTGGCTGACCATTTTGGAAAACCACTCAGACAATTTCTGGGTGGTTTTTTGTTGCATAGATTAATATGTTGTTAATAGTGTAATTTGTGAAATATCTTGATATGTCTCACTTTATTTCTCACAAAGAGAAAAGATAACATTTTGTTTTTTAAGTTGGTTGCACAAACAAACTAACCATGTTATGATATCTGAGTAAAGATGTGATAACGTTTTCACTTATAAGTGCGTTTATTCACAATTATAAAATATTATCTGGGAGATATAATTATGGATGCAAATCTTGAAAAAAGAGATGAATTCGCCAAACTAACAACTTGGGATCGTGTGAGTTATGGTTTCGGTGATTTTGCTCAAAACTTGGTGTTTGGAACAGTTGGTGGCTTTTTGCTATTTTACTTAACAAACATTAACGGCATATCAGCTGGTGTTGGTGCAACGATATTTTTAGTTGTTCGTTGGATTAATGTTGTTTGGGATCCATGGGTTGGAACTGTTGTTGATAAAGCTAAAATTACAAAGAATGGTAAATATCGACCATTTCTTTTGAATTTTGGTATTCCACTTGTTATTTTAGCAGCGCTGTTGTTTTTACCTGTTGCAAAAGTGCTAGGATCTGGTTCTGCCGCAACTGTTGCTTATGCAACTGTTTCATATATGGCAACAGCGTTGGTGTACTCATTTGTTAATATCCCTTATGGTTCATTAAATGCATCATTAACTCGTGATGAAATGGAAGTGTCAAAGTTAACTTCAGTTCGTATGATGCTGGCTAATGTGGGTAACTTACTGGTTTATACACTATTTCCTTTGTTTGTTCAATTAGCTTCACCTAATGCAAAAATGACAGATACTGGTCTGTTTGGTTTAAAGTTGAAACTAGGAAACTATGCTGCTCCTTCAGCAGCTGGCGCATGGTTTAAAGTTTACGGTATATATATGCTTATTGGCGCTGTTGCACTATTTATAGCTTATCGTAACACCAGAGAACGCGTTCTAGCCTCAGAGGAATCAACAGATCAGGTCAAGTATTCTGATTTGTTTGCTGAGTTAAAGCGTAATGCAGCTTTGCGTAACCTTGGTATTTTCTTCTTAGTTGGCTTCACCTTGATGTTCTTTGGAAATACAGTTTGGCCATACTTCATGCAATATAACTTTGGTGTTGAGGGCGGTAAGTCAGCTTTGATGGCATCAATTGGGTTAATTGGTTCAATCCCAGGTATTTTCTTGGTAGTACTTTGGCCAAAATTGCGTTCAACGCTTGGAAAAAAAGGATTTTTCTTCACATTCTTATCTATCTTTATAATAGGACAATTACTTTTGTTTGCTTGGTCTAAGAATCCTTCCTCAGATTGGTTGGGATTCACTGGTCGTTTCCTACAACAATGGGGTCTAACATCTGCAACTGGTTTCATGTGGGCACTGGTTCCTGAAGTTGTCTCAAATGGCGAGTATATCTCAGGCAAGCGTGTTGCTGGCATAATCAATGCTATCATGGGTCTTTTCTTCAAAATTGGTTTGGCACTTGGTGGTATTATTCCTGGTTATCTTTTGCAGATTATGCACTTTAAGTCTGGTGCTTTGACACAAACTGCTAGTGCACAATTTGGTATTACATTGTCAATGATTTGGTTACCAAGCATTTTGGCCGTTGTTGCCATGATTGTCATCAGTCGTTATCCTTTGTCGGATGCATATGTTGACAAGATGAACCAAGAATTGAAAGAAAAAAATAGTTAACTAGATGAGACAACATTTAAAGACACTGCGCGTAGATTTTCTGAAATGATAAATCTATCAACTATGACTTGACGTGTTGTTTTTTTATTGCAATCTTATAAGTACTGCGGGATACTAAAGATGGTCTTGTTAATATCAGTTATTAAAATATATTGGGGTAAAAGTAGTGAAAAAAACTGTCGGGCATGTCAAAATGCCATATATATTTGTTATTTTAATTCTAGTTATCATTGTTGGCATTTTAACAGTACGGCATTTTGATAATCAGGAGAAATCAGCGTCGCCAGATGTTAAAAAGTCGACATCAACAGCTCCGTCAAAAAATACTTTTCCAAAGGGCGTCAAATCGACTGATTGGGACTTAGTCTTGGTGAACAAAAAACAGCCATTGTCAGCAGAATTAAATTTTAATAAAGTCACGGTTGATGACAAGCAAATTGATACTAGAATTGAACAGCCTTTGGCTAATTTCCGTCAAGCTGCTCAAAAAGCAGGATATGCCACAACTTTAGTTTCAGGATATCGTTCCATTGCCTATCAAAAACAAATTTTTGACAATTCAGTTGCACAATATGAAGCCAACGGTTTGAGCACAACTGAGGCCAAAAATAAGACAGCACTTGTCATCCAAACGCCAGGAGCTTCAGAACATCACACGGGGTTAGCTGTTGATTTGGCGGGGGATGATGCATTGGCGGCTTATCCTGCACTGCAGGCCGAGATGGATCAGTACGCCTCTCAGAAATGGTTGATACAACATGCACCAGATTACGGATTTGTATTACGTTTTCTAAGTGATGCAAAGTCAATTAAACAAACAGGTATTGATTATGAATCATGGCATTTTAGATATGTTGGTGTGGCAAACGCAAAATATATGACCCAGCATCATTTAACCTTAGAGGCGTATGTTGCTGCTTTAAAAAATGCTAATCGCTGACGTCAAAACCAATTGATTTCGTCTGCAAGTAAATGACAATTTTGCTATACTTAATAAGTAAATATTTTTAGCAGGTTTGTTAAATAATCACATTATTTTAAAGGAGAATTGGCATGATTGTATTATCAGGCACCATTGGCGCCGGCAAAACAAGTTTAACAAAGATGTTGGCCCAGCATTTGGATTCAGAGGCTTTTTATGAAAGCGTGGATGATAATCCAATTTTGCCTTTATTCTATGAAGACCCCAAAAAGTATGGCTTTTTGCTGCAAATTTATTTTCTGAATAAGCGTTTGGCACAAATTAAAAAAGCGCAAGTTGTCACAAAAAATATCCTTGATCGTTCAATTTTTGAAGATGCTTTGTTGTTCCAATTAACTGCTGATTTAGATCGTGCCACACAGACAGAAGTCGACATTTATAAATCTTTGGTTGATAATATGATGGCTGAAATTCCCGGAGGCGCTTCAAAAGATCCTGACCTATTGATTCATGTTCGTGTTAGTTTTGATACAATGTTGGCACGCATCAAAAAGCGTGGACGTTCTTATGAACAAATTGATGAGAATCCAAGTTTGTATGAATATTATCAAGCACTTAATAGCCGATATGATGATTGGTTTGAAAACTATGACCGATCACCAAAAATTCAAATTGATGGCGACCGTTTTGATTTCGTTGAGAATCCAAAAGCACGAGCAGAAGTATTTGAAATGATTGATGCCAAATTATCTGAAACAGGTGTGCTATCATTTTAAAAGTACTAACGACTATGTAGCTCCTAACTGCCGAGTTGGGAGCTTTCTGTTATAATAAAACAAAATAGGAAATAATAGCATGGAAAATTGGCAGAGAATCGTTGTCAAAGTTGGCACAAGCACCATTGTTGATGGTGATGGGCAAATTAAATATTCAGTGATCAATCGTTTGGCGCAAACACTCACAAGTTTACAAAAAAGCGGGCATGAAGTGGTATTAGTTACTTCAGGTGCGATTGGTGTGGCGATGCAACAAATGCAGCTTCAGTCACGACCAAAAGAAATACCACAACAGCAAGCATTGGCGGCTATCGGTCAAACATATTTAATGTCACTTTACAACCAAAGCTTTGCGTTTTATCAACAAATGATAGGACAAGTTTTGTTGACGTATGACGTTTTTGATAATAAAGTAATGCTTGAAAATGCTATCAACGCTGTTGAAGCATTGTTAGCTGAACATGTTATTCCAATTATTAACGAAAATGATGTGATTGCAGTAGATGAATTGGATCATCAACATTCGTTTGGTGATAATGATCGGTTGGCGGCAATTGTAACACATGAATTGCGAGCCGATGGTCTAATTATTTTAAGTGATGTTGATGCGCTGTATACTGCCAATCCAACAATTGATGCTACTGCCACACCTATTCGTCATGTTACGGCAGTTACTGATGACATTCGGATGAGTGCCACTGGTTCCGTTTCAGGCCTTGGAACAGGTGGTATGAGTACCAAATTATTGGCAGCCGAACTGGTGATGGCACATCGTGGCAAAATGGTGCTAATCAATGGTGCCAATCCCGCTTTAATTTTAGATGTTATCAAAGGTGAGGCCGTGGGCACTTTGTTTCAAGGAGAATAAGATGGAAACAATACAAAATATTGGTCAAAAAGCAAAGGCAGCAGCGCTAGACGCTGCCAACTTATCTTTTGAGACACGCAATCAAATTTTAAAAATGATGGCAGCTGCTATTACGGAAAAGTCAGATGTCATTATTGCGGCTAATCAGCAAGATTTAGCATTAGCAACAAATCTTGCTGCACCAATGGTAAAACGACTAACGCTTGATGAGGCGACAGTTCAAGGCATTGCCGAATCTCTTTTGGCAGTCACGCAATTGCCTGATCCTTTAGCAGGACCGTATGAAACGTGGGAAAATCACGCCAAATTAAAAATTGTAAAAAAGATAGTACCCTTGGGTGTTGTGGCAATGGTTTATGAAGCACGACCAAATGTTACTGTTGACTCAGCGGCGCTCACGCTAAAGTCTGGTAATGCTGTTATTTTACGAGGTGGGAAAGAAGCGATTGCCTCAAATAAGGCACTCGCAGCTATTTTACGTGACGTTTTGAAGCAACGTGATCTCAATCCAGATATGATACAACTCATCACTGACACGTCACATGACTCAGTCAACCAGTTACTTCATATGAGAGAATATGTGGACGTCTTGATTCCACGAGGCTCTGGTCATTTTATTGATTTTGTTGTGGCTAATGCCACGGTTCCTGTGATAGAAACTGGTGCTGGTAACACACACATTTTTGTAGATGCTAGTGCTGATCAAGATGAAGCCATTAATATTATTCATAATGCCAAAACGCAGAAGCCAGCGGTATGCAATGCTGCCGAGAAGTTGTTAATTCATGCGGATATAGCGGATGAATTTTTGCCAAAGATTACTGGTCGATTAAGAGCGGCAGATGTTGAATTACGAGGTGATGAAGCCTCTAGAGCGATTGAAAGTGATTTGATACCAGCTAGTGAACTTGATTGGGACACAGAATATAATGACCTAATTATGGGTGTCCGTATTGTTTCTGGGATTGATGAGGCAATTGAGTGGGTGAATCGGCACACAACGCACCATTCTGAAACCATTATTAGTGAAGATGCTGAAAACGTTGCCAAATTTATGAATGACGTTGATGCTGCAGTCGTTTACCGAAACGCCTCAAGTCGGTTTACGGACGGATTTGAATTTGGGTTCGGTGCAGAAATTGGCATTTCAACTCAAAAGCTTCATGCACGTGGGCCAATGGGTCTTGAGGCTTTGACAACAATCAAATATGAAGTGTTTGGCGATGGTCAAATTCGTTCATAAATAAAGAGACATGTCGTTAATGACATGTCTCTATTTATTTCTGAGTTGTATTCAAAATATTTAGCATTAGATTTTGGAAATCGTTTACAAAACGTGGTGTGTCGACGAGCACGGCGGCTTTAGTAGTTGTTGGTTCCAACAATCTACTTTTATCTCCGATAGTGCGACCATAATCGCCACTTTCTTTATCATAAGTGACACGCATGGCTAATGAAATTGTGGTGACATAGCTTGGGTCAATACCAACGGCTACTGCTAGCGGATCATGAAGTGCAGCACCTTTTTTGTCGATATTTAGTTTAGCATAGGCGTCAATATAAAAATCCATTAAATCAGCATATTTTTGACCTGCGGTTGTTCCTAGCAAGCGCCATGCAGCAGTTTCTTTTTTTGTTAATAGTGTTCGGAGGGTAACATCAAGACCAACCATCGTTAAATTGTCCTGATGAGTGAAAGCAAAGTCAGCAGCCTCGGGATCTTGATGGATATTAGCTTCAGTGAATGGTGTGACATTGCCTGGGACAGTTAAGGCGCCGCCCATCAATGTTGTATTGCCAATTAAGTGCGCAACGTCGGGATCTTTTTTAATTGCAGCCGTCAAGTTCGTTAGGGGACCGGTAGGAATAAAAATTAACTCATCTTGATATTGGTGTGCAGCTTCGATTAAGAAATCGACCCCAGATTGTGCGGAAACTTTTTGAGGTGATGTTGCTAACAAAACATCACCAACGCCGTTTTTGCCGTGAATAGCTTGTGAAATTGGCATCACATCAAAATGGTCAGTAGTGCTTGAATGACTTTCACCAATGAAAACAGGGACATTGTCTGCACCGAGTAGATGGAGTAAATTCAAAGAATTTTGGGCGGCCGTTGTGACCAGAGTGTTACCATAACTTGAAATAATACCAATGAGATCAACATTTGGGTCTGCGACAGCATAAGCTAACGCAAGTGCGTCATCAATACCTGTGTCAAGATCAAGAATCATTTTTTTGTGGGCCATAAATTTTCTCCAATTTTTAAAGATATGTTTATTATAACGGACAACAACAAATTTAGGGATAAATTCGCCAAATGTAGGTATAATATTCTTGTACAGGGTAAACAAAAATTGGAGATTTATGAATGACAGAAACAGAAATATATGATATTGCCATAATAGGTGGTGGACCAGTTGGTATGTTTGCAGGATTTTATGCTGGGCTACGAAATACAAAAACAATTTTGATCGAAAGTTTAGCTACTTTAGGCGGGCAGGTAACAGCACTTTATCCTGAAAAAAATATTCTAGATGTTGCGGGTTTTCCAAGTATCAAAGGTTCAGACTTAATCGCGTCGTTACAAGCACAACTTGATATGTTTCCTATTACAATTAAAACGAATACGACTGTGGTTAACGTTGTGAAACAAGACGAGTTATTCACAATTGCTACAGATGATGGCACCACGATGATCGCCAAAACAATTATCGTTACCACAGGTAAAGGGGCATTTGAACCACGTAAAATGCAGTTAGATGGCGTAGATGAGCTAGTTGGACAAGGTGTTCACTATTTTGTAAAAAACAAACATGATTTTGATAATCATGACGTTGCCATTGCTGGTGGCGGGGATTCAGCAGTTGATATGGCAACAATGCTTAATCAATTAACCGCTTCGACTGCTTTGATTCATCGACGGGATCAATTTAGAGCGATGGAGCAAAGTGTTAAAGCGTTAGAACAATCAACAGTGAAACGTGAAACGCCAAAAAAAGTGACAAAAGTTGAGAAATTGTCTTCAGGCAAGCTGAGGCTTAGTTTGGCAAATGTTAAAAATGACTTGTTGCATAGCGATTTAGTAGTGGATGACCTAATTATCAATTATGGTTTCATTTCAGCTAATAAAACAGTGCAATCTTGGGACATTCAGCCGGAACTTGATGGTCAAGTATTCCATGTTAATCAGGAGCTGGCTACTAGTGTTCCTGGTGTTTTTGCTATTGGGGATGCCAGCCATTACGTTGGGAAAGCGGACTTGATAGCGATAGGATTTGGTGAAGCACCTAATGCCATTAATGCTGCTATTCGGGTATTTGACCCAGAACGCGGTGGGCCAGGCCATTCTAGTGCCATGGTTGTCCGCGATGGTAAAGTGATATAAAAAATGTTAACCTCTGATCCTGAGGTTAACATTTTTTGTTATAAGTCATGCTTGTGCGTGTTGCTACGGGCAAAATGACGATTATTAGCATGTGTCTCGTGTTTTTTCTGTGTTCGAATTTGTTTTTCTAGCTCAGCAATTACTAAGGTGACATTCTTTAAATTATTTCTTAGTGAGCGTTGTGATGAAGCATCACGGTTTGACTGCTCTAAGTCATTTTGCAATTGTTTAGCTTGGTTCTGTGCGGTCGAGAGTTTGTGTTGTAATGCTTTGATATCATATAATTGAAACATAGTTGTGCCTTACTTTGCTGATTCTAATATTGTGACTTTACCAGTGGCATAATCAATTTTAACGCCAGGTTGTACGTTAAAAATCCAATAATTGATATTAAGGCTTTTACCATCGTCGCCAATTGATTTTGCCATATAATGAACACCACGTGGAATAAGTTCGTTGCCAATATATAGGGGTGTGACTTGTCCACGTACAGTGATCTTGGGATTTTTTTCAATCGCATCACGAATGTCATCTTCGGCAACTAATTGTCCCGGATAGGCATTTTCCACTCGTGTACCTGTTGTCATATTCTCTGTGACCATTGTCGCCATACCGAAAAATTGATAGCCAACGATGTGCGACTTATTCCACAAAGGCTGCTTGCTATTACCAAGTTTAACATTGGGATTATTATGATAACCTCCGACCCACTTTGTGCCGTCAAATCGATCACCAATAAACCAACCTGATGGACGAACGTCGTATGGCATGCGACTTGGTCTTTTGGTTACCTTAGAGATAGCACTTTGACTAGCTACAAAATTGGCCTGTTGTGAGCGACCTAGACTATCTAGGGGCGACAAACTCAAGCCGTCAATTGGTCGTAACTTTGAGGCTTGACTGGGAAAAGTGTCCGCCATTTCAGTTTCACTAAAAGTCGCTTTATTATTGTTAACGTGAACAATGTCGCCGTCTAAAGTGCCATCCCATTTAAGATTTAAAAGCGCTTGATCATTTGGCGCATTAACGGTTGCACGTGATGTTTTCTCGGTTGGCGTATTTGATTGCTGTTGGTTTTGCCAAAGATAAAATCCAGCAACAAGTACAATGATTAACAGCGACAAAAGTTTATTTTGAGGCTGTTTTCTACGAGTATAAGTGCGTTTTCTAGCCATGATATTCTCTCTTTCAACTCATATATCATAACATGTTGTGGGTTAATACGAAACGCAATGAGATTTTTCTATTAAAAGTTCATTGCATTTAAGAATTGTTGAATTCTATTATCTGTGGCACTAAAAAATCCCTCAGCACTACCATCATAACCAATTTGACCATTTTCAATGAAAATAATATGATCGGCCACTTGACGCGCAAAACCCAAGTTGTGGGTCACGACAATCATGGAGGTCCGTTGTGTAGCTAACTCTTTTAAGACATGTAGTACTTGTGCTTCTAATTCTGGATCTAGTGCACTAGTTGGCTCATCGAGTAATAAGTATTCTGGTTGCATGGCTAATGCTCGCATAATGGCAACACGTTGCTGCTGACCTACGGAAAGCTCTGATGGGTATCGTTCAGCGAGTTCTGCCATACCAAATCGTTCCAGTAATGCTTGTGCTTTTTTTGTAGCAACAGCGATAGGCTCTTTTTTGACTTGGACTGGACCCTCTATGATATTTTTTAAGACCGTCAAGTGTGCAAACAAAGCTTTTTCTTGAAAAACCATGCCAAATGACTGCCGGAAATTGAAAATTTCTTTTTTGGCAATAGGTGCTTCAAAATTGATGGTTAAATCATTCAAAGCTAGTGTGCCACTTGTTGGCCTTTCAAGCAAATTTAGGGTACGTAGCAGTGTTGATTTACCAGAACCGGAGGGGCCCAGAATAACCGCTGTTTCATGTGCATTAAAAGTTGCTGAAACATCATCTAATGCACGTTTGTCTGGATATTGTTTGATAATGTGTTTAACTTCAATCATATTGTAAACCTCGAGGTATAACGTTCAAGATAGTGTTGTCCCACAGTTAAAATAGTGGTTAATAAGGCATAAACCATTGCCACTAACACATACATGGATAAAATTTTGTAGTTTTCGGCGGCGATTTGCTGACTGAGATAAAACATTTCTACAATGGTAATGACACTGGCCAGTGACGTATCTTTCAACAAACTAATTAGTGAGTTGCTTAGAGGTGGAATCGAAATGCGCGCAGCCTGCGGCAAAACGACTCGCCAATAAACTTGACGATTGGTCATGCCAAGTGATTCGGCTGCTTCTTTTTGTACTTTAGGTACTGATAAAATGGCTGCACGGACACTTTCTGAAGCATAGGCGCCAGTGTTTAGTGAAAAAACAGTGATCGCAGATACCCACGCGTTAGCAAAAAAGTTGATGTGTGCATTGGGTAATCCGTAGAACACAATAAACAATTGCACAATCATGGGCGTTGAACGAAATAGCCAAACGTAAAATGCTGCAACAGCTTTCAGTATTATCATAATCAATCGCGCAATTGGTTCAGAGGGAAGTTTAGAAATTCGGATTAACGCGGTTAAAATTGCAAAGATTAATCCTAAAATGAACGAAATTGCCGTCAAAGGAAGTGTATAGGTTAGCGCGGCCATCAATAAACTTGGCAAATATTGTATGGCAATTTGAATAAATTGTGTCATAAAATCCTCCTAGACAACATAATCAATCACTTTACAGTTAAATCAGTATTGAAATATTTGATTGACAGTGACTTTAAAGTACCATCTGCGCGCAGGTCAGTTAATGCTTGATTAATTTTTTCTTGCAAGGCTTTGTTATTTTTGTTGATCAGCGCTCCGGCTGGAGAAGCAGGACTTTCTTTGCTTAAATCAATGGCAGTTGTTTTAGCTGACGGATTTGCTTTTTTCCATACTTGGTAAGCGCCCATGTCATTTAAAGTGCCGTCCGCGCGACCAGTAGTGACCATGTTCATAGCTTCCGTTATCCCGGGAACGGCCACTATTTCTGCACCGGATTTTTTAGCCAGTGCTCCGAAATTAGAAGTTGTGGATTGCGCCATTTTTTTACCTTTGATATCAGCCAATGTCTTTAAGTCTGTGGCAGATGTTGGTTTAATTAAGACAGTTTTAGCATAAATATAGGGTGAGCTAAAACGATAGTTTTTTTGGCGTTCTGCTGTGATACCCACATCATTAAAAACGACGTCATATCTTTTTGCACCAAGACCAGCAATTAAGGAGTCCCATTTTGTTTGAACATATTTAGGCTTTAGCCCTAGTTTTTTGGCTATTTTTGTCGATAACTCAACTTCAAATCCGGTTAATTTGCCATTTTGACGGTATGAAAAAGGTGCATAAGTGCCTTCTAAACCAATGGTTAAAGTGCCTGATGTTATGGTTTCTGATTTTTGAGATGAGCGTCGTGTGGTAATACTTAGGACCGCTGTGATGACAATGATTAGTGCAATTACTGTGACAATGATTTTCTTCTTCATGATTTTTCTCCATAGAAAAAGGCGCTTATCAAATGAAGTTGATAACGTTAGTAAGTGATAGTTTGATGTGGATAAAAATACGTCAAAATACCGGTGCTAACAAGCGCCGGTGGACACAATTTTTAGTTGTAATCATCATTTTTAACATTATTTCTCCAAATTCAATATAAGCTTAACATGTCAGTAATTATTCTGCAAGTTTATTTTTCAAGAGACCATTCAGCCTTAAATTCGCTCAAAAAATCTAGCATGAATTGCTGTCTTGGTATTGCAATGGCACGAGCTGTGTCAGTATTTAGCTTGTCTTTAATGAGCAACAATTTTTCATAAAAGTGGTTAATTGTTGTACTGTCATTGCTGCGATAGGTGGCTTTGTCTTTTGCGATTCTGGGTGGAACACTTGGATCGTATAAGACGCGATTTTTAACAGCACCGTATGTAATGGCACGTACAACAGCGATAGCACCGATAGCGTCAAGGCGGTCTGCATCCTGAACAATTTGACCATTGAGCGTTAAATGAGTTGCATTTTCTAACGAATGTGACCAAGACATATTATCAATAATATCCGTAATAGCTTCGATTTTTTCAGGATCAACGCCAATTGACAATAAAAATGAAATCATAGCATTTTTAGCAGCAATCACATCTGTTTCGCTGTCATATAATTTATCGTCATATACATCATGAAGTAAAACAGCTGCATGAACGATAAAGGCATCAGCATCAGGCTCATTAGGCAGAATCTTATCTGCCAGTGCTAACACACGCATAATGTGGTCAGTCCCGTGTCCGGTGTTGTCCTTTGTTAGGACAGTTGTCATGTATTTAGTGATTAATTCTATTTGTGACATCAAGTTATCTCCTAATCAATTACAGTTTACCGGTTTTGTTTTTAAAATGAAAGTGTCCTTGCGTCGATAAAAAAATGAAATTTCCTATGAAAAATACCTAATTTTGGTTATAATAATCTTATATACTAAGCCTCATATGGCAAAAAGCGTACCTCGTTCCAGAAATGAGCTAGGTTACGTTAAAGAAAGAGGAAGACTCATATGTCAGAACCAAACAATGTTTTATTTAACACTGCCAATCACACAGATTCAGCTGTCATTTACGACAAATTTTCCAAGGCAGAGCAACAGTTTTCTGTGAAGAAAGACAAAACTTTTTACATCACAACACCTATCTATTATCCATCAGGTAAGTTGCAACTTGGCAATACTTATACGACAGTATTGGCTGATGCTGCAGCGCGATATCACCGTCTTTTGGGTGACGATGTGTACTTTTTAACAGGTACTGATGAACATGGTTTGAAAATCCAACAAAAAGCAAAAGCTGCTGGCACGTCAGAAATTGCCTATCTTGATGGCATGGCTAAGCAAATCAAAGACTTGTGGCAGTTAATGGATATTTCATATGATGACTTTATCCGGACGACAGAAGATCGCCACGAAAAAGCCGTTGAAAAGATTTTTACGCAATTACTTGAAAATGGTGATATTTATAAAGGTGAGTATGAAGGATGGTATTCTGTTTCAGATGAAGAATATTTCACCGAATCACAACTTGCTGAAGTCTATCACGACGAACAAGGTAAAGTAATTGGTGGTAAGGCACCATCAGGACATGAAGTTGAGCTCGTCAAAGAAGAAGCTTACTTTTTCAAAATGAGTCAATACGCCGACTGGTTGCTAGATTACTACAAAACGCACCCTAACTTTATTCAACCTGAAGCGCGAATGAACGAGATGATCAATAACTTCATTGCGCCTGGATTAGAAGATTTGGCAGTTACGCGGACATCCTTTGACTGGGGTGTACCTGTCCCTGGGGATGAAAAGCATGTGATTTATGTTTGGATTGACGCGTTAGCCAATTATATTACTGCGCTCGGCTATGATTCAGATGACACAGCGTTGTTTGATAAATTCTGGCCAGCTAATGTCCAATTAGTTGGTAAAGAAATTGTCCGCTTCCACACGATTTATTGGCCAATCATGTTGCACGCACTTGGATTAGAATTGCCCAAAACGGTGATTGGTCATGGCTGGTTAGTCATGAAAGACGGTAAAATGTCGAAGTCAAAGGGTAATGTTATTTACCCAGAAGTGTTGGAACAACGTTATGGTTTGGACGCAGTTCGTTACTACTTATTGCGTGCTATGCCATTTGGAAATGATGGCGTGTTTACCCCAGAAGACTTTGTTGCCCGTGTCAACTATGATTTGGCAAACGATTTAGGAAACCTACTTAACCGAACTGTTGCCATGATTAATAAGTATGAAGGTGGTGTTATTCCTGAACTTCATACTGGCAAAACCGCGTTTGATGAAGATCTAGTTCGTACTGTGGAGGACGCGATTGTTAGCTATAACAAAAGTTTCCGTGAACTCCGTACAGCAGATGCACTCGAAAGTGTTTGGACAATTATTCGTCGAGCCAATAAGTATATTGACGAGACACAACCTTGGGTGTTGGCGAAAGATGACAATGCTAAGCCAATTTTATCAAGTGTTATGGCACATCTTGCTGGTGCATTGCGTGTCGTTGCCGTACTGTTGCAACCAGTTTTGACACAGGCTCCTCGCAAAATATTTGAGCAATTAGGGTTGGATTATGCTGAAAAAGGTGTCGCAATTGGTGGGTTGACATTTGGAAAATTACCAACTGGTGGTCACGTTGTTGCTAAGGGTGAACCAATCTTCCCACGTCAAAATGTTGATGAAGAAGTGGCATTTATTTCTGGTTTAGTTTCCAAGGACACTAAGGGGAAAGGTCGTGCAGTAAAAGAAGCAGCGATTGCTGCCGCTAATAAAGACACGACACCGGAAAAAGAATTAATCACGTATGATGATTTTGCGAAAGTAGAAATTTTGGCGGCTAAGATCACTGCAGGTGAAATTGTTGCCAAGTCTGAAAAATTGTTGAAATTCACACTGGATGATGGTTCCGGTAAGCCACGACAAATTTTGTCTGGTATTCGAAAGTGGTATGCTGATCCCGCAGTTTTGGTTGGTAAAACTGTGGCTATTGTAGCCAATATGAAACCGCGCAAGATGGCTGGTGAACTATCTGAAGGCATGATTTTGTCAGCTGAAAAAAATGATATTGTGACGGTTACGATTTTACCTGATTCAATTGAACCAGGATCGGGTATTGAGTAAAAAAAAGACTCCTATGGAGTCTCTTTTTTATACTTTCAAATCAATTTGTGGCATACGTTTGAATACTGGAATTAAGATTAATGCAACAATTAATCCCATGACTGCTTGTGCGATATTACCAACTATTGACGCGACTCCAGCGGGCCAATTGTACAAAATTGCTCCCGCCAAAACGTAACCAATCACCATAACAAGGCTGCCAATTAGCAAAGCAATTGCCTGTGGCAAAATTGATTTACGATAACCAATATAGCCGACCAACAATCCTTCTGCACCATGAATGACTAATGAAAAAATCATCCACTGTGGATAGCCAGCAAGTAAATCAAGTAATAAACCACTCATACCGCCAACAATCAATCCGCTTCGGGCCCCACCCAGAAGCGCGGCAATGAAAATACCGGCTTCCACAAGATTGACAAAGCCATTAGTAGCAGGGACGGGAATTTTTATCACATAAGATAGTGCAATATTAAAAGCAATGATTACCGCTAATATGGCGATATGTTGCGATTTAGAGTTGTGCATGTTGTTAAGCCCTTTTAATGTTTATTTGATCAACGTTTTTATGAGACCGATACAATAAATGATGTAAGTGATATCTCTGATCAAGTTCATGAGATGGAACTCAAAAATGAAAACGTTTATCATATTTTATCAGTTATTGATACGTAGTGCAATTGATTTTTGGTTAAAAAGCATCATTTATTTTGGTTTTTCTTGTTGAAAAATGAGAATAAAATGTACCATATAAACTAATGTTGCCGTGCTGTGTTATATTAACAAACGGAGTGGTTCTTTGGTTTCAATATATGTCCCAATAATGAAAAAACTCAGTTAAATTTTTTTATATGTAATAATAATTAAAAATATTTGATTTTGCTGGTTAATCAAATCAGTTTTTAGACAAGTTCACGTTCGCTCATTGTTGAACTTTGTGCTATAATATTGGTGTTGACATAAGTCAAAAATTTTTGGAGGATCTAAAACACATGACTGTTAAGATTGGTATTAACGGATTTGGACGTATTGGCCGCTTGGCTTTCCGTCGCATCCTTGAGTTGTCAGACAAAGCATCAGATATCGAAGTTGTTGCTATCAACGACTTGACAAGCCCTGACATGTTGGCATACTTGTTGAAGTATGACTCAATTCACGGTACTTTGCATGCTGATGTTTCATCTGATGAGAGCGGTATTATTGTTAACGGTAAGCACTATGCTGTTTACTCAGAACGTAACGCTGCTGACTTGAAGTGGGTTGCTAACGATGGTGTTGATTATGTATTGGAAGCTACTGGTTTCTATACTTCAGCTGAAAAGTCACAAGCTCACTTGGATGCAGGTGCCAAGAAGGTATTGGTTTCAGCCCCAGCCGGTGCAGTTCCAACAGTTGTTTACGGTGTTAACCAAGACATCTTGACTGCAGACGACAAGATTGTTTCTGCAGGATCATGCACAACGCAATCATTGGCTCCAATCGCTAACGTATTGGAAAAAGAATTTGGTGTTAAGACTGGTTTGATGTTGACTGTTCATGCTTACACAGCTTCACAAAGCTTGCAAGATGGACCAAAGTCAGCTAACTTTGCAAAGCGCCAAGCAAATCGTGATGCTGCTTCAAACTCATTGCCACATTCATCTGGTGCCGCAAAGGCTATCGGTTTGGTTGTGCCTTCATTGGATGGTAAGTTGACTGGTTCAGCTATCCGTGTTCCTGTTCCTGATGGTTCAATCACTGAATTGACTGCCGTTTTGAAGAAAGACGTTACAGTTGAAGAAGTTAACGCAGCTATGAAGAAGTACGAATCTGATTCATTTGGTTACAACGGTGACGGATTGGTATCTACTGACATCATCAACGATACACATGGTACTGTCTTTGATCCAACACAAACTGAAGTTGTTGCCGGAGAAGGTCAACAATTAGTTAAGGTTGCAGCATGGTACGATAACGAATACGGCTTCACTTCAAACATGATCCGTACATTGTTACACTTCGCAACATTGTAAAATTAAAGACATCACATACTTTTGGGTAAGATGTTATTTTAAGAAGACCGCTATGGCGGTTTTTTTGTTGCAATTAATCAGTAATCACTTTTTAATGTGTTAATGTTACAAAATGTAATAAAAATCAAACAAATCTTAAACAAATGTTGCGATAACAGCATATTAGTTTCAAATGTGATATACTTTACTCAAATATCGAACAGGAGTTCTATTTGTGAAAGTTGCATTTTCTTCAGATAATCACTTTGATTTAAATCATATTGATGTTAAACGCGCAATGCATGCTCAAGCGCTCTATTTGTTGAATCAAAATGTTCAATTATATGTGATGGCTGGTGATTCATTTAATGATTTTGCAGAGACATTATCTTTTGCACATGAGATGCAGGCGCTCGTGCAAGACAAAATGACTATCCGATTTATTGCTGGCAATCATGACATGGGCAAAAACGTCAGTTATGATGAATTAGAAAGTGACATTGACCCACTATATTTCCATAATAAATACATGGACTTAACTGATGAAGTAAGACTAATTGGTAATAATGGCTGGTATGATTATAGTTTTGTCGGTCAGGATTATACACAAGCACAAATTGAGCAATTTAAAAAAGCTTTTTGGTTTGATCGTCGAATTGAACAACCAATGAGTGATAGAGAACGTTGTGATATTAATCTGAAGCAGATTAATGATCAACTATTAGCCGCGGGCAATCGGCAAACCGTATTAGTGAGCCACTTTGTGCCAAGAGATGATTATATCAAACGTTTTCCAAATGGTAATACAAGACTAGATATGGCGAATGCTTTTTTGGGCAGTCGTCGTCTTGGACAAGCTTTGGATCAATCCTATACGATTGCCACAGTGACAGGCCATTTACATTTACACCCTGCGCCACTAAAAGTAGGCAATAACATTTATTATAATGCGGCCGTCGGCTATAATACCACTCGCGTGCATGAATGGCAGAGTGACGATTTTATGACTGAATGGCAAAATAGACTAATTATCTTGACTTTTTAAACACCCCTGTCTCGGGTGTTTTTTATTAACAGCGCCAATTTTTGAATCGCTTAATTAGTTTGACAATCGAAATACTTTGTGATAATATTTGACTATCATATATTTTGATTATCGAAGTATTTCTTAGAGAGGAACCACTATGCCAGTTCTTACAACGACTGAAATTATGAATTTAATCCCGAATCGTTATCCTATTTTATATATGGATTACGTCGAGGAGATGGTACCGGATGAATCAATTGTAGCTGTTAAAAATGTTACAATTAACGAGCAATTTTTTCAAGGACATTTTCCTGGAAATCCTGTGATGCCTGGCGTCTTAATCATTGAATCACTAGCACAGGCGGCGTCGATCTTGATTTTATCTTCACCACAATTCAAGGGCAAGACAGCCTATATGACAGGTATTGACAACGCTAAGTTTAAGCACATGGTTAAACCAGGTGATGTTTTGAAATTGCATGTCACATTTGGTAAACTACGCGCCAACATGGGAAGCGTATTGGTCGAGGCCAAAGTCGACGGTAAAACTGCGACATCAGCAGAGTTGATGTTTGTGGTGGCGCCAGATGAAAAAAATGAATGAAGTAATTACAACTGATTTTGAAAAAATAAATAGTGACCTTGTTGATGTATTTAACAATGTTATGTGGATTGAAGAAGCCTCTTTGAAACGTAGTTATTTTTCAGATATTACATTAAAAGATATGCACACCATTGATGCTATCTCAATGTATGATGAAAAAAGTGCTTCTCAGGTGGCTCGCATGATTCATCTCACTCCGAGTGCAATGACCACAGCCATTGATAAGTTAGTACAAAAAGGTTATGTTGAGCGACGTCGTTCCCGAACTGATCGGCGTGTTGTTAAACTAGGTTTAACGCATAAAGGGCGAGTGGTTTACCGTGCACATCAAGGCTTCCACCGTGATATGGCTCATAATTTTATGGCTGGTATGACAACGGAAGAAGCTTCTGTTGTACAACGTGCTATTCATAATTTAAAAAGTTATTTGATGGCAATATTGAGTAAGTGAGAGGGCAACATGGAACAAATTAAAATGGTTGCAGTTGCGAGCCATTCACCCGAAAATGTGGTATCAAATGATGAGTTAAGCAAATTGATGGATACTAACGATGAATGGATTTATACGCGTACTGGTATTCACCAACGGCACGTTGTCACAACTGAAAATACAAGTGATTTAGCAACCAGTGTGGCAAAAAAACTTTTAGACAAAACAGGTATTTCACCGGAAACACTTGATTTTATTATTGTTAGTACGATGTCACCTGATAGTTTGTCACCTAGTACAGCAGCAATTGTTCAGTCTAATGTTGGTGCAACAAATGCATTTGCATTTGACTTGAGTGCAGCTTGCTCGGGATTTGTTTATGGTATGAGCGTTGCCTCTAGTTTGTTAACGACACGCTATCGTCGTGGCTTAGTCATTGGTGCTGAGGTACTTTCAAAGCTAGTTGACTGGCATGATCGAACGACAGCGGTATTGTTCGGTGATGGTGCAGCTGGCGTTTTGGTTGAGCGTACGCAGGAAAATGTTGGCTTGTTGGCAGAAGAACTAAGGACTTTTGGCGAAAAAGGTGACAATCTAGTTGCGGGTAGATTTGCAAATGATAATCCATTTTCAAAACAAATCAGTGAACTAGACCCTTATTTTCACCAGAATGGTCGTGAAGTATATAATTTTGCAACCCGCGAAGTACCTGAAGCACTTCAATCAGCATTAGAGCAGGCTAAAATATCGCCAGATGATGTTGATTATTATTTATTACATCAAGCTAATTCTCGTATTGTAGCTTCAATTGCAAAACGATTCAAACAACCGATGTCGAAATTTCCAATTAATATGGTACTAAATGGGAATACAAGTGCGGCAAGTATTGGTATTTTACTAAATGATCTAGTTGAGTCAGGCCAAGTACATGCTGGACAGACAATAGCTTTAGCTGGATTTGGTGGCGGTCTCACGGTTGGCGCACAAGTTTGGCAATTATAATTAATTCGGTGTAGTCGGCTGCACCGCAAAAATCTAACGACTATACACATATTTTACAGGAGAATAATTAACATGACAGACGCAGAAATTTTTGACAAGACAAAGGAAATTTTGGTTGACCAATTTGATTTGGAAGATGATGAAGTATCATTAACAACTGACTTAACAAATGATATTGATGCTGATTCATTAGATTTGTTTGAAGTTTTGAACCGTGTTGAAGATGACTTTGATATCAAACTTGCCGTGGCAGAAGACATCAAGACAGTTCAAGACTTGGTTGACAAGATCAAGGAACAGTTGGCTGCCTAATTGATGCGGGAAACCGCGTACATACTATAAGTTTAAGGATGAGAGCATGACAGTAAAAACAACAAACCCAATTTTCGAAAAATTAGGCATGAAATACCCTATTGTTGAGGGAGGCATGACGTGGGCTGGAACAGGTGTTTTAGCCGCAGCAGTTTCAGAAGCCGGTGGTCTTGGTATTATTGGTACTGGTTATTGGCATGGAGAAGATGTACGACGCGAAATTAAGCGTGCGAAAGCATTAACTGATAAGCCATTTGGTGTTAATGTGATGCTCTTGAGCCGCCATATCCGTGAAGTATTTGATGTTATTATAGAAGAAAAGGTTGCTGTGGTTGCCACTGGTGCTGGCGATCCATCACCATTTTTGGATGAGTTACATGCAGCAGGCATTATTGTTATGCCAGTTGTACCATCAGTTTCTTTGGCTAAAATGATGGAAAAAAAGGGTGTTGATGCCGTAGTTGCTGAAGGAATGGAATCAGGTGGACATATTGGTATGTTGACAACAATGGCTCTAGTACCTCAAGTAGTTGATGCAGTTGATATTCCAGTGATTGCGGCTGGAGGTATCGGTGATGGACGTGGTGTTGCAGCTGCATTTATGTTAGGCGCTGCTGGCGCTCAAATGGGGACACGCTTTTTAACAGCAGCTGAGTCAGAAGTCCATCCCAATTTTAAAGCTAAGATTCTAAAAGCTAAAGATATCGATACGATCGTAACAGGTAATTTACTTGGCAATCGTGCGCGTGTTTTGAAAAATAAAATGGCGAAGTCTTTTGTTAAAAACGAGGTTAATGAGCTTCAAAAAGAAAAGCCAGATGCCGAAGCAATTGAAAAATTGGAATCTGGTACGCTGAAGCGCGCTGTCCAAGAAGGTGACAAGGACGGCGGAGCCTTTATGGCTGGTCAAATCTCTGGTTTAATTCACGACGAAAAACCAGTGGCTGAAATTTTAGAAGACATTTGGGCACAAGCGACCGACTTAATGGGTGTTGAGAATACAACAAAATAGGACGATAACCCAATTTAATTGGGTTGTTTCTTATAAATATGGTATATGGGGTTTAACATGAAAATTGGTTTATTATTCAGTGGTCAAGGTGCCCAACAAGTGGGCATGGGTTCTGATTTGTATGAAGCTTTGCCGGTATATCGTGAGACAATTGATCAGGCCAGTGCAATATTGGGATATGATTTAGCAGCAGTTGTTCAAGACGAAACCAAGATCTTTCAAACACAGTTTGCGCAACCAGCTATATTGGCAATGAGTGTGGCAATCGCTAACGCATTAGGTGAGCGACTGCCACAACCAGTAGCCAGCTTAGGATTGAGTTTGGGTGAGTATTCAGCGCTGACTGTGGCAGGTGCATTTAGTTTTGAACAAGCTGTTGCTATTATCAAAGATCGTGGCGCTTATATGCAAGCCGTGGGTGACAAAAATCCAGGCAAAATGGTTGCAGTGATGGGAGATGATCAGCAATTGGTTGTTGATGTATTGACGGCAATGCAAGCAGATGGCAAACATGTTTATCCAGCTAACTTTAATACATTCTCTCAATTAGTAATCGGTGGGATTGCCAATGATGTTGATGAAGCGGTTGTCAAGTTGACAGATGCAGGAATTAAACGAACTGTTGAATTACCTGTAACAGGCGCCTTTCACACACCACTTTTGAAAGATGCCGCTTCACAGTTAGCAACGCGATTAGCAGATGAAGCGTTCAATTCATTGCAGTATTCTGTGTATTCTAATACCACAGCAAAACCATTTGAAGTTAATCAGTTACATGATATTTTGACAAAACAAATCACATCACCTACCTACTTTGCTCAAGATATTGAGCAGATGGTAGCTGATGGTGTTGATACATTTATAGAAATTGGGCCGTCAGAAACATTGGTTAAATTTGCTAAAAAAATTGCACCAAAGACAATCAAGCGTTATGCGATTACAGATTTGGCAAGTTTTAATGAAATCAGTGAATTATTGATGAAAGCAGAGGTGTAACATGTCAGACTTTACCGGTAAAACAGTATTGGTTACAGGATCTTCACGGGGAATTGGGTTAGCTATTGCTAAAGCTTTTGATGCTGCAGGGGCTAATTTGATTTTACATGCACGTTCAGAAATTCAAGCGGAAACATTGGCGGAATTTCAACATGATGTTCAAGTTTTACAGTTTGATATTGCCGATGCAACGGCAACTGAAGCAAGCTTAAAAGCCCTTTATAAACAGGAAAACTTTCAAGGAATTGATATTCTAGTCAACAATGCTGGTATTACGAAAGATCAGTTGGCGATGGGCCTAACACCTGAAGATTTTGCGCAAGTTGTGAATGTTAATCTTAATGGTACCTTTAATGTCACGCAGCCAGTATTTAAAAAGATGATTCGCCAGAAACATGGTGTGATTATCAATTTGAGTTCAGTGGTTGGCTTAATGGGTAACATGGGGCAAACTAATTATGCAGCCTCAAAAGCTGGTATTATTGGCTTGACAAAATCTTTGGCTAAAGAAGGCGCAAGACGTCATATTCGCGTTAATGCCATTGCACCTGGTATGATTGTGTCGGATATGACGGCTGCCTTGCCCGAGGCTACTCAAGCTGAGATTCTTAAAAATATCCCGTTGGCGCGGTTTGGACAAGTTGATGAAATCGCACAAACGGCATTGTTTTTAGCCGAAAACGACTACATTACTGGGCAAACAATTACAGTTGATGGCGGTTTATATATATAAACCACGTTATAGTAAATACAGAAAGGAAAGGCGTGTGCGGCAAGTTAACCGTGAGCGCTCAAAATATTATGACACGAGTAGTAGTGACAGGACTTGGCGCAGTAACGCCATTAGGTAACGATACACAATCTTTTTTGGATGGTATCTTCAATGAAAAAATTGGTATTAAGCCAATCACGAAATTTGATGCTTCAGAAACTGGCATCACCGTAGCAGGTCAAGTCGATGGATTTGATCCAGCATTACGTGTTGGTAAAAGAGATGCCCGTAAGATGGACCTATTTGCGCAATATGCCATTGATGCTGCAGACCAAGCTTTGGAAAATGCTGGTTTGAAAACGGACGCTGATGCCGATGTACCAACCACTGTGGCAGATCCAACACGTTTTGGTGTGATTTTGGGAAACGGTATTGGTGGTTTGACAACGATTCAAGAGCAAGTTATCAAAATGCATGATAAAGGGCCACAACGTGTTAGTCCATTATTTGTACCAGAATCAATTCCCAACATGGTTTCTGGAAATGTATCACTACGTTTTGGTGCTAAGGGTATTAACTCAACAATTGTGACCGCTTGTGCTTCCGCAACTAATGCAATTGGTGAAGCCTTCTGGCGTATTCAATCAGGTAAAGCTGATGTGATGTTGACTGGTGGTTCTGAAGCAACTGTTAACGAAATTGGTATTGCCGGTTTCGCAGCTTTGACAGCTTTGTCAAAAGAAGAAGATCCGACACAAGCTTCTAAACCATTTGATAAGAACCGTCATGGCTTCGTTCTAGGTGAAGGTTCTGGTATTTTGGTCATTGAAAGTTTAGAGCATGCACAAGCACGTGGTGCCCATATTTTGGCTGAGCTGGTTGGCTATGGCGCTTCTTCTGACGCTTATCACATGACGTCACCTTCTCCTGATGGTGAAGGTGCTGCACGAGCAATGCGTGATGCGCTAAATGATGCCAATTTAGATGCCAATCAAATTTCTTACATCAATGCACATGGTACAGCTACAGGTGCCAACGATTCTGGCGAAGCGCATGCGATTGCGACAGTATTTGGTGAAAATACGGTGCCTGTATCATCAACTAAGGGAATGACAGGACATTTGTTAGGTGCAGCCGGTGCAATTGAAGCATTGGTTTCTGTTGGGGCATTAACACGTGGTGAATTACCTGTTAACGTTGGTGTTGATGAACAAGATGATGATACAAAAGTGGTTAATTTAGTTGATGTTAATACGAAACATCAAGCACCTGAATATGTACTGAGTGCCAACTATGGTTTTGGCGGACACAATGCTGTCATTGTATTTAAAAAATGGCACGAAGAGGCTTAAAAATGAGTTTAGATATTGAAGAAATCCGACAACTAATTGCTGATTTAGAAAACAGTTCATTACGTGAATTTGAAGTGACTGATGGTGATTTTAATTTGCATTTGTCAAAAAATGAAGCTGCATCAATCATCAATCCAGTTGCAACAACACAAAACGCACCTCAAGCGCCAGCAGCTCCAGTTGATGCGCCACATGCATTGGCACAACCAGAAACAGCAGGTGTTGAAATTGTCGCGCCAATGGTAGGTACGGTTTATTTGCAGCCTAAGCCAGAAGCACCAATGTTTAAACAAGTTGGTGACAAGGTAACAGTTGGCGAAACAGTGGCTGTTATTGAGGCAATGAAGCTAATGACCGAAATTCACAGCGAAGTGTCAGGAACAATCAGTGAAATTTTGGTAGAAAATGAAGAAGTGGTTGATTATAATAAACCACTATACATTGTGAAGCCGGACTAACTGGCATTAGATATACTATAAATGTTTTTGACCATTAAATGATAAGGAGCCAGTCATGACAGTTCTAAATACACAACAAATTCAAGAAATTTTACCGCATCGTTATCCAATGTTAATGTTGGATACAGTTGAGGAATTAGTCCCTGGTGAAAAAGCAGTGGCTATTAAAAATATTAGTGTGAATGAAGAAATTTTTCAAGGACATTTTCCCGGTAACCCAACATTTCCTGGCGCACTGACGGTTGAAGCATTAGCACAAACCGGTGCAGTGGCATTGTTGTCAATGCCTGAATTCAAGGGGAAAACAGCCTATTTTGGTGGGATTAAAAAGGCTCGTTACCGTCAAATGGTGCGTCCTGGGGACCAATTGCGCTTAGAGGTAACACTTGATCGTTTGCGTGGTCCAATTGGTACAGGTAAAGGGATTGCTTGGATTGGGGACAAAAAAGCAACTACTGCTGAACTAACATTTATTATTGGAGAGTAACATGTTTAAAAAAGTGCTTGTTGCTAATCGTGGTGAAATTGCGGTTCGCATCATTCGAACGCTCAAAGAAATGGGGATTGCTTCAGTCGCTATTTACTCGACAGCCGATAAAGATAGTTTACACGTGCAAATCGCTGACGAAGCGATTGCTGTGGGGGGACCGAAACCTAAAGATTCGTACTTAAATATGAAAAATATTTTAAGTGCAGCCCTGCTGTCGGGGGCAGAGGCAATTCATCCAGGATATGGCTTTTTAGCTGAAAATACATTGTTTGCTGAAATGGTTGGCGAAGTTGGTATTAAATGGATTGGTCCTAGGCCAGAAACAATTGAGTTAATGGGTAACAAAGCTAACGCACGTGAAGAAATGCGGCGTGCCGGCGTACCAGTAATTCCGGGTTCAGAGGGATTTATCCGTGATTTTCATGAAGCAAAAACGGTTGCTGATAAAATTGGCTATCCTTTGTTGCTGAAAGCTGCCGCTGGTGGTGGCGGTAAAGGCATGCGTTTTGTTTACGGTGAGGATGAGTTATCAGATAAATTTGATGATGCTCAAAACGAAGCGCGTGCTTCGTTTGGCGATGATCACATGTATATTGAAAAAGTTATGTCACGTGTTCGCCACATTGAAATGCAAGTGTTCCGTGATGAGAATGGTCATGTTGTTTATTTGCCAGAACGAAATTGCTCATTGCAACGCAATAATCAAAAGGTGATTGAAGAATCACCAGCTACAGGTGTAACGCCTGAAATGCGTGCGCATCTTGGCGAAATTGTTACTAAAGCCGCAAAAGCATTGGCGTATGAAAATACTGGAACCATTGAATTTTTGCAAGATCGCGATGGTCATTTCTACTTTATGGAAATGAACACACGTATTCAAGTAGAACATCCAGTTTCTGAAATGGTAACGGGATTAGATTTAATTAAGTTACAAATTCAAGTTGCTGCAGGCTTAGATTTACCGGTGGTTCAAGATGACGTGAGCGTTAAAGGCCACTCTATCGAAGTACGTTTGACGGCTGAGCAGCCAGAAAAACACTTTGCACCTAGTGCTGGAACGATTGATTTTGTTTTTTTGCCAACTGGTGGACCGGGTGTTCGTATTGATTCAGCCTTATTTAATGGCGATAAAATTCAACCATTTTACGATTCTATGATTGGCAAATTAATTGTTAAGGCCGATGATCGTGAAACAGCCATGAGAAAGATTCAACGTGTGGTTGATGAAACTGTTGTACGTGGTGTAGCAACGAGCCGTAATTTTCAAAAAGCTCTGTTAGCTGATCCACAGGTTCAACGTGGCGAATTTGACACACGTTATTTGGAAACTGAATTTTTACCGAGATGGACACAAACATTGCCAGATAATCAATAAAATGACTACCGTATGCGTCTAACGTGTGCGGTATTGTTATAATGGAGAGAAAAATGGATTTATATGAAAATAAAAGTTCGAAGGAAAAAATCAAACGTGATGCGTCTGTGAATGATCGTATTCCAGATGGCCTTTTCCTTGCTTGCCCTTATTGCGGTGCCCAGATGTATAATAAACAACTTGGGGAATTTCGAGTATGTGCAAATTGCGGCTATGGTTTTCGTTTGCAAGCGCGCGAACGTGTCAGTTTGTTAACTGATAGTTTTGAAGAAATGGATGCCGATATTCAAATGACTAATCCAGAATTTCCGGGTTACGCTGAGAAGTTAGCGCGAGCACAATCACAAACAGAGCTAGGTGAATCTGTGCTGACTGGTCTGGCAACAATTCAACAACAAAAAGTAGCATTAGGTGTCATGGATTCATATTTCATGATGGGTTCACTGGGTTCGATGACTGGTGAAAAGATTACGCGTCTCTTTGAATATGCAACATCTCATCGTTTGCCAGTGGTACTATTCACGGCTTCAGGTGGGGCAAGAATGCAAGAGGGAATTCAGTCGTTGATGCAGATGGCCAAAGTCTCTGCTGCTGTTGCGCAACACCAAGAGGCCGGTTTATTGTATCTGGTGGTTTTGACAGATCCAACAACTGGTGGTGTGACGGCTAGTTTTGCCATGCAAGGTGACATTACTTTAGCTGAGCCTCATGCATTGGTAGGTTTTGCAGGCGCTCGCGTGATTGAATCTACAATTCATGAAAAATTACCTAAAGATTTCCAGCGTGTTGAAACATTATTAGAAAATGGTTTTGTGGATCAAATTGTGCCACGTGAGTCGTTGGCACCAATGATTGCTAAAATCGTTAAGTTGCATACAAGTCTAGAGGAATAATATGTCAGCAGATATTTTGAATAGTTTGAAAATTTTCAAGCGTGAATTGACGCCAGCCCAAGTTGTAAAAAAATCTCGAGAAGATCGCTTCATGGCACGTGAAATTATTGATGGTATATTCACTGATTTTGTTGAATTACATGGTGATCGATTGAGCGGGGATGATATGTCGGTTATTGGGGGGATTGCGGCTTTAAATGGTCAGCCAGTGACGATTATTGTCATTGACAAGGGAACTGATATCCATGATAAGTTGAGTAAACGCAATGGTTCGCCAGAGCCTTGGGGCTATCGCAAGGCGCAACGTTTAATGCAGCAAGCGGAACGGTTCCATCGACCAATTATCACGTTTATCAATACACCGGGTGCCTTTCCGGGCAAAGAGGCTGAAGCACAGGGACAAGGCGAAGCGATTGCCAAGTCTATACTTGAATCAATGAAGCTGACGGTGCCAATGATAGCCATTGTCTATGGTGAAGGTGGTTCGGGAGGTGCACTAGCGCTTGCCACTGCTAACCAAGTATGGATGTTTCAAAATGCCACGTATTCTATTTTGTCGCCAGAAGGATTTGCATCAATTCTTTGGAAAGATAGTAAGCGCAGTGATGAAGCTGCCGCCGTTATGGGGCTAACAGCAAAGGATTTGTTTGAAAAAGACATTATTGAGTATATTGTGCCGGAATCACACAATCATCCCCGTGTCTTTAATTTAATCAGAAAAAGACTGGATGATGAAATTAAAGCGCTGAACCAATTAACACCAAGTGAACTGGTCAAGCAGCGACGTGCGCGTTTTAGAGCTTTTTAAGCATGATTGACATTTAACCTGTGTTACAATTAATATAATGACAGTTTATAATAAATTGTTTATTATGTTTTGGGTCTGTTTTTTGGAATTCGACAGGCTGTTTAGAGCATTGGCTGCGTTTCGCCGTCCGGGCGTTAAACGGGCAGACATTTTAACTGCAAAAAACGAAAACTCTTACGCAATCGCTGCTTAAAAACCAGCAATACGTAGCTTAATCTTGGTTTCTGACGTCTGAGATTAGGCCATAAAAGGTCAGATCGCATTGTTGTTTACATCTGGAATGGCAATGTTAAATTTATCAGATTAGTTAATTTGATTAGCCGTGTGTTATGGCGTACAAATTGATGAAATTCAAATGATAGCACTATAAGCGTAGGCGCCAATGTATCGGACGGTTTGGACAGGGGTTCGACTCCCCTCAGATCCACTAGTGTATTTTTTGGTGTTGCACAAGGTTTCAAAAACCTTGATGTAGCGCCTTTTCTTTTGAAATACTGATGGCAGTGTCGATAAAATGACCAAAAATCAATAAGTTGATAGGCGTTTGTATGGCTTTGTCAAAGAAAAAATTAATGATTGTTATTATTGAGTGATTTAGAGGAGAGAAAGATGATGTGGCAGGTGATTTATTGGGTTATTATTGTTTTAATTGTACTAGTTGGCTGTTATTTGGTGTACAGAAGCTACAAGTATAGTGAAATTGAGCTGGTTTGGTGGGATTATTTGCTATATATATCTGTATTTGTATCATGGATTATGGTCGGACAAACAATGGATACTACAGGTTTTGTTTCTCTGGGCACCACTTTGGTAGTACTATGCTTAATGTTAATGACACAAAAGAAAAACCAATAAAAAGTCAAGTACTGAGCGCATTTAGTACTTGACTTTTTGGTAAGCGAAAAAATTATGTTGTATTTTCGGATGCTTTACCATCTTTTTGAGTCGGAGGTGCATTTTGATATATGTTGCTTAGTTCAATTTGAAAGTGATTTTGCCCTTGGTGGGATTAATATCTTGCTGATAAATTATTTTTAGATGGTGATTTGTATTGCCTTTGGCGACTAAATTTCCCGTAATTGAATCGCCTACGCCTAACGTTCCACTATCTATGTCATGATCTACGTTTGGATAGGCTTCTGTTGTATCAGTAAGTTTACCGTTATCATCTAATTGAAAGAAATAAGCATCATAATCAAATTTTTGTTTGCTAAGATTTGTAATCGTGATATTGACCACAACAAGTTGGTTATCAATGCCTAATTTATTAGTAATTGAATCACCTCTAATAGCATTACTATCTTTAAAGTCAAAATTATTGACTCTAAAGTGAATATTTTTATATACTGCCGTTTCGCCAACTTTGACAGTCGACTGTGATGTTAAAAATGATTTAGATTGTGTTTTAACTACTTTTTTGACTGAGTCATTAGTGTTAAAGTGATAAATAACGTATATAAAGGTGATGATTAAAAATATGCCAATCGTGAAAATTTGATGTTTCTTGTTGTATTTTTGTTTATGTCGTCCTTTCATAGTTGCTCCTTGATTTTACGCTAAAACGCATTGAGTTATCTTAATTTCTTGATAGGTTACCAATTTGTGATGAAGGTGATTGAAACGTTGAAAATACTTATTATCGTGACAAATTACATAACTAGTTGATGAATATTTCAAGTTAATAATGTTTTTTCTGTTGTGAGCGTGATTAACGTTGCTTTGCAAACCAGTCATCTTGAAAGATGGCATAGTAATCAATGTCAACCCATTTGCCATCATAAAAAATTTCATCTTTTGTGGTACCTTCCTTGACAAAACCGACCTTTGTGTATGCTTTTACGGCACCAGTATTGAATGGATAGACGGATAACTTGATTTTATGCATATTAAGGTTATTAAAACCATAATCAAGAATCAGTTTCATTGCTTCTGTACCATAGCCTTTGGAACGGTCTTGAGCTTTAGGAAAACCAATCCCCAATTCGCAGGAGTGATTACGAACGCTAATGTCGGTTAGCGTCACATAACCAACCAAATTATCATCATTTGTTTTTCTGATTGTGAACGCCACATTTTCAGAACTGTCAGTGTTTTCTAAAAATATTTTTTCCCAGTCATTAGCTGTGTAAGGATGAATCATATCACTAGTTAATGTGGACAGGAAGTTTTCATCCCATTGCCAGTTTGCTAAGTTTTCACCATCTGTTTCATGATAATGTGATAGTTTTACATTTTTTCCAATAAACATGTTTTAATTCTCCTGTTTTGAATAAAAATTAACATCTATAAAAACTGTTTTCGCACTTGCCTATGATTGCCGTTGTGTCGGACAATGACGTTATAGATTTTTAGACTCTCGTATGAGTGCTAATATTTCTTTGTTTGCTTCATGCTCAAACAGAAATTCGGCACATTTTATAGCCCCATCGTTAGTTTCTGATAAGCCTAAATTATATGTGAACATAGAAGCATTCATCAGCATAGCAAGCCGCCAAGCCAGACTCACTAAATTTCATGTGACTTAACATCAAACCAGCGTTTTTAACGGTTCTTTTCAATTTTGTTTTCATGTAATATCCCCCTATATCTTTATGTACGCACTCTGTGAGTGCTTTTTTACTTGTATAGTATTAGAGCAGAGTAGCTAAAAAAGGAATCAGTATACTGGACTTCAATAATTTTGTGACCGTCTGTTTCCAATTCAGCTAAAGTACCGTTTAATCTTTCAACGAAACTTTTAGCAGTCCAAAAACCAGTTATAATTTGTGTTTTCATATTTCATCCCCAATAATGCTTTTAACGTGGTTCTGCACGTAAGTTTTATGAGCGCTTTTACAAAATAATAAATTGTCTTATAAGCAAAATAGTTACCCAATTTTTCTATATCTGTTAGTAAACCAGCCGACTAAGCTAAAAATGGTTACAACTAATGAAGTTGCTAAACAAGATACGTAGTATGTTTTGTTTATGCCATAGAATCCAAATTTAATCCCAAAAACGTAGTCAGGATGAAGCAATAAGAAGTACCCAGATATAATGACTAAAATAATTGTTAATATGGAGCAAAATGTGTTTGTTTTCATGATGGAAATGCTTCTAATTGAATCTCTGCTATTATGCACTCTATGAGTGCTTTTTGTTGTCAGTATGTATACAGTTCATTTGCTATTAGATGTTTGAGTCAATTGAAATGAAGACGAATCTATAAACATCAAATCTTCATCATAGTATTGCTGGCCATCATACAGTGATTTGGGTTCACAACCGTATGTTTGAAAACCTAATTTGGTGTACAATTTTTGGGCTGATGTATTTTGGCTTAAAACAGTTAATTTAATAATATTCAGGTCAGGCAGGCTAAAGGCCTTTTTTAATACTTCAATTAGTAACTGGGTTGTTAGTCCTTGCTTACGGTAGTGATTCATGCAGTACACAGAGGTAATTTCTCCCTTGTGTGATTCTTTCAAAGAGTTATCGCGTGTGAACACTGCAATACTAACTAATTTATCGGAATCATATAGTCCCATGACAAAATGTTGTGGTGTCATTGTCACTTTGTTTTTAAAATATTCATTTGGTCTTTTCGTTTCTTCCTCAAGGGTCGAACCGAAGGACAAGGGATCTGTTATTAAAGCTTCGAGCCTAATTGTTTTGTAGGCTAGATAATCCTGGGTATTCAGTGTTTTAATGTGCATTCTTTCTCCCAATCGATTAGTCATCTAACTCAATATCAGGACGGCGTTTAACAATAATCTTTTTATCTAGAGTAATTGAGACACTTTGTTCAAAAAAGCTATTTGAATCAACGGTAGCTACATTTTCACTAACTTTTAACATAATGGGTGGTGCACCAGTATATTGTTCAGAAGTGTTTGCAATAACTACGTTACCTTGTTCATTATCGGTAACGATTGTGTTTTCAGGTGTAATTAGTTGCCAACCATAAGCTACTGTTTGTGTATTAGTTTCTTGACTATCTTTTGACATTGTTTATTTTCCTAACTGTTTTATTGAATGCTTTTAATGTGGTTCTTCACGTACTATTTGATGTTAAGTACCGAACTAATTACCTAAAAAGCGCGATTATTGCGATTAATAGTAATGCTGACACGCCAACCAAAAATAAGTCCCATTTTAAATATGATTTTGAGTGCGTGTTCTTGTATCTATCAACTGCCAGGGCAATCCACAATATAACAAGGAGTATAACTTGAGTTGCAGACAAATATATTGAGGAAGTATTTGTTGAGAGTTTATATAGAAATGTGCCTAAAAATCCTAGTGTGGCAATTGTTCTAAAAAGAGTTGCTTTTGTCATTTTATTATCTGCGCTCCGGTAATCAATGTATGCAGGGAAGCGAGACACAAAGTTGGCTTTCCTGTTAAAATAACTCGTTATTTTTCGTTTCATGTCACTGAGGAAAGATGTGTCTAATTCATAGGGAGCACTTTTTCCATTTGCGAATTTTGGTTCTAAATGTTTTAAACGGTGCGACAGAATTGATGTGAACCCATTTCCATACTGGCCATTGTGCGGGTGTCGTTGCCCACTGACGTTTATTCGGTTCAAATAGGACATCGTCCGGCAGTGATTCAACTAAGTGGCAGAGTTCTGCCACACGTGAGTTTAATAATTCAATCAATTCTGTTAACGAGTAGTTACTGTAAGTTTCATAAAACGAGGTATATAATCCACCTAGATTGTTCCATTTGTAGCCTTTTGCTGGGACATCAACTTTTTTACCTGCTTTCTCATCTTGTTCCCAACTTAATAACGAGGTGAGCCAGCCAAGTTGATATGAAAGATTTTCAGCTGGTGTGCGATCGACTTCTTCAATGCGTTTATCTTTCAAATCATTTGGTATGTCGCTAAATTCATTGATGTATTTTTGATAGTTAGTCTTAATGGCCATAATTAGCTCATCTTTACTAACATATGATTGCATTTTAATACGCTCCTATGTTTTAATTTTTCTAGGCAATAGTTTATTGCGTTGGTTGTAGGTATTGCCACTAATGTTAAATAGTGGAAATTTTTTAATTTTGTCCTGTTGCTAGGTTGATAGTCTCATTATTCTCGTTATTTTAAAATGATTAACAACGCAACGACAGTGCTTGGCTCTTAAGTATTAAAAATTAAACGCTTAGCATGTGGTTTTGCTTTCAACGAAAAGGCTGAAAGCAAAGTTACCCACAGACAAATACTGATCAATGTGTGATTGACTGCTTGACAATATTCAGCGCCTTTTCAGCTTCTGGGATGGGAAAAGTAACAAATACATGATTCATTTTTGGAAAAATATAGAAATTGACATTATCATTATCGCGACGTGATAATTTTTTCACATCGGCATAGAGAATATCATGCGTACCGGAAAAAATATCAATGGGTGGGAATTTGCTGAAATTAGTGTTGATTGGGCTAACAAGAGGCGAGTCAGTCTTAAAGCTGCCACTATATATTTCCCCTTGGTAAGCTAGTGCTTCTATATTTAGTAGAGGATCCGTGTGCTGAATTGATTTCATGTCAGGATTTGAGTTGCTGATATCTAGCCAAGGAGAAAATAAAATAACACGATGGGGTTGCGCTATTGTTTCATGTTCTAATAACTGTAATAGTGACAAGCAAAGACCACCACCGGCAGAATCGCCCATCAAAGTGAGCGCGGATGACATAATATGGTACTTGTTAATCGTTTTTTTGTAGTTATCTAAGATATATGGCAACACATCGTCAGCAGTGTAGCGTGGCGACTTGGGATAAACTGGCATGATGACTCTTGCTTGATTCTCATCAGCTAATTTTTGTAGCATTTTGAAGTGTAAATTAGAAGGTTGCCACCAGTAGGCACCACCATGAAGGTAATATATCGTTTTAGAAATTTTGTTATTTTGTGGCTGTATTTCAAAAGTTGTTTCATCTATTTGCGCAACTTTGTGAATGTTGAATTTTTTTTGCGCTGCTTTGGGCATTTGATAAGGTGTTTCACTATCAATCAGTGCTTTTTCAAAATTTTGCTCCTTTCTTTCGTCTTTGACTAAGGGAATAGGGCGAATTATTTTTTCCAATAACGTGGCGCGCCAACTTCTTTTATTATTCAGAGATACGATAGAAATCATAATGTGTGTCCTTCTCCTTAAAATTGTTTGTTCTTCATGATACTGTTTTTGCGTTTCGTGTTCATGATTTATTGACTTAATAATATCAGACATGCAAATACAATAAAAGGTATTATGAGATATTCATTGGGGAAAAGTCATTATGGATTAATTATTTTCTAGGCTAATATGCTCAATTTGGTCAATTGATAGAGAAATCTGTTTCACGAGGTTAATTGCAGATTCTGGGATAACTGGCACTTTAAGTGCTAGCGGTACAATGACCAAGAATTTTTTTAATATTTTTTTGTAAATTGTCTCGAAATGCGCGCATTTCATCACAAAAATACACCTAGTTATCAAAATAAGCTTACATAGCAACGTGAGTCAGCATATAATTAGAACATGCAAAAGGAAGAAAATGGTATAGGACATCTATGGACATACAGATTAAGATTGATAAAAGTATCGATGAAGACAATATTATGCTGACTGTTAAGAAAATGACACCCGAGTACTCAAAAATTATTGATCAGATACAGAACATATCTTTTAAGTTAATAGGTCTAAAAGATAATCAAAAATATCAATTAATGAATACACAAATATTAAAAATCTTTTCAGTTGATAAAAAAGTTTGTGCAATACGGGAAGATAAACAGGCTTTTTGGTTATCTGAAACACTTAAAGAATTAACTGTGAAATTACCAAATAATTTTTTGAGAATTTCTCATTCAGAAATAGTTAATGCTGATAAGATAGTTTCATTTGAACTGACATTTGGTGGCAAGTTGAAAATCTATTTAAGATCAGGCGAGGTTACTTATTCGAGTAGAGGGTATTTACAAAACATAAAGGAGTATTTTGGGATATGAACAAAATTAAAAAATATTTTATCGTAACAATGGTTAGTGTCGGTATTGGCACGACACTAAGTACCCTGATTTATTTATTATTTGGTCGAGGCAGCTTTAACTTGTTACAACCGTTTTCGGTGCAGCTTGAAAACCCAATCTACAATGCAACGATAGGTATCCTTATATACTGTGCATTTGGCAGTGCTGTTTTCTCTGCATACGAACTATTCCAGAATTTTGAAAACCGTAAAATCTATCACGTTTTCGGTAGTTACTTCATGAATGTTGCGGTCTTTTCAATTTTAGCAATACTGTCACTGTACCCATTAGGACAGCCAGTTAATCTAGTGTGGAGTATTTATTTTAATGAGCTTGGACCAAACAGTTTTCTACTTCATTTTGTTATGTTTCCAGTCATTGAATGCGTTGTTATTTATTTTGTTGTTTACGTCGTGCTATGGTTGAGCTATCTTAGGCAAGTCAGACGGTTGAATAAGCTAGTTAAAATTAAAAATTTAAAGGTTTAACTCTCTAAAGGTTCTTTCTTTGATTAACGACCATTAATCATGTATTATCACAATAAGAATAGTTTTTGAACAGAGGGGGCAATCATGACACTAAAAACAGCAGAATATGTGATGAACATTAGTTTATTGAGTAGTATGCTATTGTCTTGAATTATAAATGCTTTATGGTTTAATATTTTAGCGAGTATCGTTATCACTACATCATTATTGAATTATTTTATTATTTATAAAAGACAATCAGGTGGTAATAAATAACGAATTAGGAGAGGGTTATGAAAGTACACGTAACGGAAAGAAAAATCAATTTATTAGTAGTTAATGCACAACGGGAAGAGAATGTATTATGAAGTCTCTTAAAATAATAAATCGCGTCGAAACGAATGTTTTAGGTATGTCAGTATCAGGTGTAACACTGGAAGTGCAAAATAGTGAGTACGAAGGGATGACACTACAACTTGGTGACCATCTTGTTCGTGCTCGGCTTGCAAAAAAAACACCTACTAAGCAAGGTTACTTTTTTGTATGTTGGGAAAAAAATTGTCAAAATAAAAATCAACCATTTACGGTCGAAAATAGTCCAGAGCGATTGCTTGTCAATATTACAGATGGTGAGCAAAGCGGTCAGTTTGTGTTTTCCAAAAGTATATTAGTTAGAAAAAGTATTTTAAGCCACGATGATGTCGTTGGTAAAATGGCTTTTAGAGTTTACCCTAGTTGGGAATCTAACTTAAATCAAACTGCTAAAAAGACACAGGATTGGCAAATGCCGTACTTTATCGATTGCAGCCAATCAGTGTTAGATAAAAATAAGATTGCAAAGCTATTTTAAGTCTGGTCAGATGATATTGCCGTATGTTGAAAGGGGTGTTATTTGTCTTGTTAAGTATGTACGCACTCGACGAGTGCATGATTTTCAGTAATTATTGCTATTTACTACCGAAGAAATAATAGCTGCGAAGAACATAAAGTACAATACCATGATTGCGATGGCAATGATAAATTGAACGATTCCAGCACGGTTCCAAGTTACCTGTACAGCTTTGAATGTCTCGACATCCTTATAATCGCCTTTTTGCCATGCCCATTCATTGCCTTTAAAACCGCAGACAAAAATCCACACAAAGTTGAAAACTGGAATCAGGCAGAGCAGTGGTAAGTATGTTTTATTACCAATACCCCAAAAAATGTTGTACATAAAGGCGCCCCAATTCCAACCTTTAACTTCTGCTGGTACATTGATACCATTTTCATCCATAATTTCTCTCCCGAATGCTTTTAACGTGGTTCATTGCACGTAATTTTTGGCATAATTAATAATTGACATTGAGTGCTGGTTATTTTTTTAATATTGGCTTAATTTTTTTGATATGGTCGATAGATATTGTGTTTTGCTGCGTATTCATCAATGGCAATGATTTTATGATTATCAAATTGAATTTTTGATACGCCATCAAAGCAGTAGTTCTGGGTTTCTCGAGCTTTGAAAAACCACTCGACGAAAAATGTTTGGTTATCTATTTGCTGAATGTTTTTTATTTGCCACATTAAAACAGTTTGTTTTTGTAATGATGCCTTGATCCATGCTTTTAATTCAATCATGCCAATATACATAGCACCAGTGCATTCGTGATAAGTGATGTTACTCGAAAAAATGCGTTGTAGTTGTGTAAAATCGCGTTTAACCCACATCTCAAAATATTTGGCAATTATTTTTTCTGTCACAATAAATCCTTTCAAAAACAAATATTTTAGTTGTTCCACCGCCAATTTCTCTAATCTGATATCTTCTTATATCATACCAAACGTAATGAGTATTTAAAAATTAGTAAAGTGGTCACAGCTATGACAAACAATATGAAATAATGAGAGATAAGGTGATTGGCAGAGCAACAATGAGCCAATCATGCATAAATTAAACGATAGTCACAAAGTATTTCGCAAAAATCGGCGTCTAAGCCGTTTTTTATTGGCATTTTTTATTATTTATCGTTGTCAAAAGTAGGAGGGTGATATGAAAAAAATTGGGTTAATTTGGTTGGCAGCAGGTGCTTTTTTGAGTAGTGTCGGTATGAGCTTTATTTGGCCATTAACCAGTGTGTATTTGCATAACGATTTGGGGATATCATTAACGATGATTGGGATTGTTTTGTTTTTCAATTCATTGGCCAGTGTGATTGGGAGTTATGTTGGTGGTGCATTGTTTGACCGTTTTAATCCGGCACAACTTATACGTTATGGTATTCTTGGCGCGCTATTGAGCTTTATTTTGTTAGCTTTTTTTCATGGGTGGCCGGCCTTTGGTATTTTGTTGTTTTTGAACGGATTAAGTGCTGGCTGGAACTCGACATTGGTTTATGCAATGGGAACTAATGTTGATAGCAAAGATAGTCGGCGTGTCTTTACAATACTTTATTTTGTTCAGAACATGGGCGTTGTGATAGGAACATCTTTGGTCGGTTTTGTTTATGATGCTGGTATAACTTATCTCTTTATGATTGCTATTTTCCTCTATTTGATCTTTTTATTGATTGCTTGGACAAAATATTCTTCGTCTGGTGCAAACGCTACGAAAACATTAAATTCTGACGAAAAAAATAAAGGCAAAGCTGTCGTGCCAAAGCCAAATTTGATTGTTTTATTTACGCTTTTTATTTCACTGATGATCATCTGGACAATGTATCAGCAATGGGATTCCAATCTTTCAGTATACATGACAGATTTAGGCATTCCGCTTAGTCAATATTCGTTATTGTGGACACTAAATGCTTTCTTGATTATGGTCATGCAGGTGATTATTATTTGGTTGTCACGCTACTACGAAAACTATATTGTACAAATTATATTTGGGTTGATTTTTGTGACAATATCATTTGTGACGCTTGTTTTTGCTCATGATTACGGTTATTTTGTTGTCGCGATGATTTTGTTAACTATCGGTGAAGCAACTGCTATTCCAACGATTCCGGCCTTAGTTAATAACTTGGCACCATTAGGCACTAAAGGACGATACCAAGGGTTAGTTAACTCATGGTCGTCGGCGGGTCGTGCAATTGGCCCATTAATTGGTGGTATTATTATAGAAAAGCAATCGTATACTTTCCTATTTGAAATAGCAACTTTGGCGTTAGCAATTGTCGTTATCTTAGTGGTGATATCATGGCTGCTAAACAGGAAAAAGATCACAATGTACTAGTCAAGGTTGGTTGCTAAATATGGATTGATCGTGTTATGATGGAGAAAATAAATCGCAATCGGTTGGGTGAAAACTTCAAGATTGGTTAGTCGGGGAACTAACCATTTTTGAAGTTTTTTTGATTGCAAAAAGGAGAAACACGTGTCATTTTTATTGATTATTGTACTGATTATTATTACTATTTTATTAGGAAAATTAGCTGTTAAATTAGGATTTTCGGAAGTTGTTGGGCAGCTATTGGCTGGTGTTATTTTGGGAACCAGTCTGTTAAATTGGGTGCAGTCAACGGCACTCATCCACCTCTTGGCAGAAATAGGCATTGCAATGCTAATGTTTCATTCTGGCCTATCATCAGATTTGAAAGTCATGAAGCAACATATTAAAGCATCTTCTGCTATTGCCGTATTTGGTGTTGTGGTACCTGTGCTAGTGATGCCGCTGGCATTTGTTTTGTTAGGGTATGATTTACGGGTTGCTTTGTTTGCTGGTGTTGTTTTTGCAGCAACATCAATTTCAATCACATTAGCTGTTTTAGCTGAGCAAAGAAAATTAGCCACGTCCCTAGGCGCTATTATTTTGTCAGCAGCGATTCTTGATGATGTGATTGCTTTAATTGCAATGACAGTATTCTCTGTTGTCTTGGGTGGTCAACTGGGATTGGGCGGCTTGGTGCCACTAGTGGCTTTTACCGCAGGGCTATTTATTAAAAAATATACACTAGCTGACTATTTGGGAAAAGGCACTTCAATGGCAGGAAAATGGTTTTTCTATCCTATTTTCTTCGGGTCAATTGGCCTTACGCTAACTTTGCCCAGCACATCTGACAAGATTGTAGCGATAATTATTTTTAGCATTTTAGCTATTTTGACCAAATTGATTGGCTCTTTTTTGGGTGCAAAACTATCAGGGTTATCGTCTTCTGTGGCCACTGCCATTGGTGCAGGAATGGTATCACGAGGAGAAATGGCATTAGTCATTATACAGATTGGCATTAGCTCTGGTATTGTCAGTCAAAATCTCTCAAGTGAAATGATTGTGACAGTCATGATTACGACAATTGTGGCCCCTCTCATCATGAAACCATTGTTTAAAAATATTAAGAAACCATAAGATCACTGCTTTGGTGGTTAGTTTTTGTACTATAATAAGGACATATTTAAGCCTATACAAGTGAGGGAAAAGACTATGAATGTTATTGTACATATTGATGAATCAGAAAAGTGGCAAACGGTCCTTTCAAATTTGAAGCATTTAGTTGAATGGTACGAAAATAATGACATTGTGGGTACGATTGAACTTTTGGTTAATGGTGGCGCAGTTCAGCAAGTTGTTAAACAATCTGACTTGCAGTTGAACAAGTTGATTAGTTCTTCTGTTGTTATTTCGGTATGCAAAAATTCACTTGATCAAAGAAATATTTCATCTACCGAATTACAAGATAATATCGTGATTGTTCCTTCTGGTGTGGTGGAATTGGCAATCAAGCAAAATGAGGGCTACGGCTACATTAAACCATAATGACAGTGCATTACGACTAATTGAAGCAACGATTTTTACTGCTTAAACTGATAACAAAATATAGCCCACAATCATGAAAAACAATAGCAATCCAATGTTTAAAAACGAGAAAGTTTTGAAGAATCCAAACGTACTGTGATGATGTGACAAAGCAGCATATTGGCGCAGAGCTAGAAGGTTAGCCAGTGAGGCAATGAGCGTACCTAATCCACCGACAGTGACACCTAAATATAAGCCATAACTATGTTGGGTGAATTTTGAGATTAGAATAGCAGCGGGCACATTACTGATGAATTGGCTAGTTATCATACCGGAGAAAAACGTTTCTAAGCTTGATGTGGTATGTTGATATAATAAAGTCTGCACATATTTGATACGACTGATTGCGCCGACAATAATGAAAAAATTAACGAAAGTTAAAATAATCCCGTAATCAGCATGTTTGAAAACTGACTTTTGCAAACAGACAGCCGCTAAAACACTAACGATTAGTGCCATATAAACAGGTATGACTGACAAAATCCCTAAAAGAACGATTAACGTGGCGCCTAACAATAGCCAAGTTTTATGTTGGTTAATTTCAACAGATGGTAAAGTAACATCATCAATGGGTTGATTTTTTATGACTAATAAAACAACAAACATGGATAATAACGCCACCAAACCAAAAGGTAACGACATCATCATAAATTGACCAATTCCGAGATGGTAATGAGACACCAAATAAATGTTTTGTGGGTTCCCAAAAGGTGTTAATGCGCTGCCAAGATTGGCATATATGGTTAATAAACTGATTGTTAATATTTTTGGTAAATTGATTTTTTGAGCAATATTAAAAACAATTGGCACAAGGGTCAAAATTGCAACGTCGTTTGTAAAAAACATTGACCCAAAAAAAGAGCAAAGTAAAAGCACTAAAATGACAGAACGGATCGTGCTACATTTTGCAACAATGTAATTTGCTACGAATTTGAGTATATTGAGCGCTTGATAAATTGTAATGAGTAGGATTAATGCTGCTAGTGAGGTAATGGTATTAGCATCAATGTCTGATAGTTTGACAACACCAAACACCATTGAGAAGATTGCAAGGATTAAGGTGATTAAAAATGTTTTATCAGTAATAATTCTTTTTAAAATGACAGGCATCAAATTGACTTCCTTTGAAGTTGATGGATAATATTACAATTAGTATAGCATTTTAGGTGGCTATTAAAACTAGTAGCATGGAAAAATATGAACTATTGGTAAAATATAATCTATTTAATTAAGGGTATAATTTGATATAGTGAAAAAAATAACAAAATTGGTGATATCTTAAAAATAAGACAATAATTGAAACTATGTTTTTGTAACCAGTTACTATTAAGCTAATTGTTTGATGTTTATTAAAAATTAGAATATAATAATGTCTGTAATTTAAACTTGCGTGGCAAATGCTGCGCTTTTTTTACGCACTAAAATACTTATCATGTGATAAGTATCATATTTTTATCGGAGGATATCATGGAGAAAAATAAAGTATTGGTGCTGGCGGGCACTTTAGCGGTTTCAGGGGCAATGTTATTGCACAGTGATGTTGTGAACGCTGCAAGCACAACTGGTTCAGCGACTGTTGCGACTACAGCAGCTTCCAACTTGCAGAATGGCAGTTATACGGCAACTGCTAAATTGTACAAAACGGGCACAACCAATGATTCGATGATGTCGTCAATGGTGTTGCCAACCGCAAATGTTGTGATTAAAAATGGACAAGCCATCATTACGTTGCAATTTAAGGACTTAAGTACTAGTGATATGGTAAAAAGTTGGATCATTGATGGTGTTTCTGCGGTTAAAAAGGACAACAATTTTAATGTGGTCTTACCTGTTTCAGATTTAAATAAAACACTCGATTCAACCATACACGTGGAAACAATGATTGGCCCAGTGCCATTTACTGAAACCCAACCGGTTGACATTAATGTGACTGATTTGAAGTTTGTGGCACGTGACCCAGAAGAAGTTGCTGCCGAAGAAAAAGCTAAGGCTGAGGCGGATGCCAAAGCAAAAGCTGACGCGGTCAAGGCAGCAGCGGCGGAAAAAGCTAAACAGGCAGCTTCTGCTAAGGCTTTAGCAGAAGCTGCTGCCAAAGCAAAAGCAGAACAAGAAGTGGATTCTAAAAAGCGTGATCAATCTGTCACCAAGCAGTATGCAGTTAAACTCTATAAAACTGGCACAACTAATGATTCAATGATGACATCAATGGTATCACCAACTGCCACAGTTGTCACTAAAGATGGTCAAGCAACGGTCACGTTGCAATTCAAGGATATGGCAACAATTGATATGGTAAAAAGTTGGGTTATCGATGGTGTTGCTGCCACTAAGAGTGGACAAAGTTTTGTTGTAGTCTTACCAGCATCGGATTTGGGTAAGACACTACACACTGTGATTAGTGTTGCCACAACAATTGGGGGGGTGCCATTTAGTGAAACGCAGCCGGTTGATCTTGTGCTACAAGCTGAAAACAATGAGTCGGTTACGAAGACTGATGAAAGTAAAGGTGATGTTCCAGCACAAACGCTAGGTCACGACGTGCCCTTGACAGCACAATTATCAAGTACATCAAAATTGCCTAACACAGCTACTAACGTGACGACAACTGCACCACTTTTGGCAGCGTTAGTTTCAGGTGTCTTGGCTCTGGGTATTTGGTTTAAGAAGGTTTTGCGTTAATGCGACGATTTCAATGGTTTATGTTAACTTGCGTTAGTTTGCTATTAGGATTCATGATTGTTACCCAAACAGTATCTGCAGACACTTATTCAGTGCCTTTCAGGGTCGTCAAGGATGGCACAACAGAAACATCGGTGGCTGATCAATACTTTCAAAAGCCTGCAACGGTAGCGATTGATGGGGATCATTATGTGGTCATTATGACGATCAAAACGACACATGATTTGGGCCTTTTCCCTGTATCTGTGACTGATTTTAATGGTCAAACGCCGGCAATTTCAAGGACAACGCAAGGCAATACCGATTATTATCAGTACCAGTTCACAGCGACCAATTTGGATACGCGCTTGGGTGGTCACATGACCGTCAACATTCAAGCAATTCGCTACAACCATTATTATGGTTATGGTGTGGTTTTTGATACGAACAGTCTTCCTAAAATTGGCGAGAATAAAGAGCCTGCGTCGTCGTCATCAGCGAGTTCAACTAATGCGACATCTGAATCAACGGGCAGCTCATCAACATCATCGTCACAATCTGCTTCGAGTACCTCCTCGCAAGCGTCTTCATCATCAAAAAAACTACCAGTCAAAGTAGTGCCTCATGTGTCTGTTAGTAAGAAAACTACTAAAAAAGCATCACCAACAAAAACGAAAAAAATTATTTTGTGGCCATGGCTGTTGGTGATTGTTGTAGGTATTGCAACCGTCATTTTCTTTGAGAGACGATCTCGCAAATAATTTGTAGCGCCACTATTAATGTGACTTGACGATAGCATTATTTTAAGGTAATATTAAAAATATCTTAGAGGAATAAGCAAGCGCGTGTTTAGAGAGTTGATGTATGGTGTAAATCAACCACGTTAATGCCCAAGGTTGCTAAGGATTAACTCATCACATTAAAATAAATTAAGTGGTCGTTTCGTAACGACAATTTAGGTGGTACCACGCGTCAGCGTCCTATATTAGGATGTTGACGTTTTTTTGTGGTAACGCTTTAAAATGAGTTGACAAAGTAGCTAATTTACTGAATATATAAAGGAGAAATAACAATGCGCGATATTGATATGTCAACAAAATATAATCCCACTGCTGTTGAAGCTGGTCGGTATGATAACTGGCAAAGCAAAAAGCTTTTTGCACCAGAATCGAATCAAGAAATTCAGGGGAATGAGCCAGAACCTTATTCAATCGTCATTCCACCACCCAATGTCACAGGTAAATTGCATTTAGGGCATGCTTGGGATACGACGTTGCAAGATATGATTATTCGTCAAAAGCGCATGCAAGGATTTGATACTTTATGGTTGCCTGGCATGGATCATGCCGGCATTGCAACACAAGCGAAGGTTGAGCAGCGTTTGCGCGGTGAAGGTATTTCACGCTATGATTTGGGTCGTGAGAAGTTCGTAACACAAGTTTGGGATTGGAAAAATGAATACGCCGCCACTATCAAACAGCAATGGGGTAAAATGGGGCTTTCATTGGACTTTGATCGTGAACGTTTCACATTAGATGAAGGTTTGAACAAAGCAGTTAACAAAGTCTTTATTGATTTGTACAACAAGGGATTGATCTATCGTGGTGAATACATCATTAACTGGGATCCACAAGCGCGTACTGCGTTGTCTGATATTGAAGTAATTTATCAAGATGATGAGGGTGCTTTCTATCATGTTAAGTATCCATTCACCGATGGTACGACTTTTAATGGTAAGAATTACATTGAAATTGCAACGACTCGTCCAGAAACAATGTTTGGTGATGTTGCTGTTGCCGTACATCCGAGTGATGAACGTTACAAAGATTTAATTGGGAAAACAGTCATGGTACCACTCGTTGGTCGTGAAATTCCAATTATCGCTGATGAATATGTTGAAAAAGATTTTGGGACTGGTATGGTAAAAATCACACCAGCTCATGATCCTAATGACTTCCAAGTCGGTAATCGCCATGATTTGGAACGCATTAACACAATGACTGAAGATGGTCATTTGAATGAGCATGCTGGCAAATATAACGGCATGGAACGATTTGAAGCGCGCAAAGCAATCGTGGCAGACCTTGAAGCGGGTGATTACATGCTCAAAGTTGACCCAATTGTTCACTCAGTTGGTCATTCAGAGCGGACCGGCGTGCCAGTAGAATCACGCTTGTCTACGCAGTGGTTTGTCAAAATGGCACCATTGGCAAAGCAAATTTTGGACATGCAGCAAAATGAAGACGAGAAAGTTGAATTTGTGCCAGCACGTTTTGAAGACACATTCACGCATTGGATGGAAAATATTCGTGATTGGGTTATTTCACGTCAATTGTGGTGGGGACATCAAATTCCTGCGTGGTATAAGAACAAAGGCACGGCTGACGAAGAAATTTATGTTGGGACAGAGGCGCCTGAAGGGGATGGTTGGGAACGTGATCCTGATGTGCTTGATACTTGGTTTTCAAGTGCACTTTGGCCATTTTCAACAATGGGTTGGCCGGAAAAAATGGATGGTGATTTTGCCCGCTATTACCCAACCAATACCTTAGTAACTGGTTATGATATTATCTTCTTCTGGGTTGCACGAATGATGTTCCAGGGTAAGGAATTCACTGGTCAGCGACCATTTAAAAATGTCTTAATTCACGGTCTTATTCGTGATGGTGAAGGTCGCAAAATGTCAAAGTCATTGGGCAATGGTGTGGACCCAATGGACGTTATTGAAAAGTACGGTGCTGACGCATTGCGTTGGTTCTTAGCAACAGGTTCAACTCCGGGACAAGATGTGCGTTTCACTTACGATAAGATGGATGCAGCTTGGAACTTTATCAATAAGATTTGGAATGCTTCGCGGTACGTTATCATGAATCTGGCAGAAGATACGCCATCACAATTGCCTGATTTGGATAAATTAACACTAGCCGATCAATGGATTTTGGCACGCTTGAACACAACAGTTGCTGATGTGACACGTAATTTTGATAAATTTGAATTTGGCGAAGCTGGTCGTTCACTATATAACTTCATTTGGAATGATTTTGCCGACTGGTACATCGAAATGACCAAAGAAACATTGAATGGCGATGGTGACAAAGCGCCTGTTCAACAAACATTAGCTTATGTTTTGGATCAGACGTTACGTTTGTTGCAGCCAATTATGCCATTCGTAACAGAAGCGATTTGGCAAGAAATGCCAGATCAGGCGGGAAAGAATGCTGATTTTGCTATCACACGATATCCTGTTGTACATGACAAATTGACTAACGACGCAGCAGAAACAGCGTTTAAGTCGTTGCAAGATTTGATTGTTGCGGTGCGTAATATTCGTTCAGAAGCCAACGCACCAATGTCAACAGCAATCGACTTGTTGATTAAGACAAACGATGACAATTTGATCCGCATATTTAATGATAATGCGGATTATATTAACCGTTTTGCACATCCTAAGTCATTGACGATTGCCGCTGATGTACAAGCACCGGATTTGGCAATGTCACAAGTGATTACCGGCGCAGAAATATATGTGCCACTTGCTGAATTGATTGATATTGATGATGAGATAGCACGTCTTGAAGGAGAAACTAAGAAATTCTCTGGTGAAGTGAAACGTGCTCAAGGCAAATTATCTAACGAAAAATTCGTTAATGCTGCCCCAGAAGCGGTTGTTGCTGCTGAAAGAGAAAAATTGGCTGATTGGCAAGCTAAGCTTGCCGCCACGCAAGAACGTTTGACGTCTTTGCGCTCAGCGAAATAATAAAAAAAATCCATGATTATACGAGATAATCATGGATTTTTTTATTTTGCGATGGTATTTCGAGTCTGCGATAAGAACACTTTAGCAATTAATAAGAACATACCAATCATCATCACCCATAACAAATTAAATGTAGGTGTGTGCCAAATACCATCATGATAGTAAATAATGCCGCGCATACCATCAATTAAGAATCGCATTGGCAGCCAAGGATAAATGATGTCGCGGTAAAAGTGAGATAGCATTTCTGGGGCTAATTGTAGAATTGGTAGGGCAAAGAACATCAATAAAACGAAAAGTGGTAAACCAATAAAGCCCGTCCAACTCAATATTCCTAGAATTATCATAATAAATGAAAATTCAGCAATCGTCGCAAACAGCGCAATGGTCCAAAAATTTTGGAAGTGATAGTTGAGTAGCCATGTTGTATACAACGGCGTCATAATACCAATAAAAATCGCTAAACTAGCAGCAGTCATGAGTTGCATGGTAGCAAGACGGTATTTATTTTTACCACGAAGTTGACCATCTTTAGCAGCGTAGAAAAGCATTAGGCTGATAATAACACTGCTGAGCCAAAGGGGTTGAAAATAAATCGCTGTTGCATTAACTTTATTTTCAGTTGGATGAACAATTTGGTTAGTGACATTTAGTGGTTGGGCAATTGTTTTGGCAACCACAATCGGAATCGGTTGTTGGTGCGAGGCAAACTGTGTGATGATGTTTTTTGAAATCGTGCCACTGATAGTTGTTGTCATGTGACTGAACAAGTTCGTAACCGCAGTACTAACAGTTGGATTTTTGGCTTGATTGATGACTGTTGTGACACTTGGTTTAGTGGGTGTTGCTGTTGCTAGTGTCGCCATGTTTTCTCCAAAATGACGTTTAATAATGATAGCGCCGTAGAATTTTTGTTTGGACATATCTTGTTTGAGTGCTGCGGTTGACTTGACGGTTGTCCATTTAAGGGTAGTGGGATTTTTATCACCAACACTAGTCACCTTTTTGAGTTGATCAACTATTTTTTTGCTGATAGGATTGGTTGGATCTCCATTAACAATGGCTAGTGGTAAATTTTTGACCGTTGTATGGACTGTTGGTATTTGTGACAAAACCATGATGAACGATAAAGCGATGCCACCAATAGCTGCTAATAGCCAGAATTTATACTTTTTAAACATGTAAAACCTCCTAAAATTGAACGTTGTGTTCTTTTTTGATATACTTAGCGTAATCTTGAATTAGGTGATTATCAATCGTCAAAAATAGGCGATATGTCGCAAATGCAACATAACATGAGAAAGTGTTTTAAAATGGCTTATCAACATAAAACGACGCAAACCAAAACAATGCTATTAAATAGCTTGCTTGATTTAATGGTTAATAAAGAACTAGAAGATATTACAGTTCGTGATATTACTGAATATGCAGGTGTTAATCGTGGCACTTTTTACCGCCATTTTAAAGATAAAATGGACTTAGTTGAACAAAAAGAACGACAAATTTTTCAAGATTTGAAACAGGTAGAATTAGACATCAAAGTCTTTGATGATACGGCTAATATTGTGATATCTTCTGAAAATGTCTGTAAACTAACGACTTATTTATATACACAACGACGTTTTTTGGCAAACTTATTGGGATCAAATGGTGATATGACATTTGAACACCAATTATTGAAGTGGCTATATAGCACCATTATTGACAATTTGGCCAGTGCTGGGCTTGATGTGACACAAAAACATTTGAAAATTGTGGTCCATTATCAAGTGTCAGCTATGCTTGGCGTGATACGCTACTGGTTCATCGAAGACCAAGGGGTGACGTCACCTGAAACAATTGCCCAAATTATTTACAAGCTAAATCATGACGGGGTTTGGCGAAACTTTGAAAATCGTCCATTATGAGGTGGTATATATGGTAACAAACTTATATAGAATCAACGCTTACCATCCAGATAATTGGCTAATTAATGATGTTGAGAATATTAACGATGCTCTGGCATTAAAACGAACAATTTGCGTAATTCTCAAAATCCGCTACAATAATATGAGATGAATTGAAGGTGAAAAGACATGTCTGGAAGTAAAATACTCGCCAGTGCACATTATGTGCCAAGTGATATTGTGACAAATGATGATTTAGCCAAAATCATGGATACCAATGATGAGTGGATTCAAGCACATACGGGTATTAAAACACGTCACATGTCATTGCAAGGTGAAAATACAAGTGATTTAGCGACTCAAGCTGCACGGCTTGCTTTAGCGCAAACTAATCTAACAGTCGAAGAAATCGACCTGATTATTGTGACAACGTTCACGCCTGATGGGCTGGCACCATCAACTGCGGCTTTGGTACAACGCAATTTGAAAGCAACGAATGCGTGGGCTTATGATATTTCAACTGCTTGTTCTGGATTCGTTTTTGGTGTGAGCACGGCTGATAAATTTTTGCGCTCAGGCGTCTACAAAAATGCCTTAGTTATTTCTGCTGAAGTCAACTCAAAGATGATGGATTTCAAGGATCGGACGAGTACAGTATTTTTTGGTGATGGTGCAGGGGCAGTTGTAATGACTGCGACCCAAGGAAATGGTGTCTTATCAAAGGAAGAAATGCACACTATTGGTAATGAAAATGTTGTACATTCCGGTAGAATCGCACCACTGACCTCACTTTCTGTGGAAAACTATCCAAAAACGGATGCTTTTGCACAAGAAGGCCGTGAAGTATTTAATGAAGTGACAACACTAATTCCGCAACACATTAAAGATTTTCTAGGTGACAAACAACTACTGCCTCAAGATATCGATTATTACATTCCACATCAAGCTAATCTACGCCTAATTGAATACATTGCAGAAGCTTTGAATGAACCAATGGCTAAATTTTCAACCAACGTCATCCGGAATGGTAATACCTCCTCAGCTGGCATTGCGATTGGGTTTGATGAATTAAATCAAACAGTTGATTTAACTGGTAAGCGTGTCCTGCTAACAGGTTTTGGCGCAGGATTTACATATGGCAGCTTATTACTCGAATTTTAAAGAAAATATTAAGAAATTTAAGAAGTTTAAATTTTAAAAAAGACGATTTAAATCATTATAAAAATGATTTAGTCGTCTTTTTTGACAAAAATTGTTGAAAAATCAAAAAAAATTTCCCTTTAAAACCTTATAAAATCAGCCTAAAACGGGCGCTGTCATAATACTGTAACATTGTTATCTGATTGAGAAAACGATACAATGTTTGCGTTACACCGAGTAGGTATACTGGATATTGTTCTTAAGAAATACTTAATAACACATCAAAAATTTAATGTTTGAATTGAATCTATCCAGGAGTTAATACATATGAGCAATAATATCAAGAAGACCTTGTTAGCAACAGCAGCTGGAGCAGCCGCTGTTGTCGGTGGTCATGCGGCCGCATCTGCTAATACAGTAGAAGTCAAGTCTGGTGACACGTTGTCAGCTATTGCTGCTGCAAACAACACAACAGTTGCTGAACTAGCTAAGAACAACAACATCAGTAATGAAAACCTCATCTTAACAGGTACTTCACTAGAAGTTAGCACATCAACGCAATCAGTTTCTGGTTTGTCTTCTGATGGTAGTTCATATACTGTTCAAAGTGGTGACACGCTATCAAAAATCGCCGAAAAGACAGGCGTGAGTGTTTCAACTTTGACTTCGTTAAATGGTGTTTCAAACCAAAACTTGATCTTAACTGGTCAAGAGCTGTCACTTAAAACAGCGACATCGGCTGCTTCATCTGCAGCAACAGTTGCAACAGTTGCCGCATCTTCTGCAGCGTCAACTGCTTCATCGGCAGCAGTTGATACAAGCAATTTGAAGTATATTGCCGCTGCTGATACTAACAACGATGGCTTCATGAGCTTGAGTGAGTATAATACTTATGTTGCTAACGGTGGCTCAACCACTTCATCTGCAGCTACGACAACGACGTCAGCTGCAACAAGTTCATCTGCATCTTCAGAAGCAATTACTTATATTGCCGCTGCTGATACTAATAAAGATGGCTACATGACAATGGCTGAATACAATGCGTACAAAGCTAACGGTGGCTCAACGGCAACAACTACGACACAGACAACTACTGCACAAACTACTCAGACAAGTACATCAACATCAACAAGTACAGGCTCAGCGACTGCAGACGCAACAATCAACGCATGGAACGCTATGCGCGCCAAGATGGGATTGAACCCAATTCGTATTTCATCTGCATTGACAGCCCAAGCACAAGGCCGTGCACAAGCGATTGCAACGTCATCAAACTGGTTTGGTACACATGTTTCTTCAGGCACGCCTGAAGTGGTTGCTAATGGTTTTGGTGCTGGCGCTTCAGTTATTAACGCATGGTACTATGAAACAGGGATGGTTAATGGTGGTCACACAGCTTTCATTATCAATCCTAGTTTCACTGAAGCGGGTGTTGGATACTATAATGGATGGATTGTTATCAACGCACATTAATATGCAAAACAATTATTTACAACTTGCCTTAAACAAAGTTGGCCAAACATATAACGACCGCGATAGCGGTCGTTTTGTTTCACAACAACTTATTCATGCTAAAGTACCAGTAAATGATGGCAGTCGTTGGTCTACAGACCCTGAAAAGCTCATTGATCAAATGGACCACTTATTGGGCGTATTACAAGCGACACCGGGTGACATACTTTTCTGGGGTACTCAAAATAAGCCTTATGAAATAGGTATATATGTCGGGGGTAATCATTTCATTGCAGTGCATCGACGAACACATCAAGTTCGCATCCAAACATTATCTAAAAGTTGGTATCCCAGCATTGCTGGTTCAATTATGTGACACATAAATGCAACCGTTTTGACACAAAATCGACATCAAAGTACTCATTATGAAATAAATGTGATTAAACAGAATTATTGACAACAAAGTGAAAAATATCTCCAATATACACGACATAGCCATTTGATACACTAATACTTGTCGAGAAGACCAAACAAATAACAAATACTAATTATGAAAATCTCTTTCAGGAGTTCAAGAATATGAAAAAATCTACTATTACAAAGTCAGTTGTAGCAGCTGCTGGTGCATTTGCTGTTGCAGGTGCTGCACAAGTTTCTGCTAACACAATCACTGTTAAAGCTGGTGATACACTTAATAAGATTGCGGCAGCCAATGGTACAACAGTTGCTGCCTTGGCAAGCGCTAACAACATTTCAAATGTTAACTTGATCTTTGTTGGTCAAACATTACAAACTAATGGTACGTCAACATCATCAACAACGACATCATCAAGTACAACAACGTCTTCAACATCAACAACTAGTGGTACATACACAGTTAAGTCTGGTGACACTTTGAACTCTATTGCTGCAGCTAATGGTACAACAGTTGCTACATTGGCTTCTGCTAATGGTATTTCAAATGTTAACTTGATTTATGTTGGTCAAACATTGAAGTTATCAACAACATCAACTTCAACTAGCACATCAACATCATCAACAACTAATCAATCTTCATCAAACAGTGCTTCTACTACAAACACTAGTTCAAATACAACAAGTAACACGTCAACAGTTACGACATCTGATGCAACAATCAATGCATGGAACGCTAAGCGCGCCTTGCTTGGTTTGAAGCCAATTCGTGTCTCAGCTGCTTTAACTGCACAAGCTAATGCACGTGCACAAGCAATCGCCACTTCTTCAAACTGGTTTGGTACTCATGAAGCTTCAAACACACCTGAAGTTGTTGCTAATGGTTTTGCCGCTGGTGCAACAGTTATTAATGCTTGGTACTACGAAACTGGCATGGTGAATGGTGGTCATACTGAATTTATCGTCAACCCTAACTTCACTGAAGCTGGTGTTGGTTATTATAACGGTTGGATTGTTATTGACGCACATTAATGAATGCTTAAAAGTGGATAATCGTTATCCACTTTTTTTGTGTTCTCATGTATAGTAGAAGGCAGAGGTAAAATAATGTCATATCAATTTACAGAATTATCTGAATCAGATTACGCAAATTTTGAGAAGCAGAGTGAAGCAGGCTCGTTTTTGCAATCTATCGAACAAGCCCATCTTTTGAAAAAAAGAGGGTACACAATATGGTTGCTAGGTGTTAAAGAAAACGAACAGGTTGTTGCGGCTGCACTGGTGATGCGTGAAACTGTCAAACTGGGTTATATCTTCTCAATAGACCGTGGGCCATTACTCGATTTTGAAAACCAAAGTCTATTTCATTTCTTTATGACAGAATTTGCTAAATTTTCACGCCAAAATGGTGGGCTTTATGTTGAAGTTCGTCCTAATGTGACACTCAAGCTTGCAAATGATCATGGGGAAACACTTGGTGATGAAAACAATAGTTTTATTTCGGAAATGACAAGTTTAGGTTTCACACATGTGCCCTTTGTGGATGGATTTACAACGGCTGGCTCACCTGAATGGGAATATTTAAAAGACATTTCTGAATTAACTGACGTGAAAAGTGTGCGTGCATCGTTTACAAAAAATGCACAGTATTATCTGAAAAAAAATGCGCAATTTGGCATTAAAATACGACAATTATCACGTGAAGATCTACCTGATTTTAAAGAATTGACACAAAAAACAGCAAATAGATTACATTATAAAGATAAAAATTTGAATTTTTACCAAACAGTGTATGATGAGTATCAAGATGATGCAACCTTTTTATTTGCTGAGTTAAATTTTGATGATTACATTAGTGAAGAGACACATAAAATTTCTGAACTAGATCAAAAATTAGCAAAAATCAATCAGAAAATAGAAAAGTATCCGAATAATGACAAATTCAAGCGTCAATATGCTGAATTTGATGATCAAAAACAACAGCATATTAAGAGAATTGACAAAGCAACTGACCAAAAGAAAATGGCGGGTAAAAATGTTGTGGTTGTCGCTGGTGCTTTGTTCATTGAACAACCTCAAGAAATGAATTATCTTTATTCAGGTACTTATGAGGAATATATGGACTACTATGGTCCATATCAAATACAAGATCTTATGATTAACCGTGCAGTTGAGCATGGGATTAAGCGTTACAATTTCTATGGCATTGCTGGTAAATTTGATGGTAGTGATGGTGTATTGGGCTTCAAAACTTCATTTAATGGGTATGCCCGTCAATTAGTTGGCAACTTCACCATGCCTGTCAATCCTATTAAGTATAAAATCTATCGTTTATTGAAGACTTTGATTGGACGCGGCTAATTAGCTCGGGAAATTTTAGCGAGTGAATGTGTAAATGTGGTAAGCTAGATAGAGTAATTATTCAAACTTGGCGGTAAAAACATGAAACGCAACCCATATTTAGAGGATCGTGATAATAAAAACGACGCGCGGGCTAATTTGCCAACACGATTAAATATATTGTTAGGGATTTCCTTGTTACTGATGATTGCACTTACCGTGCAGTTAGCTTTTTTAACGATTCAGCAGGGATCTGATTATAAAGCAGAAGTTAATCGAAGTGATGAAACAGTTGAAAAAGGCAACGTACCACGTGGGCTCTTTTATGATTCAACTGGTCGTGTCATTGCCGGAAATAAAGCGCAAACAGCTATTACTTTCACTCGTGGAACCAATATCAGTTCTGCAACTATGCGTGAAACGGCTGAAAAATTAGGTAAATATCTGACTGTTGATACATCTCGGTTAAGTGATCGATCCAAAGCTGACTTTTATTTAGCAGATGCCAAACAGGCAGCAGCTGTCCAGAAAAAGATTAACAAATCTAAGAAAAAGGGTGAAACTTATACAGCAACACAGTTAACTGATTTATCTGTTAATTATGTTGAAAAAAATCATCTCATTGATTCTGTTAATGAAAATGATGCGATGATTTTTCAGCGCATGAGTGGTGCGTATGCGCTGTCAACGACCTTTATTAAAGAAGATGATGTGTCAGAAACAGAATTAGCTGAAATTGGTGAACGACTCAGCCAATTCCCTGGTATTAAAATTGGGACTAGTTGGTCACGACAATATCCTCAAGGTGATGATTTTAAGGCATTAATTGGTAATGTTACTAATGAGTCAACGGGTTTGCCTGATGATCGCTTGCATACGCTGCTAGCCCAAGGTTATTCTCAAAATGAGCCAGTTGGAAACTCTAGTCTTGAAATGACCTATGAATCAATGCTGAAGGGTTCAGCCTCACAAACGGTTGTGACGACTGGTACAGATGGCACTGTGAAATCGTCAAGCATCAAGTATGATGGACAGGCGGGAGACAGCTTAAAGCTGACTATTAATTCAGAATTCCAAAAAGCGGTTCAAAAAATTCTTGAGGATAATTTACCCGGAGGTGATGTTCAAGGTGCTTATGCCACTGTTATGAATCCATATACTGGTGGTATATACGCTATGGCCGGTGTTGATCAAGAGTATGGTACTAATAAGAAAACGGCCGATCCAACTGGTAACATTAACCACGCGATTGTTATGGGATCGGTTGTGAAGCCAGCGGTCTTGACAACAGCTTTCCAACGTGGTGTTTTATCAACGTCCAACACGACGATGTACGATCAAGCTATCAAAATCCAAGGTACACCAACAATTACGTCATATTGGAACAAGGCTGGAACACCAATAGCCGTTGATGCACAGACCGCTTTGGAACGATCATCTAACACCTATTTCGTACAATTAGGTATGAAAATAGGTGGACAAACATATAGTGCTGGTTCACCTCTAGCCCTTAATTCCGATGCTTTTCAGACACTGCGAAATGGGTTAGCGCAGTATGGATTAGGCATTAAATCAGGTATTGACATTAGCGGTGAAACAGCTGGTTATAGAGGACCAACCACAGGTGAAAACATTGGTAAGTATTTATATGAGTCGTTTGGACAATATGATACATACACAACACTGCAACTAGCGCGTTATGTTTCAACAATTGCCAATGGTGGTTACCTCATACAGCCACATTTGGTTGATTCTGTTTTGCAGAGTATTCCTAATAGCACTAAAATGAAGACGGTATGGAAAGCTTCTCCTAATGTTCAGGGACAAGTTCAGTTGAGTTCTGATGAGTGGCAAGTTATCCATGAAGGTATGAATCGTGTTGCTAATGGTTCAGATGCCTATAATACAGGCGGTACGCAACTGCATAAATTAACACCACATGTTTATGCGAAAACGGGTACTGCTGAAACAACAACTAATGGCCATCAGACATTTACAGAATCGATTGTTGCCTATGTCCCAGGTCAACCTGTGGCAATGGCGATGGCCATTCCCGGTATGAATAATTATTTGGATGGTACTAATGGTAAAATTGCAGCAGCAATTATCGATGCCTACTGGAAGTATGTTCAAAATAAACCTTAAAACAGCGAGAGCTGTTTTTTTTTGTTTGTCAAAGCTCAAATTATTTATTTAGTTTATAGTTGACAAAACAAACTAAAAAGACTAATATATATTTTGTTAATTTAAATTTAAACTAAATAAATATTTAAGGAGTAAGTAATGGATAACACAGAAATTTTTGATGAGTTAACGCGGTTGGTACATCAACCAGCGATTTGGGTAGCAGCGCGCACACTGTATGGCGGACAAAACCAAAAACCAGATAATAGCCGTCGATTATTAAGAATTTTAGCAGAAACAACGAATCACCTGACAGCAGGGACCATTGCTGATATATTAGATATTCGGCCGGCATCTGTGACACAGCTAATTAAAAAGCTTGAGACTGCAAAATATGTTGAACGTGTCCAAGATTCAGAAGATGCTAGAGTTGTTCGTGTCAAAATTACGGATGATGGCAGACAACACCTTGAACATTTAGACAATACTCGTCAAGATTTTCAGGCTGATATTTTTGGTATCTTTAGTGAGGATGAGCGGCAGGCATTTGGTGAATATTTGAAGCGTTTAAATGAACATGTTGCTTCGGAGACTTTTATTAAAAGTATTAGTGATAATTTCAAAGGACACGAACGCATGATGTTTAATCATATGCAACAAGCGCACCTCAAACAAAATGAGCGCTTTACTAAAGCCATGCAACAGCAACGTGAACATATGGCAAAACACGGCTTTAATCGACACGATAATAATTGGTTTTCATAACCATTAACTATTGTTATCATTGCTAAAATTTATGTATTAGGAGAAATACAGTATAATGGCAGAATTTGATCGCAACGGGCATGTAAAGACATACCAAAATATTCAAGGACAACCCAAAGCAAAAGTTTCTGGGTTGTGGCATTTAATCAAACTTTCGCGCCCACAGTTTAAATGGATGGCGTCTGGTTTGTTTTTTTCAATCATTGGTGTTGTCTTTAATTTACTGACCCCGAAGTATGCAGGAAATTTAATTAACTCTTTTACAGGAAAAAATTTCAGTCATATTCATTTAAGTAGTTCATTGGTGACGTTAATTTTAGTTCTTTTTGTTGGTGGGGCGATTATTTCAGCATTAGGGAGCTTTTTAACTGGCGTTGCTGGTGAACAGTTGGTACGAAATTTGCGACAAATCGTCTGGGATAAACTTGTTGTTTTTAAAATTTCTTACTATGATCAAGTTAAATCTGGTGAAACAACTTCTCGTCTGACCAGCGATACTGCGCAAGTGAAAACACTAGTTGCTAACGCTCTACCAAGTTTTTTAACTAACTTAATTGCCATGGTTGGTGCTGTGATATTAATGTTTACCACTGACTGGCACATGGCCATTTGGATTTTTATTGCCGTACCCGTTACTGCTCTTTTGGTAACACCAGTCTTTATTTTTGGATCAAAAGTAGGTCATGCAACACAAGATGCAATGGCTGAATTCACAGGCGCTTCACAAGAAACATTATCAGAAATGCGGTTAGTTAAGTCATCTGGTGCGGAAAAATTCGCATTGCATCGGGGCGCTCAACAGATTCAAAATTTGTTTAAATATGGTCGTCGCGAAGCAATTGTTGATGGTGTTATGCAACCCATCATGACCATGGTGATGATGGGATTGTTTGTTTTAATACTGGTAGTTGGCTCTCTGCGCGTGGCTAAGGGCGAGTCCAACATGGGAACGTTGTTTAGTTTTATTATGTATTTGTTCCAAATTATGCCTGCACTCGTGTCGGTGGGGACATTTGGATCAACGTTTGCTAAAACACAAGGCGCAACACAACGCTTAATTACGTTACTGGACACACCAGTTGAAGATTTAACTAAGGGTGACAGTATTAATGTTGAAGGGCAAACAATTGTCGCTAATCAAGTTGACTTTGAATATGAAAGTGGTAAACCTATTCTAAAGAATGTCACTTTTGAGGCTAAACCAAATACGATAGTCGCTTTTGCGGGCCCGTCTGGTGGCGGAAAATCCACTATTTTTCAATTACTTGAACGTTTTTACCAACCCACGTCAGGTGAAATAAAGGTGGGTGACTATAATATTGACAATGTTAGTTTGAGTTCATGGCGGCGACAAATTGGATTTGTATCCCAAGATTCCGCCATTATGGCGGGAACAATTCGTGAAAATTTGACTTACGGTCTAGAAGAAACCTACACTGCTGAGCAACTGTGGCATGTATTGCATTTGGCGTATGCAGAACAATTTGTGTCTGAAATGCCCCAAAAACTGGACACACAAGTTGGCGAGCGTGGGGTCAAAGTTTCAGGTGGGCAGCGACAACGTTTGGCGATTGCACGCGCATTCTTGCGTGATCCAAAAATTTTAATGTTAGATGAAGCAACTGCCTCCTTAGACTCTGAATCAGAAGCGATGGTACAACGCGCTTTAGAAAAATTGATGGAAAATCGCACAACTTTAGTCATTGCGCACCGTTTATCTACAATTGTTGATGCGGACAATATTTACTTTATCGAACATGGTGAAGTTACTGGTTCCGGTACCCATCAAGAACTTTTGGCGTCTCACGAACTGTATGCAGAGTACGTACATGAGCAAATTGTGACCGATTAAACTTTGCTTTGATTACCAGTCTCTGGACTACTGTGTAACGAAGAATAATTTACATCGTGGAATACTTATGATAAACTAAACACACATTATAGAAAAGAGAAATCAGCCATGGCATTTTTAAAACTAACTGATATCCACAAATCATATTTTCTCGGAAAAGATGAATTTCCTGTTTTAAAGGGCATTGATTTGTCATTTGAAAAAGGTGAATTTGTCTCAATTCTAGGAGAATCTGGTGGTGGAAAATCAACCTTAATGAACATCATTGGTGGCTTAGACCGAAATTTCGAAGGAACGGTTGAAGTTAATGGTGAGAAGTTAGACCACAAACAAGAAAAGAAACTTGATGTTTACCGCCGCCAAACAATTGGTTATATTTTTCAAAGTTTCAATTTGATTAATTATCAAACTAATTTGGAAAACGTTGAAACATCATTGAATATGACGACGTTGTCAGCTTCACAACGTAAGCAACGTGCTACGGAGTTGTTAAAAAAAGTTGGCTTGGCAGAACACATTCATAAATATCCTTCTCAACTGTCAGGTGGACAGAAGCAACGTGTTGCAATTGCTCGCGCGTTGGCTGCTGATCCTGACGTGATGATTGCTGATGAGCCAACTGGTGCGTTGGATTCTGTGAATACCAAAGAAGTATTGGAATTACTTGAACAGATTGCGCAAGAAGGCAAATTAGTCATTGTTGTCACACATTCTCAAGCAGTTGCAGACTACGGCACACGTATTTTACACATGGCTGATGGTAAAATAGATGAAGAAAAGAATCTTAAGCCACGGTTTGAAACACCGGCTACAACTGATCGCCTAACATCTAGACCTCTATCACAAGGATCAGTTTGGGACATGGCGTTTGACCATTTGAAATTCAAGAAGCTACAAAACTTTCTGATTATCTTCGGATCAGCAATTGGTGTTTTTTCAGTTATTCTATTCTTAGGACTAGGAAACGGTATTAAGGGTTATATTAATGATCAAGTGAACTCGCTAGCTAACCCTAATTACCCAACTGTGTTAAAAAATACGACGGATAGTAAAGACGCTACTGCTACTGAACGCGCGCAAGCAACAATGCAGGCGGCTGCTACTGATTACACATCTACTACCATATCAGATCAACTTATCAAGAAGATTGATCAGGTTAAGCATGTGGACAAAGTTTATAAAGGCTATCAATTCAATGGTGCTGTCTTCAAATATGGTAATACGCAATCACAGGCTGGCACACAGATTCAAACATGGACACCGGCCTATGCCGACAAAGTTATTAAGGCTGGTCGTAAGCCAAAGGCAAGTAATGAAATTGTGATCGACAAGGCTTTTGCCAAGAAGGCCAACACAAATTGGAAGTCATTACTCAATAAAAATATCACTTATACGTATGTTGCTTATAACGCTCAAAACCAACCAGTACCAGTGACATCAACGATGAAAATTGTTGGTATTACTGATGGTGGTCAAAGTGGCACAATCTTTGCTGCAACAACGTCCGGTATCAAAAAGGATTTAACCAAAGCAAATGCTGTGACAACTGCCAACTTCTTAACACTATCAATCAAAGATACGCAAGAAATTCAAGCAACTGTTGATGCAGTCAATAACTTGAAAGAGAATGGCAAACAAGCTGTCGCTGCCATTTCACTTGGATCCCTGTTGAAAACAATTAACACGATTACCAGCTTAGCGTCGTATGTATTAGCTGCAATTGCGGGTATTTCATTATTTGTCTCAGCAATTATGATTATCGTGACAACGTACATGTCTGTTTCAGAACGTACAAAAGAAATTGGTGTATTACGTGCCTTGGGAGCGCGTTCAAAAGATATTCGTGGCCTCTTTACGAATGAAGCCCTATTGATGGGTATTATCTCAGCAATATTTGGTATTGTGGTGGCTTACTTAGCCCAGTTTGCAATGAACGCAGCCCTTTATGGTTTGATTAAGTTTAATATTGTTCAGGTTTCTGTTGGCAATGTTATCTTCGCAGTGGTTATCTCACTAGTTATTGCCTTAATTGCTAGCTTTGTGCCATCGCGCAAGGCTGCCAAGTTGAATACAATTGACGCATTAGCTGCCGATTAATGAACCTTTAGCATAATAACATCTCATAACGAATTAGCTAGTGAATGATTATTCATTAGCTTTTTTTGATATAGCCACTACTGTAAATCTTCAACATATTTTAAGACAATTGGTAAATCAAAACGATAATGTGTAAATAATGGTATAATGAATTTTTAGAACGCACTAGGGGTACAAGTTATGGAAAACAATATGAGCCGCGCGGCACGTCGACAATCAGCACCAGTACCAAATGGACAGCCACCGCGACCACCACGGCCACGAAAGCGACGCAAAAAATGGCGATGGCTTGCTGCAATATTACTATTGCTGGTAATTGTCGGCGGTGTCATGATGTCAATGGTGTTGAGTAATGTGAAAACATCTGTTGACAAAATGTACCGTAGTGCAAAGGTTACAAAAGCACGTGACGTCCAACAAGTTTTGAAAAAAGGTGAACCATTTTCAATTTTAGTTTTAGGAACTGATACTGGTGCCTTGGATCGTGATCGTACAGGATTGACTGATTCGATGATGCTTATCACAGTCAATCCAAAAAAGAAAACCACCACAATGATGTCTATTCCACGTGACATTATGGTAGCGATTGTGGGCCATGAGAACACTTTTCCACAAAAGTTAAATGCGGCATTTCCAATTGGCGGTGTGAGTTCGACGATACTAACGTTACAAAATTATTTGAATGTTCCGATTGATTTCTATGCGTTAGTCAATATGGGTGGTTTGGAGAAGTTGATTAATCAGGTTGGTGGTGTCAAAGTAGTGTCACCATTGACATTCACTTATCAACCAGACAACGATAAGCCAGACGTGTATAAATTCTATAAAGGTAAAGAAAAGTTTGAATATGCGGCCGATGGCAAGAATTTTAAAACTTACACAACAATGAATGGCTATGCAGCCTTGTCATTTTCTCGGATGCGCTATGATGATCCACAAGGGGATTATGGTCGTCAGTTGCGTCAACGGTTAGTTTTAAAGGCGTTGCTTAAAAAGTCGGCCAGTGCAAAAACATTACTCAACGCTAAATTTATGAGTTCGATTTCCAAAAATGTTCAGACAGATATGAAGTTCAATAATCTTACCACGGTAGCGTTGAAATATATGTCTGCTACTAAAAACCAAACTTCAGAACATATACAAGGTGTTGGCGATATGTATAATGGTGTCAGTTATCAAATGGTTACTGAAACAGAAAAGCAACGTGCTACAACGCTTTTGCGCAAGTCATTAGATTTGAAAGCTAAAAATACAGGGACCCAGTTTGGTGGATCTGTACCAGCCTTATATGCCTACATTGCTGAGTATAACTTGAATATGATTAATGAAACGCTTGATCCACAATGAGAAAGCTAAAAGGCACCAACAGTGCGCAAGTAACTGTCGGTGCCTTTTGTGTTGCATAATTTATCCATGTTATTTGTTATTATTTTTCATAAAAGGAATGCCATCACGCCAAAGATAACCACGATAATAGCTTTCCATAGAAACAATTTGTGTCAATGAAGTGAGTGGGAGGACGATTTTTAGCCATACTAAATCAGTTGTGAAGAATGGAATAGCCATCATGCTAGCCGTCACCAAATAGATGATGATACGAGCTTTTAAAGGGAGCTGGCGTTCAAAGACGCCTTGATGAACGTATTGCTTGTAATATTTATTATTTTGTAGCCATGTGTCGAGTCGTTTTGAAGATTTAGACCATAAAATAGCAGTCAAAACGTAAAATCCGGTCGTCGGGATGCCTGGGATCCAAATTGCAACTGTGCCAATGGCAAAACTCAGTGCGCCTAGCGCCATCAAAAGTATTTTCATAATAACCAGTTTAACATGGACTAACCAATTTATAAATAATAGTGATTTTTTTAATATATTATTACTATTTTAAGAAGTTATCCTTGTTATCGGTTGCTATGACTAGATGTGTTACAATTAAATTATTAAAATCAAAATTAGGATAAGACTATGAGCTATTTAGCGATCGTTGACCTAGGCAGCAACTCTGCTCGAATGGTGGTCGAAGAATTACATAAAGATGGCACGTATACCGAGATTGTTCGGGAAAAGCAGGACACGCGCATTGCGCAAAATATGGGTGCGGAGCTGATTTTGCAAGAAGAACCAATGGCGAGAACCATTGGTGCATTGCGTTATTTCCAGACGCGTTATGCAAGATTTGAACCGGAAGTACGAGCGATTACCACAGCAGCCGTGAGAACAGCCAAGAATCAATCAGAATTCTTGGCACGTGTGAAATCAGCTACGGGAATCACATTTCAAGTTTTGACAGGTGACCAAGAGGCTTATTATGACTATCTAGGTGTTCAAGCAACGCTAAAAGTTGAAGCGGGTGTAATTTTAGATACCGGTGGGGCATCAGTTGAACTCATTGCTATTAATCACGCCAAAAACATGGCGGCGGTCAGTTTGCCATTTGGTGCGGTGAATTTATCCGAGCAATTCATGTTAGCCAATGATGTGATTCAGAGCAACATTGAAGTGGCTAGTGAGTACATTGTGCAATCTTATCAAAATTTACCTTGGTTATCTTCACAAAAAGGCCAGCCTGTTATTTTGTTAGGTGGCGCCAATCGTTCACTAGCACGCATGGCACGCACGCGGTCTGGCGAAGCCGAAATTAATCAAATTCATGGCTATGAGATGTCCTACGAATTGGTGATGTCGATCTTTGATGAAATTCGTTACATGACACGAGCAGACCGTGAGCAAGTGGCCGGTCTGGAGACGACACGTGCTGATATCATTATTAGTGGCCTTTTACCGCTCGTTAATTTGATGCGTTTGATTGAAGCGCCCAAAGTTATTTTCTCAGAAAGTGGGGTTCGCGAAGGCTTAATCGCGGAAACTTTATCACAAAGACATGACTAAAAAGTTTTATGAATTAACACCTGATGAACGGCTGGCGCTGTTAACGATTGATGATGATGTCCGTGCCGCTTTGTCAGAACAACAAAGTACAGTTAATGCACAACTAGTAGAAAACTATATTAGTGATTTTCGAGTACCGATTGGTGTTGTCCGTGATTTGCTGATTAATCGACAACATTATCAAGTGCCGATGGCAACTGAAGAACCCAGCGTGATTGCTGCTGCAAATAATGGTGCAAAAATGTTGTCTGCGGGCATTGATGTTCAGATTGGTCGCACAGCGATGATTGGGCAAATGATGTTTGTGACTGAAAAATCTTTAGCTGATTTTGTACAAGCCCATCGTTTAGAAATATTGGATATTGCGCGACAAGCACGACCATCAATCTATCAACGTGGTGGTGGCCTTTTAGACGTCGTTGTGCGTCAGGTATCTGAAAATGAAACAAGCGTTGACTTTATTATTGATACACAAGACGCCATGGGCGCTAATATTGTCGATACTATTTTGGAAGCTGAGTTACCACTTTTTGAATCGTTTCATCCACTGGGTGTTATTTTGTCTAATTATGCGACCCAACAGTTAGTGACTGCTACGGCAGACATTGCATTTGAACGAGTGGGGGGCGAACACGTAGCACGTCAAATTGTTGCGCTCAATCATTTTGCGCAAAGTGATCCTTATCGCGCGACGACAGAAAATAAGGGGCTTTTCAATGGCGCTAGCGCTGTAGTTTTAGCGACTGGCAATGATTGGCGTGCCGTTGAGGCGAGTGGGCATGCTTATGCCAGTCGTAACGGACAATATCAGGCACTGACAACTTGGTCCATCAAAAATAACCAATTGCATGGCGAACTGACTATGCCAATTAGCGTGGGAACAGTTGGCGGTGCGATTTCTGTCCTGCCAGCTGCTCAAAACGGCTTAGCTATACTGGGACATGTCAATGCGGATGAGCTACGTATGGTCATTGTCTCAGTTGGTTTAGCACAAAATTTAGCTGCTCTCAAGGCGATTGTGAGCGGCGGCATTCAGCAAGGACATATGCGTATGCAATACCGTGCATTAGCCATGCAAGTCGGTGCTGAAGTTGATGAAGTTAAACGCTTGGTGCCAAGATTAATGGCTGAAAAGCATGTTGCTACTGAATTAGCAACTAAAATATTAATGGAGATAAGAAATGAATCCAAAAGTTAAATCTTTACTAGATGCTGTCAACCAGCTTTATCCCGGCACAGTTATGAGTCGAGTGGGCGCTGAAAACACTGGTGCTTTGCATATTGACCGTGTTAATCAAGAAATCTTGGGACAACGTTTGTTGATTGAAATTGCGGAAGAAACAGAGAGCGATTTTTTGTTAGCTAATGAACTGTTGAAGATGTTACTAACCTTCAATGGCATAACACCACAAGTATTTTTTGCATTGACATTTAAGGATGACAAATTAGATGAACAATTAATTCAAATTGCAACGCGTATGCATCGCGTAGTTGTTCACGCGATTACTTACCGAGAATTAGCCAAAAAGCAAATGTTGACACAACAAACGGCTGATGCATATTTGGCAGGTGTTCAGTCTGAACTAACGCCAGAAAATGGTGATCTGGATGAGGAGAGTTTATGGCGTTTGCTCATGGTATTAGATGCCTTGGTATTTGCCGATAATTTAGTTGAGGCCAATGATTTTACAGCTGTTCTAGCAAATAAGTATCCGCTCGCATATACGGCTGCGCAGAAACTTTCCGAGCCAATATTAAAGGCAGATTTGAAGCAATCACGCCAAATTCGACACCAAATGGTAACATTATTTGTTGGTGTTGACGAAGTTTTAGCCAGTTGGGGAAAGCCTACTGTAAATGCAAAAGAGTATGTTACCTTAACAAGTGTTTTGTCTCAACGCCAGCTCGCATTACCAGTTAATCAGGTATTTACGATTTTCCATTCGGAAATGACAGATTTTCAGACCAAAAAGACAGCTTATGTCGGTCTAAATAAGGGGGATGAGCAAAATAGTTTTGTCATTACACCACCTGAAAACGAAGCGGATCGACCAGCTTTTTTCAAAGCATTATATGCTATGAAAGTCTCAGAATTGTTTAAAAAATTAGCATTACCTTACATCGAAAGAGTTTAAATTATGTTAGTCACACCAGAAATTCAAAAGCGCTTTGACGACGCTAATCATATTGTGTTTATGACGGGAGCGGGTGTGTCAACGCTCTCGGGCATTCCTGATTACCGTTCTAAAGGCGGAATATATGATGGTGTTGCCTTACGACCAGAGTACTTGTTGAGTGCCACGGCTTTTCAAAATGAACCAGAAAAACAATATCAATTTATGATTGATAATATGTATTTTCCTGAAGCTAAACCGAATGTTATTCATGACAAAATGGCTGCCTTGACACAAGCTAATCGAGCCAAAATTATCACGCAAAATGTTGATGACTTACATGTTAAAGCAGGTTCAAAGCCAGAAAATTTGATTCGTTTTCATGGTTCTCTCTATGATATTTATGCACCACGTGACGGCAAAAAAGCCGATTATCATGACTATTTGCAGAGCATGAAAAGAGCTGATGACGCCATTTTACGACCAAGAATTACTTTTTATGAGGAAATGCCGTTTGAGGTGGAACGTTCAGCACTTTGGGTTCGGGAAGCTGATTTGATTGTGATTGTGGGGACGAGTTTTCAGGTCTATCCATTTGCCGGACTGCTTCAATATGCTAGTCCGCAAGCAACGGTTATGTCTGTCAATTTAGAATATATTGCAACGCCATATCCTATTGATCAAATTGTGGGTGACGCGGGTGACTTTTTCGCGGCGTTATCTTAATCTTCAACAAACTTGAAATATATGAACATTTTTTCATATTAAGTGGTAGAATGAGGTTAGTATATTTCAGGGGAGACGAGATGGCACGTACAAATCAAACTTTAAAAATGAAACAAAGACCTTATGTGATTGGGATTACCTTAAATATTGTTTTTGTTTTGGCAGAATTAATTTTTGCAAAAATTGCCCATTCGACGGCACTTTTTGCTGATGCTTTTCACAATTTGAGCGATGTTTTAGCACTCATAATTGCTTGGTTAGCGGTGGTTGTTTTTGGTTTGAAAGCTACTAAACAACATACTTACGGATGGCATAATATGTCAATACTAGCCAGTATTTTTAATTCTTTACTTTTAATATTTGCCGTCGTAACTATATTTTATGAAGGTATTAGGGATTTGATTACTTCGAATGTCAGTCATGCTAGTGGGGCTACAATTATGATTGTGGCAGCTGTTGGTATTGTGATTAATTTTTCGACCGCATTCTTGTTTAGAGTTTCTGGTGTACCTGATGAGCACGGACATCAGTCACATGACCTCAATGAAAAAACAGCGTACGTTCATTTGTTAGCTGATGCAGGTGTGTCTTTGGGTGTTGTTGTGGCTGGCTTGCTCATTCAATGGACCGGTTGGGTTGCAATAGATGCCATTGTTTCGATGATTATTGGTGTGGTGATTGCAATCACATCATGGCCAATGATTAAATCAACATTTAACTTGGCTCTAAATGGTGTACCCGATGGCATTGATGAGGTAGCTATTGCCCAGTATATTGCTAACCATAACGGTGTGGCGCAGTTTCACGATTTGCATATATGGCCATTGTCAACTACCGAAACTGCCTTAACGGTTCATCTCTCGTTAAATGGCACTGCCACTGAGGGGCAAGTTATTTTAGAAGATATCACCAGTGCCCTGCGAACAACCTTTCATATTAGTCATGTCACCATTCAAATTGAAACATCTAGCTTTGACCAAACGTGCAACCAAATTTAAAATTGTGATGTTACGAAAATGTAATAATTTAATGAAAGGGATTACAAAAGTTGATTTAGAGAGAATTTTCTTTCATTTTAATCACCAAAAAGGCGAATTTTTAAAATGCGCTTTTTTTTGTTGTTGACGTTTTGTGAATAGCGTGTAATATGTAATATGTACTGGAGCGACAATAGTCGAGTTAGGTAATTTTCATAAGCTTTCAACTGCGGTGTTGAATGAAACCCTTTATGAAATTTATTTAGCACTTGTTGTATCTGTTTGGCACGCAGTAAGTTTGCCGACAAGTGAATATTCACGATATGTCAAGTCGAAATTCGTTTATTTTGTTCTGAGGAGAAATCTAAAGGAGAGATAGAATGCAAGATTCTACAAGCGTTAACCCAAAGCATCATCTAGTTGAAAATGCTGATGACACTTTGAGTTTGAGTGATGTTAACAGCTCGATTGAAGCACCGAAAGATGGTTCATTCTGGCGAAAATTATTAGCCTTTTCAGGCCCTGGTGCTCTTGTTGCCGTTGGTTATATGGATCCGGGTAACTGGGTAACTTCTGTTGGTGGTGGTGCACAGTACCGTTATGTTTTGTTATCAGTCGTATTGATTTCATCATTGATTGCCATGATGTTACAATATATGGCCGGTAAATTAGGTATTGTCAAACAAGAAGATTTGGCACAAGCAACGCGTGATCGCACTAACAAACCAGGTGGTATTGCACTTTGGATTATGACAGAGTTGGCATTAATGGCCACAGATATCGCTGAAGTTATTGGTGGCGCGATTGCCTTACACTTGTTGTTTGGTTGGTCAATGATTGCCTCTGTTCTGACGACAGCCTTTGATGTTGTTTTGCTGCTGTTACTAATGAAATTTGGTTTCCGAAAGATTGAAGCGATTGTGATGACGCTTATCATCACAATCTTGGTTATCTTTGCTTATCTCGTTGTGCTATCAAAGCCTGAATTGACAGCTTTGTTTGGTGGTTATTTGCCACAACTACAAGATTTAAGTAGTGCTTCACCTATTGGTGGTGGCGACTCTAAGTTGACACTGACTTTGGGTATTATTGGTGCTACAGTTATGCCACACAACCTTTACTTGCACTCATCAATTTCACAAACACGTAAGGTTGATCGTAATGACAAATCTGCAATTAAAGAAGCGGTTCGCTTTATGACATGGGATTCAAATATCCAATTGTCTTTGGCTTTTGTTATCAATTCATTACTTTTGATTTTGGGAGCGGCTTTGTTCTTTGGTCACGCTGATAAAGTTGGTACTTTTGGTTCAATGTATAGTGCTTTGGGTGATAAGACAATTGCTGGTGCAGTTGCTTCACCAATACTATCAACACTATTTGCGGTTGCTTTGCTAGCATCAGGTCAAAACTCAACGATTACTGGTACATTAACCGGTGAAATCATTATGGAAGGCTTCTTACACATGCGTATCCCAATGTGGTTGCGTCGTGTCGTAACACGTGGATTAGCTTTGATTCCAGTTGTTGCTTTCACATTGATTTACGGTGGTGCTGAAGATAAACTGGATCAATTGCTAGTTTATTCACAGGTCTTCTTGTCAGTTGCTTTGCCATTTGCTATGGCACCATTAATTTTATTCACATCATCGAAAAAGATTATGGGTAAAGAATTTGCTAACCCAATGTGGATGACAGTTTTGGGATGGATTACATTCGCTGTCTTAACAGTTTTGAATATTCAATTGGTTGTTCAAATTATTGGTCAACTATTTGGTGCCTAAGAGGAGAGATATCATGAGTGAATTAAACTTAAACATCGAACCAATGCAATTTAAAAACATCTTAGTTGGTGTTGATGAATCACAGCAAGGCTACTTTGCTTTAGCTAATGCGATTCATCAGGCTAGTGAAGACGGATCAAAGTTGACAATTGCCACAGTTTTAGAAATGGGTGATTTGTCAACAATCGACGCACTACACCTTGATTTTATTAAAGAAAAACGTGCCGAGTTTGAAGCTAATTTGGAAAAATATCGTGCGTATGCTGTCTCAAAAGGGGCCGTTAACGTTGAAACGATTTTTGCGGATGGCGCTAAGGCAGGCGAGGTACTTGTGCAGGATATTGCACCACGTGTTGGCGCTGACTTGATTATTGTTGGTGCACATTCGCGTGAAGGTTTCTGGGGATCGCTAGGTTCACAAGCCGCTTACGTTGCTCGCCATGCAAAGATTTCATCAATGGTCGCACGTCACGATAGTTAAACACATAACTGCTAATTGATTAAAACGATTATTTCAAACAGTGTAAACGCTGTTGAAAATGGTTGATATCAAGCGGCAGTTATTTTTTGGTCTATACATGAAAAATATTTCATGTTATAATTTATATGAATATAAATTCATATAAAGGAAATTGAAGGCATGTTACAAACATTGATGACGGCGGCACTATCATATATTGGGACGACAACTGATTATTTTATTATTTTGCTATTTATTTTTGGACAATATCGTCAACCAGCACAAGTACGATCAGTCGTTTTCGGCGCTTACCTTGGTAACGCAGTGTTAGTGATGATTTCGGTAGTTATTGCTCTAGGACTCAAACAAGTGCCTGAAGAATGGCTATTAGGCTTGTTGGGTATTTTGCCAATTATTATTGGTATCAAAAATTATTATTCCGACTCAGATGAGGTGGCTGAAGTTGCGGATAATTTACGCCAATCCGGTAAAAAACAACTAATTCTCAAAATGGTGGGAATTACGATAGCAACATGTGGTGCTGATAACATTGTGCTGTATGTGCCATATTTTACAATGATTAATTTAACGTTGTTACCAATAATTTTTGTAATCTTTATTGTGATTTTATCGTTGGCTTTATTGCTTGCTTATAGAGTGACACAAATGCCGATTATTTACCGACTATTAGAACGCTTTGGTGATAAAGTACAGCTGATTATCTATGTTGCACTCGGTATTTATGTCATGTTTGCAGCTGGTACATTACAACATTTATTTACCCTGTTATAATAGGGGTATGAAAAAAGATGTCATTATTGAACTAGAAACCATTTTTAAATTATTGGGCAATCGTCAGCGATTAACAATTTTGGAGCTTTTGCGTGAACGCGCTTACAGTGTTTCGGAAATTATCGCGATTTTGGATATGGAACAATCGGCTGTTTCTCATCAGTTGAAACTCTTGCGTGAAGCACAATTAGTGCAAACCAAACGTCAAGGGCGTGAAATTCTATATTGCTTGAGCGATTCTCATGTTTTGACGCTTTTAGACAATGCCTTGAATCACGTTTCGCACGTTCTGAAAAAAGAAACACACGAAGAATTTTTGGCTGAAGAAAGAGAAAAAAATAAAAAGGGTTGACAGGGTAGCGATATCTTGGTATTCTAGTGTAGTTGTTTGAAATCAGACAACCACGCAGCATATGCCGCTGTGGCGGAATTGGCAGACGCGCTGGACTCAAAATCCAGTGGTGGCAACACCGTGTGGGTTCGACTCCCACCGGCGGCATAATTAAGGTAATAATGAGTGAAATTAAGTGAAACGCTTGGTATCACTCTTTTTTATTGGCTACACCAGCAATGTTTGCTGAATTTAAAAACATTTTGTTCAGTCTGCTTATCGACTTTTACAAGTTTCTAAAATTAAAACCTAACAAAAAAAGACATCGAATTAATTGATTCGATGTCTTTTTTTGATTACGGCGTCTCGCTCAATGTCCAAGTTAATTCTGATTGTAACTGTTTGCCTAATAATATAGTGTCAATCACCGCGTTAGGATTTAGCCAAATGCTAAATGCGTTAGTGGTATTGTGATTAAACAAAATACTCTTTTGACTGGTTGTCGAATTACCCGACCAGAAGTCAACGCTATCGGTTAAACTATTGTCACCATATTGAATACTCAAATCATTCTTTGAAATCGTTGCTGATTGACCAGATGTAGTCCAATCACTTGTTTGTACCACAGACACTTTGTACGGTATCCCGCTTTCCAAGTTGATGAGATTAACTGTGCCGGTTGCCATATTAGTTGCCAACGGTTTGTTGCCATTACGGAAATTCCCAGCCCCAAGTGGACCAAAAGTAAGGTTAGCAACGCCATCAAAAGTGGGCGCTTGCGCCCAAACATAGGTAACGGGTTCTAATCGATCAGCGTACATTTCCGTTGTGGTAACCATGTCTCCGGTTGGGTGATGGTCCGTTCCGGTACCAACAATTTGCCAAGACGCGCTTGTGGTTTTGTAGTTTTGTCCGTTATCTGTAATCGTTGTACCAATAGATGGTGCTGTCACAAAAGTAGAAATCTTGGTAAACTTAATATTCTCACTCAACGTGATTTTCCAGAGATCAGCAGTCCCAGTAAACGTGACGTCGAAATTGCGAACATCACTAAGCGTATTCCAACCCGAAAGGTTCAAGGTTCTTATTTTTGAGTTATTAAACATGCTACTAAAATCTGTAACTTTAGTTACATCCCAGTTACTAAGATCTAAGTCAGTTAATGCAGTAAGTCGAAACATATCAGATAAATCCGTGACATTGGTAGTCTTAAAATTAGTCAGAATTAAAGTAGTTAGAGCAGTAGAATTTGAAAACATACAACGCATGGTAACAGCCGACGCTGTGCGATCAACGCCCCAATTAGATAAATCCAAGGTCTTTAAGCTCGAAGTTACACAAAACATGTAAATAAAATTTGTGACTTTAGTTACATCCCAACTACTTAAGTTCAAACTTTCGAGACCCGTACCATAAAACATATACTCCATATTGCTAGCATTTGTTGTTTTAAAATTAGTCAGGTTTAAAGTAGTTAATGTTTCCGTGCCATAAAACATATACCTCATGTTGACAGTGGTTGCCGTACGACTACTTCCCCAATCTGTTAAGTTTAATTCCTTTAAATTTTTAGCGTTATTAAACATAAAAGAAAATGATGTCACTTTGGTAACGTTCCACATGTGAAGATCTAAAAATTCTAGCTGAGTTGCACTAAACATTGACGACATATCAGTAACATTTGCTGTTGAAAAATCTGAAAGGTTTAACTCAGTCAATGCAAGCGTTTGAGAAAACATGCTGGCCATGCTGGTAGAGGTTGATGAATCATTGTTCCGCCAGTTTGAAAAGTTCAAAGCCGTTAACTTTGCCTGGTAAAACATATTAGCAAAAGTACTAACTTTTGCGACATCCCAAGTGTGTAAATCTAATTTATTTAATCTAGTACATTGAAACATGTAAGACATATTCGTAACATTATTAGTCTTAAAATTTGTCAAATTTAAAGTAGCTAGCTCACTTATCGCACCAATTGATACAGCAAACATATAAGACATGCTAACAGTTGTTGCTGTACGATTGTTACCCCAATTCGACAAATTCAAAGTGGTTAACGCTGTATCATTATAAAACATATAACTGAAATTTGTTACCTTTGTGACGTCCCAGTCACTGAGATCAAGACTGGTCAAGGCACTCGCTTGACAAAACATATAACTCATACCCGTGACATTAGTCGTCTTAAAGTTCGTTAAATTTAAATTGGTTAAGGCAGAAGTACCTCTAAACATGGACATCATACTAACTGAGGGTACTGTGCGCCCAACGCCCCAATTGGTAAGATTCAAACTTGCTAGCTTTGTTGCTTGATAAAACATGCTATCGAAACCTGCCACTTTTGTGACGTCCCAGTCACTGAGATCAAGGCTGGCTAAAGGTGTGTTGTAGAACATAAAACTCATAGATGTGACATTGGTCGTCTTAAAGTTAGTTAAATCTAAATTGGTTAAGGCACTCGTACCGTAAAACATGTACGCCATATTAGCTGAGTCTGCCGTACGGTTGCTACCCCAATTAGATACATTCAAACTCGCTAATTCAACAGCTTGAGCAAACATATACCCAAACGTAGTAACTTTATCAACATTCCAACTACTCAAGTCCAAATTAGTGACACCACTCTCATAAAACATATTAGACATATCCGTCACATTACTAGTATTCAACGAACTTAAATCAGGATTGGTAAGCGCTTTAGTATTGTAAAACCAATATGCCATTGAAGTGACGTTGCTCGTATCAAAATTTTGCAAATCAATCAACTCACTGAGTTGCACTAGATTAGCGAATAAATTAGTCATTGATACTGGTGCTATCACGTTGCCTTCAAATTGAATGCTTTTAACCGCGGTCGAGGCAATATTGGCATTTGCTAAATTAGTGTTAATTCTCTGACTTAAGGTACCCTACCCAAAAACCAACAAACCAGTATCCGAATCAAATGTCCAAGTACTAGTGCCGTTCGTGTTTGTCGTTATTGCTCGTGGTGCCTTGCCAGACGAAGCTGGTTTGCTATCCGCTTTCGCCACCGCTGGCTGTTCGACTTGTGGGTCTGCTTCTGCTGGCTGTTCAGGTTCCACTTCAGCTACTTCAGGCGTCTCCGTTTCATCAGGTTCAGTCTCTGCTGGCTGATCGTCACCCGTATCACCAGTAGCGACGCGCTGAATCAATTCTTGCAAGTCAGAGCGACCGTCATTTGGTAGACGTAGCTTTTTATCCGTTTTGACGTCATCAGCTGTCATCACTTCGGCAGCTGTCACGGCCTGTATTGGACCTGTAACGGTTAGCAATGCAATTAATATTGGTAAGTAGAATTGTTTGTTCAAACGCATGATTTTTCTCCATTAGTAGCCTAGACCCTCATTCTACTAGGGGGGTGGAAGACCAGACGAATTTTTAGTGAACAAATTGTGAACATTCAAAAAAGGATTATTACTGTTACTTGTTGACACAGTAATAATCCTTTAATTGATTTGACTTAAGATTATGCCCAACCGTTTTCTTGAAAATCAGACAAAATACGTGCTTGTTCTTTAATCCGATTGTCACGTGGTAGTGCACGTGCATGAGATGAATCACGCCATAAATGGTGGACACGATCTGATACATTGACCAATTGCGTATCGCCAGTCGCAATAATATATGCGGATTGCTTCCAATCTGTTTCTAAAATATATTCTATACCAATCATAATTTTTCCTCGCTAAAATAGCTATATATATTGATTTGTTTATCTTATTAGCCCTTAGTATAAGACAATATTTTCATTCTGTCTATGTTATTACATAAAATATATATAATATTCCTGAAAATTGGTACATATCTTTCATCAATGTTTATTCATTAGACTAACCGTGAAAAAAAGTGCCTAATTATTGCATTTATACAGCCGATTAGTCTTTGATGTGGTAAAATGAGTAAATACGGTAGAATATAGTGAGGATATTTTAATGAAAACGTGGCAAAAACTAACAATTGGTGGTGTAGTCGTTGTGGCTGTTGCCGGTGGCACTCGTGCAGCTGGCTTGTGGGGGGGTTCTGGCACTAGCAGTGATAAAACACTACACTTTTCGTTGCCGACACCTTTGAATGGGTTGGATTCGGCAACAATTACTGATGAATATTCAATGGATGTCGTTGGTAATGCTGGTGAAGGTTTACTTCGCGCTGACAAGAATGGGAAGCCGCAGTTGGCTCTTGCCAAATCAATTAAATCGTCGACTGATGGCAAAACTTGGACGATTACCTTGCGCAATGGGCTCAAATGGTCTGATGGCAGTAAGTTAACGGCAAAAGACGTCGTTTATGCTTGGCAACGTGCCAATGACCAAAAAACGGCATCAGAATACGCTTATTTGTATAGCGGAATTAAAAATGCTGACGCGATCCAAGCGGGTAAGGCTGATAAAAGTACTTTGGGTATTAAAGCCAATGGTAATACCTTAACGGTGTCACTGGAAAAGCCGATGCCGCAATTTAAAAGTTTGTTGACGTTCCCAACTTTCTTCCCACAAAAGCAAAGCTTTGTTGAAAAATATGGTAAAAAGTACGGGACAACCGCTAGCAAGACGCTTTACAATGGACCTTACGTATTTAAGGGTTGGAACGGAACAAACAATAAGTTTAAGTTAGTTAAGAATAAGTATTACTGGGATGCAAAAGCTGTTAAGACACCTGAAATTGATTTGCAAGTGATTCAAAAAGCTGAAGTCGCTGTGCAAATGTATAAGACAGGTAAGCTGGACTCTGCATTGGTTAATACGCCACAATTATCAGAGGCAAATAAGAATAATAAGGGATATCGCATCACGCCGCAAGCAACGACTGTATTTTTGGCTTATAACCAGTCCGGAAATGTCAAGGCGTTGAATAATACGAAGATTCGTCAAGCATTGAATTTAGTGACGAACCGTTCAGAGTTAAATTCACAAGTATTGTCAGGTACGTCAACACCAGCCACATCATTTACACCTAAAGGATTGAGCTCGGTAAATGGGACTGATTTTGCGACTTATGCTAAACAAGACTACAAGTACAATAAAGAAAAAGCGCAACAACTATTCCAAGAAGGACTAAAAGAGTTGGGTGAAAAATCAATTACCCTCGAAATTGAAGCCGATACAGATCGTGTTGCCAACGCGAAAGATGTGGTCAATTATTTGCAAGGTCAATGGAGTAAGAATTTGCCCGGCTTAAAAGTGACCGAAAAGTTTGTGCCATTCAAGCAACGTTTGCAAGATGGCTCGAATGCTAATTTCCAAATCATGTTGACACAGTGGGGTGCTGATTATGCCGAACCAACGACATTCTTAGATTTGGCTTCGACTGGCAATGCTAATAACTACAACCACAACTCAAACGCTGATTACGATGCATTATGGAACAAAGCAAAGGGTGTTGATGCCACAAATGATACTAAACGCGCGGCTGACGAAAAGGGATTGGAAAAGATTATCAATCAGCAAGCCATTTTGAATCCGCTATATTATCAAGCACAACCAGAATTGGTTAATCCTGATGTTACGGGATTCTATCACCATGCTGTCGGCGTTCCTTTGGATTTCAAACTCGCAGCACGTAAATAATTATCTGTAAAAGCACTTCAATCGGGGTGCTTTTTTATTTGGTGAATGTCACGTCGAAGGCAATAAAAAACCACGAAGCAGAATCTAAATCAAACTTGCTTCGTGGTTGCTGCAATCGAATCGACCGCTTTTCCTATTAAGCGGCCAAAACGATTGAGCGTTTTCCATTAGAATTACTCAAAAGTTATGACCCCCTTTCCTAGATTAAGACCATAATAAAACGGACTTTCAAAAATGTCAAGTTGAAAGCTTTGGTATAATAATAACAATAATAACTAAAGGGGAAAACATGACAATTCCGATTATTTTTGATACTGACCCGGGCATTGACGATGCTGCGGCGCTCAGTATATTACTGACAAATTCTGCTTTTGATGTGCGATTGGTGACGACGGTTGCGGGGAACGTTTCCGTCGATAAAACAACGTTGAATGCGCTGAAATTAACGCATTATTTCAATCGACAAGATGTTAAAGTAGCTCGCGGTGCAGAAAAGCCACTCGTCAAGCCATTTAAAGATGCAGCAGCAATTCATGGTGAAAGCGGCATGCCTGGCTATGATTTTGGCGCATTATCCACTCAAACAATTGCCGACGAAGCAGTTGTGGCCATGCATCAGACCATACAGGCATCACATGAACCGATTACGTTGGTTGCGGTTGGGGCATTTACCAATATCGCGATGCTAATACAGCGATTTCCAGACGACTTGCAGAAGATTGAACGATTAGTTATTATGGGTGGCAGTTTGTCCGGCGGTAATTTGACATCAGTTGCTGAATTTAATGTTTTTACTGATCCGGATGCTGCCAAAATTGTGTTTGAAAGTGGTTTGTCTATTACAATGTTAGGTCTTGATGTAACAGAAAAGGCCGTTTTGACAACTGATTCTTTAGCAACATTAGCACAGATCAATGAAACGGGACGAATGCTGTCAGCGTTATTTGACCACTACGCTGATCACACGGGAACTGGTAAGCCAATGCATGACGTTAATACGTTATATTACTTATTGCACCCCGAAAAATATCAAATGAGGGACATTTGGATTGACGTGGTGACAAGCGGACCGGCAATTGGTGCGACTGTCGGTGACATTTTACAAAGTACCCATGATACGACAAATACTCATGTGGCACTTGATATTGATGGACCAGCGTTTAATGCTTGGTTTTTGTTGATGGTTGCGCAAATCGATGATGCAAATATCAACGCGGGAAAACTTGAAAAATAGCCCATTTTTAGGTATTCTAGTAGTAGTTGAAAATGGCGCTTTTTGTGTGCTGAACTAATTAAAATTGGAGAACACAATTGACAAACGAAGACTTCATGAATGCACTCAAACAAGCCGGCATGACATTAACTGATGCGCAATTAGCGCAATTTGAACAATATTATGAATTATTAGTGACAACTAATGCCAGTGTTAATCTGACGGCAATCACTGAAAAATCAGAGGTCTATCTCAAACATTTTTATGATTCACTGACAGTTGCATTTTATGAAAAAAACTTGCAGGATGGTGAGCATAGCTTAATTGATATTGGTACTGGCGCTGGCTTTCCAGCGATACCACTCAAAATTGCCTTTCCAAATCTTAAAATCACCTTGGTGGACGCTTTGCAAAAACGGGTTAAGTTTTTACAAACCGTTGTCGACGAGCTTAAGTTAAGCGACGTTACTATTGTTCATGGGCGTGCTGAGGATATCGGACAAAACCCAACGTTCAGGGAGCAATTTGATTATGCAACAGCGCGTGCTGTTGCACGGACAAGCGTATTGGCCGAGTATACGTTGCCATTTGTCCACATTGGTGGTGAATTTCTAGTCATGAAAGGTGCAGCAGCCCAACAAGAGTTGGCTGATGGGCAAAAGGCGTTGCAAACGCTAGGCGGTAAATTACGTGATGAATACGCGTTTGAATTGCCTAATGGTGATTCACGATTTATACAAATTGTTGATAAAGTGACTAAAACACCTAAGAAGTATCCGCGCCAAGCGGGTACGCCAAGTAAAAAACCAATTGCTTAAACTAAAATAGGAGGCGCCTAAAATGGCACAAATAATTGCATTAGCCAATCAAAAAGGTGGTGTTGGTAAGACCACTACAAGTATCAATTTAGGCGCAGCATTAGCACAAGCTGGGCAGCGTGTCTTATTGGTTGATATTGATGCGCAAGGTAATGCGACTAGTGGATCTGGCGTTGATAAATCAGCTTTAACAGTTGATAGTTATGACGTTATCGTTGAGCAAACACCGTTGCATGATGTTATTATTCCAACGGATAATTATGATTTAGTGCCCGCTACCATTCAATTATCAGGCGCTGAAATCGAATTATCAAATCAAGAAAAACGTGAATACCGCTTGAAAACAGCACTTGAAAAAGTACGTGATGATTATGACTTTATCTTGATTGATAATCCACCAGCTTTAGGATTGTTAACTGTCAATGCGTTTACGGCAGCAGATGCTATTCTCATTCCTGTACAAACTGAATTTTACGCCTTAGAAGGGTTGGGCCAATTGTTGAATACAATTGAGCTGGTTCGCCAGCAATTCAATCCAGAGTTAGATGTTGCCGGGATTTTATTGACAATGTATGACGGACGCACGAATTTGGCTAAGCAGGTTGCGCAAGAGGTGCGTAATTACTTTGATGACAAAGTCTATGAGACAATCATCCCAAGAACAGTTCGTTTGAGCGAGGCGCCATCTTATGGACAAGCAATCATTGATTTTGATCCAAGAAGTGTTGGTGCTCAAGTTTACAATGATCTGGCACAGGAGGTCTTGAAGCAATATGGCAAATAAAAAAGGTGGCCTTGGAAAAGGCATGAGTTCACTATTTGGCGCCAATAATGTGTCAAAATCAGCAGTTGAACATACAAAATCTGCAACAAAAGAGCCGACTGCAACCGAGAATGTTGTGCAGCTTAACTTGAGTGCTATAAAGCCTAATCCATTTCAACCACGCCGTCATTTTGACGAGACGAAGTTACAGGAATTGGCAACGTCGGTTCAAGATAGCGGTGTTTTAACACCGATTATCGTTCGTGAAGACGGTAAAAGCTATCAAATTATTGCTGGTGAACGACGTGTACGCGCTTCACGATTAGCTAAATTAACCACTATACCAGCTATTGTGCGTCAGGTTGATGATGACACGATGGCAGCCGTGGCACTAATTGAAAACTTACAGCGTGATGATTTGAATGTCATTGAAGAAGCGCAAGCATTTGATGCTTTAATGACAAGATTGTCACTTAGCCAAGCTCAACTTGCTGAAAAAGTTGGTAAAGATAGAGCAACTGTGGCCAATGCATTGCGATTGTTAAAGTTACCAGAAAATGTCCAAACATTGTTACAAGATGGTGAATTATCAATGGGACAGGCAAGAGCTTTGTTGGGTTTAAAGAAAAAATCACAAATTGACAAGGTTGTTGCCACAATTATGGCGCGTGGATTAAATGTCCGTCAAGTCGAAGCATTAGTTAAACAAATCAATGAAGCTGGTGACGAGCCTGCTGCCTCTGAAAAGCCACAAATTTCACCCTTCATTGCGGCAGTTGCCACACAACTAGAAGAGAAATTTGGCACAAAAGTTAAAGTCAACACAGCCACCAAAGGGAATGGCAAAATTGAAATTAACTATGTTTCAAATGATGATTTGAGTCGCATTTTAGCATTATTAAATATCGAGGTAGATTAATGGCAACACCATTAACATACAATTTACATGACATTGTTGAAATGAAAAAACCACATGCTTGTGGTGCCAATGCTTGGGAAATTACGCGTGTTGGCGCAGATATTAAATTATCTTGTACAAAATGTGGACGTGGGATTATGATGTCACGTTTTGATTTTAACAAACGATTGAAAAAAATACTTGAAGAAGCAAGTCAGAAAGAAGATTAACATGGCACTTACTGCTGGAATCGTCGGCCTTCCAAACGTCGGCAAATCAACATTATTTAACGCAATTACGAAAGCTGGTGCAGAAATGGCCAACTATCCTTTTGCGACGATTGAGCCCAACGTTGGTATGGTAGAAGTACCAGACGAGCGTTTGGCAAGCATTCAAGCCATTGAACCTGCTGATAAAGTTATCCCAACAACTTTTGAATTCACAGATATTGCTGGTATTGTTAAAGGCGCCTCACAAGGTGAGGGATTAGGGAATAAATTCCTAGAAAACATTCGTCAAGTGAATGCCATTGTGCACGTGGTTCGCGCTTTTGACGGTGATGAAATTATTCATGTTAATGGTGTTGTTAATCCGTTGGATGACATTGAAACAATTAACACTGAGCTGATTTTGGCCGACCTTGAAACGGTTGACAAGCGTTATGCCAAGGTAGCTCGCGCAGCTAAGGGCAGCGATAAGGCTGCTAAAGCTGAATTTGCAGTCCTTGAAAAATTAAAGCCAGCACTAGAAGCAGGACAATCCGCTCGAACAGTTGCGTTTAACGATGATGAACAAAAAATTGTCAAAGGCTTGTTCTTATTGACTACAAAACCTGTTTTGTATGTTGCTAATTTGGCTGAAGAGGATATGGCTGATCCTGAATCTTCAAAGTACTTTAATGAAATCAAAACGTTTGCTAATAGCGAAGGTGCTGATGTCATTGGTTTGTCAGCAAGTGCAGAAGAAGAAATTGCCGAACTACCAGATGATGAACGTGCTGAATTTTTGGAGATGGCTGGGGTTGATGAGCCTGGATTGAATAAGTTGATTCGAGCAGCCTATCATTTGCTTGATTTGCGGACTTTCTTCACAGCTGGTGGTAAAGAAACACGTGCTTGGACTTTTAGAGCAGGTGCCAAGGCGCCACAAGCTGCTGGTGTCATTCATTCTGATTTTGAACGTGGCTTTATTCGCGCTGAAACGATTAGTTTTGACGACTTAGATGCTTTAGGCTCAGTTAAAGCAGTGAAAGAAGCCGGAAAACTGCGCTCAGAAGGTAAGGAATATGTCGTGCAAGACGGCGATATTATCGAGTTCCGATTTAACGTTTAATCAATATAAAGGTGCACTCGCACCGTACATAACCTAGGGAGGCAACAACGCATGTCAGAAAATCGTGAATTAACGAAAAAAAATCAGGATTTTATGTTCCAATTAAAAAAACTATTGGCTCAAAATACAAAATTAGATGGTGAAAAAATAGACGCCATTGTATCAGAGGTAGAAGCTAAACTTTTGGCAACACAAGGGCAAGGACAAACTGCGACGCAATTGTTTGGTACACCAACACAAGCTGTTCAACAGTATCTTGATCCTAAAAAGACAGCTAAAAAACTTTTTGATTTCAAATTTAGTACCTTAGCGATTGATACATCATTAGCCATATTTATGTTATTTGCTTTAGTCTTTGGTTTGACACTGTTTTTCTCAAAGAACAATCGTAATCAAGGCGCAGGAATTATTTCTTTGTTGCTGATTGCCGGACTGGGTGGGTCGATTTATACAGCAGTGGTTTTGAAGTTAACACCTAACCCAAAAGCACCTGAACAAACTAATTCTCGTAGCCGTCGCTGGGGTTACCTTATTGCTGCGATGGTAGCTTGGATTTTAGGATTCGTCGTTTTGGGTATGTTGCCAGCTGTTATTAACCCAACATTGCCTGCGATTGTCTATATTGTCTTGGCGGCCGTTGCTTATCTTGCCTTCCGTTGGAATCGTCAACGCGCTGGCTTAAAGGGTGGTTTCTTCGCCATTAGTCAATTATCACAACAAGCGCGCTTAGAAGCTGCGCAAAAGTAATTGAAAGGAAATTGAACCATGAAAATTCTAGTCGTTGATGATGATCTCGAAATTGCAGAGTTATTAGAAATTTATTTAAAAAATGAAGGCTATGACCCAATTATGGCCGGTGATGGCAAAGAAGCAATGTCAAAGCTGAACACAAACCCAGACATCGCCTTGATGATTTTAGACGTGATGATGCCAAATATGAATGGTCTAGAAGTTGTCAAAGCGGTACGTAAGGATAGTCGTATTCCAATTTTGATGTTGTCAGCTAAGTCAGGTGACATGGATAAAATTCAGGGATTGATCACAGGTGCTGACGATTATGTTACTAAACCATTCAATCCACTGGAAGTAATGGCGCGCGTTAGGTCACTCTTGCGTCGTGCAGAAAATGCTGTACAAGACCAAACACCCGACGTGTTAGACATTGGGTCACTTGTTATCAACAAAGATAGCCATGAAGTCAAAACTTCAGACGGTGATTTGGTCAATTTAACAGCATTAGAATTTGGTATTTTGTACTTATTAGCTTCTCATCCTAATCGTGTTTTCTCAGCTGATGATATTTTTGAGCGTGTTTGGCAACAAGAATCGGTTGTATCAGCAAAAACAGTTATGGTGCACGTTTCTCATTTGCGTGACAAAATTGAAGAAGCAACTAATGGTGACCAAGTCATCCAAACAGTTTGGGGTGTTGGTTATAAAATTGAAGTGAACCAATGAAAAAAATAGCGATATTTTTTAAACATAATCGCACAAAAAATTATTATATCATCGTTACTTTGCTGTTGCTTTGCCTATATAGTTGGACAACTATGACAGGGTTTGATGCTTTAGCGCAGCGAGTTAATAGATTTTCCAGTAATACTTGGCAGGTACTGGAATTTTTTGTATTTGTACTAGGTAATTTTGCAATTATTATCGTTCAGTATGTTAAGTGGCGACGAGATGAAAGTTTGTTGCGATTAATTAGGGAATTACGACAAATATCTGCCGACAATGCGGATATGGCTATTGATTGGCACGCTACGTATGCGCCCAAAACGCAAGCGCTGATTGATGTTTCTAACACGATTGCGACTAACACGCGACGTATTCGAGAAGAAGAACGCGCTAGTGAACGCTCTAAAGATGAAATGATTACCAATATTTCACATGATTTGCGTACGCCATTAACAGCGATTATTGGTTACCTCGGATTGGTAGAAATGGGTGAAAATCTCAGCGACGATAACCGCAAAAAGTATATTCATACGGCTTATGATAAATCCAATCAAATGAAAGTGTTGGTTGAGGATCTATTTGAATTTTCCAAGACACAGGCTCAAGATGCGTCTTTGAATCTCACATCATTAAGTTTAAGTGATTTGTTTGGTCAATTATTAGCGAGCTACGAACTTGAAGCACAGGAAAAAAATATTAAGTTGACGCAATTAACCAATCCAGAGATGATTGTGATTGAAGCTGATTCTGATAAGTTAGCGCGTGTGTTGATGAATTTAATTACGAATGCTTTTAAGTACGGTGATGGCGCCACGTTTATTAAGTTAACAGCTCAAGTACGAGATGAGAATGTTGAGATTCGTGTGATTAACGACGGCGCTAAAATTCCGGGGGATGCGCTAGATGATATTTTTGATCGCTTTTATCGCGTAGAAAGTTCTCGTAATAGTAAAACAGGGGGAACGGGGCTTGGCCTCGCGATTGTTAAAGGTATTGTGACACAGCATCATGGTCTTGTGTCTGCTGAATCAGATGATGATTTAACAACTTTTGTCATTAGTCTCCCGCTCAAACAAAAGGGAGTAAGTTATGAAGAGAAACCAAACTAAGCTAATAATTGCCGGAGTAGTTATTTTACTGATTGGTGCAATTGTTGGGCTATCAACGACTAAAAAAGATGTTTCAAAGCCAACGAATGTCAAACATGTGACTGATAAACCAATCAATTTGAGTGTCAATGCCACTTCAGCAGTTGTAATTGACGCAAAAACTGGTCAAGTACTTGGTGTCAAAAATGCTGATAAACAGGTATCGATTGCTTCGCAGACCAAAATGTTGACAGCTTATGGTGTCTTACAAGGCATTAAGTCTGGCAAAATTAAATGGACAACTAAAGTACCGATTACAAGTAAATCAGATTTATCTGATCAGGACAGCCATCTGTTTTCTCATATCGCCGTGAAGGCTGGCGATAAATTATCTGTCAAAGAATTATATGACGTTATGTTTGCTAATTCTGCTAATGATGCTGCATTTGCACTAGGTGAGTTTATGACGCCTAAAGGTAAAACAACTCAGCAAGCCTTACAAATGTGGGCAAAGTCACTACATTTAACCGGTTCTCAGTGGTACAATTCTGCTGGTCAAGTCAACGGTGATGCCTTTGAAAATCAAATTAAGAGTGCTCCAAAGACTGCTGCCAATCATGCGACGGCGAAACAACTTGCAATGATTGCCAAAGCAGATTTGGCATTGGACCCAACATTGCGGAAATTATCTGAAAAACTGACTGTTTCGTATCATTTAACGCCGTCCTATGTGGTAACAGACAAAACTGACTATTGGCAATTGATGACACAAACAATGCCAAAACTGTCTAATCCAAACAAACTGGTAATTGAAGGGCTAAAAACCGGCTCAACACCTGAATCTGGCGCAGCATTTACAGGTATTATTAAGGATCAGAATGGGCATGAGTTTATCACTGTTGTCAATGGTGCCGGGGATTATATGGATGAAAAAACGCGTTATCAAGCTACTTTGGATGTGGTCAATGAAGTATTAGCCAAAAAGCAAGGGCACACATTTACAAGTAATCAAACAATACAAAATATAAAATTTAAAGCATTAAAGAAGACTGAAGTTCCAGTTAAATTGGCGGAAACCAAAACTTTTTGGACAAGTAAAAAAACGCAACTTAAATTATCGAATTTGAGTGTGAATACTAAGCTTGCCAAGCTAAATAAAAATCAAACGATTGGGTATATCAGTCCTGCGTTAGACGCCCAATATTTACCTTATACTTCAAAAACTGACAAACAATTAATTGTAAAATCTGGTGTTAAAGGCACGCAAGCCAACTGGTTTGTGAGACTTTGGCGCAATCTGTTTTAGGGGTAGACAAAGCAATCGATCGAAAGATCGATTTTTTTGTGACTATTCAAAGTGTGACCTTGTTATTCCGTTAAAATAATGCTATTATATTGGTATAGACCAAAGCGGTATAGACCAATTAAGAATGGAGACCACATCATGAATATTATCAAAGTTAAAAACGCTGACGAAGGTGCTCAAAAGGCATTTGAAATTTATCAGAATGTGATTAAAGGCGGGGCAAAAGTGTTAGGCTTGGCAACAGGTTCTTCACCAATTGCATTATATGATCGTTTAACAGCAAGTGATTTAGATTTTTCAAATATGACATCAGTCAACTTGGATGAATATTTGGGATTAGATGGTGATAATGACCAAAGTTATCGTTATTTTATGAATCAACATCTCTTTAATCAAAAACCTTTCAAACATTCTTATGTTCCTGACGGCAAAAGTGGCGATCATGAAGCAGCAGCTAAAGCATACGATCAAATTATTGCGGAAAATCCTATCGACTTACAATTACTAGGGATTGGTCGCAATGGACATATTGGTTTTAACGAGCCGGGAACATCTTTTGACTCAACAACGCATATTGTTGATTTAACGCAATCTACAATCGATGCAAATGCACGCTTCTTTGAAAAAGAATCTGACGTGCCAACACAAGCTATTTCAATGGGGATTGCGTCAGTTATGTCAGCTAAACAAATCCTGTTAGTAGCTTATGGTGACAGTAAGGCAGAGGCAATTGCTGCGACCGTTAATGGCCCAGTATCTGAAACCGTGCCTGCTTCTGTTCTACAAAATCACGAAAATGTTACAATTATTGTTGATGAGGCAGCAGCGTCAAAGTTGTGATAAAATAATAGTGAAAACGATTTCATAATGTTAATAATAGGAGCGAAAAATGGCACACATTACATTTGACACAAAGAACATTGAGAATTTTGTTGCACCACACGAATTGGACGAAATGCAACCATTAATTACGATGGCTGACCAACAATTGCGCAATCGTACGGGCGCTGGTGCAGAATATTCTGATTGGTTGACTCTACCTACTGATTACGACAAGGAAGAATTTGCACGTATTCAAAAGGCGGCGCAACAAATTCAATCTGATTCAAAGATTTTGGTTGTCATTGGTATTGGTGGTTCATATTTGGGCGCGAAGATGGCGGTTGATTTCTTGAATCCAATGTTTAATAATGAATTGTCGGATGACCAACGTCAAGGTGTTAAAATTTATTTTGCTGGTAACTCAACTTCTGCAGCTTACTTAAATGATTTAGTTCGTGTCATTGGTGACCAAGACTTTTCTGTCAACGTTATCTCAAAGTCTGGCACAACAACGGAACCATCAATCGCTTTCCGTGTGTTTAAACAATTGTTAGAGAAAAAGTATGGTTCTGATGCTGCTAAGAAGCGTATCTATGCCACAACAGATGCCAATCGTGGTGCTTTGCACGATGAAGCAGCGGCTTCAGGTTATGAAACATTCACAATTCCTGATGGTGTCGGTGGTCGCTTCTCTGTTTTGACAGCTGTTGGCTTGTTGCCAATTGCTGCTTCAGGCGCTGATATCCAAAAATTGATGGACGGCGCTCGTGATGCGCAAAACGAATATACTGATTCTGATTTAAAAAAGAACGAGGCATATAAATATGCAGCCGTTCGTCGTATTTTGTATGATAAGGGTTATACAACAGAATTGTTGATTAACTGGGAACCTTCAATGCAATATTTGTCAGAGTGGTGGAAGCAATTGATGGGTGAGTCTGAAGGTAAAAATCAAAAGGGTATCTACCCATCTTCAGCTAACTTCTCAACTGACTTGCACTCACTTGGACAATACATTCAAGAAGGACGCCGTGATTTGTTTGAGACAGTGGTTAAGTTAGACAATCCTGTATCTAATTTGGACCTACCACATGAAGAAGGCAACAATGATGGTTTGCAATATTTGGAAGGTATCACGATCGATGAAGTGAACACCAAAGCATCTCAAGGGGTTACTTTAGCTCACGTTGATGGTGGTGTGCCTAACTTGGCTGTCCACTTGCCAGCACAAGATGCTTATTCACTCGGTTACATGATTTACTTCTTTGAAATGGCTGTTGGGGCGTCTGGTTATACTTTTGGCATTAACCCATTCAATCAACCGGGTGTCGAAGCCTATAAGACAGCTATGTTTGCACTATTAGGTAAGCCTGGCTATGAGGAAGCGACAAAAGCATTCCGTGCCCGCTTAGACAAATAAATAGTGATTCTCATTTAAGACTAAAGTAGTTAGCTTTCGGCTAGCTACTTTAGTTTTTTTGTTCACAAAAAAACCTGAAAATATGGATAAAACACCAAAAATAGTGATTAAAAATCTAAATGTGAAGAAATGTTGACTTTTTTGTGAAGTAAAGTTATAATATTTCATGTTACAAAATGTAAGTGAAATAAATGGTGGGATATAATATGAGTAAGTCAGCAAATAATTTTACACCGGTACGAACAATCAAGTTTAAAATGTATAAAGCTAAGAAACAGTGGCTGATGGCGGCGTTAGCATTTATGGCAGGCGCAGCTATGATGACGGATTTAACAACCGTTAGTGCGGACGATAATGCGACCCAATCTAGCACTGTTCAAACGAATACTGGTGATAGCAGCATATCATTAGTGACAGAAGGCACAAATGGGGATTTTAGTACCTATCTTGTGAATAATTTAACAAGTAGTACAGATAATGTGACTTCGATTAGCGAATCTGATGGAAATGATGCAAATAGTTTGAGTGCTGTTAACTCAACCAGTGCAAGTAGTTTGAGTACAGGTAGCAATGATAATTCAAGTGAAGCAGCAGCGACATCAACAATAGGTACACTTAAAAAAACTGACACGTTGCAAAGCGTTGATGATGCTTTGTCCGCTGGATATGTTGCGACGGGTGCAAATGAGACGATTGCTTCAAATATTGCTGACAAAACAGATGCACAAGCAATCGCTGATGAATATGTTGGCGCGCACGTTGGTGTCGATATCGATCAATTTTATAGTTTTGATCAATGGCAGAATCTATCAGTTCAGGGTGTGAATTTATATTCAACAGAAATTAGTACAGGCTCAATGCAGTCAAATAATTCTAGTAATCGTAGTTTTTTTACTGGAACAATTAATTTGGCAGAAGCGTATGCTCAGTTTAAGAGTATCGATGGCAGTACAACTCTAACAGCTGAGCAGGTACAATCCTTTTTGGACTATGTCCATAATAACTTGACAGTAACCAATAGCACTACTGGTGATACTTACGTGTTGGGTGACTTTGTATCATTCAATGGCACACAAAAAGTGGACAGCATATATGCCACGGGTTATTTTCCAGTCTTAGATAAGAATGGTGTGATTGCTCAAGATGCACAAGGCAATGCGCTTTCATTTTATACAACATTGGCTGCTGGCGACAGTATTTATAAAAATTCAGACTTGTATATTTCTTTTGGTTCTTCAGAAGTAATACCAACTTATAGTGTTGTTGCGCCAGTCTTTGATGCAACTGTTCCAATGGAATCTGAATCAGCAAGTACGAGTGAATCGACATCAAGTGAGTCAGCAAGTTTGAGCAATTCAACGTCATTGAGTGAATCGACATCAAGCGAGTCGGCAAGTTTGAGCAACTCAACATCATTGAGTGAATCGACATCAAGTGAGTCAGCAAGTGATAGTACATCAGCTTCAACATCAGTAAGTGACAGTACATCAACATCAACATCGTTGAGTGGTAGCACATCAACGTCAACATCAGTAAGTGACAGTACATCAACATCAACATCGTTGAGTGGTAGCACATCAGCTTCAACATCAGTAAGTGACAGTACATCAACATCAACATCGTTGAGTGGTAGTACATCAGCTTCAACATCAGTAAGTAATAGTGCATCAACGTCAACATCAGCAAGCGACAGCATATCAACGTCAGTAAGTGATAGTGCATCAACGTCAACATCGGTAAGCGATAGTGCATCGACGTCAACGTCATTAAGTGATAGCGCATCAACGTCAACATCGTTGAGTGGTAGTACATCAGCTTCAACATCAGTGAGTGACAGCACATCGGCATCAACGTCATTAAGTGACAGCACATCAACATCAGTAAGCGACAGTGCATCGACATCAACATCATTAAGTGATAGTACATC
>NZ_BMBP01000011.1 GCF_014634745.1 Leuconostoc pseudomesenteroides KCTC 3652
CACAGGTCATTTTCACAATCGCACGCACGCTAACTTACATCACCCGTTAGCTTTCTTGGCTTTGATAAACTGTTACTTTCCTGTTCAATTCGTTTCATTCTAAAAATCGTTATAGATAATATTACATCCCATTCAAACTAATGTCAACCAACAACTTAAATGACCACTGTTTTTCATTACAAATAAATATCGTAGTAAAAAATGGTAGATCAATTTTGCAGTTAATATTCAGAAAAAAGCAATGTCATGAACAATCACATACCAACATTTCTTAACGGTGTTTTCGTTGTTGATTTAGATAAATATAAAAAATGCTCAACTTCTCTGTTTGGAAGAAGTTAAGCATTTATATGATTATAAATTGATAAGTAGATATGCCGACGAGAGGATTCGAACCTCCGACCCCAGGTTTACGATACCCGTGCTCTACCAACTGAGCTACGTCGGCATGACTCCGACTGCCGGGCTCGAACCGGCGACAACCTGATTAACAGTCAGGTGCTCTACCAACTGAGCTAAGTCGGAATGACATTTGTTGCTTAACACAACTATTTTATTATGCCATGAACAACCCGTCATGTCAACCATTTATTAGTTGAAAAAAGAAGCAAACCAACTGGTTTGCTTCTCATAAAACTCCGACTGCCGGGCTCGAACCGGCGACAACCTGATTAACAGTCAGGTGCTCTACCAACTGAGCTAAGTCGGAATAACATTGCTGACACAACTTAATAATTATAACTAATTGTGCAGCAATTTGTCAATAGTTTTCTAATAAATCGAATGATTCATTTATTCTGGACGCATCGTTGGGAACAAAACCACATCACGAATTGTGTCAGAATCAGTCAGTAACATAATCAAACGGTCAATACCAACACCTAATCCACCCGTTGGTGGCATACCGTATTCCAAAGCCTCAATAAAGTCTTCATCAATACCCTCAGCCTCATCATTACCATTTTCACGTTCGGCAGCCTGTGCTTCAAAGCGTGCCCGCTGGTCGATAGGATCATTTAATTCAGTGAAGGCATTGGCATATTCACCACCCATGATAAACAACTCAAAACGATCCGTGAAACGTGAATCGTCAGCGTTACGTTTTGCTAAAGGTGAGACTTCAACAGGATGACCATAGACAAATGTAGGTTGAACCAAAGTATCTTCAACAAATTCCTCAAAGAATGCATTGATGATGTGACCAACTGCCCAATACTTTTCGTATTTGACATGATGCTCATCTGCTAACTTTTGAGCCGCTTCAACTGACATATCTTGCCAAAAATCAACACCAGTGCGATCCTTAATCAAGTCAATCATGTGTGCACGTGCAAAATTCTTTGATAGATCAATTTCAGTGCCTTGATAAGTAATTTTTAGGTCATCAGAAACAACGCCTGCCGCTGCCTTAAAAATACCTTCGGTTTCGTTCATGACATCAGTGAAGTCCCAATAAGACGCATACGATTCCATCGTCGTAAATTCAGGATTATGCTTGGGATCCATCCCTTCATTTCGGAAAATACGTCCGATTTCATAAACACGTTCCATGCCACCAACAACCAAGCGCTTCAAATAAAGTTCTGTGGCAATACGCATATACATATCAATGTTCAAAGCATTGTGATGTGTGATGAATGGACGAGCGGCAGCGCCACCAGCTTCTGTTTGTAGAATGGGTGTCTCCACTTCTAAGAACTCATTTTTGTCCATGTAAGCGCGAATGGCTGATATAATGTGTGACCGTTGTTGGAACTTTTTGAATGATTCCTCATTAGCAATCAAATCCAAATAACGCTTACGGTAGCGTGTTTCGACATCTGAAATACCATGGAACTTATCAGGCATTGGGCGAAGTGCTTTTGACAAGTGTGTCAAATGCGTTGCCAAAACTGTTAATTCGCCGGCTTCCGTCTTCATCATGATACCCTTAATACCAAGAAAATCACCCAAGTCAGCGCGCTTAATAATTGGGTAATTTTCGCCTAAGTCATCACGCTTAGCATAAACTTGGATTTTGCCTGACACGTCGCGAAAGTCCGCAAAAATAACTTTACCGGCACCACGCTTAGCCACCATACGGCCAGCAATCGTCACCTCATGTTGTCCTGCTTCAAGTTCTTCTAAAGTACTATTATCGTACAAATCATGTAATTCTTGCGCTTTAGCTGAGCGTTCGAATCGTTTGCCAAATGGATCTAAATGTAAATCATCAACAAGAGTCGCTAACTTCTGACGACGGGCTAACATTTGATCATTAAGGGCTTTTTCTTCAGCCATTCGTATAAAATCCTTCCCTGATGAGCGCTTTTTGAACGCACTCCCACTAATTAAATATCATACCAAAAAAACAGCATAATCTCAAAATTATGCGTTGTTTTCTTCAATTTGTTTCAAAATTTCTCGCAATTCTGTTGCTGTGAAAAAGTAACGTTTGCCTGAAAACTTACCCACAACTTCTGCACCATCATCTTCATCAATCATGGCTTTTATTTCTTCTGCCGGTAACGTCGCTAACATCTTAGCATAAGCAGATTTTGGTGGTTCGGCTGCTAAACCGACACCGGCTGTTTGCAAAATATTAACTTCACCTTTTCCAAATATTTCTTCTAAGATGTCTAGCGGTGTGTACCCATCTGACAGCATATCAGATAGCGGTCGCATGTTAGCCAGTGCTTTCTCAAGTTGATCAATTGATGCATCGCTGGCGCCTGGTAATGCTTGTACTAAGAATCCACCTGCCACACCAACTGTATCATCTTCGTTCATATAAACCGAAACACCAATTGCCGATGGAATTTGTTCAGACTGTGCCAAATAGTAAGTAAAATCATCACCAATTTCACCGCTCACCAATTGACTTTGTCCAATATAGGGATTGGCGTATGGTGCAAATTTGGTTACTTGCAAAACCCCATTGTGCCCGACTGCTTGCGCAACATCCAATTGTCCGGCATCATTCAATATCACATCTAGTTGCGGATTGGTCACATACCCGCGTACACTGCCTTTAGCGTCTGCTTCTACCACAACGTTGCCAATTGGTCCACGGCCATTGAGCTGAATTGAGAGACGTTCTTCCCCTTTTAAAACAGCCTGTGCCATTAACGTTGATGCTAATAAACCACGACCCAAAACAACCGAAGCGATACGCGATGTATCATGAGTTTGTGCTGCTTCTCGAACTAAATTTGTCCCATTCACAGCAAATGCACGAAAGTCATTATTTTTTGTAATTGCCTTAATAAACTGATCAGCCATTTAATTATTTTCCTTAACTTCAAATAAAAAAGTCGACCTGACGGTCAACTTCTATTTTACTAATTTTTATCATGATTGTCATCAGTTGGTGCATCATCAGGTGCTTCAACAACTTCTGAATCGGAAGTTGTATCATCATCTTTTGACTCACTATCTGGATGTTCATATTTTTCTTCAGCTTGAGAATCTTTTGCATCGGCTGCTGCCTTAGCTTCTTCAAACGACTTGGCAGTTGCCAATTGATCATCATCTTGGACATCTTTACGTGTAAATTCACCCGTTTCATAAATGTCTTTAATTTGTCTTTCGTCCAACGTTTCAACTTCAAGCAAAGCTTCAGCAATAGCTGTCAACTTATCTTTGTGCTCTTGCAAAATCGTTAACGCATCGTTGAAAGCCTCTTGTGCCAAACGACGAACTTCTTCATCAATCAGACGTGCAGTTTCTTCAGAATATGCGCGATTGCCACCTTGATCAGCATAACCAACACTGGCATTACCTTCAAGTTGTACCATACCTAACTTATCTGACATACCAAAAGCAGTTACCATTTGACGTGCCAATCCTGTTGCTTGCTGGAAATCGTTGGAAGCACCAGAACTTGCTTCATTAAACATGAAGATTTCGGCGGCACGACCACCCATCAAACCAGCTAATTGTTCCTTAGCTTCAGAATACTTCAAGTTGTAACGATCGTTTTTGGGCGTCATTAGGGCATAACCACCAATGCGACCACGTGGGACGATTGTTACCTTACGAACAACTGAAGCTTCTGAACGGACCAACCCAACCAACGCATGCCCCGCTTCGTGATAAGCGGTTGTACGTCGTTCTGATTCTGACATACCACGATTTGTTTTCGCAGGACCTTGGAAAATACGATCTTCCGCTTCATCAATATCAGCAGCATCAACCTTTTTCTTATTGCGACGAGCTGCTAACAACGCTGCTTCGTTCAACAAGTTTTCTAAGTCGGCACCGACATATCCTGGTGTCTGTTGCGCAATTGCTTTCAAATCAACGTTGTCAGCTAATGGCTTATTTTTGGCGTGAACATTCAAAATTGCTTCACGTCCTTTAACATCTGGTGCACCAACCAAAATCTTACGATCAAATCGACCAGAACGAAGCAAAGCCGGATCCAATACATCTGAACGGTTGGTAGAAGCCAAAATAATTACACCCTCTGAACCTTCAAAACCATCCATTTCAATCAAAATTTGGTTCAGAGTTTGTTCACGTTCATCGTTACCGCCACCCATTCCGGTACCACGGCGACGACCAACAGCATCAATTTCATCAATGAAAATAATTGCTGGGGCAGACTTCTTAGCGTTTTCAAACAAGTCACGAACACGTGAAGCACCAACACCAACAAACATTTCCACGAAGTCCGAACCAGACATTGAGAAGAATGGTACACTGGCTTCACCAGCGACAGCCTTTGCCAGTAATGTCTTACCAGTTCCCGGAGGTCCTTCCAAAAGAACCCCCTTTGGTATACGAGCCCCTAAACTCACAAATTTCTTTGGTGATTTTAAGAATTCAACAACTTCAACCAGTTCTTGTTTTTCTTCTTCTGCACCAGCGACATCGGCGAACCGAACTTTATTGTCTTTGGGATCTGATGGCTTAGCCTTTGACTTGCCAAAGCTCATCATACCGCCTTGACCGCCTTTACCACCACCAGCTTGATTCATCATGACATAGAAGACAGCCACGATTAGCAACACTGGAATGAGTGATACCAACAAGTTTAGCCAAAAACCAGAATTTTCAGCCTGTTTTGTAACTAATTCAGTCTTCGTCTTGCTTGCAGCTTGCGTAACTTCCTTCAATGAGGCATCGTTAGGTAGCAAAGTTGACGTGAATTTTGTCACCTTTTGAGTTGGCTGTAAGAAACTAATACCGCTATCTTTAGAAGCAGTTTGTGCTTTTTTATAAGTACCAGTAATATTATAAATACTGTTACCAGGTTGCACTGTAATTGACTTGATTTCTTTGTCATTCAGCGCCTTAATAAATTCACTTGATGTTAAGGTTTTAGTCGTTGACTTATCGTTACCGAACAAGCCATAAAACATGCCAACAACAACAAGAAAGATAAAGACGTAGAAAATACTATTTCGAAAGAAACCGCCTTTGTTATTTTTCATCGTAATTCCTCAATTTCTATTTGGTGTACACTTCTTTTTTCAAAATACCAACGTACGGTAAGTTCCGATAAAAGTCTTTGTAATCTAGACCATATCCGACCACAAATTGATTACGGACATCAAAGCCAATATAGTCAGCAGTTACTTCAACCTTACGTCCCTCTTTTTTGTCCAATAAAGTCGCAACTTTAATTGATCGCGCACCCCGTTTAGCCAGTAATTCTTTCATAAACAGCAAGGATTGACCAGTATCGACAATATCTTCTAAAATAATCACATCACGATTCTGAACATCTGACCGAATGTCTGTCACCAATGTGATTTCATCAGTACTTGCAACGCCGCCGTGATAACTAGAAATTTTAATAAATTCTAATTCTGCGTATAAATCAACCTCACGGATCAAATCAGCCGTCCAAAGGTAAGCACCTTTCAACACTGACAAGAACAAGGGACGCTCGCCTGCGTAATCTTCAGTAATTTGCTTACCTAAACGCTGGGCAGCTTGCTGAATGCTTGCCTGATCGTACAAGACTTCTTCTATATCGTTATCCACTTATGTTTCCTCAATTCGCCATACAAGCCAATTTGGCTGCGTATTTTGTTTAACAGTATATTCTGCACTGACACGCCATTCATCGTTGCGTACCTGCACTGCGACAATACGATCATCCGCCGTTGTAAGCACTAACATTGCTTCACGTTCTTGTAACGTTAGTTTTTCATCAATTGCTAGTCGTCTCAACTTTTTATGGCCGTTTATGAGAGCAATTTTATCACTAGCGTTAGCCAAACGCAAGCAAAGCACTGCCTTTTCGGAACCGATTGAAAATGCAACAGCAGAATCGTCAAGAATTGGCTCGTGATCAGTCCATAACCATGACTTATTTGCCAAAAAATACCGTTGATTCAATTTTAACATAAGTGGCGACAAAACTTGGTTCCTATTTTGCTCTTTTTGTAGTCCAAGTTGATTATAGCTTTTGACTAGTTGCACACCTTGATTCAAAGTAATACGACCATTTGGCTTTGAATCATTATTGAGAAGTTGAAGCGCTTGCAAAATTTGGCTCTCTTTAATATTAAATATTTGTTGTGCTTGCAACCAATATTTTAATGTAGGTGCCTGCCATGCCTGTGGAATCGTATGCCAAGACGCGATATTTTGCGCATAAATGGCAGCTTGTTCGTCAATTAAACGTTCTTGATTTTGAATTTGTTGCGCCATGTCATTAATATGTCGAACAGCTTGCGCATTAATGGTTGTGAGTTTTGGCAGCACATCATTACGCAATAAGTTTCTCGGCGTGTAATCGGGATCCGAGTTAGTACTATCTTCTCGCCATTTCAACTGATTACGATGAGCATAGGCAATTAATTCTTGTTTAGTCAACGTCAAAAAAGGACGAATAATACGGTTCGTTTTAGTCATCATGCCCGCCATCTGACGTAATTGACCACCTCTAATCATTTTCAATAAAACTGTTTCTGCCTGGTCATTAGCATGATGCGCCACGACGATGGTGTCCGTTTGATACCGATTTGCTAACGCATTAAAAAAATCATAGCGAAAAATTCGAGCTTCTTTTTCAACGGCATGATTAGGTCTGTTTTGCCAGTCACGCTGTTCAAAAATGACATTCATTTTTTGGGCTAGTTTGGCCACAAAAGACGCATCTGCATCGCTTTCTGGACGTAAATGATAGTTGACGTGCGCGACGACAATCCGGATTGGCATTTGCGCTAGTGCGTGGAGTAACACAACAGAGTCCACGCCACCAGAAACAGCCACAATAACCGTTGCTGGCCACGACTTTTGTTTAATTGCTTGTTTAATTTTTTCCATTATTATGAAAAAGGCACCCCTTCGGGTGCTTCTCCTAGTTATTATCTGCAGGTAAGTTATAAATGATTTCGCCGGGTTTTGAGTAACCATATTTATCGCGTAGTAATTGTTGCAAATAAGTAGGATTTTTAAGACGCTTAACATTTGTCGCTAACTGCGTATTTGTTTTTTGAACGTGTTCCAAGCGATCCTGAGTTTTGGTCAGCTGCTGATTAGCCGCATGTAGTTTTACCTGACCAATCAATAATTGCACGGCAAAAATAGTCGCCACTAGCGCGCCAATCAATAAAATGTTTTTCTCGCGACGCGCATGGGCTCTACGATAATGCTTCGCTGCCTGTGCATTTGCTAATTCAGAATTTTGAATTTCACGTGCAATTGCTGGATTAAGTGGCGTAATATTTGATTGTTTTTTTTGTCTATAAACCGCCATGTGAATTTTACCTATAACAAGTGTCGCACGTTCTTTAACACTTTTCAACAATCTTTAGATTTGTTTAATAATTGTGCTTACTTTTCGTCACCGACTTCTCGAAAGTCTTGCGCATACGTTTCACGCAAAACTTCGTACATGTCAGCAGATTCTTCTTTTTTGGTCGTTTCCACAATCTTAACCACTTTAACAGTCACCGTTTTGTTACCAAAACGAATTTCAAGTTCATCGTTTGTAGCAACATCTGTTGAAGACTTTGCCACCTTACCATTAATTGAAATACGTCCCTGATCGGCAATTTTCTTTGCAACGGTACGCCGCTTAATTAAGCGAGAAATTTTAAGGTATTTATCTAAACGCATAAGTTACTCCTTTTCTAGTTCAGTTTGTTCTTTTTCAATCACGACTAATAGGAAATCTCTCAAAATATTGAGCCATATACTGCTTTCAGCAACATCATTAACGGTCAATATTACCTGCAAGTCACCTGATTCGGTTCGTACTGCTGCTTTCAGTGGCACATCTATGAGCGCTTCAAAAATCGTCTCACCTGATAACTTTGCCGTGGCTTGTGCATTAAATGTAATGGTTAACTGCTTACGTTGACGCCGTATATTGACAATTTGCGCTTGATCAGCTAATTGTTTAATCCGACCGACCAACAATAAGCGAGCCACTTCATCCGGCATTTCGCCAAATCGATCCAACATGTCCGCTTCAATATCTTCAAACACATCGTCTGTCTTTGCTTGCCGTACCCGTGTATAAAGTTCAATTTTTTGCGCATTATCACTGACATAATCGTCTGGTAAATAAGCTAGAACTCCTAAAATCAGCTCAGCATCTGTTTCTGGTTGATCTGAAGTAACAGCCTGCCCTTGCTTTTGAGCAACAGTGTCTTTCAACATCTGTGTATACATATCATAACCCACAGAGTCAATAAAGCCATGTTGTTGCTTCCCTAACAAATCACCCGCACCACGAATACTCAAATCACGCATTGCAATTTTAAAACCAGAGCCCAATTCAGTAAAGTCGCGAATTGCTTCCAATCGTTTTTCAGCTTCTTCAGAAGGTGTTCTAGTAAATGGATAAGTGAAATATGCATAAGCTAGTCGTGTTGATCTTCCAACCCGACCACGCAATTGATACAATTGTGACAATCCCATGTGATCAGCATTTTCCACAATTAACGTATTAGCGTTAGGAATATCCACACCAGTTTCGATAATTGTTGTTGTCACCAAAACATCATATTCACCATTCAAGAAATCATATAAAATACTTTCTAACTGTGTCTCAGACATTTGGCCATGAATTGCTGCCACTCTGGCACTTGGCACAAGATCTTCGATTTGACTCACAACACGATCTAAATCCATCACACGGTTGTGTAAATAGAAGACTTGGCCATCACGTGCAATTTCTTTTTCAATGGCATCACGTACCACAGTCCAATCAGCTTCCATGACATAAGTCTGAATGGGATAACGGTTGGCTGGTGGTGTCTCAATGACTGACAAATCACGTGCTCCGACCATTGCCATATTCAATGTTCTAGGAATTGGCGTCGCTGTCAATGTCAACACATCAACGCTAATGCGCAACTGCTTGAGGCGTTCTTTATGTTTGACGCCAAAACGTTGTTCTTCATCAATAATCAACAACCCTAAGTCAGCAAAGTTAACATCTTGACTCAACAAACGATGCGTACCAACCACAACATCTAATTCATGTGCCTTGAGCTGGCTAATCACTGCTTTGTTTTGAGATGGCGTCTGAAAGCGACTCAATACGCCAATTCTGATTTCTGGAAAATCGTCAAACCGCGCTTTCATTGTTTCATAATGTTGTTGTACCAAAATCGTTGTTGGTGCTAAAAAGGCAACTTGTTTCCCAGCACGAGCCGCTTTAAACACTGCACGTAAGGCAACTTCCGTCTTACCAAAGCCGACATCCCCGACCAATAAGCGATCCATTGGTCTGATTTTTTGCATATCAACTTTAATTTCTTCGATACTGCGAATTTGGTCTGGGGTTTCAGGATAGCGAAAGGCTGTATCAAACTTCAATTGCGCCGTATCGTCCGGTGGAAATGCAAATCCTTGTTGTGCTTCACGCTTGGCATATAATTCAAGCAAATCATCCGCAATATCTTCTATTTTTGCGGCAACTTGTCGCTTGGTTTTAGCCCATTCACTGCCACCTAACTTATTCAGCTTTGGTGCCTTAGCAGCATCTGACGCACCGATATATTTCTGAATTAAATTCAGTTGCGTCACTGGAATGAAAATCTTAGCGTTTTGTTGATAAGCAATTGATAGATAATCTTGCTTGCCACCATCTGCTTCAATGGTTTGAAGGCCTTCGTAACGTCCAATACCATGATTAATGTGAACGACATAATCACCAACGTTCAACTCATTATACGATTTCAAACGCTCTGCGTTAGCAATCTTTCGCGTACGTGGTGCTGTTTTGTGCGTTTGTGCAAATAATTCTCGTTGCGTGAATACTGTCAAATGCAACTGTGGCCACTCAAATCCCGTTGTCAACGCGCCAGACATAATCTGAACTTGATTAGGTAAAACTTCGGTTGTTTCAGTAATTGGTATTTTAAAATCAACAAGTGACGACGCAAAATCATGGCGCTGCTTGGCATCATCAATCATCAAAATGACTGTCGTCCCAGCTTCTTGTGCGTATGTTAAATCATTCTTGAGGGCATTGATTTGGCCATAATATTGGTTCGCTGGTCGCGTTGTTATTTCAACCATTGCATCAAATTTAATACGATTCAAACCACGTTGAAAGTTGGCCAAATATAAACTGGTGCGTTGATTATGCGCAATTTGATCAGCAATGTCAACACGCCACGTTTGGTGTGGCAATAATTGAAAGCTTTCAATTTGTTTGTCAATCCATTCTTGGTCACGGGTTAATTGCTGTAATCTTGTTTCGGTGAGACGCGTGTACTCATCAATCACTATCAAGGCGTCATCACGAAAATAATCGAGTAAGGTTGTTTGTCCATTGAAAAAATATTGCATATAAGGCAACAATTCCGGTCCACGTTCATGGGCATTTAGAACATGTTGTGTTAAAGCAAAACCGTCAGTAGCATGTTTTTTTGCAGCCCCATTTAGGCGGGTACGATTATCACTAAACGCGGTTTCAATGGCTAATTTAGCCTGATCGTATTGTGACTCTGACACAACAAAGTCAGTTGCTGGATCAATTGTTACTGCTTCTAAACTAGCGATGCTTTTTTGGCTTGTAACATCAAATTGTTTTAATTGATCTAATTCATCGTCAAAAAAATCCAAACGAATCGGATCGTTGGCTGTTAGCGGATAAATGTCAATGATTGAACCACGTTGCGCGAACTCACCGGGTGTTTGTACGAGCTTTACTGGTGAGTACCCCATCATCATCAACGTGTTCTTGATCTCTGAAAATTCATAGGTCTCACCAACGCGAATCGTCAAGCGAGCAGCCGTCACGGTTGCCATATCAGGCAGTAGACGTTCTGCACCCGCTAAATTAGTCACAACTATCATAGGTTGACCAGTCACGAGTGCCATCAGTGTTTGTAAACGCTGCAAGCGTAATTCTGATGAACTAATCGCCATCTCCGTTGCCACTGATTCTTCTGCTGGAAATTGGTATACATCATCAACTAATGCAGCAACGTCAAAATAAAGTTGTTCCGCGTGTGTTTGTGTGTCAGCAATGACCAGAATTTGACGGGGATTAGCATTAAAAATAGCGGCAATGCTTGCTGCCTTTACTGTGCCATTCACGCCTAAAAGCAACTGTGTTGCGGCACCAGTTGCTTGTTTGACAATTGTTTGAATTGTATCTGTTTGACTTAAATATTTAACTAAACTCATTTACCCGTTATATTGATTGCTTAACTCGGCGATTGTTGCCCCGTTGATCCAATCAGAAATGGCCTGCGTGCTGCGTGCAAGCATTGTCTCGACGATTTCTGACTCTGCTTTTGAAAAATGACCCAAAACATAGTTAATCACCACTTGTTTTTCATGCTCTGGGTGTCCCAGTCCAAACTTCAAGCGCAAAAATGTTTGTGAATCTGTGTGCGCCATAATACTTTTGAGTCCATTGTGTCCACCGGCTGATCCTTTCGCACGAAAACGTAATTTGCCAAAGGGCATATCCATGTCATCAGCTAACACCATGATATCAGTCACATCACCATCATAGTAATCTAAAATTGCCCGAACCGCTTTACCTGAATCATTCATATAAGTGGTCGGCTTGACCAGCATAACTGGTACGCCATCAACTTGAATTTTAGCGGTTAATGCAAACTGCTTTGTTGGTGAAAAAGTTGCATTGTGAGCAGCCGCAAAAGCATCAATTGCCATGAATCCAATGTTATGACGCGTCTGATCGTACTTTTCACCAATGTTTCCTAACCCAAAAATAAATTTCATAATGACTATTTCTTTCTATAATTTCACTTCTTCCAGTATACCACGCGCGCAGCGTGATTTTGTGTTATCATATTGTATGGCGGTTTCATGATAAAAAAATTAGATTAGGACACGAATATGTTTCAAAAATCTTTAGTTATCCCAAAATCACAATTGACCACTGTGACCGAAAATACGACAATTCAAGAAGTTTATGATATTTTCGATAATCCAGACAACGCTCACACTCGCACCATGCCTATATTAGATGAGTCTGGACGCCTTTTTCGTGGGAACATTTATAAACAACACGTCTTTGAACACATTGCCAAAGGCGGTGATATGAGTTTGCCAGCAACGGCTATTATGCGCAACTCAACTAAATTTATTTATACCACAAGTAAATTCTACGAGGTTTTCTTTGCCATTCGCGATTTACCTTTTATAGCTGTTTTAGATGAAAATCATCAATTTTATGGCATTTTCACACACGATGCTTTAATGGATTTATTATCTCAAAGTTGGTCCGTTCGCTCTGGCGGTGTTGCTATCGCTGTGGCAACACATAATAAGCAGGGTGATCTAAGTAAAATATCGAAGATTATCACTCGTTACTCAAACGTCGAATCTTTATTAACGATTCGCTCTGAAGGTAAACCGTTGACCGTTCTTTTCACATTACCCCTACAGGCAGAAAGTGAACAGTTAGACAAGCTTATCAAACATTTAGAAAAAAAACAATACACTGTTGATAGTGTCGAAAATTTAAATCGCTTCAAATAAAAAATCTGTGACATACAATGCGGATTTAAAAAGTTACGCTAACTTTTTAAATCCACGTTAAACATCACAGATTTTTTTATAACCATATACCAGCCATAATCACAACGGTCATCCCCAACATCACAACAACCAAATTTTTAATGGCCAAAACAAATGTCTCTCTTTTGATTGGGCGGTCTACAAAGCCCTTGGCATTTTTTAAGACAATTGGTAACAGTGCAATCATAGCGTATGTCGTAATTGGTAACCAGCCCACACTTGTAGCAATCAGCAATTCAACAAACGCCAAAATGGCAAAAAAAACATACATGCGCTTAGCCAACGCAATCCCCATATAATGGACCAATGTATGTCGATTATTGCTTTCATCCTCATCATGATCGGCAATATTATTCGCAAACATAATTTCTGCAATAAATATCACCAACGGGAAACTGACAATAAACCATTGAAACAAGACACTCACCGTTGGTGTCATTCTCGTGTTGACGTACACTTGTGCCACAAATATAAAGTATCCCATTGTAATACCTGAGACAATTTCACCAAACGGCGTATTGGTAATTGGCTTTGGACCGGCAGAGTACAAATAACCAATCACAAAACTCAAAATACCAATAATCCATGTCACATAGTCAGTCAACAACGCCACTGTAATGCCCGCTAAAACAGCAATTAACGCCAACCACATGGCAACATGTAAAACTTGTTTATCAGTAATCACCTCACCAGCAGCTTGTTCCCTCAAAAAATCGTTTGCTTTTTGTCGCTTATTATCTTCATAGCGATTGAACGTATTCACCGCAAGATGCACACTGACAGTCGCAATAATCAATAATGCAGCGTTTAACCAATTTAATCTGCTATACTGCCATTGACTGTACACCAATCCGACCAAAAGAGGCGCAACACTAGGAATCACCACGCGAATTTCAACTAAATCTAAAAATTGTTTTGGTGTCATCATTTCAAAAATCCTCTGATATTCATTGTATCAGAAAATAAAAACGCGACACAATTAAAGTGCCGCAACAAAATCATCAAATTGCTGATCTAAAGCTTGAAAATAAGCGTCTCGTCCTTTTTTAGGTGCTTCCAAAACATACCCTAAGAGAAAATCTTGTACATCGTCATTAGTAATCAGTGACATAAAGGCTAACAAGTCAGCTTCCGTGGGTAATTCTAGATTCTTCTTTAGAATCATAATACCAACATCACCAAATAAAAGATCTGCCTGAAAACCTGTTGGTCCGCCTTTGATAGCGACAAAAATATTCTCGTCATGGTCAATCCAAACTCTTAGCTCATCTTGGCTTTCAGCTAGAAAAGGTAATTGGGCTCTTTCCGCAGCATGCGTCAGTGCCGCCAGTTGTTGCTTATCCGTTAATCCTACTTGTTTTGTCATTTGTTGCACCTTCTTCTAAGCTAATCATGATACTTTTTAGCCTAAAATGCAAGCGTTTACACTTTAATGACGTTCGTATGGTGTTAAACGCACCTGTCCGTCAAGATACTCGCCAACAAAAATATCACTGACTTGCTCATATCCTTGTCGCTTGACCTCGTCTGCCAACCATTCTGAATCACGACCAATTAAATCAAGTAAATCAGCGTTAATTTGGCCATCAAAAATGATGGGATACTTCATATTTTCTTCACCTTCAAGAATCACGGTTAGTTGACCATTCTGCTCTAGAACGGCACGCTTAACTTTGGAAAGATCGTAAACACTTTGCGCACGTAATTTAAACATCAAGTCATTCGCAGATAGACCGGCACGCAACACATTTTTAATAGCTACTTCACCACGCTCAACCACTACTTTTGGCTGTCCGTCAATAAGGAGCTTGACGAAGTGATTATGTTCTTTCATGAATTTGACCGTCATCACCAACATTGTCCAAATGATCAGCACAATGGTGAATTGAAACACAGTGATAGTGTCAGAGTAAATGACGGCACCAATAATGCCACCTAAAACGTAGTTTTGCACTTGATCCAGTGCATTAGTTGGTGCCAAATTGCCTTTGCCCATAATATTGATTTGCACGATTAAGGCAAATAGACCAATGGCAAGCTTCGTTAAAATTGGTAAATAAATACTCATTTGACAACCTTCACTTCCGGATTAACTAGATAAGCACGCGTTAAACTATAGGATTGCTGATCTGCACTAATAGTGACACGATAATATTTTTTAGACATTTTAACAATCATGCCATCACTGACAGCTTGCGTGTTAAAAAATATCTTATCTTTCGCAACACCCTGTGTCGTCGCAAATTCACTGACAAATGAAGCCATTTGGGTTTGTTGATCATCACGTGATTTGGCTTGCTGATAGTCCGTATATCGAGCACCCGCCAAAAAAAGAAATAATAGCAACGCAATAATACTTAAGTCACGATAACGTGTTTGCATACGATTCCGCAAAAACGCCACTGCACCAACAGCCATGAACACAAAAGCAATCACCATCAAATAAATGCCGATTGTATCATTAATGTTAGTTTGTTGTACCAAATACTTGGCAGAATAAAAAGTCATCGTATATTACCTCGGTAATTATCATACCACACAACAAATTGCTGACACCGTCCCTTGAAGCACATCTTAAAAAGCGCTATATTGGACTTATTATTAAAAAGGAGTTCATTATGTCTTCAGAAATTACAACACAATCAATTGCACAATTCCGTGAAGCAACAGCAACGTCACAAAATGCAGTTGTTCGCCGTGCCGTCACCAAAAATGGTATTAACAATGCAAGTTACAATCAAGAGGTTGTTAATGCCAACGTGCCAACTTTCGCCATTGACCTTGATACAGGCAAAGTCGCTAATCAAAAACAATCTGGTCGTTGCTGGATGTTTGCTGCTTTGAATACCATGCGTCATGACATGAAAGATATGTTTCATCTCAGCGACGAGTTCCAATTGTCTCAAAGTTACACTTTTTTCTGGGATAAATTTGAAAAAGCTAATTACTTTTATGAAAATATTTTAAACACTGCCAATGAACCACTGGATTCACGTCGCGTCGCTTTCTTATTAGCAACGCCACAACAAGATGGCGGTCAATGGGATATGATTGTTGCCATCATCGACAAGTATGGTGTTGTACCACAATCAGCTTATCCAGAGTCCCAAGCCTCTTCTGCGTCAAAAGAGTTTAACACGACATTCAACACACTTTTGCGCCACGATGCTGTTATTTTGCGGGAACTAGTAGCTAATCACGCCGGTGAGCAAGAAATTGCAAATACACGTCAGAAAATGTTGGCTAATGTCTACCGCGTCTTGTCAATTACATTTGGTGAACCACCAGTTAAATTTGACTTTGAGTATCGTGATGAATCACAGAACTTCCACATTGAGCGTGATTTGACACCTCAAACCTATTTCGACAAATTTGTTGGTTGGGATTTGGGCAATTACGTTTCAATTATTAATGCGCCTACTGATGACAAGCCATTTAATGCCACTTATAATGTTGATATGCTTGGCAACGTTGTCGGTGGACGAGAAGTTAAGCACCTCAACGTGACTATTGATAAAATGAAATCACTTGCTATTGCACAATTGAAAGCAGGTCAAAGCGTCTGGTTTGGTGTTGATATGGGACCTCAAGTAGATCGCGACAATGGTCTGATGGCGGACGGCGTCTTTGCAACTGATTCACTATTTGACATTGATTCAACAATGACAAAGGCCCAACGCCTTGACTATGGCGAAAGTTTAATGACACATGCTATGGTATTGACCGGTGTTGATTTTGACGAAAATGGTCAACCAACCAAGTGGAAAGTCGAAAATTCATGGGGTGAAAAAGCCGGTAAAAAAGGATATTTCACAATGTCTGACGAATGGATGAGTGAATATGCCTACCAAGTTGTGGTCAAAAAAGAATTCCTCGGCGCTGACTTAGTCGATATTTATGATAACGCTACGCCAAAATTGCTCGCCCCTTGGGACCCAATGGGTGCATTGGCTTAATATTTGGATTAAGGAGTGAACATTTGGCATGTCGCTAAAAGAAAAATTGCAATGGCTAAGTCAATCTGAAGGCCAATCTATTCCAGACGATTTGTTAGATCAGATGATTACAAATATTGGCTCACTAGATTCAGAACTCCGGGACACGTTAAATTACAACCTATTTGCAGAGGCAGTGACAGCTGGCAACTTAACATTAAAGCAACAGCAAGAAGTAACACAACGTTTGTTGCGTAATCGATTTTTACTCACCAACATTGATAATTCTCAGGACAATGAGTCCATTTTCAAAAGAAGTTTTACGGCACTCTTTTTGGCAGCGTTAGCTTATCGCCACAATAACTCACCATTTTTGTCGCAACAACAAGAACGAGAACTTATTAAGCAAACCATTTCTTATTTGCAATTAGAACATGATTTCAGAGGTTTAACTTTACACGGCTGGGCTCATGGTATTGCACACAGCGCTGATTTGATTGATGAAATCATTAATTTTCAATCATTAAATCACCAAGATATTATTGCATTCTTGACTGCAATTAAAAATGTATTGCATCGTCCATTTTTGCTCACAGCCGATGAACCTGGGCGTTTGGTCATACCCGTTCAGCATTTGAGTCATACCAAATTGATAACTGATGAAGAGTTGACAGAATGGCTAACAGACCTAAACCATATTAATGCAGATGAATTTGATGCTTATGGTAATGTTTCGTTGTTCATGGTTAAATTACAGTCTTTATTGCTTATCACGGAAAATCCTGACCACTCTCTTTCAGAAACTGTGAGTTGTATCATTAAAAACAATTATCAACGTTTTGGATATCTTTAATGCCAATATTAAACAGAAACATACTGTTGTTTTCAACTAACCGTTTTGGGTCACTTTGATGACAATTTTTCAATCTTTAACATAAATAAAAACGCGACATATCGGGTGTTCATCATCCGGTATGCCGTGTTTTTATTTTGTACCATTATGAAGGATTATTGCCACCTGTTTTGATCAGAATTGCAGCGAGAACACCACCAATAATCAACAGAATCGCATCCAAACGTGTAACATTGATGAAACCATAATCAAATGCTTGTCGAACAGCTAATTCTAACTCATGAGCATAAGGTGTAGCTAAAACACGCTTGCTAGTAATAATTGCATGACCAGAAAACGGTCCTGCCTCAACCAAGACTTTGTGTAATGCCGTGATGATAGCATTCGGTACATGACTTAAAGTAACAAAATGATGTGTCAACCCTGTTTGATAGCCATCGGCCAATCGCAATCCTTGGAACACCACACCAAAACTAACCCCAACTTGCATGAAAGTCGAAATCATGCCCGAAGCCATTCCCATTTGATAAGGTTGGACCGACGACATCGCCGCTGTTGTCATTGGCGGATTTATCGAGCCACCTCCGATACCAATAATAATAAATGCAGGCCAGAAATCAGCAAATGTCGCTGTCTCGCTCGTCAATGCGCTCAAGGTAAACAAGCCAATTCCTATAAAGAAGGCTGAAAATGCCAGCATATAGCCATGTCGTAAACGATTTGTCAACATACCAGCGATTGGTCCTAAAATCAGTGAGAAACCTGATATAGTTGCTTGACGCAACCCAGTTTGCCAAGCTGTATAGCCGACATAGTTTTGCATAAAGGTAGAAAGGTAAGCAAAAAAGCCATACAAACCAGCACCCAAGAAAAATGCAATAATAACTGCACCTGTAAATGAAGATGATTTGAACATGCTCAAATCCATCATGGGATTTTTAGCAGTCTTTTGTCGCCAAATGAACAATGCAAACAAGATAACAGCTGCTGCCAAGTAGCCAGCCACTTGAAGCTCACCCCAACCCCAATTAGTGTGCATTTCCTTTTGAACCAAGCCAAAAACCAAAGAAAAAATTGTCCCAGCAGATAACAGCATACCCAAAAAATCGACTCGGCCACTAGCATGATGGACCTGTTTGTTAGAAATGAAAAGCCATGCCAAAATCAATGTTACGACGCCAACCGGCAAATTAATTGTGAAAATAGATTGCCATGAAAACGCATCAACAAGCCAACCACCTAACAGTGGACCCGAAGCAGTTGAAAGACCAATAATTGAGCTCAAAATGCCCAAAGCAATACCACGCTCTTTGCCATCAAAACTTGTGCCAATTAAAGCAAATGATAGTGACATGAGTGCAGATCCACCAATAGCTTGGATTGCACGGAAAATATGTAACATGCCAATGGTCGTTGATGCAGCATCAAGCCCAGAACCAATCGTGAAGATAACTAGTCCAATCATAAACATCAATTTGCGACCGTATAAATCACCCAGTTTTGCCCAAATTAACAACAAGACTGAAAAAACAATTGTATAAGAGGAAATGACCCATTGTAAATCAGAATATGATGCATTCAAACTCGTTTGAATGCTAGGTAAAGCAACATTGACAACTGTCGTGTCAATCAAAGCCATAAACACCCCAAGTGAAATTGCAATTAACGCTAACCAGCGCTTAGGGTTTGTTTTTTCGTGTCCTGAATTTTGCATTATTCTAACTCACTTTCAATCTTGTCGACATATTCTAAATATGTGTTGGCTAAATCAATTTGCAACTGATTCAATCTTCGCGCAGAGGGCAAAAAAGAGGCGCCTGCATGTCGACTTTCTAAATCAGCCAAATGATCCTTGTAACCATCACGTTGCGCTAATTTTTCCGAACGAAAATCATTGATGATTTGATGTGCCAATTGTTCATCAACCAATTCCAAGCCAGATAATTTAAATAAATAAACATCGTCTAAATGCGCATTTTGTTGTACTGGCGCTTTCATTAATTCATCAAAACGAGCTCTCCCAGCGGACGTGACATGTATTTTTTTCTTGCCACGCCAATCAAGATCATCTGTCATCACAATTGTTCCAGCAGCTTTCATCTTGTCCAGCAAGGGATACAAAACACCAAAACTAACTTTTCGATGAGCGCCCAAAATATTTTCCAAGACAAAACGTAATTTATATGCTGAGCGGTCCGTGAATAGCAACTGACCTAAAATATATAGTTCATACATAAAGCACCCCTTGTGTATCTAATAGATATATCCATTCCAATATATTATATCTATTAGATACACTTGTCAAGTTTTTTTCAAATAAAAAAACAACCCCATTACGGGTTGCTGTTAAATATGTCCTTACATCATACCTGGCATACCACCTTGTGGCATTGCAGGTGCTTCTTCTTTAGGTTGTTCTGCAACAACTGCTTCAGTTGTTAGCAACAAAGCTGACACTGAGGCGGCATTTTGCAAAGCTGAACGCGTTACCTTGGTTGGATCAACGATACCAGCAGCAATCATATCAACCCACTCGTCAGTAGCAGCATTGTAACCAAAGCCTTCTTTTTGATCTTTGAGCTTGTTGACAATGACTGAGCCTTCCAAGCCTGCGTTTTCAGCAATTTGGCGAACTGGTGATTCAAGCGCCTTAATCACTGTGTTAATACCAGTCTGCACATCACCAGTTTCAGACAATGCCTCAACAGCTGAAATGGCGTTAACCAAGGCTGTACCACCACCAGCAACGAATCCTTCTTCAACGGCAGCACGTGTCGCATTCAAAGCATCTTCAATACGATACTTACGTTCTTTCAATTCAGTTTCTGTGGCCGCACCAACATTAATGACGGCAACACCACCAGCTAACTTTGCCAAACGTTCTTGTAACTTTTCACGATCAAAGTCAGAAGTTGTTTCTGAAATTTGTTGTTTCAAAGTTACCACACGTTCTGCTGTAGCTTGCTTATCACCAGCACCTTCAACAATAGTTGTATTGTCCTTAGTAACATTAACCTTAGCAGCTGATCCGAGTTGTTCGATTGTAACATCTTTCAAGTTTAGACCAAGATCATCGGTAATTACTGTACCACCAGTCAAAATGGCAATATCTTCAAGTTGCGCCTTACGACGGTCACCAAATCCAGGTGCTTTTACAGCTACAACGTTGAATGTACCACGCATCTTGTTCAAAACCAATGTTGGCAATGCTTCACCAGTAATATCGTCAGCAATGATCAACAAAGCACGACCTTGTTCAACGACACTCTGCAAAACTGGCAAAATGTCTTGAATGTTACCAATCTTCTTGTCAGTGATCAAGATATATGGATTGTCCAAGTTGGCTTCCATCTTGTCATTATCAGTAACCATGTATTGTGACATATAACCGCGATCAAATTGCATACCTTCAACAACGTCCAATGTTGTTTCAATACCCTTTGATTCTTCAATTGTAATGACACCGTCGTTGCCGACTTTGTCCATTGCTTCAGCAATCAAATGACCAACTTCTTCATTAGCAGCTGAAATTGAAGCAATTTGGGCAATTTCATCTTTAGTGTTGACCGTATGTGACATTTCGTGCAACTTGGCAACTGCTGCCGCCGTTGCTTTTTCAATACCAGTGCGAATACCAACAGGATTAGCACCTGCCGTCACGTTTTTCAGACCTTCACCAACGATAGCTTGCGTCAAAACTGTGGCTGTTGTTGTACCATCACCGGCGATGTCGTTAGTTTTTGAAGCAACTTCAGCAACTAACTTAGCGCCCATATTTTCAAAGTGATCTTCTAATTCGATTGCCTTAGCAATTGTCACACCATCGTTAGTAATGGTTGGTGCACCATAAGATTGCTCTAAGACAACATTACGACCTTTAGGTCCAATTGTTGTTTTAACTGTATCAGCTAACTTATCAACGCCGGCCTTCATCTTAGAACGTGCGTCTTCTGAAAACTTTAATTCTTTAGCCATGATTTAACTATCTCCTTTGATTTGATTATTATTCAACGATTGCAACAATGTCTTTTTCATGAAGTGACAAGTAATCTTGTCCTTCAAATGACACTTCTTGCCCTGCATACTTATCAAACAAGACTTCATCGCCTACTTTAACTGTCAAATCGCGAATTGTGCCATCATTCAAGACATAACCCGTTCCCGCAGCTACAACTTTGCCAGTAACAGGCTTGTCTTTAGCATTACTTGCCAACACAATCCCACCGACAGTTTGTTCTGCAGCTTCCGTTACTTCAATAATCACACGATCACCTAATGGCTTCAACATGGATTCATACCTCCGAGATTTTTTTCGCTTTAGCACTCTATATATGTGAGTGCTAACTACAACTATTAGTATATCACGCTGGTTGCAAATGTCAACATTTTTTGATTGAAAATATCAAAATTCAACGTCTATTTTTAAATAAAAAACTCGTCGGTCTTTTTATCACCCACGAGTTATGATTCTATTGGTAAATATTTTTTTGAGCGGTAAACTAATCAACAAAATCGTTGACAAAATGAGTAAAATGCCAATCAACTGCAAGCTTCTCAAGTGAGTCCCTAGTAATGTCACCGACAAGGTCGTTGCTACTAACGGTTCAATCGTGCCCAGCAAACTAGCAGACGATGGTTTTAGACCTGCTAGGCTCATGACGTACAGTGCATACGGTATCAACGTTCCAAATAAAACAATTGCGAGAACAATCCAGAAATCTTGCCAGTCAACAGCCCTCGAAATATGCCACACTGGATGTATGAAATTAGCGACCAGTCCACCTATTAATAATCCCCAACCCACAATAACTAAAGGTGGGGTTTGATGTAACAGCGGTTTTGGGATCAAGGTATACCCTACCAAACCAAACGCTGATATAATACCCCAATAAAGTGCTCTTGGATTGATTTTCAGATGGTTAATGTCACCATTAGTTACTAACAAGAAGACACCCAATAATGCCAAAACAATCGCAACAAACTCAACGCGCGATGGCCACCGTTTACTAAATATACTCATCAACACAACAATGATCGCCGGTCCGAGTGATTGCAACACTGTTGCTGTGGCTGCATCCCCATAATAAACCGACAAAAAGAAACTTGATTGCGCCAGCAAAACACCAAAAAGACCAAACAAAATGATCAAAAATGCTGTGTTTTTATGCCGCCAAACCGAAAAAACAGCCTCTTTAGTAAAGAAAGTCAGCACACAAAGTAAAATCGCACCTGCACACAACATTCTAACGCCCACTAGCCATTCTGGTGCCACCGTCGCTTGTCGAAATAAAATACTAGCCAGTATGCCACTAATACCAAATAAAGTTGCACTGATAATACCACAAATTATACATTTAAAAGATGACATATCATGACCCTCAATCCCCAAATTAAAAAATTCACACGTGATTTTATATTATCACATTTTTTATTAAGATTGCAGTATCAATGATAAAAATGTCATTTTATGGTCAACAGTTATGAAATTAGTTGACAAGTTAATGTTAGTGACCGTTGCGCCGATAACATATCAAAACCATTATGCCGATAAAATTTTTCAGCCGGCGTATGACTTTCTGTCTCTAAAATAATGGCAGGAATATCATTTTTTATCAAATCATTTTTGATTGAAGCGAGTAATTCAGTTCCAACGCCTTGTCCTTGATAGTTCGCATCAACAAAAAAATTATCCAACTGATATTCAACACCCAAATGCCAAGGTTTCACATACCCTAGTGCCATGGCTATGATATGGTCAGATTTTTTATAAACATAGCAGCGATTAGTATTCATTTGTAAAAGACGTGTGATATAGCGAAAAATATCGTCATAGTCATTCTGCTCACACCAAGGTGCCTTCGAAAATACGTCAATATATAACGTTGTTGCTTGTGCAATGTCGTCAGTAGTCAAAAATGTAATTTCGGGTTTCATAATGTTTTTTCCTCATTAAACATCTTAGCATATTCATAAAAAAACAAAAAAGACATGAATGGCTAATTCATACCTTTAAAGAAATGTACCGCCATGCGCTTCACTAATGTCATACGCAATTGTGAACGCCTCGGGATCAACCTCGTGAATGCCTCGTAGAAAATGATTGTATTCTTGATTGTCCAAGACAACCATCAACATTTCTCGGCCATCACCCATGTAACCGCCTCTAACATCCATAATCGTAAAACCCTTGTCCCCATCTAGCAAATACTGTTTTAATTCGTCAATTCGCTCATTAGTCGTAATATAAACCATTTTGCGTCGGTCTAAACCTGTCTCAATATAATTCATCACAAACGCCGTGATTACCAATGAAAACAATGCTAAAATAAGCGCTTCAAGCCCTTGCGTCACTAAATTACCTAATGACACTACTGTATCAATTGCTAGTAAAGACAAGGCTGGTGTAATACGAAAGTATTTTTTTAGAATCATCGGTGGAACAGCTGTACCGCCACTCGAAGCATCAATACGATACAAAAGTGCGACACCAACAGCAAAAATACTGCCACCAACCAAAACAGCTAAGGTACGATCTGTTAGAATTTGAAAACTAGGTGTAATTTTCAGTAAAACAGGTAATAAAAAACTGCCCAACGCAATGCGGGCTGTGGTGCCACGATCCAAAAAGATTGCCGCCAAAACAATCATGATCATATTAACTACTAATACCGTAATGGCACGATCGACGCCGGTTAATTCATTGACCAAAATAGCAAAACCTGTGGCGCCACCTGCAGCAACCTTTGCCGGCGCGTAGAAGAAGTTAATGCTAACAGCCACAATTTCTAAGGCTAGAATAATCGTAAAATATCGTATAATTTGACTTTTTTGTAATTGCTTCATCTAGTGTCCTACTGACGTCTTAAGCGTCCTTTTGTTTCTTAAAGCGCGCCAACACACTGCGCCACAGCGTCGGCTGGCGCAACACTTTTTCATCTCCAAGATGTTCTCGCATAATTTTAAGTACTTTGCCAGATTCTTTTGCGGAAAAATCAAAATTTCCACTGTCAGTGGTTACCCTGAAACGACGCCCTATGTGTGTCTTGCTGACTTGTGCATAAACAGCCTTAACATTGGCCCATGGAATTTGGATGTAATCAGCGACATTATTTTCATTAAAAAATTCGAAAGCTTGATCGCCAATTAAAAAGTGTCCGTACTTTGCACCCATACCTAGATACGAAATACCCTGAGTTGTTAATTCTGCTGTCTTGTTTAAAGATTGTACCATAATCTACTCCATTAAACGTATGTACTGACAAAAGTGCTCGTCAATAAGGCGAGCACTTTTTGTCAAAATTTTTACATGATGTGGAAGGCATGCATTGCGATACCAAAGATAAAGATACCAATGATCATCACGATTGGTGATACCTTTTTCTTCAACAACCACATTGCCAAGAATGTCAACAGCAATCCCATCAATCCAGGAATCAAACTATCTAAATTGGCTTGCAACGTGTTAGGGACAACCTTTGTCAATGACAAACCTGACGCTTGTTCACCTAAAATCTTTTGCAACTGCTCACCAGAGACTGGTCCGTTAGGGAAGTTGATATAAGCGCCTTTTGCTAACTTCTTAGCAGGCAATTCTAGGATAAACTTAATTGATACCCAACGTTCAACCAAAACAGCCAAGATGAACATACCAAGAATCGAAGCACCCTTAGTGATGTCTTTCAACAAACCACCAGACAAATCTTGTGTAATAGCACTTCCAGCTTTGTAACCAAATTCTTGTGTATACCACAAGAATGCCATACGAATAACGTTCCACAAAACGAAGAATAAGATGGGACCAAGGATATTACCAGTCATGGCAAGTGAAGCACCTAAGGCACCCAGGATTGGTCGTACAGTAAACCAGAAGACTGGATCACCAATTCCGGCCAAAGGTCCCATCATACCAACCTTAACACCTTGAATCGCAGTATCATCAATTGGCGCACCATTGGCACGTTCTTCTTCCAATGCCAATGTCACACCAATGATTGGTGAAGCAACATAGGGATGTGTATTAAAGAATTCCAAGTGTCGCTTCAATGCGCTGGCACGGTCCTCTTTTGACTTATATAATTTTTTAATCGCTGGAATCATGGCGTAAGCCCAACCAACGTTTTGCATACGTTCGTAGTTCCATGAACCTTGCAAGAACTGTGAGCGCCAAGCAACTGACAAACGATCTTTTTGCGTTAATTCAATTTTTTCTGCAGCCATCATGTTGCTCCCTTCTAGTACTCGTTCAAGATGTCGCCGACTGGGTCACCGCCATTCGAACCACCGCCATTTGAACCGCCACCGTTACCACCCATCTTTGATAGGTTGATGTAAATCAAAGCAATGGCAACACCAATGGCACCAAGAGCAATCAAAGTCAATTGACTAACCGCAGCCAACGCGAAACCAATAGCGAAGAATGGCCAAACTTCACGCGTAGCCATCATGTTGATTACCAAAGCATAACCAACGGCAACAACCATACCACCACCAATGGCCATACCACCAGTTAGCCATTCGGGCATTGATGTCAAAGCGCTCTTAACGGCTGCGGCAGGCACAGCGATCAAAATTGCGGCAGGAATAGCAATACGCAATCCCTGTAATAGCAAACCAAACAAGTGAAGACTTTCAATGGTACGGAACTTACCTTCTTTGGCAGCCGCATCGGCACCATGAGTTAATCCAACGGCAATAGTACGCACGACCATTGTTAGGAACAATCCAGCAACAGCCAATGGAATAGCTGTCGCAACGGCAACTGATATTCCTGTTCCAGAGAAGTCGCCACCTTTGACCATTATGATCGAAGATGCAACAGAGGCCAAGGCAACATCGGGCGCAACAGCGGCACCGATGTTAGCCCATCCAAGCGCGATCATCTGCAAGGTTCCACCTAAGATGATACCGGCTGTTAAATGACCTGTAACCAAACCAATCAAAGTCGCTGATACTAGCGGCTGATGAATCTGAAATTGATCCAAGATACCTTCCAACCCTGCAAAGAAGGCAATGATTACGACTAAAATTATCGCAATAGTAGACATATTTAGACACCTTTCTTAATTAAACATTTTAATGTTATTTAACATTTGCTTTCTTGATTAAATCAAACAAGTTAGATTTGCTGTCATTTGGTACCTTACGGACATCAAATTCAACACCTAGATCACGTAACTTTTCGAAAGCAGCAACGTCAGTCTTATCCATTGACAAAACCTTGTTGACCATTGTTTTTCCTTCTGAATGGGCCATAGATCCGACGTTAAGTGATTTCAATGGTACGCCGCCTTCAACAGCTCTCAAGACATCTTCAACTGTCTCAAACAAAAGGAAAGCATCAACACCACCAAATCGATCGTCCTTGGCAACTTCAATCATTTTACTGATTGGCACAATATTTGCTTTGACACCATTAGGCGCCGCTTGTTGAATAAGACTCTTGCGCAATTCGTCCTTAGCAACTGCATCAGAAACAACAATGATTCGGTTTGCCTTTGAATCAGGTGTCCAAGCAGTAGCAACCTGACCGTGCAATAAACGTGTATCCAAGCGAGCCAACTTAATATTAATGTGACCCTCTTTAAGACCAACAGTTGACTTTTCTTTACTTGCAGCTGGTGCAGCTTCTTGGAACTCAGGTACAGACTTAACACCCTCACGAGCTACCGGCACCAAATACTTAGCCAAATCCGCAGCCTTTGTTTGACTCAAACGCCCACCGTAGGCCTCAATTAGCATTGGCAGGTTTAATCCTGACACAATAGCCATTTTATCTGGGTTTTGCTTTTGAATCAGGCTGGCACGATTAAAGGGTGAACCACCCCACAAATCAACCAAGAACAGCACTTCATCATCATTGTTAAACTTCGACAATGCTTCTTGATAGTGCTGATCCAAATCATCAGGGCCTTCATTAGGTAGGAATGTCACAACTTCAACGTTTTCTTGCTCACCGAAAATCATTGATCCTGACATCAAAATGCCTTTTGCAAAGTCCCCATGGCTGGCAATAATCAAATTAACCATTAGGAAATCTCCTTCTCAATAAATTGTTTACTTAATGATTATAGCGAAATGAAACCATTTTGTAAACGCTTACACAATAACAATTTAGTTATTGTTTACAAATCATATTATAATGTATCAGAGCAAAAAAGTAAACGCTTTCATATTTGTTTACAAAAAAGTAGAATAACTTTCATAAAATCCTTTCAGCATGTTTACATTTAAAATCGTTGATCTGGATTATCGTCTTTCGTGACAAAACTTTTAATGATTGTCATGTCGCCATCTAATGCGTAAGATATTGCTTCATCGTCAAAAAGAATAAAACTGTCACCTTTTTTGACAGCAGTCTCGTTAACACGGCCTGCACCATCTATAACCGTGAATAATTCATAATGATGTGCCAAATTAAACATTGATAAACCACGAACAGATAGTTTCTCAACAGTAAACTTCACAGAGGTTACCAATCGCGTCACAATCGTTTGATCAACAATAGTGGTTGTTTGCTTTAAAACAGGATCATGATGTGGCACAGTCGTAACATCGAGTGCATCGGCAATCTGCAAATCACGCTTTTGTCCTGTCGTGGCATCAACACGGTCAAAGTCATAAAAGCGATACGTTGTATCGGAGCTTTGTTGCGTTTCTAAAGCGACAATTCCTGCTCCCAGCGCATGAAAAGTGCCAGCGGGAACATAGAAGAAGTCCCCTTTTTTAACAGGAACAGTTCGAAGCATATGATCCCAATCTTCTTTTTCAACCATCGCCTTTAGTTCATCACGACTTTGCGCATAATGTCCATAATAAATTTTAGCATTTGGGGTCGCATCTAAAATGTACCAGCATTCAGTTTTGCCGTATTTTTCACGTGATTGTGTATCGTTTGGGTGAACTTGAATCGATAAATCTTGGTGCGCGTCAAGAATTTTAATTAACAACGGAAAGGCCTCATTGGCCTCATGACCACCAAAAAGATTGGGATTATCTTGCCATAATTGTGTTAAGGTTTGTCCAGCAAATGGGCCATCCTTGATGATTGATTCGCCATTTTTATGGGCGGCAATAGCCCAAGCTTCACCAACGTGATCGCCTTTAATAGGAAAATGAAAATCTTTCAAGGCCGTACCACCCCAAATTTTATCGTGTAAGGCTGCTTCTAATATTACTAATGTCATTTTGTAACCGCTTTCATTTTAATTTAAATAAAAACTTATTTTAAATTAAAGCCTTTATTTTGAGTGTATTGTGTCAATTCAGATGTGTCACGATTGGCTGTTAGCATTCTAACATTGTTGCTAATCCACGAACGAGTCACACCACGTTGCGCATAATAATCCGTCATGATTTTATCATATCGCATCACTGCCTCAACCATTTGTTCTTGATGATAACCATCTTTCATCAAAACACCGTCTAAATCAAGCTTTGGTTTAATACCAGGGTCTTGGGCCGGATAACCAATTGAGAATCCCATAACTGCTTTCACATACTTAGGTAGGTTGAGTTCTGATTCATAAAGCTCAAAAGCTTTTAAAGCGCCGGCCATGGTCACGCTTCCTAATCCAAGTGATTCAGCAGCGACTTGCGCACGTCCTAACGCAATACCAGCACTAATGATGCCACCTTCAAGCACATTATACCGCTTTATATTTTCCTCAGCTAACGCTTTTTCTTCTGGCGTCAATCCGATGAGGTCTTTATTGTAATCCACTGCGACAACAAAGTAACGCGTAGCGGTTTCAATATATTTCATCCCCACCTGAGCAGTAATTTCCGCCTTCAGCTTCTGTGAAGTAATTTCAATGAAGGTTACCGGTTGGTAATTATTCATGTTTGGTCCAGCGACAGCTGCATGAAAAATTTCTTGAACCTGTTCGTCTGTCACGGGGTCATCAGTGAAGGCACGTATCGACATATGTTGGTTCAATAAATCAAGGGTTGGGTTTGACATTTTGTCATTCCTTTCTAGAGCGTGTTTTGATTGTCTAAACAACCTACCTAGATAGTATCACAAAGTTGTGATAAAATAACAAAATATTCATTGGAGAAATTTATGCAAATAGGAAAATTTCGGTTAGGTTTAAGAACACTAAAGACAGCCTTCGCTGTTATGATCATTATCACATCTTTTTACTTTTTTAATCGGCCACCGTTTGTAGCTGCTTTAGCGGCAGTTTTTGCTTTACGAGAAAGTTGGGACAAAACCCTTAACTTTGCTAAAGTACGGCTAATATCAAACACGGTTGGTGGTGGTTTCGCGCTCATTTACTTTATCGTACGTGAACAAACTAACCATGCCCCATGGACTTCGATGATTCTACTACCACTATTGGTCATTGTCGCAATTGTTTTGCTTGACGGCTTCGATTACAATAGTGGCGTAATCGGTGCCATGGCTGCTTTGCTAATGATTTCATTAAATATTCCAGCCGGTGCCACTATTGTTTATGTTTTTGAACGAATTGTGGATACTTTCATTGGTGTTGCTGTTGCCATCTTGATTAATCGCTTTGGATCACCAAAAAATGTTAATTAAATGCCTAAATAATTTTCGATTGTTTTCAATACACCGTCGTTGACATTCACGTCAGCGGCTTTTTTTGTCACAGCATCTTGCATAAACGCTTCAGCGTTAGGCATCACAAAACCATTTTCATATTTAGTCAGCATCTCTAAATCGTTACCATTATCGCCAAAGACCATCACTTCATCATCCAAAACATCATAGTAGTCTTGCAGCACTTGCAGTCCCGTTGCCTTATCAACACCACGCCCTAAAACGTCCACTGAGCCAAAACCAGAACCCGTAGCATGTAGCTCATCTCCAAAAACTTCACGTAGCGCAGCGACATGTTGTTGTACTTCATCATTTGGCCATACAAAAGTAATTTCTAAGATGTGGTCATCAACCGCCATTAATTTTTCAACTTGTTTGACGTTTGGATAGAATTGAAACACCATTTTAGCCACAGGGCCAGTGGCATGATTAGAAACATAGGTCGCATTATCGCCTGTCATAATAATAATATTTTCAGCAGATTCTGGATTTTTTGCATTCCAATCAATGACTTTGGCTAATTGTTCCGCCGATAAATGAACTGAATAAAGTTGTTGTTCACTCGTCGCAACAACCGCACCATTTGAGCCAACAAAGTCTAATGCATACCCTTTGGCAATGGTCGGTGCAAACAGTTGTTGCAAATTTTTGACTTGACGTCCAGACGCCGCCACAAACTTCATATCCCGTTTGGTCATCTCTGACAATACACGCTCAAAGCGTGCTTGATTATACATATCATTAGCAGTTAAGAATGTACCATCCATGTCAGAAGCAATTAATTTAATCGGCATTGTTCATCTCCTAGTCGTAAATATAACTTTATTATTATACCATCTCTTGGTATTACTGCAAAACGAGTAACTTTCCCCGACTTTTCCCCAACCAAACAATCACTTCCGATAGCAAGGTGTACATATACAAATAAATCTAGCCGTTCTTAATACTAGTATATGGTAAATCCGGTGAAGGAACCGTTTTTTCTACGGCATCTGGTGTCAAAATGATAAACCACGTAAGTTTCAATAAACATTTTAGAATAAATCAAAAAAGGTGATGAACTTCTCCGCCAAGGACAATCTCCACCTCTAATGTGAGTAGATTTTTAATGTTAAGAGCAAATCAAAGAGCACCTATCTATATAAAAATCGCTTTAATGCCTCACGCCAACTTGGTATCTTAAATCCTGTTTCCTTCGCCTTCTCTAAGTTCATCACTGAATGCTTTGGTCGATACGCTTTTTGCGGAAATTCTGCACTAGTCACTGGTTCGACCACCACTGTGGTATCTTTTAAGATCTCTTTTGCAAAGTCAAACCATGTCGCAGTCTCATCATTCGACAAATGATATATTCCGTATGTCGCCTCGACCGCTATCAAATGCAACATGAACTCGGCTAATGTTCTGGTCCACGTTGGTCGGCCCAATTGATCATTAACTACCGTCAGTTTAGGATGGCTTTCTGCCAATCGTTGCATCGTATAGACAAAGTTATTTCCAAATTCGCCAAACACCCAACTCGTTCTAACAATATACGCTGCTGCCCCACTCTCTATGACAGCTAATTCACCAGCTAATTTGGCACGCCCATAAGCGTTTCTTGGATTAACTGGATCTGTCTCGCGATATTCTCCAACATTCAGCCCATCAAAAACATAGTCTGTCGACACTGCCACTAGTTTGGCGCCATATTGTTTGGTAGCGTCGGCGATATTCTTGGTGCCTGTTACGTTAACCTGCCAATTCATGGCGCGTCCTTCATCTTCGGCCAAGTCCACTTTTGTATACGCAGCCGCATGGAGCACAACGTCCGGTTGTTCTGCTTTAAAAGTTGCCATCACTGCTTCACGATTTGTAATATCTAACGCCTTTGAATCATAGGCAACAAATGTTAACCCACGCTCGCGTAACAACTTTTGCAATTCTTGACCTAACTGTCCATGCGCGCCTGTTATTAAGTATTTCATATTCCCTCCGAAAAAAAGGCCGCTTCCGCTGACCTTTGGTTACTGATTATTCTGCGCGTATTTCGCTTCTACTGCAGCTTTTTCCGCTTGCCACCATGATTGATGGTCTTCATACCACTTGATCGTATCTGCTAAGCCAGTCGCAAAGTCCGTATACTTTGGTTCCCAACCTAATTCTTCACGAATCTTTGTAGCATCAATGGCGTAACGCAAGTCATGACCTGAGCGATCCTGAACAAACTCAAAGTCATTTTCGTCCTTACCCATGTCTTTCAAAATCGCATGGAGGACCGTGATATTATCCTTTTCACCGTCGGCGCCAACCAAATAAGTCTCGCCAATTGTACCCTTAGTCAAAATTGCCCAAACAGCTGTGGCATGATCATAGGTGTGAATCCAATCGCGGACGTTCTTCCCAGAACCATATAATTTAGGCTTAATGCCAGAAATAATATTGGTAACTTGTCGCGGAATAAACTTCTCAATATGTTGGTAAGGACCATAATTGTTAGAAGTGTTAGAAATCGTGGCTTGCAAACCAAACGAACGCACCCAAGCACGGACTAACAAATCAGAACTAGCCTTGGTTGATGAATAGGGACTTGATGGTCGATACTGTGATTCAGGCGTAAACTTTTCGCCGACACCTTCACCATGTCCGGGCAAATCTTCTCGTAAGGGCAAGTCACCATACACTTCATCAGTTGAAACATGATGGAAGCGCTTGTTGTACTTGCGTGCTGCTTCAATTAATGTATAAGTTCCAATGATGTTCGTTTGCACGAATGGTGATGGATCTTTCAGTGAATTATCGTTATGACTTTCGGCAGCATAATGGATCACCGCATCGGTTTCAGAGACCAATTGATCAACTAATGGCGCATCAGCGATGTCGCCAACCACCAGCTTGACACGGTCTGCTGGTAATCCAGCCAAGTTCTCTTTATTACCGGCATAAGTTAACTTATCAAGCACCGTGACAAACACGTCTGGGTGTTCCGCTACAATATAGCGCACAAAGTTAGCACCAATGAAGCCGGCGCCACCGGTTACTAAAATATTTTTGTATTCAGTCATTTTGTTTCTCCCAATTACAATTGTGCTTTTGTTAGTGGCACGACATCTTTGAGCAAAGGATGATTTTTGTCTGCTTCACTCACCTCAGCATTTTCAACATCATCCCATTCAATACCCAAAGCAGGATCGGCGTAATTTACAAAAGCATACTTAGGCTTTAAATCTAGTGCCCAGTAGTCATTAACTAAGTATGAGTATGACACGGTGTCACTCAATACTTGGAAACCATTAGCAACACCACGTGGGACATAAATGCCTTTACTAGCATCAATAACAGTTTGGTAAACGTGACCAAAGGAAGCGCCTTCGCGTAAATCAACCCACGACCCCAAAACACGACCGTTGTCAGCGACAGAAATATATTTATCCCAAGGTTCGGCGTGTAGACCACGTAGCACACCTTTTCTTGATAAGGACACATTGTTTTGTAACTTATTCTCTTTAAAGAAAGACTCCGGAAAGCCTAAAGGCAACATTTTCTCTTTCTGGAAGTTTTCCTTAAACCAGCCACGATTGTCACCATGAACTGGAATGTCAAATTCTATCATACCGGGAATCGCGTCAATCATTCGGCCGGCTAGCGCTTTTTCAAAAAAATTATCACTCATCAAATTTATCCTTCTTCCGCCACAATTCTTAACAAATATTGGCCATAATCATTCTTTTTCAATGGTTGCGCCAGCTTCTCTAATTGCGCGATGTCGATATACCCCATCCGGTAAGCAATTTCTTCTAAGGAAGCCACTTTTAAGTTCTGTTGCTTTTGGATTGTGGCAATGAATGAGGAAGCTTCCAACAAAGAATCATGTGTGCCAGTATCTAGCCAAGCATAACCACGACCCATGACCTGAACATCCAAATCACCACGCTCTAAGTAAGCTTGGTTAATATCAGAAATTTCAATTTCACCACGCGCTGATGGTTTCACATTGGCAGCTATCTCGACCACGTCATTGTCATAGAAATAAAGACCAGTCACCGCATAATTTGATTGCGGCTGTGCAGGCTTTTCGACAATCGATATTGCCTTACCAGCTTGATCAAAGTCAACCACACCAAAACGTTCTGGATCTTTCACTTGATAACCAAACACTGTCGCACCAGTTGTTTTCAAAGCGGCTGCTTGTAACTTCTCTGATAGCCCAGCACCGTAGAAAATGTTATCGCCCAGTACCAACGCTACCGAATCATTGCCAATAAAGTCAGCACCAACGATAAATGCATCGGCCAAGCCACGAGGTTCTTCTTGAATGGCATAGTCAATCTTTAACCCAAGATCATGACCATTACCGAATAATTCTTCAAATTGTCCAACATATTCTGGCGTCGAAATTAACAAAATATCCGTAATACCCGCTAACATCAAAACAGACAACGGATAATAAATCATTGGCTTGTCATAAATTGGCACCAATTGCTTACTAGTTGCTTTGGTAATTGGATAAAGTCTTGTGCCGGACCCTCCGGCTAGGATAATGCCTTTCATTTTTTCCCTCCTTATCGAGTATACTAATTTTTTAGTTTTTAGCCAATATTTATGACTTAAAGTGTTGTAGTAGAGCAACGATACTAAAAGCCTCTAAATCTTTTGGATAAAAAATCTTATTCAAAATCATAAACATAACGAAAGCCGCTAGCTCTGCTAGAATTGCAATTAGAACACCATTTACAAATTTTTGACCTGAAAAGTTTTCCACAGTATACACTATTACAAAAATAACTATCGCACTACCAATTATATAAGATATATAAAGACATAAAAAACGCCGCACTTTTGTATTTAAACCATAGCGAAGAACAATCCATGATTCCCAAAAGACATTAACAAGTAAATTACTGGTAATGGTTCCAATTAAAACACCAGAAATACCCAAATCAGTATATTTAACCAAAGTCCAAGACACAACTAGATTAACTAATGATTCAAATATTGGTTTCCATCGTGCATACCAATAAAGCCCATAAGCATTCGTATAATTAATAACACTTTGCCTTAAACTCTGAAAAACAAAATTCAGAGAAATAATCAAAAGTGGCAGGAATGAATACACCATTTTATTACCTAACCATAGTGTCACAAAAGTTGATGAAAAAGCACTAAATCCAACCGCTACTAGAATAGACAATAAACTACTGATATAAAAGTATTTATAAAAGACCTCCTCTTTCTTCTTTTGACTCTCTTTAGAAGCTCCCAAATTGCCAATAGAAGAAGTGACAGCAGATATTAGTTGCCCCATAACTTGGGTCAAACCAGTAATAATCATTGTGTAGTTAGCATACATGGCAACAGATGTCAGACCAATATAGTAAGAAAGTAATAAGTTATCGGTACCATTCACAATGATTCCGCCCATTTTTGCTGAGAGCATCCCACTGATGTTTTTCTTCATATATCCAATGACCTTACCGCTTACTTTTTCTTGACGGTATTCTTGTAAGTATGGATACAACTTATCGACTACTCGTGATACATGGTAGTTTGATACAAACATGATTACGGCTTGAATCACGAGAAAAAGATAGAAATTTTTAAATATATATAAAGTAGCGATTTGAAGCAATTGACCGGCAATATTATAGCCAACTGTATTTAAAGTATTTATATATCCTTTTTGATCTGCAAGCAAGAGTGTTCTTTTGTAAGTCAGAAGATAAGAAAGGACAGTGTTTGATAATGCCAGTAAGAATGCGATATATACATTAATATCTAAATGACTGACCCCTCCATTTATAAGTTTGGGGACAAAGGGTGTTAAAATCAAGCCTCCTACCAATACAAATAATGCAATATAACGATACCATTTTTTGAAAAGGTTCATGATAGCTACAATTTGCGGTTTATCATCATTAACCAGAGGATCAAATAAGGAAAAAGTAATTGCAGCACCTAAGCCGAGCTCAGCAAAGTTTAGATATCCTAATAAATTAAGAAACAGTCCGTTCAGTCCCAAAAATTCGGCACCCAATACATTAATAAAAACAGATCGGGAAATAAATTGCATAATTAATTGTACTAATTGTGCTGTACTAGCAACTACAGAGTTAATCGTCGCTGCTTTTGTTCGAGTTAATTTATTCATAATAGATTGTTTTTCTCTTTTAAGTTTTCATAAGCGTCAGGAGATTTATTCAAAGAACATAAAGTTATAAATCCAGCAATTCCCACAGCATAACTAATATTATTGGCAAAACCTATTATTAGAATAGACAAGCTTAAGGATGCTAGTATATACTGATCTTCTCTCAATGATTGTACAAATGTCTGTCGATGGGCTATAAATATTATTAACAGTCCTAACAATCCTAAATCAAAAAAAATATACATGAAAAAATTGTCAACAACATATCGTCCGTTTATATTCATAGTAGCATTAGCAAGATTTTGCCATCTATTAGAAAAATTTTGCCCTATAAGAATATTTTTCGTACCAAAACTCAACACCGACTCATAGTACTTAATACCATCAAATCTACTTAATAATGATGGCAACTTTTCAAAAATACTATCGGGTATTTTTGAAATAATCCACTGACTTACTAATCCTATAAACCATAGACTATAATATGTCCATTTATACAGGAACTGTTTTTCTTTATACACTCGCTTAGTGATTATATAAAAACTCAAACCCACAATAATAGTACTTGTCAAAGTCAAAAAGGAAGTTAAGTAAAATACACCTCGAATCATGTTTCTCCATTTAGTGTGTGGCCACATTTCAATGATTGCTATACAACAAAGGCACAAAATTCCTAACCCAAGTCCTGAGCCCATTGTCCCTGAAGCACGAACTAAATAATTTGCATTCAGCAATGACGAATCTCCAGTTCCACCTTGACCGACTATATAATAGATAGAACTAACAATTTGTTGCCCATTAATACTTGTTGGTAGAAGCGGGCTTTTTAAGACAAACTGAAATATACCAAGTACTGATTCAATTAGTCCAAAATATACAACTAACAGAAAATGACGATCACCTATTTTGTGTTTTGTAATTGGACGCAACCACAATATTATAAACATAAACAAGAAAGGTAGATAACGAACTAATGTAGACTTTATTTCAGATGTAACAGAATAACTAGGTGAAGAAGCTATAGAAAATCCAACTAACAGAAGAAATAATACCAGACATACAAATCCCTTCACTGAAAAAAAAGCTTTTGTTGTTAATATGTAAAGTAGAATAATAAGCAAAAACAATATAGGAATCAGCAATTTGGTAAGAAAGTTAGACTGCGTAAGTTGCACTATTGTTGGTGAAGATAATACAAAAAAAATAATAATAATAAACGGTTGAATACCTTTTACAATCCACTGATTCTGCGTCATATTTATATTACTTCCAATCTTCAAAAATTGAGTTTAATTTGTAAAAAGATACTTCCTTTGAAAGTTTCTTAACTAAATTGTAACCATTTTCAGCCATGGTAATTCTTTTATAGTTATCGTCTAATAGGCTAATAATATCTTTAGACATTTGTTCCTTATCACCAACTTCAGACAAAAGAGCTGTTTGTTGGTTGATTCCAAAATCATTAACTCCCCCATTCTTTGAACTAACAAGTGCTGCGCCGCACATCATAGCTTCAGTAGCAGTTAATCCCCATCCTTCTATACGGCTAGGAAACAAGTATATCGCTGATTGATTATATAAATCCTTTAATTGTTTTGATGTCGCATTTTGGGTGTAAGAAAAATATTCTGGGAGATTTTCAGGCACATGTGGGGTGCCAAAAAGTTTTACTTCTAAATCTGGTATCTTATCATGTACCTTTTTTAACACTTCAATACCTTCTGCTGTTCCTTTGAAAGGATTATCGTGATTTAGCATACTTACAACATGTTTTCTATTAGTCAAACTATTTGATATATCAAACTCTTCACTATTAACAAAGTTCTTAACAACCTCAGCCTTAACACCTAATTCATTTTGCAACATTTCTTTTAACCAACTGGCTACTACTATGCGCTTCATGTCAAATGACCATGTTGGCTTAACAAATTCAGCTGGTCCAAATATTCGCTCATCATGTTGAATAAAATAAACTTTTGTTCCTTTTCTTGAGGATAATTTATTTACTGTATAGGCTGTTGTCCATGCTGTAGCAATAACAATATCACTGTCTGGAAAATACTTTTCTTGGGGTAAAACGAAGTTAAGTTTAATACGACTATCCAAATTAAACCATGTTACCTTTTCTTTTGATTCAACAAGAATGCCAACATGATACAAAATATTGCGTTTTATTTTGCCTAACACACCTCGCAGACCAACACACTTATTTGGCACCCTATCATATAGAGTGAAATTTATTGTTACGTCATCTCCATTAGACGCAAACATATTTGCATACTCGTAAATAACTTTATATCCACCAATAGGATGATCCGAATTATTAGGTAATACAAAACTAATTTTCATAGTAACCTCGCTATTTATCTCCAACTACTAATCATATCATCAAACATATTAGTGATTGTATAATCTGGATGCCAACCAATTGTCCTCAACTTCTTACTACTTAACTTCATTGTTGTATCTGGAGCAAATTTTTGTTTTTCAATTTCATTATTTTCAATAATCACTTTAGATTTTTTACTTGAAAAACGTGTAGAAACTAACAGAGCTAATTCATCTATTGACATGGTAGAATCCTCATTCACAGCCGTGTATGTTTTACCTACTTCGCCCTGCTGGCTTACGACCAAAATCGCCGTAATTGCATCTCTTATATCAACATAGTTACCCATACTTTTCCCTGAAGACTTAATAGTAATATCCTTGTTTTGCAATGCGCTATTTGCAAAATACGAGAAAACTCTATTATCATTTCTATCTGAACCAGGACCAAATGATTGCGCAAGCCTCACATTATGAGTTTTTAAATTATATTGTGCTGCGTATGCCGTTGTTAAAAGCTCACAAACCCTTTTCCCTTCAGAATAGGTGCTTCTAATGCTAGTTAAATCTATGTATCCTATATCTTCTTCTTTTATGATTGATTTATTAGGATCAGTTATTCCAAATGCTTCCATTGATGAGATGTATACAAACTGACTGCGATGCTGACGTGCAATTTCGAGTAACCGCTTTGTGCCTTGGTACATAATATCCAGTGTATCAACCGGATACTCTACCATAAAACTAGATTGCGTTACAGCTGCTGTGTGAAATATAATGTCAATGGAATGTTCAATTTTAGTGATTTCACGAACATCTGCTTCTATAAAACTGATTGATGAATATAACTTTCCGAAAAGATTCTTTGCTTTTTCATTGTTTCTAATCAAAGCAATGATATTGACATTCTTACCATACAATTGATTATATAAAGCAAAAGATAATACCATTTGTCCACCAATTAGCCCAGTGGCACCAGAAATCGCAACCGTTTTATTGTCAAACTTATCGAATAACTTTTTATGTTTATTGACTAACTGACTTAACTCTTTTTTTACAATCAAGTTTATTTCTAAATTTTCTAGCATTATCTCTCTCACTCCTAACAGTCGTCTAAAAAATTTGATTCACTCTTCTTGCTTCTAAAATACCTTTGAAGATATAATAATCAATCGGAGTTGTTATTTTTATATTGTTAGTTGTTCCGTCAACATAAAAAAGTTTTGTTCCAAAACTCTGCATTAATTGTGCAGAATCAACAAAATCAACTTTCCCTGATTCTGCAGCTTTACTGTGAGCAGAAAAAATATCTTTATAATGATAGCTTTGAGGCGCAACGGCCATTCTATAATCATCACGATTCAGCACTTGGTCGACCTGATTATCATTAGTTACAGTAATAACTGTTTCTATCGCTTTTTTGACTGTGATGGCGTTACCATGCTTTCTTACACTGTTAATGTTGTTTTTTATGACTTCATTATCAATTAAAGGGCGAACGCCATCATGTATCAGCACAGTGGTTTGATCATTTACAAATTCTGCCATTGCTTTTAAAGCGTTGAATTGAGAAATTTGACTTGTTTCGCCTCCCTCAACTATTTTAACTACTTTTTGTAAATTATACTTTTTAGTCAATTTGTCCAAAAAGTTTTTCCATCCTGGAGTAATTGAAATAAATATTCCGTCAATATCTTGACTTCTTTCAAATATTTCCAATGTGTGTATAATTATAGGCTTACTTTCCACTTCTAAAAATTGCTTAGGTAGTGAACCATTGTTCATTCTTGAACCCACTCCGCCAGCAAATATTAGTACTACGTTATCACACTTCATCGTTACTCCTTACTTTCTTTGTTAAGCGCCACATAAGTGTACCCATGCGCCACTTGTTTTTCTTTCGGTGGGACAACCATATATTCACCAAAGTATTTATGTAATAAGCTATCATATCCTATTGGAGCTGGAAAATCATGCCCTTCAAAAGTGACAGTAACTTTGCCATCAAACCATTCTCTTTGATACGATATGTCCCACTGTGACCCTGTTGTAATAGTAGAAACTTGTAATCCTCTTGGTACCTTAATAATATGCTCATTAAAACTCTTGATAATTTTTTTATGATTAAACAGCTTGACAAACTGCCTTAAAACTATCTTTAAAACGTTGCCATCCTTCTTGACTTCTTTTTCATTAAGATGCATTAATATACGTTTATAGACATAAGCTCGTAAGAAATAAATGTTTTTCTTAAAACAGCTTTGAGGAACATTGTCTATAGGAAAAACATCAATAAAAACACCATAGTGTGTTTTTTCATTGCTGTCCTTAATAGTTGTTTGCCTATCGGTCACTTTAGAAAACGCATAATAATAATTTTCATCATTTTCTATACTTAGTGAAGAATATTGATTGGACATATTTTTGTCTATGTTTAAAAATCTCTCGTAATCCTCTCTTGGCATACATATATCGATGTCATCATCCCAAGGAATAAACCCTTGATGTCGTAATGCACCAATTAATGTTCCTCCATGTAAAAAATAATTCAAACCATTATCATCACAAATTTTCTTTACATACAATAAGATATCTAGTTCACGTTGCTTGATCTCTTTCAAGCTCATTACATATTCCAATTTTAGGTTATCCTTACTCTTATAATCCATTAGTAAATAGCATTAAAATCTTCATTAATTGATAGTTGATAGGTGCTTCTGAAGAAGTAACCTTTATTTTTTTTGAGAACAAGATGTATAATTTCTTGGAAAAACTATGTTTGTATTCTGAAAATGCTGTTAAACTTTTTATGTCATTCTCCGATAATTGTTCCCGGTACCCTTTTAATAATAGCTGAGCTCTGTAATCCATATTCTGAGAAAATTGTTTTTTAGCTAATTTATTAACTAAAAGTTTTACTTTTTGAAAAAAATTCAATGGTCCTTCAGTGTTGGTCGTGCCAGAAACATTATTAATATGCCTTCTATAATTTATAAAGGCGCGTTTGTCATACACTACTTTTCCCATAAAAGTAAATACAGCTGTAACCCATTCATCATGAGTTATATTATACGGAATATACTGTTCTAATAAATTTTGTCCTGCTTTATTCCACACCTGTACACATCCAGCGCCCCTTGAGTCAACAAATCTTGAAATAGGAGTAGCGTTCCAATTATATGGTGGATAATTATCATAAACCTTTCCAGTCACTTTAGACAAATCCTCATTAGCAATATATCTATCGCTTATGTATAGTGTGGGAAGATTAGCACTTTTGTTACTCAACATTTCAACCGCCTGCATTAACTTTTCTGGTAGCCATTCATCATCTTGATCAGAAAAAGCGTAATAATCGGCATCTTCTTTACGCAAGTTAGAATACAAAGAAATGAAGCTTTCTCTGAATCCCACATTTTCACCAACTGTTACACTAACATTAGCCAATTGGTTATATTCCGTTAAAATTGAAACCGTCTTGTCGGTCGAGCCGTCATCGCGAACTGTTAAGAAAACTTTGACATCTCTTTGGTTTAGAATAGAATCTATCTGTTGCTTAACGTATTTTTCTCCATTATATGTTGACATTAAAACATTGACAATACTCACTTTTTTCTCACTTTCTAATAATAATCTCAAAAAACTTTAGGGAGGAACAAGTATTAGATTTGTGTTATCAAAAAAATTTGATAATGAACAGACCACAGTTAAGTATACTACGTTGAATTAATCGACACTCTACGCTTCCAAACCGAGTAGTCTATCGAGTAAAATTACTACTTATAAAGCCACTTTCACAACGAATATTTGTTAACATATTACCAGTGCATGTAATTCTACTAAAAAACTATTTATATTTTCCAGTTACATCATTCATACCATGCCAGATACCTTTTACTATCATTACAGTGCGTTTTTTCTTGCTTTCAGCAACCACTATTTGAAAAACTGCCTTCATGAATAAATGGCGGTACCAACCAAAACTAAACGAAAAGGATGGGCTATACCTTTTAAGTGAAACAATTAAATTTCTATACACATAATACAGACGATCTGGATTATCAATTCCTTTACCAAGTATAGTCCTTAATTGACCAGTAGTTTGATGATGTAGAAACACATCATGATCCATCATTACCTGATAACCGAGCGTTTGTGCTTTCCAGCACCATGCAAAATCTATAAAGTCAATAAAAAGTTCTTCATCAAAGTAACCCACTTTTTTAAAATCACCCAAACTGACAATAGATCCTGAACTAATTATATGAGAAGCAATCGTCGTTCCAATTTCAGAATCAGAAGAATTTGTTGTTGCTCCTAACATAATAACCTTCCTATTCTTCTTTTTTTCTAAAATTAAATGATTTGCTAGATTCAACAGTTGCTTTTTTTCTATATAACTGTCTTGATCAAAAAACAACAATAAATCATCATCACCATATTTATTATCGATGAGATAACGAACGGCCTCATTTTGGGCAGATCCAATTCCATTATTACTTTCTAACCGTCGATAAAAAATATTGCTATGATTTTTAGCCTTTGATTTAATCTGTTCACAAATTAAAGAATCATCGGAATTATCAACTAGAAAAACTTTATTAACACTTGCACAAAATTTGCTTAAATTATTAAATAAATCCATAACCCTTGGATTGAATGTTACGACAATAACATATATTGACGGACACGTCATATATGTGTCATCTTGATGTAATTGTTTATACTGTTTCATAAAGATTATCCATAATGCTTTCAAAATTTTTTAGAGAATATCTACTTTGATTTGCTACCTGTACATACTCTTTTCTTTTCTGTCTATCCACGGATAATTGCATATTTTGAACCCACATCTCATCATTCTCCTGTACATCCATAAAACTAATGAGGTTTTCAGTAATTACTGCTTGTTGTGGAATAGCATTAGAAGCAAGTATTGATAAGCCATTAGCTTGCGCTTCTAAAACAGAATAGGGTAATCCTTCATAGATTGAAGGCATTAACAAGATATCACCAACACTATACCAAAGTTGCATATCACTTTGGGCACCTAGAACATGAATTTTCTGTTTAATATCTTGAGGATAATAATTTACAGTTTCCTTGATCAATGGCATTTCTTCGCCGTCTCCAACAATAATTAAATGCTGAGCAACATCCTTCTCAATCGCTAATTTTGCAATTGAAAGGGACTTACCAATATTTTTTTGTGCTGTTAATCTTGAAGCGACCAGTAATGTGGTATCGCTCGTTAAAATATGTAACATCGATCTGCCATCTACCCTTTTTTCACTAGAAAACTTTACTTTGTCAAAATCAACACCATTAGGTATAATCTGAACATCCTGATTATTGTCAAACATCCATTTTGCTGCGTTATCACTAACGGCAACCCTTTTAACATCTAAGCTGGACAATCTTTTCCTTTGAAAGGAACGCACTTGTGAAATTAAATTTTTATATTTTTTATCCATAACAAATGATTCTGCACTGTCATTATGTGAATGATATATAACTTTTGCGCCACTTGTAAGTGCAGCTAACGCAAAATCATAATTTGACGGAGAATTGGCATTTACATGCACTATGTCAAATTTAAATTTTTTGAAAAATTGCTTGTATTGAATTTTCCGTGAAAAATGTCCCAATTTGCCTCCTACATTTGCAACCTGAAGAACCTTCACACCAAATTTTTTAGTCAATATATCTTGATAGGCAATTTTCTGATTACTGAAATTATAGATATAAATTTCATTATCATAGTTCATAACCTTGCAAATATTCATTATAAATGTTTCAATTCCACCTTGAAAAGGTGTGGCGCCGAATAGTAGTATTTTTTTCATGGCCAATACATATTTCTCCTAAGTTTTTATTAATTTTTAATTTAAGTCCATTATTTATAAACCCAAATTGCTTTTCAATCTGAATAATCTATAAATATATTTAGCTGTAATTAACTAGATAAACTAACATATAACTTACTAACTTTTTCGAAATGTTCTTCTGGTGATAATATATTTATTAATGTTTCTTTGTTTTCAATACATTCAGAATTAATATTACGCATATCATCAAACTGCAACCAATTAGGAACAATATCCGACGCTCCCATTTTACTAGCAACAGCCACCTTAGTTCCCGTTGATAATGCCTCAATAGCTATCAAGCCAAAAGTTTCATGCCATTGACTAGGTAAAATTACTAAATCAATTTTATTCATATATTTTTTAAAAGAAACCTGGTCATATCTTCCTAAGTCAGTTACTTTTCCAATATCTACACTAGAGTTATCACCCATCACAAAAAAAGACATATTAGGATTTTCTAATTCAAATACTTTTACAAATTCTAAAAATTTAAAAAAACCTTTTTCTTCAGTATAAGGACCAATATATGCAATTGAATTAATTTTTTTGTTTAATAGTAAAACCTCACCTGATCTTTCAATATTATTACTGGATATTGAAAGCGTTACAGTTTTCCACGTCATATTTGGTAGAAACTGCTCATAAACTTTTTTTGAAACGCTACTGTTAAAATGAACAATATTAACACATTTCAACATACTTAGATAATATTTTTTCAGCTCTTGAAAGCCTGAATCGACTTCAGTTGACCAGCAAGTTTGTACAGGTAAATCATCCACTAATGCAGATGATTTCTTCAACTTTTTTATCAAGGTACGTAGAGCTGGATATATGCTTAACTGATTAATTCTTAGTTTAATAGTTCTACTTCCATATGAACGTATATTATTCCATATATCATACTTCTTGTCTTCAACAAAATCATGACCATCTAAATACATTTTGGGATGGGGCGAAATGCCAAAATAATCGTGCGTTGTAAAAACTATCTTGATATTATGTTTCTTAGCCTCTTCTAAAAACTCGCCATATAAACCCATCAATGTATGAATATGTATAACATCTGGTTTCTCTGACTCTAAAAGATTAATAAATACTTTAGAATCTGTATGTTTCATAAAATCTTGCGGATTTTTTATATTACCAATTAACGGAAGTGGCAAAGAATTAACTAATTCCGCATAGGGAATATTTTGACGTTTACCAAATTTAAAATAAGGTTCTCGTTTTAAAAAATTTACTCGACCAGGAAAAACCATGACTACTTCATGTCCCTGATTTATTTGTTCATTCATTAAGTCTAACGAGTACTTTACCAGTCCACCTGTTCTTTCGGGCGGAAATCCTAAAGCATAATGTAATATTTTCATTGATTTATTCGAACACCATTTCATATTTAGCAATTATTTTTTGCCAAGTATATTCTCTAGCAATGATTTGCTTAGCCGTCTTTCCATTATTAAATAATTGCTCTTCAGTATAATGATCAGCTGCATCAATCGCACGTGCCAAATGACCGTCTTCCTTTGTCCAATAAATAGCTGCATCATGGGCAACATCTCGATTAAAACCAACATCAACAAGCAAGTTCAGCTGTGTACTGGACAATGATTCCAAAAGGCTAGGGTTTGTTCCGCCGACTTCGTGTCCATGAATATAAGCAAATGCATTTTCTCGAATGTAGCGAAGTAACGGTTGGTCATACACCGTGCCAACAAACTTGATACGCTTATCTTGATTAAAGGAAGTTATTTGTAGTAACTTCTGATAGAACTTATTTTTTTCAACGTTAGTGACAATCACCAAATCTTTTTGAGAATCAGACTTCATAAATTCACGAATCATTGTTTCATAATTATTCTCAGGTACAAAACGACCAACAATTAAATAATAATTATTTTGTTGTATGTTTTTTTCATGAAACCAGTTTTCAACAATGGCATCATTTTTATTCAACGACGAAGGCGTAGTATCTGTGCCATAAGCTATAAAAGTTGTATCAGGTTTAAATGCCCCATACTCCTCTTGAATATATTCTTCTATTTTACGGTTATCACACACCACCAAATCAGCATGTTTAATCATACCTTTTTCAGACACTTTCCAGTACTTTCTAACTGGTAATGGCCATTTGGCGCGTTTCCACTCATGTCCGTCTGGATTAATTAAATATGTACCACCAAGCGCATGAATTTGCTTGACATACCTTCCAATGAAAGGCCCGATGCGTGCCGCTAAAATGTAAAATATTGGCGCCTTTGCTTCAATGTCTTTAGCATTTTGAATTGCCCACTGGAGTGCTTTTATATCGTATGCTATCGCTTGTGCTGGACCAATACTAGGAACATCAATTGAAAAAATCTCCGCACCATTGTATTCAAAGACATCATTTTCTTGGCTTAGTTCGGTATTATCTCGGCGAGAAGCTACATGATACGTAATGTCGGGTGATTCTTGACCCGCAGTTAATTTCTCAACAAACGTTTCATAGCCACCATATCTGGCCGGTATACCTTTAGATCCAATAATATAAATATGCTTCATTTTAATAAGCTCCAGTCTTTTCACTTGGGAACATCAATAGAACTGTTTTGCACAGAATCACAATATCTCCCCAAAGGCTTTGATTAGCAATATACTTTAAATCCAAGTCAATCATTGTATCAAAATCAACATTACTTCTCCCACTGACCTGCCATAGCCCAGTAATACCAGGCTTAACATTAAGCCTAAGCATTGCGCGTTTTGGGTATTTTTCGACTTCTTCCCGAAGCGCTGGACGTGTACCGACTAAAGACATATCACCTTTTAATACATTCCAAAATTGAGGTAATTCATCCAACGAGTGTCTACGGATAAATTTGCCTATTTTTGTCACCCGAGGGTCTTCTTTCATTTTAAACATACCGTCAACGTCACTTTGTTCTAACAAATCTTGACGAATTTCCTCCGCATTAGTGACCATTGAGCGTATTTTCCACATCATGAATGGCTCACCACCTTTACCAATTCTCTCTTGCTTAAAGAAAATAGGGCCACCATCCTTTTTAACTTGAATGGCAATCAAAATAACAGGAATTACTGAAACAAGTAAGCCAAGTAATGATCCAATCAAATCCAATATTCGAATGAATATATTTTGCACTCTCAATTTATTCTCTCCTCAAATCTCTTACTACTTTATGCTACTTAGTTTTTGTTTCCCCCATAACCGTAACCGTATCCATAACCATAGCCGTATCCTGAACTCCCTTTCTTTCTACGACTTTGATCATTATAAATAAATCCTAATACTGGCGCCTCAGCAATTTTCAACATTTCGTTCGTTCGTTGAAGGGCGCCTTTATTAGTTTTACCACCATTAATCACGATAGCTACACCATCAACTTTAGACATGAGAACCTGTGCATCTGTTACCATCAAAAATGGCGGTACATCAAAGATAATCAGATCATATTGTGACTTGAGCTGCGTCACCAATTCAGTCATTCTACCCGAACCCAATAATTCAGCCGGGTTAGGTGGAATTGGTCCTGATGTTACCACATCCAAATTATCCATCGCCGTACGATGAACAACATCGCTGATTTCTTTATGATTATCGCCTAAGTAATTCGTTAAACCAGCTGAATTACGATTTAAGCCAAAGGAAACTGCCACAGTAGGGCGTCGCAAATCAGCGTCAACTAATAATACTTTCTTTCCTTGCTGTGCATAGACAATCGCTAAGTTTGAAGTTACTGTGGACTTGCCTTCAGATGGCAATGCCGAGGAGATTAATAATGTTTTAATTTCGCCTCTAGATACTGCAGCAAACTCAATATTAGTGCGCAAAGTACGAAACTGTTCTGATACAGGGTTCTTTGGTTCAGCCGCTGTAATCAATCTAGCGCCCTTAGTCATTGTTTCAACAGACAAACCATCTTTACCGACACTTGATTGTTTCTTAAAAAAACTCATAATTATCTCCTCCCCTTTATTCCCGATCTAAACGACTCAAACGTGATCGTTGTGTCCCATTACTCTGGTTTACCTTAACTGCAGCACTACTTGAAGGTGCCATACTGAAGTTTTTGACTGGCTTAACATGACCGATAACACCTAAGTTAGTCATACCAAATAATTGTGAGACTTCATCTGGAGACTTAATCGTCGTGTCTGCCAATTCTTTAATCAGCATATAAAGGAAAGTTAATCCGCCAATAACTACTAATCCAGCCAATGTGAACAACTTAGTATTTGGTGAGACTGGCTTCTTGTTGGCTTTGGCTGAATCTATAATTGACACGTTATTAATTTTCATAAAGCCACCGATTTTGTCTTTAAAGACATCAGCCACTTCATTAGCTACGTCTGCGGCTAATTTGGGGTCTTTTGACTTAACATTAATTGAAAATACTTGTGAATTTTGTTGACTAGAAATCGTGACCATACTTTTCAATTCATCAACTGAAAGCTGGTACTTTGTTTTGTTAGAAGGCTTGGTGATTTCTTTTTGGGCCGGTGTGACTAAGCGTCGTGTGCCATCAGCAAGTGTGTCATAGACAGCATCTTTAGCCTTTTGGACAACAATTGGTGCTGGATTTTCTAATTTATCAGAAACAGCGCCTAATACATTGCTTGAAATAATTAAATTCTTATATGTATTGATCAGCTGGACATCCGCCTGTTGATCAGACAAGTTAGCTGTGGCAGTACTCATATCATCAGTTGATCGGTTAACTAGCATACTAGTTGATGCACTATATGTTGGCGCAATAACAAATTTAGCCACACCATAGCCAGCACAAGCGCCAATAATAGCCATAAAAATAAGCGCAAAAAAATGCTTTTGAATGATATGCCATAATTGGCGCAGTTCAAGAACGTTATTCATGGTTCTTCAATCTCTCTCTTCTCTAAAATTTACTAAAAAACTTTCTTTTCACAATGGGCTCTGGTAAAAGTGTTGTGACATCATTACCATCTAAAATAGCTTCAGCATTGCTCTCCAACAATTGCTGATACTCTTTACCTAACTGCTTTTCAACTTTAACCATTGCTTCAGCTAATTCATAACTACGGTTAGGCAAATCATGGGCGTCAGACACAAAAACATGCGCTAGATTATGACTAAGAATTTGCTCAGCAAATTTCTCAACTTTTTTACCGAATGTTCCTACATAAGAACTAGCAGTTACCTGAGCCAACGCCCCCGCTTCGATTAAATCAAATAGAATCCTTGGTGTTGACATAATTTTGGTATTTCTTTCTGGATGAGCAATTTCGACCGTAATACCACGCTGCATGATTTGAAAAATCATATCTGTGCTGTAAGTAGGCACATCATCATCAGGAAACTCTAACAATAAGTAACGATTAGACTCATCGGCGAACAAAATGTCATCATTATCTAAAGCGTGAAGTAAATCACCGTTTATCCTAACTTCTTGTGAGGGGAAAACTTGCAATGGAATATGATTATTATCCAAGTGACTTTGAAATTCTTCAGTTAACCGAATAACGTCTGGTTTATGATTCACATAATGCCCATTCATATGATGAGGCGTCATCAATGCAGCTCTAATACCGTCATCAACCGCCTCTTTAGCCATACGAATAGAAGCTCTATATGATTTCGATCCATCGTCAATATTTGGCAATAGATGGCTGTGCAAATCTACAATCATGAAAAAATCCTCATTTACTTGTCTGTATAAGATTACCACTTTTTTTTTACAATGCTTTTTTTTTCGAGTAATGTAAACAGATAGTAATCTTTGTTACTTAATGAAAATAAATTGTAACTAATGATATAAAGATAATTTGTCAACGATACTCAATTAACAAACTGCTTCTAGTATGATACAAAAATTTTTATTCAATTCTTATGCAATTAAATGTTAAGTAATTTGCGCTTTTTTTATGACATGATATACTTGTATTTACACGCTGCAATTTAGTTATGCAATTTTATGAGGTGAAATATGACGATATATGGATATGCTAGAGTATCTACTGCTGGACAATCTCTGAATGAACAAAAGGAGACTCTAAAAACATCAGGAGCTGACATAATTTTCAGTGAAAAATATTCGGGCACCACTACATCACGACCACAATTTGAAAAACTCGTCAACCTAATTGAACCCAATGACACATTGATCGTCACCAAGTTAGATCGCTTTGCTCGTAATACACGTGAAGCATTAAATTTAATTGATGATCTCCTGAAAGAAAGAATTATAATTAAGGTATTAAACTTAGGTACCATTGATAATACCCCAATGGGTCGTATGATTGTCAGAACCTTATTATCGGTTGCTGAGATGGAGCGTGACATGATTATCGAAAGAACTCAGGCCGGTAAAGTTTTTGCAAAACAACATAATCCTAATTATAGGGAAGGTAGACCAAAGCGAAAAAAAGACAGCCGTAATATGGCTATCTTTGAATATGCTAATCGTCACACAATTAAAGATACTGCAATCGCCTTTGATATATCTCCCAGAACCGTTAATTATATTAAAAGTATGTTCATGAAAAAAGAATCATAGTCTATTACTTATCATGTATATGGCCAATTGCATGCATTAACTAGTACAATTACAGTGCTAAAAATGTATCCACATTATCTGCACGAAACATATATTTTAGAAATAAATCATTTTTTCCAGTATTCTTTTGTATGTTAGCCCACTGACGATAGAAATTAGAAACTAAGTAAATCGTATATCTATGTTTGCATAAAACAAGAGATTCTTTAATATAGTATTCACTCAGTTGATATTCACCATTTTCAACCAAAAAGTCAATATAATTACTTCTAACTTTCAAAATACATCTACACTGTTCATCTGAAATGACACTTGTGTTAGGTTCATTAGCAAGCATTTCGTCGAAATAATTTCTAGCTGCCTTAACGCATCCCAGACCGTTTTGGCACAATGCCAAGTATTGATAGATGACATATTGATTTAATTTACTTATACTTTTAAATTGGGATTCTTGTGCAGCTAATTTTAAGTTTTCTAATGCCTTATAATAATCCGGATTTTTATTATAAAAGTGATCAAGAGCACGGATTATATGTTCATAAAAATCAGTTTTGTTTCCACTTTTTATTTTTTGTTGTTCAAATTGAAATGAAACAGGATTTTTAATCTCCTCATGAATTAGATGTCTTGTAAATAAAGTTTCGATTTCTTGTTCATCTGAATTGTTAGAACCAATATCAGTAAATTCCAAGTTTAATCGACTTAATATTTCCAAAAGGATAACGATGTTGGGAACTCTATTTTGATTCTCCATTAAAGAAATTGTTGCCTGCGTTGTTATATTTTTGGCAAGATCAGATTGTGACATTTTCAACAGTATCCGTCTATCTTTTATTTTCTTCCCATCCAAAAATATACTTTTATCTTGCATTATTTTCTCCTAGTTGCTAATAAGTCAATAAATTGGACTATTTTTATTGACTTCTTAGTACATTATTCCCACTAATCATTACGTCTGTTTATTATTTTTTGACATTTGACATTTACTATTTATCAAATTGTTGTATCAATATTACGATTAATCCAGCAATCACTCCCACACTCATCATCACCGCTACAATAAATTGCAGCCAATTATTGCTTTTCTCATCGTTCCGACGCCCATCATTTCTAATATTACTGAGCCTTCCATCTATAATTTCTTGCATACTATCTTTTTTTTCATTCATATACGCTTTAACCCCTTCACAAGTTACTATTGATTGCATTTCTAAAACTACTGATATCCGTCTGATTATTATATTGGTGTTGTTCAATAATTTTTTGTTCATATGATGTAATATTTTCTGATACATCGTTCATCAAACTAATCATGTTTCTCACATCCTCACTATTAAACTTATTATTATCGACCGTGAACAAGCCATGACTGGTTTCTGTGAACGACAAAATTAATTGATTGTTAAGAAATGCTTGTCTAGTGGCAGCCATTATCTCCGACCCGTGGTTAATATCTAAATATATAGCGCAAATTTTTCTAAGCCTATCTACTAAATCATTTGAAACATTTGGGTGAAGTACAACATTTTTTATTTTTCCAAAATCCATTAACTTATCGGACATTTCTGTTAGTGCAGCGATATGAAATTCAACTTCTGGTAACGCACTTACAAGTTGATCTAATTTTTCTATATGATCAGAATTCGTTAATATTAGAGCTCGAGATGTTTTGTCCCTATGATGTTTGGTAATTGGATACACGTTACCAATATGCAAAATTTTTTCCTTATATTCTGGATGCTGATTAACGGCTTGATCGTACTGACGCTTATCTTGGAATATTACCAAACTATCTTTTCTGATATCAGTGAGCAAAGCAACCATATTACCAGGTAATTCTCCATTACTATCGATGTCTTCTTGCCAAAATAACCAATCCTTTTTCGAAATATCTCCAGCATAAGTTACTAGAAAAGGGACAGACAGCGAATTGTATAAAACATGGTCATCGTTATAGCCAACACTCTTAATAAAAAATGCTACAAAATCACTTTTGGACTTAAAAACAATCACCTTCCCATCCTGATTAAGAATAATATTTTTGGTTTGGTAATTTTCAACTATAACTTCTTTTTTATCTTTGGTGTAGTACGTAGTCATGATTTTCTGATGTTTGATATTATAACTAGTTTGAGCAAAACGCCAGCCTGAAATTCCATAATGATCAACACTACGAATGCCATTATTACCATCTAACCATTCAACTCGTGATACTATACGCTGACTATTTAAGTTCGAGGTGTAAATTACATTGGCCCGCCTCATATTTTTGTCATATACTCCAGATTCTAAATTAGTCCCACGAATTTCCCAATAGTCTGGTTTGACAATTTGGTTAAAATAAGTTGGGTTAAAATCATCTTCGTATAAATGAATATAAAAAGCGTAAGGAGAAGTAACACGTTTAGGCAAAAAACCATCCTCGTTTACGATAATGGTCTTATTGTTATAACCTGACGCCATTAAAGAATGATGTAAGTCTCTCGTCTTCTGTCCATAATTATCAAACAAATTAATCATTGATAACCTCCTTAATAACTCGATCCCACAATAAACTTACCTCACTGACAAGATATTTCGATGCCCTGAGGTAGGATTCTGCATGAAACTTTGTGTTTTCATCATTCATAAAAAGTTTTACTATTCTTTCCGATAATTCATTAATAATTTTTTGTTCGGGCTCTTCACTATGATATGGTACCAAATAACCATTTTCTCCTTCACTTATAAAGGTTTGATTACCATAAGGAACATCAAAACCTACTAGAGATAATCCTGAACCAACTGCTTCCATAAGTGTTAAACCAAATCCTTCACTCGTTGAGGCAGACACGTAGGCCGAATACTGCTTATAAATATTATCCAACTTAGCATGGCCCCTTAATACAATATACTTTTCAGCTGAATTGTCCTGAATTATTTTTTCGATTTTATTTTTTTCACCTCCACTTCCATAAATATCAAATTTTATATCTGGAATTTCTTGACGAGCTACCACAACAGCTTTTACCAACCAGTCAACATGTTTCTCGGCTGCTAGTCTAGAGGCTGTAATGAGTGTGTGATTCCCTCTCGGCTTTTCTGGATAAATCAAGTGTTCAAGGTTACCTACCGGAATGGACTCTATTTTAGGTTGGAAACTGGTATACTTACGAAAGTGTCCCTCTAAAACATTCTTTTGCTTTTGAGTCGCTGTGATAAATAGGTCAACATGCTGGGCTTCATCAAACTGATACTCGTAAAAATTGTTCCACAATATATGATGATCATTTGTATGAACTGGGTTAAAGTGTTCCGCATGAATAGCCACAGCTAATTTTGCTGGAACAACATTTTCAAAAATAGCTTGCCCAACACCGGTTGCCCTATCAACAATCACCATATCATCTTCTTGTAACTTTAAGCACTTTATAAAATATGCTACTAGTTCTGACTTCCCATAAATCAACTGATCATTAATGCGGAAAAGATCTTGATCTCCATCAACAATCTCTTCATAGGCTAGTGATCCATCCCGATTAAAAAAGTGCCGTTCATATAAGTACGCACGATTATCGTGTGGCGCATAATATTCAGAAAATAAACGTTTTGAAGTAAAAAAATCTTTTCGAATTAATTTACCACCAGCAACAAATTCTACTCGTTCGATGGCATTATGATTTTTTTTTGCTTTGTAAGCAGTAACAATCCTATCATTGTCATCAAAAAAGTATCTACGATATGTATCTTGATCCTCTATACGAGAATATGGCATATCAAAAGTGCTCTCCAACTGTTGGGCAGCATATGTTGTTGGCTCAATGGGCATATCTGTAAAATATTGATATATCCAAATAACATCTTCATCATAAAATCCAATGTTTTCTGTCAAATGCTGGATATTATCCGCCCCAATAAAATCTAAAAAAATAAATTTGGCGGATTGATTAATTTTTCTAAATATCTGAGAACGGTACAGCTGTGCGTATTCAACGCCACTACTTGCCCAACCGATTCCTAAATTGAAATTATAGATTGTCATTATATGCCTCCCATCCTCTATTCAGTTAAGAGCCTATAAACAGTATCGATTAACAATTTTTTCGTAAAATATCCATTTTTGATTAGATAACTCACTTTTTTCACATTCCGAACCATTTGTTGATACTCCTCAATTGACGTTTGTTTAACAATCCTATCCACATCTGATAAAGAATTAGCAACTAACCCAATGCCATTTTTCTCCAAGAACATTTGCGTTGAAATCCCCTCGTTCACAATTATAGGCAACCCAGCCGCAAGATACGAACTCAATTTATAAGAAAGATTATACATAGAATAAGTTCTTTCTTTCTGATTGTCTATTTCTTCACTCCAAACCAGACCAAATCCTGATGATAAATTCAACATCAATTCGTCATCTGACATCCAGCCTTTCAAATCAATGTTGCTTTTATTAATTGAATCAGACTCTTCTAAATCACCAAAAAACTGCAAGCGTGTGTCAAAATGCCAATCTTTCACAAATGGAAATCGGCTCGCTGATCCAATAAAGTTAACGGTTTTCTGATAGTTTGGCTCATGGTAGTCAACTTTTGATAAGTGATCCCAAAGGCCCTGAAAAACAATTTTTTTAGTTTTAAGACCCTCTTTTTCTAAACGTGTAAACATCGATCTCGTTGGCAAAATTAGTCCCTGAGCTTTATTACAAAGTTCAATAAATTTTGGCATTAAGTAGTAATTGTTTTCAAACATTAACGGTACAACATCGTGAATAAAAATTGCAACTTTAATATCCCTATATGATAATAGTTTATCAATGAGCATTGTATCAAATTCAATTGAATTCCATGTTGGAAATTGAGCGATTACAATGTCATCAGATCCAACAGCTGCAAACATACCATCGATTCTTTTGTTTAATTCATTAGGACTATCCGTATGAACCGGATACGAATAAATGCCAATTTCTTTAAATCCCATAGTAGTTGCCACATCTGTTACCATATTTTGAGCAATCAATGCTGTGCTACGGCTAGATTGTCCATAAAGATTGGTAATATGTATTTTCATTATGTCTCCCTTTATACTTTGTGTCTTATCATATTATGGAAATGAAATAGTCATTTTCCCATTATCCGAAACGTCAATATCACTAAGCATGATGTTTTTCAAAATAGCCTTGTCTACTTGCTTTTTCATTTCTTTAAATGAATTCCTTGCTTCTTTCTGATATTCAAAAATAGGATTCTTTTGTGAAAATTGACGATTAATAACAATATTTTTTAGCTGTTGCAATTGATCTACCTGATCAATCCAACAAGTATCAACAGCTTTCAAAATTGCAATTCGTTGAAATACTTTTCTTCCCTCATAGGATTTCAAATTTCGATACTTAATTGTCAGTAATTTTACTATCATACCAATCAATTTATCTCTGATCTGTTCTTTATTCCGAGAACCCGCAATGAATTCACTTTTCTTTAAATTGTAGTTAAGATTATCTAATATAAACCGTGTTATATGTTGCTGCGTCATAAAATGTGATCTGTCTAAAAAATTATCAACAACTCGTACAGCAATTTTCATAATTTCGTCGTCAAATACTGAGGTCGCCTCCAATAATTGTTTTCGAGTAGCATAAATCAGGTTTCTTTGTATTCTCGATATTTCGTCAAATTCTAATGCATTTTGTCTAGCACTACGTGCTTGACTTTCTTCTCGTGCTTGAGCTTTATTTACAACGCTAGTGAACCGTCTTTTCTTGAGCTCCTTGGGGTTTCGCACGTCGAAGTCGTTCATATGTTCTTGATAATATTTGTGCATCCTCTCAGATCCACGATTAATAACGATATCATCTTCTAAACTCACAAAAAACTGACTAAATCCAGGATCCCCCTGTCGTCCAGCTCGACCTCTAAGTTGCATATCAATACGCTTGCTAGTCATTCTCTCCGTTCCAATAACGGCTAATCCACCCTTTTCAGCTACACCACGGCCAAGCTTTATATCGGTTCCTCTTCCAGCCATAACAGTTGCTACAGTGACCGCTCCCAATTGGCCAGCTTCGGAAATAATCTCTGCTTCTTTGGCAACATTTCTAGCGTTCAAAACATTATGTGCTATCCCCTGTTTTAATAGCATTTGAGAATATATTTCAGATAATTCCACCGAACCTGTGGTTAACAACACAGGCTGTCCTTGCTCATGGCATCTGATCACTAATTCCATCGAAGCATATAATTTTTCTGGCAGTGTCGTATATACCTTATCTGGATAATCTTTTCTTAATAGTGGTTTGTGTGTTGGAATAACAACAACCGCCATATTGTAGGTCTGAATAAACTCTTCTTCATCATATCGACCAGTTCCGGTCATACCAGATAATTTTTTAAACATTCTAAATAGATTTTGATAGGTTATAGAGGCCACAGCCCTCATTTGTTGTGTTATTTCCAAACCCTCTTTGGCCTCTATCGCTTGATGCAGACCTGATTGTAACTTTGTTCCAACCATAATACGACCGTTTGTAATATCTAAAAGTTTTACTTCATTGTCCTCAACCACATAATCCCTATTCAATTTGAATAGTGTTCGTGCATGTAAAGCCAATTGAATATGCTTAACAAGCATATAATTATCAGCAGAATAAAACTTATTACGATTAAAAAAGCGTTTTGCTTGTGAAAGACCAACATCAGTTAGCCAAACATGCTTTTTTTCATCGTCCATTTCAAAATCTTCATTAATAATCAATGTATTGACAAATTGATTAGCAATACTAAATAAATTTGATTGGACTCTGGGTGCTCCCGAAATAATTAACGGCATTTGTGCTGAATCGAGCAAAATCGAATCCACTTCATCCAAAATGGCATAATTATAGGGCCTCAAAAATTGGTCATTTGCTTGACTAACTAAATTTTCTTGTAGATAATCAAACCCTAAGACATCATTAGTTGTATAGATAATATCCGAATTATAAATGTTTTTCTTATCTTCTGTTGTGAATTTATGATTCGGATCTTCATGTGTCCCTGATGAGACAGATAACCCCAACCACTCGTAGACCTCCTTTAGTTCATTATAATCTCGATTAGATAAATAACTATTGGTCGTGATTACCATTACACCTTGTCCGGTCAATGCATTGAGATACACTGGCATTGTAGCGGTGAGTGTCTTTCCCTCTCCTGTTTTCATTTCTGCAATATTTCCTTGGTGTAAAACGATTCCCCCCAATACTTGAACGTCATAAGGAAATTTTCCTAAAATTCTCTTGTCTGCCTCTCTGATAGTGGCAAACGCCTCCGGCAAAATTTTGTCAAGAGTATCGCCATGAGCTATTTTATCTCTAAATTTTTTTGTCTGACCTTGTAATTGTTGGTCTGACATTCTCGATAGTGTATCTGCATACTGATTGACACGATATAGTATCTTATTAACTTTTTTTAAACGTTTCCTACTCATTCAGACCTCCATTACTTTGTTTACTGGTTAAGTGGTTAACCCAATCCACTAATACCTTATCATAATCCATATCCATTACGTCACTAATCTGCACCTCACTAATAGTTCCCAATTCCTCATAAACCATAACACGTTGTTGTGCTCTAACGTTTTCATTTTCATATGTTTCTGAAATAAACAATTTCGACTTAAAATCATTTTTCGCCGCATATACTTGTGCCGCCTGATTAGAAACTGGTCCATGCCCAATCCAATTTATATTTTCAATATTATATTGGAGATAAATTTCATTCAACCATTCCTCAATGATTTCTCTACTTTTAGGAGATACATATATATCTGATAATTGTCTAATCGTTCCAATTTCAATTGAATCGCCTAATTTTTGTTGAGTTATCGACGGTAAAAATGATACAAAACCTTTCTCGGGCTCTCTAAATACTATGTTGAGTGTCGTAGAGTTTTCATCGGCAGATATGTGATTAGATAACAATAGTCCTCCCTCCTCGTACGTGATTTTACTATGAAAATCGATTTCAGAGATTGATATACTATAAAATTTTAAATGGGTCATTCCTGCATTCAGTAAAGAAATTTCATAATAATACGCCGCTTCAGGATACAAAAATTTTTGCTCTTCATTTTTCGCAATTACTCGATCGACAATGTCGTGAAATCGATTAAAAAAAATGATTTGTACATAAACAGATTGTTCAGGGTATGAAATCGCATCTAGTTTCACCACATACTTTTTATTTTTTTCTAATAGCGGTAATTGAACACTTGATCGATCTTCTTGATAGTTTCCCTTTGATCGCCACGTATGAATCTTAGTACCGCTTGGAAAGCGATCATTTTTAAAATCAACACTGCCCTCCTTTAAAAAATCAATTTTTGACCCATATAGATAGGTTTCTCCAACACCACTTTCCCAGTACACCACAATTCTCTGATTTGTCATTTAACTACTCCTCATCTAAAATTCATCAATCATAATACGCCTATACTGTGTTATAAACCATTGATTAATGGTTGATGATGCATCATTATGCCGTCCTGGAATACCTTTACTGATTATCCTTGATTGACTATGACTTAATTTTTCTAATAAATCAGGATAAGCCGTTTCATCATAGTCATCATTTATCATATATGCAATAGCAAATAATGTTTCATCAAAATTTCCTTGCCCAAATTTCTGCCAAAATTTCAAATTCAGTAAACGAGCTGACTCTAATGTCGAGCCTTTTTCATTAGCTATTAACAAATCTAATGATGTCCCAAATCCCCCAGGTCGCTTCAACTTTTCATTTAAAGCCATAGTGCCTAAGTTCACTAACGGTTTTCCAACAATTACAGCTTTTGGACGAAAATTTCCACTGTAGTACAACGCACCAAAAGTCCCCATTGATAATCCTGACATAATCAGTTCCCTTGACTTGAAACCAAGATTTCTGAGAGTATTGTTGATTATCGAAACTATTGAATTTTCTAACTGGCTTGAACCTATATAAAATGCTCCTCCCTCTAATCGTGGGTCTGTTACTAATAAAAATGGATGACCCAGTGATTTCATCATGCCATATCCTTCGAACCCTTCAGCAGTTCGGTAACCTGAAAAATAAACATTCAACGGAGGCTGATAATTGCCCGGATTAAAATATGTCATAATTTCTTGATTACTATCATCAACATATCTACTGCCGCCGAGTGTAAAGGTCCCAAATTTTTGCCTAGAACGTCTATTATGTAAATTCCCAACTCTAAGGGATCCCTCTCCTTTGGCCTTTAGCGTCATTGCTAAATAATACTGATTTTCATCATAGTTCTCAATGATAAGAGGATTATTATCACTAAAATTTTCTGTCTGCCAGGACCTAACTATGTCAGAAGAGCCTGCATTTATCAAATGAACAAGCAGAATGACCCTAACTTTCTCGTCCGCAGCATACTCTAACCATAACTCCTGATTATAATTTTCTCCTAATATACCATTGTATCGCCACGAAATAATCGGTTGAAAATCTTTACCAAAATTTCCAATTAAATCAACCCCTACATGTCCAATATATTTGACTTCTCCAGAAAAATTTGGATTAACTTTTATACTGTCAACTTTAAACTTTTCACCATACTGACCACTAAAAAAATATTTGGTTAACTCATATAAAATCTTTCTTTCATCACTCATATTAATAGCATATGCCAAGTGATTTTCAAAAATTTTCCTTATATCAGGGCTTTCATCAACAATTTTTTCATCATATAAAACTGAATATTTTTCCACACTGCTCAGGACCAATTCATATTGGAGTTTTTCTTCTTGTGACAATATTAAGACCGCATCAAAATTTTTAATAAATTCATTAAAATCATCTCCATGGTCGCTCTGCAAACTATTTATATCCCAATATGCTCGTATATCGATATGATTCTCAAAATCTTCTATACTTTTTCCCCATGAATGATCTCCAATCTGTAAAACTTTAATTTTATTCGTTTTCATCATTATTCCCTAAAAGTAATTTCCATTTGTCTACGATAGAGCCACTATTATAATCTTGAATTTTCCGTACAGAATAAATTAATGCCTCGTTCCAGTTCTTTAATCCATCTAAATAAAAATTCATCGCAGATTCAATATCCATAATATTTTCAACAACATATCCATTCTTTAAATGTTCAACATAAGATGTCTTGGACGCATTAATTTGCGGTATACCTGCACTTATTCCCGCAATCTGAGTAAATATATTCGGATCATCACTCGCATCGATGATCAACCGAACCGTATCAAACAAACTTATAATTTGCTCTTCTTGATCTAATGGTTGAAACAAAACTTTATTGTAATACTTAACCACATCACTGATGACCGGGTTCATCTCATCATTATTATCTATCTCATTTTCCCCCTGTACACCATTAGACTCCCATATAATGTTTTGATCCTCCACGCCAAAATATTTTACAAACCACTCTTTTGTGTGTAAAACAATTCGTTCACCACTTTCTCTATCATGACCTATAACAATCCGAACATTGTCATGCATTAACATATAACCTAGTACTTGGTCCAAAATTTTTAACATATCACTTGAATGGATATCAATAATAGTAAATACAACCAATTCCTTATATTGTTGACTAGTTCCCAATTTAAATCTTGTGTCATATGGTGTAACATGATTAATTTTACTCAACAAATGTTGGGTAAATGGCGTTTGACCATTTCGTGCCGTGATTATTTTCTTCATTTTGATTGCTTTCTGGGGTGTATCAACAATGATTAAATCTGCCATAGCTATTTCCCCAATCAAGTTATTTGAATTTTCATATGCTGCACGTGACTCAAAAAAGGAAAGAATTGTTTTATTAGGTTTTACTGGCAATTTAAATAGTTCCTCCTCCTGTTCTCCATCAGCTGCAACAATCAACACATCATCTTTAGAAATGTTTCTCTTCTCAAAATACTGTGTTAAGATTTCGGATCGCAGTTCATTGATATTTTGGTATTCTAATTTCCCAAACCGTTTACTTTGAGTCGGATTCATGACAACACACGTTTGACCATCTCGTTCAATCATACGGAATTGCCAGACACCATTTAGATCAAAAAATTCTTGGTATCCCTTATCGTAATAAACTGCACTAGATAAAAAGCCACGATCATCAAAAATATCAATTTTGATAATCTCTCCCTGTTCATAATAGATTACCTTAAAAATTTGCCCCCCAATGCCAAAAACAACTTGTGCATGTAAATTACTTTCAACTAAAACATTGATTCTAAATGGCGTATAAATAAACTCAGAATTTTCCGGCCAGATAATATCACGAATGGTTAACAATTTTTTTCTGATATCTACCGTATTCTGTAAATAATCAAAAACAGACCATTTGGGAACCTCAAGTAAGTCCTGTTGATGTAAGGAATACGAAAGTTCCGGCATATAACGAGTAATTATATTTTCAATGCTCTCCCCACTTCTATAAAACATCTTAATTTGGTTGACCGTATCGTCAAACGATAAACCATCATTACTTTCTTCCCATGATGGAACAAAATAAAACATCAGCGTATCTCCTCTCTACTCTATCAGTTTGGGATAGTCATTTTTGATCAGTAATGCATGTATTTGATCATAAATATTACTCGAAAGACTTACTAAAATAATCACCGTCCCTGCTGCAAGACCATATTGAGTGAAATCAGAATTTATCGTTCCTATGTACAACGGAATACCTGAAATAACATCTAAATAAAGAGCACCTACTATACCTAAATGATATATTTTTGTCGTTAGGTACTGTCTTGTTGCTTCCCCTGGCTCCATATTTTCTATATAATCTCCACTATGTAAAAGGTCGGTGCAAATCTTTTCCGGATCAACATTAACAAAGGAGAATCCCATTGTCAGCATTGTTAATATGATAATATAGGCTGTAACACCCATTGGTTGGGAGAGACTACTATTGTTCATTAAGTAAGTAACGTAATAATTATGAGGATAAAAAGAGTGAATTAGCTGCAATCCATATTGTGGTAGCACAGTTACAGTCATACTGTACATCAACGGCATCCCACCTGCTGGATTTACTTGTATGGGTAAATATGACTTAGAGACAAAATCACCATTGCCTAATGTATTCCTAATTGGCAATCTTAACTCTGATTCTTGCATGATAATAGCAATTCTTACTAAGAAGATAAAAGCAATAATAAAAACAATACATTGAACAATATCCGTTATATTAAGATGTTCTTGAGACATATCCCCTAAGTATGTCACGACATAATCAGGAACTTTAATAACGATACCTGCTAATATCAGTACGATTGGTCCTCCTATTCCAAATGCCTCATTCATATTTGAAAGCCATATTAAAAATATTGCTCCAGTTACCATTATAAATGCTAACATTATGTTAGTTATTAACGGGTTATTCCCTATGAATAAAAAATTAGAGCGCACTGATACTGTTGAACTAATAGCAATTGCTTGAATACCCGCAATAATACTGGATAAAATAATTTTAAGTATGTAACTCTTTTTTAACGTCAGCTTGTCTAGTTCAAATTTTTTTATTAACCCAAAAACACGCCACAATATTAATGTAGACATCCATGGGCCTAATCCTAAAGAAAAAAATGACAGGGTACTTAAATCTCCACCTGTCATACCACTAACAAATTTAAACAAAGATTGATTATCTCCTACTGATAGAATCTGTTTAACATCTACCCCTGGAATTAATATATGTCTACCAAGAACATAAACAAATATGATCGTCCCCGTTGTTAAAATTTTTCGTTTAATTATTTTGCTCTCTACGTTAATAGTCACTACCTCATTCCAATCCCTTTTCTTGTTGTCGATGAATACTTTCAATAACTGCAAGCTTGTTCTTTAAATATTTGTATTTCCTAATATTCCGACGTTTCAGAGCGTCATCCATATAAAATAATAAACTCTTACTGTATTTTTTTCTTCCTCAATGGTATTTATGTTTAACATGGTTAACATCTCTTCCATAGTGTCCACAGCCACCGGTGCATCATACTCTTCTAAAAGCGACTTCTTATCTATAACATACAGTGGTTCATTTACAAAAGTAATCTTATATCTTATTCCCCCGATAGATACGACCGATAAACCACACTATTGTTACGCAATGTGTCTCCTATTTGAAAATATAATTTATCGTTTTTCTGTATTTTAAAAAGCCTACCAAAAAAAGATTCAAACCAATACTCACTAATTGAGGGTAACTGTTTTTTTTTTCAAACCATTCAATCACACTATATGTGGTTTCCTTCTTCTGTCCGTTCGTGTGGAACTTGTATTGTTGTTTTGCATCATCGTATTCAACATAATCACTAACAACAACGTCACTATTATATTTATGCATCTGTCGATATAACTTTTCAATATATCTTTTATCAATCCTATCATTCTGATTAACAAACGTTATCAATTCTCCTCTGATGGCGTCCAGAGCTATATTATATCCACGCGCAGGATCATCAATATCTACTTAAGTGAAGTCTAGACGATTATCTTGTAAACTCATTTGTTCACATATTTTCATTGTTTCATAACTTGTGTCGTTAATAATGACTACAATCTCAATATTTGTATAACTTTGTTCAGAAACACTTAAGAGAACATTGTCAAGCTTCGATGTATCCCCATCAAAATAAATAATAACTGATATCTTAGGAAAATTATCAACTGTATAAACAATCTGACTACGATAGTTGAGATCTTCTATATCAAGGTGGTCATCGGAATAGTTGAATTCTGCTGTATGCTTGTATGGCATTTTAACTTTTGGTTTCGCTCCCATCTTAGACCATTCATACTCTGAGTCGATATTACCAATATCAATTATTTGCCTGTTCTCTGATGATAAGTGATATGCAATTAATTTGGCTGCGGGGCCCAACATCACTAGAACAATTTTGTTATCACCATACATTCTGATAGCAGTCTCTATTTCCTCAAAGAAAAAATAGGCATTTTTAGATGGACATATGATTCTAGCTATACTATTAGCATTATCAAATAAATCATTACCAACTACAGACTTACTCGTATCTCCCTCAACAATTAAAATATCACGATGATTCCATAACCTTTTTAAATGTTCAAAATATCTTTCAGAATGACTCTTATCCTCCAAATCAATATATGGTCTTGAAATAAAAGTGCTGCCGTACCACCTCATCCAATTAATATTTTCATATATTTCTTTATATCTATCTAAATGTACCTTCCAAAAATCTCTCGCAAATTTATTATATCGATCTAGTCCAGTAAACACATCTGGCATGCAGACAACTAATCGTTCATCTGATTTATTCTCCAAGATACTCCAAAATTCCACTCCTAATTCAACATCATAATCTTGATATGGAATACTTCTACCACTAATGATATCTATTTCACCATCTCCGAACCTAGCCACAGAAGAACCATTCTTTAAAACATAGTCAAGTGTCTCATCAATTCCTAGAACATTTATCTCTCCACTCATATACTTCTATTAACTCCGATATATTTTCTTGTAAATCACTCACTTTATGTACCATAAAATCAACTCTTGTCAAGTTGATCCTATGCTTCATCAATTATTCTTGATGTTTATTTTTTTTCGTCTTTTTAGTTGCTACTGAAGCAGTAATCAGACCAAGTCCAGCAATGGCAGTAATAGTACCTAAATTATTGTTTTCACCGGTGCTTGGCAAGATTCCTGCCGCATTCACTTCCTTCGGTAGTGATTCAGACATCGATTCAGAGCCTGATACTGACTCTGACGTTGATGTTGATTCAGAACTTGATACTGACTCTGACGTTGACGCTGATTCAGATGTGCTTACTGACTCTGACGTTGACGCTGATTCAGATGTGCTTACTGATTCTGATGTTGACGCTGATTCAGAACTTGATACTGACTCTGACGTTGACGCTGATTCAGAACTTGATACTGATTCTGACGTTGATGTTGATTCAGGACTTGATACTGATTCTGACGTTGATGTTGATTCAGAACTTGATACTGATTCTGACGTTGACGCTGATTCAGAACTTGATACTGATTCTGACGTTGACGCTGATTCAGATGTGCTTACTGATTCTGATGTTGACGCTGATTCAGAACTT
>NZ_BMBP01000012.1 GCF_014634745.1 Leuconostoc pseudomesenteroides KCTC 3652
AACTTGCCTATTCATCGCCATTCTAAAAATCAAGTATTATCATTTAGAGAAAACAGGGAGAAATACGTATCATGAGTAAAACAACTAAATGGCTTGTTGGTGGTGTGGCTGTCGTCGCTATCGCTGGTATTGCCTACGCTAGCTTTGGCCCACAGACCCAAAGTAAAGATAAAGAGACACTGACAGTTGGCATCATGGCAGGTGATAAACGCACAGACAAGCAATGGAAAATTATAAAAAATAATGCCAAAAAAGAAGGACTGACCTTAAAAATAAAAACGTTCACGGATTATACACAACCTAACGCTGCATTATCATCAGGCGATATTGATGCAAATGCGTTTCAGCATTACATCTTTTTGAATGATTGGAATAAGAGCCATAAGTCTAATATTGTGCCTGTCGGGGAAACAATTTTAGTGGCTGGTCGCCTATATTCCGACAAGCACAAATCAATTAAAGATATTCCAGAAAATGGAACGGTTGGCATTTCAAATAGTAAGGTTACCCAAGGTAGATCTTTATTGGTATTACAATCTGCGGGATTGATTAAAATAGCCAGTAATGTAAAAGATCCAACGGTAAAAGATATCGTTGAGAATAAAAAGAATTTGAAATTTAAAGAATTAGCAACTGACCAATTGGTTAGAACTTTACCAGAGGTAGATGTCGCCGCCATTGATCCTAGCTTTATCGTCGGATCTGGTCGATCGATCAAGTCAGCCATATATGTGCAGCCAGTAGATAAAAATACCCACGGGGGAATTAATATTATTGCAACAACAAAAAATAAGAAAAATAGCGTTGCGATTAAAAAATTTGTCAAAGCTTACCAATCTGATAATGTGGCCGATTATATTGATAACAAAAGTGGCACCGGAGAAATTGCGGTTTGGAAGGGCGCACCAAAGGTACAGTGATTGATTTTTTATTGCTATGCTTATGCGAATGATTTATCAAAAAAATGACTTGATAAGTGGTTAGAAATTTCCCACTTACACATCGCTAGAGTACACGTTGAATAAAAAATAGCCATAACACTGAAATTAGTGTTATGGCTACTTTTTGTTAGTAAGATAATTGTGATGTTTGGCAATTAATTTTGATGAATAAATTGGACACTTGCAGTAGGTACTGTTCTGGTGCTATAAAGACCGCGACCAGCATTGCCTTCAGAAATTAAGATTGTGCCATCTGAATTAACGTGCTCTACGACGGCAACATGGCCATAGGTTGCGTCTGCACCGTGGAGTCCAGGTGAAAATACAGCAACACTACCCGGCTTAGCTTCTCCGTTAACTTGATATCCCTCTGTTTGTGCTGACTTTGCCCAGTCCTGTGCGTTACCCCAATAATTATCAACCCAGCCTAAGCTAGCTTTGACATACCATGTGCATTGACCAAAGGGATAACTGTTGTTTGCGTTTTTAATGTTTTCGTTACGCTTGTCAATAGCTACGAACGCAGTGTCGTGATTGTTTTCTGTGTCCGATGTCTTGGTCTGTGATTCTTCATTGACCTTCAAGTCGTTGCCAACATATATCCAATGTCCATTTGAGGGAAGGTCATTGATTCGGACAATTTCTGAAACCGAAGTATTATTGGCTATTGCAATATCATAAACAGTGTCACCTTTAACGACGCGGTGAGTATCTGCACTGACCTCCGCATTTGACATGACAAAGGCTGCGCCCATAGTTGTAGTAGCTATTAAAATAGTTTTTACAAGTGATGTGTTCATACTGTGCTCCTTCGTATTGGTAATTGAAAATATATTATTCTATAATTATGATATAACCTAGATATTGTGATATTATGGTTGAATTGTGACTTATTTGTGATGGTCAGTATTTTTGAATTAAATTTACCAGTATGAGGTTAGTGGCAATCAATAGGTTGATTATTGTATCTTTTGGGAATGGAAAGGTAACTGAATAATTAGTAAAAAGGTGATACCGATGCTGAATGAATTTATTTGTAATTATTGAGTGGGTATATATTCTTCCAGCAACTACAAAATGGGTATATGCTGTTGGTATAAAAAATGTAAATTAGCTTATCAAAAAAAGCAACACAATCTGACTATTATTGCCCAGATGTATTGCTTTTTTAATTACTAGGTTACTTCCACTTCAAGTGATAACCATCTTGAGAATTATCATCATCGAAAAATGGTGATAAATCAATGTTGAATTGTTTTGCCAAAACAGCCTTGAAACTGTTCAAGCCAATCATGAAGCCAAAGAAAACATTCATAATGCAAATCATTGCTATTAAGGTCAGGCCTAAACTATGACTGCTCATTTGATCGAAGAATGAGGCAGTGCTTTTGTTAAACAAATGAACAATAATTTGGCTACCTACAATTAGTATAAATATACCACTCATTGAAACATTTTTTGTCAAAGTACGTCGACCATTAGAATGATTTTTTCTGGATGCGATGATAAAAGCAATTGCAGTTGAAATTAATAGCACTAAATAAGGTACGACGTTTAACGCAATTTCAAAATTTTTATCATGCAAATGAATAGCAATTAAAGCAATGGCATTAAAGAACGCAACCATCTGTATTACATTGACAACAAGGTCAACGAATAATTCTTGTTTTTTATCACTAACTACTTCATGTTCATATCCGCTAAACAATAGCCCAGCGATGACAACAATTATCTGTAGGCTACCCAGAATAACAGCCCCTAAACTACCTTGATGGACCCCAATGGCTAACACGAGAAAACCAGTTAATGCATTTAAAATCATAAATACAGTGCGGCTAATGCCATTTAGTAGACGACTTTGTTGTACATTTTGACTGAAGACATACTTGGTTGCCTGCTCTTGAGTTAAATCTGTATGAGTCATATTTTTCACTTTGGTAAGCGTATCTGTTTTATACTAGTATTTTTATAATCGATTGCTTACCAGTTCCTTTCATAAATGTTGAAACCTTGTTTGTGCACGCAACAGGTCTCATAATGATAGTTTATCGAAAAATAATGCTTTTTATGCCATCAAAATATGAATTTTCTGTACGTAATGTCACATATATGTTAGATATTGAAAGTGCTGATAGAACGGCAATACCAATGGCTGATTTGTTATAAAATAATGGACACATTTAATTCACAAACACACTCAAAATCAACTGCACATTCAAAATAGTCAATACACTCGCAATAAAATAACCCAGTATTGTCACCCACTTTTGGTTAACAAATCTTGTCGTCATGTAGCGTGTTTTGCTGGTGAAATACACGAGTGGAAACATCGAAAATGGCAACGCTATACTGAGAAAAATTTGTGAGTAAACAATCAGTTGGTCGAGCACGCCTTCTTTTGCGCCAAATAAGATCACCAGTAAAATAACAGGGATAATTGCCAAAAGACGCGTGATGACACGTCGTAACCAGAGTGGGAGTTTCAAGTTAGTGAAACCCTCCATGACAATTTGACCACTTAGTGTGCCAGTGATGGTGGCGTTTTGACCTGAAGCGAGCAAGGCGATAGCAAACAAAGTGCTCAAAAATGGTGACGCAATTTTACCCGCTAAATGTGGATTTTGCAACGCATGGTACAAGTCACTGAAAGCAGACAGATTGGCTTGCGTACCATAGAACAGGGCAGCGCCAAGAATCAGTAACAAAGAGTTGATAATCAAAGCGACGAATAAATGAACATTAGAGTCCCATTTTGAAAATCTCACGGCCTCAGCGACTTGCGTAGGATCATCATGATCAAAACGACGAGTTTGCGACAAAGAGGAATGCAAAAATAAATTATGAGGCATGATTGTGGCACCAATGATACCAAGTGACAGGACCAATTGCGAATGGTGGAGTAGACTAATTTGTGGGCAATAGCCGCGTAATAAATCACCTAATTGCGGTTGCGCTAACGCGACTTCATAGGCAAACACCAAACCAACAGCAAAAATTAAAATAAACACAATGGCTTCGACGCGTTGAATACCAAATCGAAGCAACGCTAGTAGCAACAAAACGTCCAAACTAGTAATTAAAATACCAATAAATAATGGTATTTTAAACAGCAAGGTTAATGCAATCGCAGAACCGACTACGGAGGTAATATCTGTAGCCATCATGGCGAGTTCAGATAGTAACCACAATAAGATTGCAACAGGACGATTAACGTGCTGACGAATGATTTGCGCCAAATCAAGCTGTGTCACAACACCAAGCTTGGCCGCTAAATATTGCATTAGCATCGCCACTAAAATTGACATCAAAATGACTGACAATAACAAATAACGATAATGAATGCCACCCATAATCGACGTGAGCCAATTGCCTGGGTCCATATAGCCCACCGCAATCAGAGCCCCGGGACCACTATAAGCTAAGAATTTTCGCCAAAATGCACTTTCATAAACGCCTGGTACGGTAACAGAATTGTTGATTTCAGAGAGACTTTTCTCAGTCATGAGCCACCTCGTCAGTAGCTAACTGTGCTAAAAAGCTAGAAAAGTCAGCGGAATCGTTAAAAGATGGTACGACATCATACAATTCGCCGCCCGCACTGCCAAAAGTTTGATAGCCTTGGACACTAATTTCTTCAAGTGTTTCGAGGCAATCTGCCACAAATGAAGGGGCAACAATTAACACGCGCCGTTTACCGAGTACAGGCAATTGTTGCAAGGTGGGTCGCAAATATGGCTTTAACCAAGGCATGGGACCAAACTTTGACTGGAATACTTGGGTGACATTGTCGCGGTTTAGTGACGGTACCAATGACATCAAATTTGTGGTTGTGTCCGTACACTGTTGCAAGTATGGATCGCCTTTGCGGACATACGAGCTGGGAATGCCGTGGTAGCTGACCAGCAACTGATCATATTTATCAGGATCCCACTGATTAGCTACCGTTTTAGCGAGGAGTTGTTGATAACGTTCGTGTTGGTAAAAATCAGTAATGATTTGTGTGGGAATTCCTGTGGCTTCGACTTGGTCAACAATAGATTTTGTGGTTGTTGTACTATATTGTGGAAAAAGTGGGAGGACAACGATGTTGTCAACACCGGCGTTTTGTAATTTGTGTAGTTCACCAGCAATACTTGGTTGACCGTAAGTCATGGCATAGTTAACCTGCCAGTCAGGTAAAAGCGCTTGAATTTGTTGTGCTTGCAATTCTGTATATTGCATCAAAGGTGAACCCAATGGTTGCCAAACATGTTGATAAAACGTCGCTGAACGCCATGAACGAGTGGGCAAAATAATGTGATTGAGAATTGGTTGCCAAAGCCATTTTGGCATTTGAATCACATTAGGGTCAGACAAAAAGACTTTGAGATATTGCTTGACGGCTTGTGTGGTAGGCTCGGCTGGCGTGCCGAGATTAACAATTAATAGACTATTTTTCATAATTTTCCCTCACTAACTAGTATAAATTGAAGCAAGTCCTTATCGTTTGATAAAAGTAGTACAAGAAATGGGATAATCTGTCAGGTTATTGAGGCGAGTATTGGTGGATGTGATACAATAATAATGCTATTAAAGCAAATCACCGCATTGATTTGCTTCTTTTTTTACAATGACAAGGACGCTACTAAAAAAGCATGATTGTACTATTTAATAAACCTTATAATGTATTGACCAAATTCACAGATGATCAAGGACGAGCTACCTTAGCTGATTACATCGACATTCCGCGTGTCTATGCGGCAGGGCGTTTAGACATGGATAGTGAGGGGCTGTTATTGTTAACCGATAATGGCAAGTTGAATCATGAGCTGACTGATCCTGAGAATAAAGCCTACAAAACTTATGTTGTTCAAGTAGACGGTATTCCAACAAAAGCCCAATTGCGTGAATTAGCGCAAGGTGTTATGCTCAAAGATGGCATGACCTTGCCGGCCAAAGTGAAACGAATTCCGTATCCAAAATGGTTATGGGAACGTGAAAAGCCGATCCGCGTCCGGCAAAATCAACCGACTAGCTTTATTCAACTCAAAATTAAAGAGGGACGCAATCGTCAAGTGCGTCGCATGACAGCAGCTGTGGGAATTCCGACGTTACGGTTGATTCGCACACATATTGGTGATTATCATATTGCTGATTTGAAGCCAGGTCAGTATCGTGTGGTGAAATAGGCGACGAACCGGTATAATAGTAAAAGATATAAATTAAAAGAGGTGACCTCATGGGACGTAAATGGGAAAACATTAAAATGAAAAAGGCGCAGACTGATGGTGCTGCCGCCAAAGTTAACAGTAAATATGGGATTGAAATTTATGCTGCTGCCAAGCAAGGTGGCAGCCCTGACCCCGAAGCTAACTCAACTTTGAAGTTTGTGATCGAACGCGCCAAGCAGGCACAGGTACCAAAGCATGTTATCGAACGTGCTTTGGAAAAAGTCAAGGGCTCGGGCGATGAGACTTTCATTGAAGGGCGCTATGAAGGATTTGGTCCTAATGGGTCATTAATTATTGTGGATACCTTAACTTCTAACGTCAACCGTACCGCAACCAACGTTCGCACGGCCTTTAACAAAAATGGTGGCACTTATGGCGCTTCAGGTTCAGTTAGCTATCTTTTTGACGAGACTGGTGTGATTGTCTTTGAGGGGGATGATGCTGATGGTGCCTTAGAGACATTGTTAGACGCTGAAGTAGACGTTCGTGATGCGGAACAACAAGACGACCAAGTCGTTGTTTATACTGAACCAACCGCATTACATCAAGCAATTGCGGCATTGCGCGAGAGTGGGGTATCTGAATTTTCGACCACTGAAATTTCGATGTTGCCACAATCAGAAATGACGCTTGAAGGTGACGATTTAGAAGCATTCGAAAAATTAGTTGACGCCTTAGAGTCAGATGAAGACGTGCAACAAGTTCACCACAACGTGACCTTATAATAAATATCTCTCACTAAGCCAATAACATGTTATTGGCTTTTTTTTTGTGCGAATATGTGCTAAAAATAATAAAATTATCATTTTGAAAATCCGACTTAGAAATGACATAAAACGGTCTGATTATAACCTTAAAAGTTGCTATAAAGGCTTTTAAATGGCTTTTATGAGGAATTGTGCCCAAAAAAAGAAGTTTGTAAACAAACTGTGAAAAAACGGTTTATGGGGTAAATTTTATACTATAATGGTGCAATGTTCATGAACAAAAAATTTGAAGATGAGAGATGAATATGAGAAAACGACGAGCTTATCTAATGTTCTCGGGCTTTGCCTTGATGGCTATTGCTGGTACAACGGTTGGTGTCAACACCTATCAACAGCATCGCCTAGCGCCCTACAAGACCGCAAAACAGCAAAAAGTGCAGACGGTCGTCCAGAATTTTCCGACAACTGTTGTCAAAACTAAAGCACAAAAAGCTGATGATTTGAAAACAAAAGGGATTGAGACGCCTTATGACACGCAACTCACTGCGCAAGGCAAAAAGCCTAAGGAAATGACGTTAGCAGAAAAGTCTAATACTTATGTGAAGATGACTTTGAGCTTGTCGGCTGAGGCGGCAGCGCAAAAATCAAGCACGCCAAACCCTGACGGTACGTCAGCAACGCTGAATCATATCAATCAAGCCGAGCAAAACATAATTGACCAACAAACGCCAATCAAAAATCGTGCTGAGCAAATTACTGGTAAAAAAGTTCTTAAACAAAGTGGTTATTTGGTCAATACTTTGTCAATTATGGCTAAGCCAACACAAGTGAAGCAACTGTCGGCCATTGCTGGCGTGAAAGAAGTTCATATTCAAAGTGTTTACCAGCCGGCAAATTCTAATGATAATGATCTTGCCCAAGTCACTGACGACTGGCGTTCAGCGCATGGCGGTGACGGCAGTGGCATGTTAATTGCCGACATTGATTCGGGTATTGATTACACGCACCCTGATTTGAAATTAACCACTACAGGCAGTAAACAGGCTAAGTTAAGCAAGGACAGTTCAAAACTGTTCCAAAAATTCAGTTCGTACGGTGTTTATCAGTCAAATAAAGTGCCATTTGCCCACAACTATGCGGATAACATTGATTCTCAAGATGAGTTAAAAGACAATGGAATCACTCACGAACACGGACAACACGTCGCTGGTATTTTAGCAGCTAACGGTAAAGTAAAAGGGGTGGCACCTGAAGCGCAATTGCTGGATATGAAAGTGTTCAGTAATCATCACAATGGGGCGTCAACTGATTCAATTGTGGACGCTATTGAAGATTCAGTGAAGCTTGGCGCTGATGTTTTGAACCTATCATTAGGTTCATCATTGACTAACTATTCTAGTCTGATGCCGGAAACAGCTGCGTTAAATCGTGCGGCTAAATTGGGTGTTGTCCCAGTTGTCGCGGCTTCAAATGACGGTCGCGCTTCAGCTGAGCAATCTGACTTACATACCGTGGCACACAATCCAGAGGAGGATATTTCAATTAGTTCCATGTCACTTGCTGACGGTGCTATCTCAGTAGCCTCGATGGAGGGCACGCAAACACACGCGTTGACGACCAACTTCTCAGATAGTGCAGGCAAGACATTTAGTGATAAAGTGCCGGTGCGTGTGTCACCAGGGATTCCAGATGATTTCTGGACGAAGAAACATACGATTCGGGATAATGGCGTGCCTTGGAGTGATGAGGGATACAATTATGACGAGACAAAAAAGGCTGATTGGATATCAAAAGGATTTAATCTTGCAACCGACGCCCATAAAATAAAAATTATTCAATATAATCCTGACCCTGTAGCTAACACGACCGTTAAAGACATGCAGCGTACTGCAAAAAAGAATGACGTTGACATGGTTATTTTGATTGATTATAAAGATCGGTCATTACCAAGCTGTGAATTTGCACCAGTCGATGATGAAAACGCACCTGCGATGTTAATATCCTATCAAAGTGGACGACAATTGTTGGCTAAAGTAAGAGAATTGGCACCTGATTATTATGGTAAAGAGCCGTTACCGGAAGATGCATCAGCTGAAGACGCGAATAAAAGACAAGAAGTAGCAAACGCGTCACTCACTGCCCCAACGACCACAACTGCTGACAATCAAGATACTGGTAAGATGAGTACATTCACCTCTTGGGGATGTACACCGGATTTGAACTTAAAACCTGATGTTACTGGGGTTGGTGGCAATATTTGGTCGCTGTCTAACAAAGACTATGCGCAAATGAGTGGCACGAGTATGGCGTCCCCATTTGTTGCCGGTACGGTAGCTTTGTTGAAGCAGCAAGCCAACAAGCAACATGTCAATCTTGGTCAAGGTAGCAACAAGTTCATTAAGAATATGAAGACATTGCTGCAAAATACAGCGCAACCAGTATACAGCAAAGATGGTCAAGCTTACTATTCACCTCGCCAACAAGGTGCTGGTTTGGTCCAAGTTGATAATGCAATCAAATCACACACCGTCGTTACTGACGCCAAAGATCAAGATGGTGCTGTAGACCTGAAGAGCTTTAGTGGTCAAACAAAGACATTTACTTTGAATATTAAAAATGTCGGTAATAAGGCAGCCACCTATTCGGTTAAAGGACTTGGCGGTGTCGCAACTGAAATTCGTACCACTGATTCTAAGGCGCCAAATGAAGTTGGCATTCGAACAACTTATAACTCAAACGGGGATGCATTAGATACAACCAGTTTGAATGGCGTTGGGACTTACTATTATCGTGATGAACAACCTTATCTGGACTTGGTGAGTGAGCATAATATTGCTAACGCCACACTAACAGCCAGTCAAAATCAAGTGTCTGTGCCAGCTGGTCAGACAAAGACTGTTGCCGTGACAGTCACAGTGCCAAAAACTCAAGCTAAGCAGAGTTGGGTAGAAGGTTATGTTCAAGTTAAATCTACCAAAGATAGTGAGCCAGCAGCCAACATTCCTTATTTTGGTTATTATGGTAACTGGGACGCAGGACAAGTCATTGATAAGCCAGCACAAGAAAAAGGATCAATCAAAGGTTGGGGTTATTTAGGTGATTCTCATTATTTGCGACCATTAATGACAGGAAATACGGGTATCGCTTCTAATGAATATGTTACACAATATACCAGTGATAATGATCACGCGGCTATTTCATTTCAAAAGAGTAGTGCGCATCAATCAGCCGTTGATTTATAGTACATGTTACGTTGGACAAAAGAAATTGATGTTGATGTGCTGGGCGCTGATAAAAAAACCGTTCTGACACATTTAGCAACGTATCAACAATCTAAGCCAGGACTAATCACCACAGAATGGAATGGCACAGTGCCCAACCCTAAAACGGGTAAATCTGACAAAGTAGCTGATGGTGTCTATTACATTCGTACCAAAGCAAAAATGTTAGATGGTGCTAAAACAGAGACCGTATTCCGTAAATTAACCGTTGATAATGTCATGCCAAAAGTTGCCAATGCACATTTGAAGTATCAAAAAGATGGCGTTCGCTTAACTGCCGATATTAACGAAAAAGGTTCTGGTATGTTTGACCTTTCTAATGACTACACGGGTGGCAAGGTTGATTTACGTTTGAATTCGATTCTAAGTTCTAATCAGTTTGATACACCTGAAAAGGAGAAAACCTCTGGTTGGTTACACAATCATTTTGATATCCTTTTGAATGAACAACAAGTTGAAAATTTGAAGCAGCAAGATAATAAAGTGGAAATTACCTTACGTGATCGTGCTGGCAATGGTGATTGGTTTGAAAATCAGCTGAAGTTATCCGTTGAGGGGACTAAAGAAACTAAAAAGCAAGTGGATAAATTAGCAAGTAAATTCAGCGTTGATTATCAAAATATGATCAAGCAGACTAAAGTTGATGGTGAATATAGTGATTTGTCAGCTGATGCAGATCGAGTGCATATTGACACGGGAGAGCATGCTGATCCCAATAGTGCACCAAGTGAACATAAAAGCATCAACGCATTTGATTTAAAAGCGGTCGATTCAAAGTATTGGTCAATTCAAATTAATGGCTCTTGGAATCAAAATAAGCCATTCAATGTCACGTCATGCGATAGTCAAGACAAACAAATTGATCATGTGACTGTAACGGCTAAAGATGGTAACTGGTCAACCCGAATTAAGGTAGGAAAGCTTGGATATTTGAAGTTTACTGACGCGTCGGGTAAAGAGTTGACTAAGCCGGTGGTGCCAGAGATTCCGATTGGTGAGGGAATTGATACTCAAATCGATCAAGCTGCTTTAGCAACTGAATCACATGGTAAGTGGATTAAACGTGGCAATCATGAAATTCTTGTCGTACCGTATAGTACAAGTAGTCTGAATATTAAAGGTGCTTTCACTGGTGCTCACACGCCAGATAAGGTGTTGATTTATAATAATCAAGTGATTGATCAAGATTCCCGTACTATTCGAGTTGCAAAACCAATTTGGACTGATAATCACTTAAATATGCAAGTTTATACTGGGCAGTCTGGTTTAGAAAAGAATGTTGAGGCTACTAAATTAGGAGTGGATGGGTCATATAGTGGTCAGGTCAGCCTTTGGGATGCGCAAACATTAGCTAATTTGCAGAATAACAGTCTGGATCTGTTGAAAACAACGAGTAATTATGAGGGAGGTGGATCAAAAAATTGCCAAACTAACGGCCTTCAGAGTGTTCAATTTGCTGGTTATGAAGCCGAGTATAGCGATATATTGCCACGGATTATAATACCAGAAGGAAGTCAAAATCCTTTCTTTAATCCGGAGTTTGCGACAGCCAATGTTTCGAAAAATGATCCTTTGAGTAAATATATATGGCAACTATCAGACTTTAGTAAGACATTCAGTTTGCCTGTCTATCGTTTACCAGAAGGTGAAAGCCTATCATCTGTCAAGGATAATGGTGTTGAAAAAGATTCAATCCTGCCTTTGAAGCCTGAACACAGTGCTGATTCTTTGGGGCTTGATGACAAACATCCAATCATGATGATCGGTTCCGACGTTGTGATCACACCTAGCAACTTGCTTGATGAGAATGGTGCTTTAAGGTGTTACAATCCATTCACACAAGACCTAACGATCACTGGATATGCTATTCCAACAATCAAGAACTTGCGTTTTGTTTTGAACAGTGCTAACCCTGATGACGCGTCAAATCAAGTCAAAGTAAACCCAGATGGTAGCTTCAAGTTCGTTGCCCATCACGTGGGACCTGTTGTTGAAAAAGCGTTTGTTGTGAAATACGATCAAACGATCAACGGTCAAACAACTGCACAGACACAAGAACATGCGTTGAAAATTAACTTAAGTCAGCCAGCTATTCATCTTGATACGGACACCCATTGGGTGCAACGACCAAATAGCCATCATTTTGATGTCTACACGTCCAACACAAGCTTCACATTAAGCGGACAAGTATCTGCTTATAACACTGGTGTCGCCGTGAACGTCAATGGTGAAAATGTCTTTGTTGGCAAGACTAATTGGGACGATGCAAGTAAGTATGGTACGCCATATCTTGGCTTTGCCCCCGAGAAGTTCAGCAAGACTTACAAGTTAAATAAGCATGAAACAACAACGTACAACATCATGCCATATCAGCTAACTGATACTGGTAATGTTGGTGATACGTATGAAATTGTCGTTCATCAAGTCGGCAAGTAAATTGACTTGAGACGCACAGATATGACAAAAAACCGGTTGCAAAATCGGTTTTTTGTGTGATACCGCTTACAATTAATCAAAAACCCTAGTTCATATTTTATTTACAAAATCATCATAATTGTCCGGAATTCATAAAAGAATGCATACTGTACAACGTTTTTCAGCCAATTTGTGACCATTCGACTGCAACTCAATTCATAATTCGTTCACGGGGTGGACATATTTGGCGTATATACTATGAAAATGTTCAAGAAGTTCATGAAATTTTTGAAAACTTTGCCGTAAGTTACAGCAAAATTCAAACAATGAACAAAAAAAGAGAGCATTTGAGGAGAAGAAGTATGTCTAAACTTAAATCAGCGCTATTACTTAGCATTGCGCTAAGCCCAATTTTTGTCAGTGCTACGCGTGGTATTGAAGTTGTGCACGCCGAGGTGGTACAAAATGCCGTGGCGCAACAGGTGAAGAAAGCGACAGAAGTCAAACCAGTAAAGGGTACGGACGAAAAGAAGACTGACGATAAGAAGGTTGATACCGTTACAGCAGCAAGTCAAGGTGATTCAGATATAGATAACACCCGCTCAGAGAAACCAAATATTATCGCTTTTAATGATAAGGATTTCCTACAAAAATTCAAGGCAACAAACTATTATCAACAACAAGTAGCGATGTATGGTGAAAATAAGCCAGGAGCTGATGCAGCCTTAGCAGCTCAAGGGGCCAGTTATCTTTCTTCAATCATTGGTGAAGCGTTTATCAAGGCAGAAAGCAAGCCAACGATTATGAAGGCGCTTGGCTTTGCTGGGCCAATTGGTGCATTATTGAGTTGTATGATTGACTGGTTGACACCAGCCGCAAGAAATAAAACAGACGAAAAACTCGATGAGATAAATAAGAAACTTGACGATCTAGGGATACACTTAGACCACGTTGGCAGCGCCATTTCGGATCAGATTAACGAAGCTAAAACAGAGACGAAATTAGAAGATTTTAAGAAAACAATTGCAGCAACGCGGACACCATTTGGCACCGTTGCTGGAGAAATTTCTCAATATCAAGCAGGTCATAACATTACCTTGGCTAGCAAGGATAAAGATGATGTGAAAACGTATGTGAATGAATATGCTAAGCTGTACCGTACTACTGAGTGGGGCTTCGATAACAAGTCGCAAGAAGTTTCAGGAATGCCTAACTCAGAGAATTTAACAGTTTTCAAGGACTTATGTGCCTTTGGAAAGGCCATAGTTAGTGGCGATATTAACCAAAATAATATTTTCCGAGTTATGAGTAATTATGAATCGTTAAGAGAATTTTTTAACACGCAAACATTTGCCACGCGTGAAGCATTTGCTGAGTATGTCATGAGTCACTATACCGTATGGGCGAGTGATATGATGACAGCGATATTCTTTGATTACTTCCGTGTCAAGGGTCAACTTGATCTGATCACGGCAAGTGATGAGTATAAGGAAAGTGTAACGGCGGCCAAAACGAATGGCACAACAATTGATAAAGAATTTCAAAAAAGCTACCCTATATCATATACCCTATTTAATAACTTGAGGTCAAATGCCCGAAATGATCTCATGCGTTTAGGATATGATGTAACGTCAGACAAAGGTCATAATGATTCGTATGATTTGGACGAGTATGATAAGAATCAGTGGGTTGACAAATATAACAACAATAGCGTGAGCCTTGGTGCGGGGGAAACTGATATATTAGGCGCTAATGTGAATGCTGTGAACTATGCGTATGCGAATGAGATTAAGAATGATCCCTTTGATACAACAAGTAAGGACTCTAATTATGAGGCTAGATTAAAGGCAGCTCAAAACGCAGTAGAAGCGGCAAAGAATAAGCTGGCAGAACTAACAAAAGATGAAGAATATGCACCATACACACATGACGAGTATGAAGCACGAGCTGATGCAATGAACGAACTAGATCGAGCTCAACAAAAGTTAGAACAGGTAAAAAATGAAATTAAAACAGTTCTAAAAGATGACAAAGGGAATCCTATCGTAGCTAAACTACAAGCTGAAGAAAAAACATCAAACGATGGCAAAATGCTTTACTCATATCGCAATAACAAGTGGGTTTATAGTAAACTAGTATCTGGACCAGCTGCATATGCTGCTAAACATATGGTTGAAAAAAATAAGACGGACTTGGACGATGTGAAGAATAAATCGATTGGGTACAAAGGTGGTGGTTCAACCGCTGTTGATTATTTTGACATTTGCTGGACACACAATACGGATCTTCCTGCTAATCCGAGCTGGAACGCAGTATTTGAAAAAGCTTTGACAAGTGATGATTTGCTCTGTCTAAATACTGCTGCAGCCACTCGAAATAAAATTGGTATCAACAGTTTGTTATCAAATACCGTGACTCATGTGGTTAATGGCGTTACTCAATTGGGATTCTCAGAGATTGGAAAGACCGGTCGAATCATAGGCGATGGTGATTATAAACTTGCCATTGATCCGGCGGGTACATGGTATACACCTGGGTATACTATTGGGCTAGGTTACTATCAAAATAATAAACACACGAATCCAAGTGTTGATCAAAAAACAGTTTATCAAAACTTCAGTTATGTTGGCACATATAAAGACTCTAAGACAAATGAGTATGTGCAGGATTATCATGATAAGCACTATGATCAAGAGGATGTCACTTTCATTAGAGGCGTCAAAGATGGTGATAGCGAGTTAGGTGCATTAAACAACGGCAATAAGACACCCGTTGCACCTGAGCACTTTGTTGAGTAATCATTTATAATTTAATAAATAGATTAAGTAACTATCATAAAATAAACAAACACGCCCAAAATTTCACTGCTTTGGGGGTGTTTGTTTTGTAACAGCGTCTATACCCTAACATCAAGTTCATGTTATCATGAATGAATACGGGAACAACTTGTGAGCACGAGCGAATTGAGGGGAAAATGTTGAAAACAAATAAACTTAAATATTTAGAGAATTTTCTAGACAAGCATCCGAATTTAAATGATGATGAAAAGCAGGTCATTGAAAACACCATTGTTAATTTAGGTCGTCCAAGGACATTGCAAGACAGAGAAATCACACATTTGACGAATTCATTTCAAAAGCTTTCTCTAGATAGCAAGCTATCAGATGATGGCAAAGTCTTGTCGAAGCAATTGCACAGAAGCGATTGGTTTTATGGCATACTCAATAATTTAAAGTTTTTTGGTAATTGAGTTTTTTGAGTATTGTTTAATGCTATGATAACTAAGCATTGGACTTGACAAAAAATAACTAACCGAAAAAGCGCTTAATTCATACCACATGAATTAAGCGCTTTTATTACTGAAACAGGAATACACCAAATTTCGAACTATCTTCACATTCTACCCACAATAACTTCAAATATAACAGTTATACTACAATTACGTTAAAAATTTGATTTATGTTGATAACAATTTCACTAAAATTCGTATTATATCAATATAATGGCGATTCGGGGTTGAATAGATGAAAAAAGTAGCTTATATGGTTTCGGTGATGCTAGCTGGTATGCTTATTTGCTGGTCTATCGGGCAGATGAGTGGGACAAAAAAAGCCACATCTTCTACACCTGCGGTCGTGTTGGCAGCAGAATCACACAAAGCCACACCACTTGCCCAAGCTAAGTTAGACTATCAACAATATAACTATGCCAAAAGTCTCAAATCAATTACCAATGACGATTCAACCAAGGCTAAAGCGCTCAAAAAAGAAATTGAAGCCAGTAAGTCAGACCTTGTAACATGGAACGATCCGGACAAGTACAGTCATTTATTTTTCCACAGCTTAATTGTTGATCCAACGCGCGCCTTTACGTCACAAAAGGGGCAAGGTTACAAGGATTACATGGTCACGATTGGCGAGTTCAATAAGATGTTGACGCAGCTCTATGCCAAAGGCTACGTGCTGGTTAATTCTGAGCGATTGGTGAAGAAAAACGACAAAGGCGAGTTAGTATTTGATGGGGTTAGTTTGCCAAAGGGTAAGACGCCATTGGTTCTGTCACAAGATGATGTAAACTATTATGAATACATGATCAATTCTGGATTTGCCTCGAAGCTGGTGGCTACCAAGAACGGCATCAAGAATGAATATATAGACGCTAATGGTAAGACCTCGGTTGGTAATTATGATTTGGTGCCAATCGTTGATGAATTTATCAAAACCCACCCTGATTTCTCATACCGTGGTGATAAAGGAACATTGGCGGTGACAGGTTATAATGGTGTCCTTGGCTACCGAACATCCGTGTCACAATACGGCGACACGGCCAAGACTAAACGCGAAACGACAAAGGCTCGCGAGGTCGTCGCCGCCTTGAAAGCAGACGGCTGGAATTTTGCTTCACATTCATGGGGACATTTAAATATGAAGACTTCTTCGGTGGCAGATGTCAAGCTAGATACTGACCGTTGGGAAAAGGAAGTGCAACCCATTGTCGGCAAGACGAACATTTTGATTTTCCCATTTGGCGCAGACATTGGCGATTGGCAGGGGTATCAAGATAATAACGAGAAGTTTGCCTACCTGCGACAAAAAGGTTTTGAAATCTTTGAGAACGTTGATGCGTCGCACACGTCGTGGGGTGAGATGACGACGAAGTATTATCGCCAAGCCCGTATCAATGTTGACGGCATTCGCATGACAGATGACTTGAATGGCACAAATTCAGTGCTCAACCCATTCTTTAACACATCAGAAGTCATTGATAGCACCAATCGTAACAAATAAAGCACGCCGTTCTGGTGTGCTTTTTCTATTGACTAAAACGATACACAAGTTTTATTAAATTGATATGATAAAACATAATAGCAAAACCCAATTTTTGCTATAATGAGAATGATTATATTGACTAGAATTCATGAATTAAAGAGGACATTCTCACATGGCAAAGGTAAAATTTCACATTGCGTCACAAACGGAATTGGTTTTGGATGAAGATGCCAAAGCAGGTGACATCGTTGATTTGAATGACGAACAAAACATTGACACGAGCGTCATCAATGGAACGATTGCCGAAATGTTAGATGACAAATTGGTGCAAGCCAAGACGGAATGGGAAGTCCAACAGCAAGCACAAGCAAAAGCTGAACTGGAGAACCAACTCCAACAACAAAAAGCGACGCTACAAGAAAATATCAATGATAAAGAAAACAAAATTGTCGCCCTTGAGACACAATTAAAAAGTATCACTGAGCAAAATAACGTTGAACTCAAGGCACAGCTGACACAAAAAGATTTGGACTTGAAAGATACGTTGGCTGATAAACAGGCCAAAATCACAGTGCTTGAGTCGCAAATTGAAACGATTAAGCAACAACACCAAGCTGAATTGGAAACACAATTACTTAAAAAAGACGCAACGGCGCAAAGTGAACTGTCGCAGCGCGACCAAAAAGTGTCCGAATTGACATCACAATTACAGCTCAAGGACAAAGAAAAAGAACTCCAAATTGCTAATGTGAAAGATCAATATGAAGCTCAGTTGAAGTCTGCTAACGAACAGGTTGAGTTTTATAAGGATTTCAAGGCACGCCAATCTACCAAGGAAATTGGTGAAAGCTTGGAACAATACGCGATGACTGAATTTAATAAAATACGACCTTACGCGTTCCCAAACGCCTATTTTGAAAAAGACAACGCATTATCTGAGACCAATTCAAAAGGTGATTTTATTTTCCGTGATTACCAAGATGGGACAGAATTTGTCAGCATTATGTTTGATATGAAAAATGAAGCCGACACAACAGCTTCCAAGCACAAAAATACTGATTTTTTCAAAGAATTAGACAAAGATCGCCGCGAGAAAAACACAGAATACGCCGTGCTAGTATCAATGCTAGAAGCCGATAGTGACTTGTATAACACGGGTATTGTGCAGGTTAATGACTACGACAAAATGTACGTGATTCGTCCGCAATTCTTTATCCAGTTTATTGGTGTGTTGCGCAACGCCGCGTTGAATTCGGTGGCATATAAGCAAGAACTCGAACAAGTTCGTGAACAAAATATTGATATCACTCATTTTGAAAGCGATTTAACGAATTTCAAGAATGCCTTTGGCAAAAATTACCAAAGCGCCTCAAAAAACTTCAAAAGTGCCATTGACGAAATCGACAAAGCCATCGCCCGCATGGAAGCCGTCAAGCGCTCACTCACAACCTCCGAAAACCAACTGCGTTTGGCAAATAACAAGTTGGAAGATGTCAGCGTCAAGAAGCTGACGAGAGGTAATCCAACGATGAAGGCGAAGTTTGATGGGTTGGGGGAGTGAAAGGGAAACTATTTTAGACGTGCCGCTTCCAGAGGTTGTTAGCCAATTTTCTCAATTGCTGCACTTATAATTTTTTCAGCATTCATCGTGCCATAAGCCATCATTTCAATGTTAACAACCGGAATGTCGGCGCCATATTTATCATTATATTTATCAAACAAGTAGCTTACTTGAGGTGCAATCATGATAATGGCGGGCTTGACGTGAGCAATATGTTCTTCAGCAGCGGCATCGATGCCTTCAACATGATAACCTAAATCATGGGCTGCGCTATATTGATCCATTTTATTCGACAACATTGAAATTGACATGCCTGCGGCATCAACTAATAGAATTTCTGACATTTTTTTAACCTACTTTCTTGATTTGTCTTTAGTATAACACTTACTAAAAGTAAGTGTTATTTTTTGTTTCATACGCATAAGCGTTATCTAAATTCAAATCGTACAATAGAGTAGGCGTTAGTTCAGGCAGAGGGCAACGACTTGCGCAATCTGTTAAAATAGAGTCAATCAACCTTAGAAAGATTGCGCACACAATATTATGCCTAATTATCTCATCCTAACTGAAAAACCATCCGCAGCCGCAAATTTTGGCAAAGCACTGGGCGGCAAATCAGGATCGTTTGACAACTTTACTTATACCATTACTAATTTGCGTGGTCATGTGATGACACTCAAAGATCCAGAACAAATGGTGGCAGAAGACCTCAAAAAACAATACAAATCATGGCTCATTAAACATTTACCTTGGCGATTAGGAGATTTTTCGTGGGCACGTACGTACATCAAACAGCGCAATTTGCGAACCGGCAAAATAGAATCGACGAAAAAGCTCATTGACGACCTAAAAAAAGAATCTAAAGCGGGCTTTGACGCGATTATAATTGCCACTGATACTGATCCGTCAGGAGAGGGCGAATTACTTGCGTGGGAGGCTTTAGACGCAATCAGTTGGCGTGGGCAAGTGCTTCGAGCTAATTTTATGGATGAGTCAACGACCGGCATTCAAAAAGCGATGCGTCAGTTACGTGATGTGTCTGACAAAATGGCTGATGGTGAATACATCAAAGGTGAAAGTCGCAATCGCTGGGACTTTGCGTCCATGCAACTTACCCGTATTGCTACCACTTCTGCCAAAAAGGCTGGTTTTCAAGTTGTTGCCCGTGAAGGACGCCTGAAATCAGTCATTGTTTGGCGTATTTATCAGCAACTTGAAGCCATTAAAAACAATGTTAAAACGCCATTCTTTGAGGTGAAGTTCAAAGATCCGGCAGGACATATTTTTGGACGTGTGACACCACAAGGCGATGTGGTGCCATGGCGCTTTTCGACGAAAGTACAAGCAGAGCAAGATATTGCGCAATATCATAACAGCGCCGTTGTTAATGAAAAACACCAAACCCGTACGCAAGCGCCAGGGAAGTTACTTGATTTAGCTGGCTTGGCGTCAATTTTAGCCCCGCGTGGTTTCTCTTCTAAAGAAGTTTTGAGTACTTATCAAAAAATGTATGAGGCGCAAGTCGTCTCATACCCAAGAACCGAAGATAAAACAGTGACGCCAGATCAATTTAATGATTTGTTGCCTTTAGTAGACCGTATTGCGGCAGTTGTTGGTGTTGACCTCTCACTGTTAACACATCGGACACCACGCCCAACTCATGTCAAAGCACAAGGAGCGCACGGTGCCAATCGGCCAGGTGAAAATGTCCCCAACACAACCGAGTCATTATCAAAGTACGGTGCTAGCGGACCAGCCATATATGACGTATTGGCCAAAAACTACTTGGCAATGTTAGCAGAAGATTATGTCTATGATCATGTTACGGCTAATTTACAAGATTATCCTGACTTTAAAACGGCATTTAATGTGCCAATTAGGCTTAACTTTAAACTAGTCTATGATGCTCAAAAAGCCATTAAAGTTGATGATGGGGAAGAGGATGAGAACAACGCCACTAAAGGGAAATTAGGACCTGACGCGACGCCTTATTTGCACGAAGGCGCTAATCCAAAACCACAAGTACCAACAACGAAGTGGATTATGGCATTCTTAGAAAAGCATAACGTCGGTACTGGTGCGACACGTGTCGCGACACTATCTGAAATGGCGCGTGGCACTAAAGCCATGCTATCTGAAAAAAGAGGGAAGTTAGACTTAACAGAGACAGGTAACGTCTCCGCTATTATGGTTAAAGATACTTGGATTGCTTCACCCAAAATTACTAAGCGATTATTTGAAATGATGGATCAAGTGGGTCAATTTGAGATGACGATGACGCAAGTGCTTGATTCAGCGACTAAAGTGGTTGAACATGATCTGCCAATTATGGTCAACAATGCGCAGTCTTTAGAAGATTTGTTAGGAAAACCCAAACCAAAGGTTCGAAAGCCAAGAAAAGTGTCAGAAAAAATGACTGGCACTTGGCAGGGACAAGAAATTACATTTGCTCGAGAATGGAGTGGCCATGTATTTACTGATGATGAACTGCAAAAGTTGTTATCTGGGGCAGAAGTGAGTTTTCCTGCTAAATCTAAACGTGGTAAGCCGTACACAGCAGTTGGCAAATTAGCCAAGCAAACATTTAAAGGTAATACATTTTATGGTTTTAAGCTTAATCCAAAACCAAAAAAATAACGACTGTATTGTATAATAATAAAAAAATTAAGTGAGGCAAAAATGGCACAATATCAATATGACGTCGGCGTGATTGGCGCCGGACCAGCTGGTCTAGCAGCAGCATTTGCCGCTAAAGCACTAGGAAAATCAGTCGTTATTATCGAGCAATATTTATGGGGTGGTACGTGTCCAAACTATGGCTGTGATCCTAAAAAAATATTACTTTCTGCCGTTGAAGGTATTAGGCGTCAATCCGCCATGCAAGGACGTGGCTTACAAGGATACTCAAAAATTAATTGGTCAGACTTGATGACCTACAAGCAAGGATATGTTGATGCTGTCGAACCACGCAAAGTTCGTGGATTGGCTGAAGCAGGGATAACGCGGTTATATGGTCATAGTGAATTTATAAACACTGACACAGTATCCATAACAGATAACGATGACACGATTAAAGCTACTGATTGGGTTATTGCGGTTGGTCAGCGCCCTAAAAAACTTGATTTTCCAGGTTCTGAATTGACACAAGACAGTGAAGACTTTTTGAATTTGCCTGATTTACCAGATGATGTGACCTTTATTGGGGCGGGGTATGTTGGTGTCGAATTTGCCACAATCACAAATGCCGCAGGTGCACATACCCGCGTTGTCACGCATGGCCATAGTGCGTTGCGTGACTTCGATCAAACACTGGTACAACAATGGATTACTGAAACGCAAGAAGCTGGTTTTGATTGGTATTTTGATGCGACAGTAGTTAAAATTGAAAAAACTGACACAAAAAAGTTATTAGTGTCGCTTGATGATGGGACACAATTCCAAACAGACCGTGTTTTTGTAACAGCTGGACGTGTCGGAAATGCTGATAAGTTAGGACTTGAAACGGCCGGCATTACCTATAATGAAGCTGATATTCCAGTTGATGACTATTTACGGACAAGCAATCCGCATGTATACGCAGTTGGCGATGTGGGTGGTAGTCCGGCGCCCAAGTTAGTGCCTACAGGTAATTATGAAGGACGCTATGTTGCACAACTTATAGCTCAAAAAATAGCTGACCCAATTGCATTTCCGACTATGCCTGCAGTAGTGTTTGGATCACCACGTATTGCGCAAACAGGTATATCAGTTAAGGAAGCAGAGGAACTAGATTATCGTGTCACTGATGTTGATATGAGCCAAGTCATTACTTTCTATCGCTATCATGACAACGCCAGAATTCGTACGGTACTGGATCAAAATGGGCGGGTTGTTGGCGCCAGTGTCATTGCCATGGAAGCAGAAGAATTAATCAACTATTTTGTGACCGCTATCAACGGCAAAAGAACCTTAGCAGATACACAAGCAAATATTTATGCTTATCCATCACTAGGTTCCGAGTTTGGCGCGTTTTATTAACGAAAGTGTGACAATATGAATTACGTAGCATTGCATCGTCATGCACAAGTGAGCTTATCTCGCTCAGCTGTTGCGCATAATTTAGAGGTAATCAAAGATCATGCTCATGCACAACAAGTAATGGCTGTCTTAAAAGCCAATGCATTCTCACACGGTTTACCAGAAATGGCGATGTTGAGTAGCCAATCTGGTGCAAATCGTTTTGGTGTGGCGATGCTGGATGAAGCACTAACATTACGTGATTTAGGCTATCAACAGCCCATTGATGTATTAGGTCTGACGGATCCGCAGTTCGTCCGACTAGCCGCACAAAGAGATATTACGTTGGCATTTAGTTCACTAGCGACTATTCAACAAGCAGCCAAAGTTTTAGCTGATACATCATTACACCTGAAAGTATCGTTGCCAGTTGACACAGGACTTAATCGTATTGGTTTCAAAGAACGTGACCAATTGGTGCTAGCAATCCAAGAAGTAGTTGATTCGAAACAGTTAGAATTTCAAAGCCTCTGGACACATTTTGCTACGGCAGATACACCTAATGAGACATATGTTGATTTTCAAATATCAGAATGGCAACGTTTAACGCAGAATTTACCTTCACAACCAAAGGAACAACACTTCGCTAATACTGGTATAGCCACTTGGTACGCTGATAAAGTCGATACCGATATTATTCGTTTAGGTGTGGGTTTATTTGGCATTGATTCTTCTGAACCAACCATGCCGATGCCGTTTGAACTGGAACCGGTACTCGAACTAACGGCTGAAGTTATTTTTAGCAAACCGATTAAAGCTGGGGAAGCGGTGGGGTATGGTGCAGATTATCGCGTGTCACGCGACGGGTGGTTATTAACGATTCCGATTGGGCACTCAGACGGTTATCCATTTAATGCTGATGGTATGCGCGTTTTAATAGCTGATGGACAAGTCGGACATATTGCTGGTGGTGTGGCGATGGACCAGACGATGATTTTTGTCGATAAGCCAGTGAACGTTGGTGTTCAAGTGACATTAATTGGCAAGGTTGGTGTTCAATCAGTGAGTTTGTCTGATTTGGCTCAGTATTCAGATGCTAGTATTGTTGCGCTGATGAATAATTTTGCGCCACGTTTGCAACGCATCATCGTGCCATAATCATGGTAAGCAGTAGACAATAGTCATGGGTAAAAAATACGGCACCAGCTATCAAGATAAACAATAATATCAACTAATTGGGAATGTGACGTTTTTCAGGCTGATAGCAAAAATCATTGACCGTGGTATTACAAATTCTGCTTGATTTCTCTTAAAAATTTATTGGCTTCAATGCCCTTGAGTATACTGATTAATACAAATGTTTCAATGAAAAATGTAAAAAAGTTACGCACAGCACGTGTCATAAACACTACGTGCCAGTCTATATGGTAAACAAAAGAAACGATAGTAGTATCAAGTAAAAGACTAATGGGACCAAGAATAATTAAGTGGGCGACAACGATATTAAGCCATGACCATTTGCGACCATGTAGTAGCACACTATATACCATGCCACCTAAGAAAGCACCTATTAAGAATTGCCAAGCGAAGGTGGATGAACCACCGAAAACGGTGCTATTTAAAAAATCGGACATCAATTCAACTGTGCCGGCCAACCACGGACCAAGAAAATAGCCCATCAGACACATAGAAATAAAGCCTAACGCTATTTGAAAATAGCTAGGACCAATACTAATTTTCCATAATATAATATCAAGTGCTAACATCAATGCTGCGATGGTCAGCACTTGTATCGTCAATTTTGGGCTTTTAAATGTATAATAATCTTTCAACATGCTTGTAACATCCTTTTACGCATTCAGGCGATCTGGCAAAAAGACTGCTGCTAGTGCGCCAATAAAGAGTGACATCATGAAAATAGTAAAAATATGATTAACAGACACGTGGTAATCTAATAACCAGCCAACCAGCAAAGGACCAATTACGGCGCCTAAACGGCCAATTCCTTGGGCAATACCGGTCATAGTACCACGATATTCCGGCAAATATTGAACAGGAGTCAGTGCAATAATTGTGCCGTAAGCACCAAGATTAAAAAATGAGAGTAAGCTGCCGAATACTATGGTTGCAGGTATGCCGTCAGCTTGACCAAAGGCAAAAGCACTCAACGCTGTGCCTAACATGTAAATGATGAAGACCCAACGAACTTGTATTTTTCCCATTAACCACGCTGCAACAAAATAACCAGGCAATTGTGCAATTGTAATGAGAACAGTATAGCCAAATCCCGTCACTAAAGTGTTGCCACGACTAGCCAAAATTGTTGGCAGCCACATAAACATGCCATAATAACTGAACATCACCATTAGCCAAGTTAACCATAGTAGAATAGTTTGATAATTAAAATTAGCAATCAAACTTGTTTTTAAAGTGGGTGATTTTGTGGTTATCTTTGGTGCATCAGTGAGCTTACTGCGCAAGATCAGAGCAAACAAGACCGGAATGGCGGTTAGTATTAATAACCCACGCCAGCCAAGGTTATTAGCAAAAAAGAATGCTAATACGGACGCAATGAGCCAACCCACTGCCCAAAAACTGTCTGCTAGAATTAATAGGCGCGATTGTAGTGTGCCTTTAAAATGGTCAGCCAAATAAGTTGCGGCTACAGGTAATTCACCGCCCAGGCCGAGTCCAACTATGAAACGAATAACTAAAAACCAGTGATAATTGGGTGAAAATGCTAATGCTAAATTGCCCAAAGAGAATAAGACAAGACTGGCTGTTAAAACGTTTTTTCGACCAAATTGGTCAGCAGCCTTACCAAACAATATGGCACCAAATGCCATACCGATAGCTGTGACAGAAGACAATAGACCCGTTTGAGTGGCTTCTAGATGCCACTGCGCTTTTACCATTGGCATGATAAATGACAGCAACGCCACATCTAGTGCATCAAAGAGCCAAGCAGTACCGATAATTAATAATGTTTTGCGCGTAAAAGATGACCACATAAAAAAAACTCCCTTTTAAGTATTAAATACTTTTATTGGAGTTAAGAATATCACGCTATTGATTAAAAGTCAATTTTACTTTAATTGGTAAAGCTTTGCTGGACGACCTTTTCCTACTGTGGTAACAGTACCAGTTTCAGAAAAAAGATGATCGTGTGTTTTTCGAAAATTGGAATTATCAATTGCTACTTCTGAGATGCCGAGGAAATTAGCATAGATTTTACGTGCATTTTTGAGTGTAAAGGTGTCGCCAAGAACCCTTAGAATTGACGGTGCATAATCAAGTTTATTGCGAACACGAGTGATGGCGGTTTGAATAATCAATTCATGATCAAAAGCTAATTGTGATTGGTTACTATTAACGGTTAAGTTCTGATAAAAAATGTCTGGTGAGGCGGTTGGTAATTTAATACTGAACTCAGGGTGAACTAAATAAAAGCGACTGTGTAGTGATTTGACTGGTACCCAAGCAACATTGACAGCGCCGACACCTGGTGTCAAATCTGGCATTTTTGGCAAAAAACTCATATACGCTAGTGCAAGCTGACGGTCTGATTTAGTGCGAAGCACTGATGAAAAAGTCGCAAGCTGTTCAGTATGGAAACTATCTAATTGAATACCAATTTTGTCTGAAATTAGTCTTAGCGCCGCTGAATCGGCATCTTCAGTTGACCTTAGAAATGTTTCAGGAAGGCTCCAAAAATGTTTAAAGGGCTCATCTGATTTTTTTGCTAAGAGTACCACAACTTCTTCAGTTGTAAAATTATAACTCCAAATGACGTTGGTTACTGTGACAATTGGCCGCGAAATAATTTCTGGCATGAATTTGAACACCTCCTATGGCTTATTATATCTTATTTTTTGGTGAAATAGCTGTCACCATGATTTTGAGTTTACTGAATGAACGTCACAACAATGGTGTTATCAACGCATGACGAGTCAATGAAAAGGGCAACCAACTAAAAGTTGATTGCCTATTAGAAATTGCCCCTGCTGGATTCGAACCAGCGCGTAGTGGCACCAGAAGCCACCGCCTTACCGCTTGGCCAAGGGGCAATTACTCTATATATTTTACAGAAAATGTCTCTCTTTTGCAAGCAGTATTTTTGAAACGATTGCGATTTTGTTCAAGCATTCGATTGTGATTAAAAAAATGAAAATTTCATGTCCTGGTTTTGAAAATATCATAGGCGCCAATCACAGCAAATTAACCTTTCAGTTAGAATAATGAAAAAATAATCGTTTCATTTGTGACATTAATTAGCGGAGTTTGATAATATCAAAATGTTGTTGTGACAGCATTTGTCTTCATGATAGCTTTCAAAATCAAAGTTCGATATACTAGAAAAACATAGAAGGGGGTAACACATGCAGTACGCAACTTACGACAACACAATTAAAAAATTAGCACAGCACCATATTACGGTAAAAGATATCGCCCAAATTGCTTTTGATAATGAACAATCATACGTGGCGGGTTTGACACTTGAACAAGTGGCAGAAGCGGTGGAAAGTATTTTACATAAGCGCGTTGTTCAGCACCAAGTATGGGTTGGACTTGAATTAGATCGCTTGGCTGAAGAACATTTATTAGAAGCACCACTGCAAGATTTAGTTGAACATGATGATGGTTTGTTTGGCGTTGATGAGACAATTGGAACCGCCATTGCAATGTCTTTTGACACGATTGGTGTGACCAATTATGGCTACATCGACAAACTAAAAGTTGGACTGGTCGGCGAACTTGATCGCAAGGGAAAAACAAGCGAAGCAGTGACGACATTTGCTGATGATATTGTGGGTGCTCTAGCTGCAGCTGCTGCTTCTAAGGTAGCCCACAAATTTGCGGCAGGAATGGTTGAAAACGAATCAGGAATCAAAAACTAACACTGAGGTGTTTTTTTATTGTCATCATCAAGGATAGAAAACATTTGCAAAATAGGTCTAGACCAATTATACTTAAAGTATAAAAGCTAGAGGAGGAAAGTGCTGCGGCGTCCAAAACGCCGTACCACGTGATGATATGGCAAAATTAATTAAGAATATTGACTTGTATACAGGCTATAAGCATATGCCAGACGCCTACATGCGCTTCACCGACACAATTGAGGAAGTTGGCTACATGGCTGATTTCACAGCGCGAGCTGATGATGAAGTCATTGACGAGGCAACTGGTCAACTGGTCGTACCAGGATTCATTGATGTTCATAAACATGGTGGTTACGGTTTAGACACTATGGACGGCGATCCCGATAAGCTTAACGAGATGGTCAACAAGATGGTGACAGAAGGGATTACCTCACTATTTCCAACGACCATGACGCAATCACCTGAAAATATTGAACGTGCGTTGAAGACAATCGATCAAGTTGCTAAGACAAATCCAGTGATTCAAGGAATTCACTTGGAAGGCCCTTTTATTAACAAAGTTTTTATGGGTGCACAGCCTGAAAAATATATTATTGATCCAAACACTGAATTACTCAAAAAATGGTATGCACTTTCTGGCGAACGCATACGCTTAGTCACTTATGCGCCTGAAAATGGTGGGTTACCTGACTTTGAGGCATTCATGTTGCAACATCATATTGTGCCATCAATTGGTCATTCCAATGCTACTCGTGAACAGTTACGACATTCCCGTGCCACTCACATAACACATTTGTATAACGCACAACGGCCACTACATCATCGTGAACCCGGTGTTACAGGTCATGGCATGCTTGAAGAATCAATTACAGGCGAATTAATCGCTGATGGTTTCCACGTTGTTCCTGATATGCTACAATTAGCTTTCAAGGTCAAAGGGGCTCAGCGTCTTGATTTGGTTACCGACTCAATGCGCGCCGAAGGATTAGGTAATGGCGAATCAGAATTGGGTGGGCAAAAAGTAATTGTTAAAGACAAACAAGCACGCTTAGAAAATGGACATTTAGCCGGTTCTGTTTTAGCCTATGATGATGCTTTTGCTAATATTCAACGCTTTACAAGTGCTGATATTAGCGATGCTGTACAAATGAGTTCGGTCAATCAAGCGCGTGAGTTTGGTTTGACACAAAAAGGTGATTTGTCAGCAAGTAAAGACGCTGATTTTAATATTTTTAATCAAGACATGCAATTACAAGCGACATACTCACTTGGTCGTCGCTTCGCAAGGGAGAATTAATGGCTAAACCGCGTTACATCGAAATTCACAATCAAATATTGTCACGAATTGAAGCTGGTGAGTGGGAAGCTCAAAAACGTTTGCCCGCTGAGCGTGATTTGGCACTGGAATTTGATGTGTCGCGGATGACTTTGCGTCAAGCAATTCAGACGTTGGTAGACGAAGGCATTTTGGAACGCAAGGTTGGTTCAGGAACCTATGTTGCTGAAAAGAAAGTGTCTGAACGTGCGCTCGGTGTCACAAGTTTTACGGAATTAATGGCTGCCACAGGAAGACAAGCACGCACGGTAACTGTCAGTTATAAAACAACGACACCTTCTGCTTCGGAAATGGAGCACTTACAACTATCAGAGACTGATGAAGTATTGGTGATGGAACGGTTGCGTTTGGGTGATGATGAACCTATTCTGTTAGAACAAACAACTTTGCCGGTTAAATTAGTTGAAGCATTTACACGTAGTCAATTAACGCAATCGTTGTATGCAACACTGGAGCAGGCAGGCATTAATCCGGGTCGCGCTGAGCAAACAATCACGGCGAGTTTAGCCAACGAACGCTTGTCAGAATTACTCCATATTAAGCGTGGCGATCCAATTCTGTCAGTACGTCAAGTTTCATATGATCAAAATGATATGCCATTTGAGTATTCACGTTCATTTTATGTTGGTGAACGCTTTGAAATGACAATTACACGTTAAAAAAGCTGATATCTTGATTGATATCAGCTTTTTATTATTTATGATTGAGTCGTTTAACAAGAATATCACCAATGACTTGTACTACTAAGACTAGAATCAAAACTAACAATGTTGCGACTAGCGTTGTATCAGTGGCGAAACGATTATAACCATACGAAATGGCCATATTTCCTAGACCGCCGGCGCCAATAGCACCTGCCATGGCAGTCAAGCCAATCAAACTAATTAAAGTGACGGTTGAAACGCGAACCAGTTCGGACCGTCCTTCGCGTAAGTAAACGCCAAACACAATATCCCAAAAAGATGCACCAACTGATTGTGCGGCTTCAACGATGCCGCCACTAACTTCTGATAAAGCAACTTGAACTTGTCGTGCGTAGAATGGAAAGACGCCAAGAGATAATGGCACAAGCGCTGCAGTTGTGCCAATTTGGGTACCAACAATAATTTTGGTGACAGGTGCAATAGCCGCCAACAAAATGATGAATGGTAAGGCACGGAAGAAGGACACGATTTTATCAAAAATCCAAAACCAAGTTTTACTTGGTGCAATACCATTTGGCGCGGTAATAATAAGACCAATACCGAAAATCAAACCCAAAAGACCACCAAAAATAGCTGACCAAAATGTCATGTACAGTGTTTGTACAATTGCAGTCCACCAACCAGTGTCGCCACCCCAGCCTTGATATATTACATTAGGGAAAGTATGTGCAAACCATTGGTTCATAATGATTGGCCTCCTTTAATAAGTTCAACTGTCACATGGTGGTCACGCAAGGTACCAAGTGCAGCTTTTAGTTGTGCTGATTCGCCTGATAAAATAACCAACAATGAGCCAACAGGCGTTTCTTGCAAAATCTCAATGTTGCCGTACAAAATATTAGCAGTAACATTGAAATCACGGAATAATCCAGTAATCAGCGGTTCGTCGGTTGTGTCCCCAACATAAGAAAGGCGAGCAAAGACTTCGTTATCTTTTAAGTTGTGAACCAGTGCTTCATGGCTAATTGTTTCGATTGCTTTATCAATATTGGTAGCCGTTTCAATAAATTCACGTGTGAGTTGTTCTTTTGGTTGTGCAAATATTTCTAATAGCGAACCGCTTTCGATAATTTCACCGTCTTGCATGACGGAAACTTTGTTGGCAATTTCTTTAACAGCCTGCATTTCGTGCGTAATTAAAACAATTGTCAAACCAAATTCTTGATTGAGTTTCTTGAGTAATGCCAAAATTTGATTGGTTGTTTTAGGATCCAAAGCTGAAGTAGCTTCATCAGAAATTAAAATTTCAGGATCGTTTGCCAAAGCGCGGGCAATGGCGACACGCTGTTTTTGTCCACCTGAGAGTTGGGCGGGAAATTGATCAGCGCGATCAGATAAATCAACTAATTCAAGTAATTCTGCTACTTTTGCCTTTTTTTCTTCGTCTTTTAATGGACTGTGTTGCAAGGCAAACGCAACGTTTTCAGTGACTGTCCGCTCATTTAGCAAATTAAAGTGTTGAAAAATCATGCCGATTTTGCGGCGTCTGTCACGTAAAGCGTTACCACCAATGATTGTTTTTTTGGCATTTTCATCTGTTGCTTGAAAAAACGTTTCGTTATTCACAATCACAGAGCCACTAGTTGGTTCTTGTAATAAATTAATGACGCGAACAAGGGTTGATTTACCAGCGCCGGAATAGCCAACAATTCCGTATACATCCCCACGATTAACGTGAACAGTAACATTATTAACAGCTGTAATCGTCCGCTTTTTTTGATGGAAAGTGACATTGATATTGTCTAGTTTAATAATTGGTTCTTCTGTCATTTTTCATAACTCCTAATTAGTGCTTTAATGACATCAATGTGCTGATTGTAGTCATCTAGGCGAATATTTTCATTTGGTGCGTGGTCGTTTGTATTGGCATAGCCAATTCCTAAACTGGCAATGGGGGCACCCAATGCTTCATGAATATAATACATAGGACCAGTACCGGGGGATGTTGGGATAACAACAGGTTGTGCTTTGTAGTAATGGGCTGTGACATCAATAACGCGTAAAATTTGTGGGTCTGACATGTCACTACGATAACCAGGCTGCCCCAATGTCTTAGTCACCAGAATATCAGAAAAACCACGGTTTTGAAAGTGTTGCTTGATTTGAAGTAGTGTTTTTTCAGGATCCATTCCTGGAACTAAACGTGCTTCAAGTTTGGCTGATGCTTTGGCAGGCAAGACAGTCTTCACGCCTTCACCAACGTAGCCGCTTTCAATACCCTCAATGTTGAGTGTCGGTGAAAAATATAAAATTGACTTCAAATCATCCCCAGTTTTGTCAGTTATAAGGGGCGCGGTGATTTCATGTTGTGCAACTAGTGCATCATGTGTCAGAGGTAATGCAGACACTAGCTGTATTTCACGGCTGTTTGGTGGCGTCACATCATCATAGAATCCTGCTACCGTAATATGACCGTTTTCATCGTACAATGTGGCTAGTGCTTGTGTCAAACGCCACGCAGCTGAATCGACAACAGCAGCTAAAGACGAATGTAAATCATGACCAGCTGTTGTTGCGCTGACATCAAAAGTCACAATGCCTTTGTTACCGCCAAATATTTCCACTTCTTCGTTGGCATTTTTACCACCCGATTCCCAGATAACGAGGTCACCAGATAAATGCTGTTGATACTTAGCCAAATAATCGTCAAGATGTTGAGAGGAGGTTTCTTCAGAACCTTCTATAATAAAGGTAATATTAATCGGTAGCTGATTGTTATGTTCAGATAAATACTCAGCCACGGCAGTAAGTCTTGCGGTCAAGTTACCTTTGTCATCATCGACGCCACGACCATACAACTTGCCATCTTTTTCTGTCAGCTGCCAAGGATCACTGTCCCACAAATCAAGTGGTTCTGCTGGTTGAACATCGTAATGATTATAAATAATAACTGTTGGCGCTTGGGGAACATTGCTGGTCAATTTGCCAATGATGAATGGTGCAAAGTAGGTATCGTCATATAACACCTCAGCCCCTAAACCACGCAGTGCGTCCGCAATTAATTTAGCAGTTTCTGGTAGTGATTCATGTTTTGCTGAAACACTAGGTAATGCAACCAAATCATGTAAAAGCGTTAAATATTGTGTTCTGATACTCATGTATTATCAATCCTCCCGCAACAACTATGTACGCGCAAAAGCGCATGTATTATTTCTTATAATCCCAAACAGTGATTTCAGCTGTGCCATAGAACTTCTTTACCAAACGCTTTGTTTCGGCAGTTTGTAATGATTTCACGACTTTTTTATAGGTCTCGTTGTTCTTATCTTTCTTGTTAGCGGCAATAAAGTTGAAGTATTGTTCACTATCTTTGTTAAGTCCTTCAACATAAATTGCTGAATTAATGTCTAACTTGGCAGAAATAGCATAGTTAGTGTTAATGACTGCGCCAGCGATTTTGGGATCATCTAACGATTTGGCTGTCTGTGACGCGTCAATTGGTGTGATTTGTAGCTTTTTAGGATTTGATGTAATATCCTTTGGCGTTGCCGTATTAGTATCTTTGATTTTAATTAAACCAGCTTCAGCTAATAAATGAATGCCACGGTTTTCGTTAGTGACATCGTTTGGCACAACGATTTGATCACCTGTTTTAAATTCAGATGTCTTCTTATATGATTTAGAATATAAGCGTAGGGGTGTCGTCCAAGTATCACCGATTGAAATAATATTAGTTTTGTATGTTTTGTTCCAGTTGGCTAAAAATGGATAGTTTTGGAAAGCATTCAGATCAATGTCACCATCGGCTAATGCTTTGTTAGGCTGTGAATAGTCAGTGAATTTTTTTGTTTTTAAAGTGATGCCATATTTGTCTTTTGCGGTCTTGATTGCGGCATCCCAGATTTGATCTTCTTCCTTTGATCCAGCCATAACGCCGATTGTTACGGTCTTTGATTGACTTTTGCTACCATGACCAAACGTATAAATAGCACCAGCAACAATGACAACGGCGATACCGCCAATAATCCAATTTGCTTTTTTACTCATAATATTTTCCTCATAATGGTGATGAGTTAAACTCAAATCACATCCTTATTTACTAAAATCAGCGTCCCAAGCAGCTAATTCAACACCATCATATTGCTTGTTAATGGCTTTCTTAGTGGCTTCTGTTTGGTAGGCTTTAACAACCTTCTTGTACGTAGCGTTGTTCTTGTCCTTTTTGTTAGCAGCGATAATGTTGACCCATTGGTGAGAATTTTTGTTTAAGGGTTCAACAAAGATAGCTTTTTTATAATCTAAACCAGCAGAATCGGCATAAGTACCATTGACCACGGCGCCTTGTACATCTGAGAGTGAGCGAGCTGTCTGATCAGCGGCTAGCTCTTTAATTTTGAGATTTTTTGGATTTTTGGTAATATCTTTAACCGTTGCTAAGGTTAAACCAGATTTGAGATCAATTAATCCTGCTGCTTTTAAAACATAAAGCGCGCGACTTTCATTACTGGGATCGTTAGGAACAGAAATGGTGTCACCTGACTTATACTGTGAGACTTTTGTATATGTCTTTGAGTACAACCGGATTGGTGAAATGACAGTATCACCAATTGACACGATTTTGTCTCCTGTTGATTTGTTTGACTGTGCTAGGAAGGCGTAGTGTTGGAAGGCATTCAAATCAATGTCACCAGATGCAAGTGCTTTGTTAGGTTGTGAGTAATCAGTAAATTCTTTGAATTTTAGCGTGATACCATACTTATCCTTAGCGGTTTTTTTAACCGTATCCCAGATTTTGGCATCTTGTTTTGAACCTGACATAATACCGATGGTGACGGTTTTTGAAGTTGTTTTGGCTTTTTGACCAAAGCTAGCGTAGGCAATACCAGCGATAGCGACGACAGCCACACCACCAACAAGCCATTTAGTTGTTTTACTCATGATACGTATTTCTCCCTGTTTTCTCTAAATGATAATACTTGATTTTTAGAATGGCGATGAATAGGCAAGTT
>NZ_BMBP01000013.1 GCF_014634745.1 Leuconostoc pseudomesenteroides KCTC 3652
AAGCACTAAGAGACTTTATTTTAACTGATCAAGATTTGATTGGTAAAAATTACGATCCTAGGAAACTATTAGCACCTGGTGTCACGGCCGTGGAAACGAGTTTGGCAGAACGTCTGGCTGTTTTCGGTGCTTCATCACACTAAAAAAAACGCTAACACAATTATTACTGTGTTGGCGTTTTAGATATCGACTGACACACCACTATCGCGTCAACCGCCCAAATAAGCTTTTCTCACATCATCTGAAGCCAGTAATTCAGCACCAGTACCGGTCATCGTAATTTGACCACTTTCTAAAACATAGCCACGATCAGCAATCTTCAAGGCTTGGTTAGCATTTTGCTCAATGACTAACACCGTCACGCCCTGTTCATTGACAGTCCTGATAATATCAAAAATTTTTTCAATAAATAATGGTGCTAATCCCATTGACGGTTCATCTAGTAGCAATAACTTCGGCTTGGCCATTAGCGCGCGTCCCATTGCTAACATTTGCTGTTCGCCACCAGATAAGGTTGCTGCATCTTGATTACGCCGCTCCTTTAAAATTGGAAATTGGTCGTAAATCAGCGCGTATTCTGACTTCAAATTAGTGCCTTTATCACGTGTGAAAGCACCTAATTGCAGATTTTCTTGCACTGTCATGCCAGCAAAAACGCGTCTACCTTCTGGTACTTGGGCAATTCCGCTAGACACAATTTTGGCTGAAGCCATCCCTAAAATATCTTGATTTTGAAAATTGATGTGCCCAGAGGTCGGTTTGGTTAAATTTGAAATAGTTCTCAAGATTGTCGTTTTGCCAGCGCCGTTTGCGCCAATTAACGACACAATTTCATTATCATGCACGGTAAAATTGACATTTTGTACAGCTTTGATTGCGCCATAACTGACATTCAAATTTTCAACAGTTAACAATGCACTCATGTATCGTTTTCTCCCAAATATGCGCGGATGACATCAGCATTTTGTTGTATTTCTGCCGGTGTCCCGCTTGCCAATAATTTCCCGTATTCCAGCACATAAAGTCGCTCACTCACTGCCATGACCAAATTCATATCATGCTCAATTAGGATAATGGTCATCTTAAATTCCTGTTGCACTTGTTTAATAAGGCGGGTCAAATCAGCGGTTTCTTGGGGATTCATCCCCGCAGCAGGTTCATCCAAAAACAAGATTTTTGGTTTAGTCGCCAATGCTCGAACAATCTCTAAGCGTCGTTGCTGCCCATACGGTAAGTTAGTGGCTAAAGTATCCTGAACACCCAACATATCAAAAATTGACAATAATTGACGCGCCTCATTTTTTAAAGTCGCTTCATGCTTGTAAAAAGATGGCAGTCGCAATATCGCGTCCCATGTGTGGGCTCGAGTATGCGAATTCATTGCAATCATGACATTTTCCAAAACCGTACGGCTTTCAAATAAACGGATATTTTGGAACGTTCGCGCAATGCCCAATCGTGCTCTTTTAGCCGGTGATTGCTGATTCACTATGCCTAACTTTTGACCATCAAACAATGCCACATCGCCCTCGGTTGGCCGATAAACGCCAGTCAACAGATTAAATAATGTCGTTTTACCTGCGCCGTTTGGACCAATTAAACCAATTAACTCATTTTCGGAAGCTTCAATATTGACGTGATCAACTGCTGTGACACCACCAAAGCGAATGCTTAAATCATGCGTTTTCAGTATGGTCTGTGTCATGTCCATCTCCTCCATCAAATAGCCATTTTTTTAAAGATAATTCACGACTGCCAAAAATACCTTGCGGTCTGATTAACATCACGACAATTAAGATAACGGAATAAATAACCATACGTAATGAACCAAAATTTTGTAACAACGTGTCTAAAATACCCAAAGCAATAGCCGTAATTACCGTGCCGCTCATTGACCCAATCCCGCCGATTACAATGATGATTAAAATCATAATACTTTGCATAAATGCATAGTCTTTAGGCGCAATCGATTGAATAAAACTTGCCCGTAAACTACCAGCCATAGCTGCAAATAATGCGCCCAACACAAAGGCGATAACCTTGTATTTTGTCGTATTAATACCTAATGATTCAGCAGCAATTTCATTATCTCGTACTGCAATAATTGCTCTTCCCGGCATACTACGGACAAAATTAACGACAATAATTAGCGTGATAACCGCTAAAATATAGACCAATTGCCAACTAACAAACGGCGCAATACCAAAAATACCGGCTGGTCCGTTAGTAATTTTTAAGTTCATAATGACAATACGAATGATTTCTGCAAATCCTAGCGTTGCAATTGCTAGATAGTCACCACGTAAACGTAAAGTTGGTATCCCAACGATCAAAGCAACAATACCACTCACGGCGATACCAGTTACCATGCCTACAATAAAGCCCATAACACCGGGCAAAACTCCCATAATCAGCGCCGTTGCATACGCCCCAATCGCCATAAATCCGGCATGGCCTAGCGAAAATTGCCCCGATATCCCCACAACCAAATTCAAGCCCAATGCCGCAATCACATTGATGCCGATCAACACAATCGTTGTGACACCATAATGTCCGATTAAGCCAACCATTTGTGCCATGAAAATCAAAACAAAGCCCATGGCAGCCATTGCTGCCCACGACAATGTGTATTTAATATGCGTTTGATCCATTACACCTTCTCCCGCTTGTTTTTACCCAAAATACCAGTCGGCTTTATCAACAAAATAACAATTAACATCGCATACACGATGGCGTCTTTATAAGCAGAAAACGAAGTCGCTTGTACCATTGTTTCTAATATACCGATCAGCCAGCCACCAACAGCGGCTCCGGGAATAATACCGATACCACCCAAAACAGCTGCAACAAAGGCTTTCAACCCCGGTGTCATGCCCATCAAAGGATCGATGCTATTGTAATAAAGTCCAATCAACACACCACCAGCCGCGGCCAATGCTGATCCAATTGCAAAAGTAAATGAAATCGTGTGATTAATATTGATGCCCATTAAAGTTGCAGCATCAGGATCTGCTGACACCGCCCGCATTGCCCGACCCATCTTAGTGCGTTTGACAACATACGTTAGCAATAACATCAACACGATTGATGTTACGGCGATGATAAGTTGAATATTGGACACTTGAATCCCATAAAAATGGTACTGCACAGTCTTAATAGCTTGCGGAAAAGAACGTTGATCAGACCCATATAGGTACGTCATGCCGTTTTCCAGCAAAAATGCTATACCAAGCGCTGAAATTAGCACCGCTATCCTTGGTGAATGACGTAGTGGCCGATATGCAATATATTCAATCAAAACCCCAATCACCGCGCTGACTGCCATCGCCAAAACCAAGGCAATGAAGAAATTTAAGTGTAGCACTTTGATAAAAAAATAACCGAAATAGGCGCCAAGCATATAGATATCGCCATGTGCAAAATTAATTAATTTGATAATACCGTAAACCATTGTGTAGCCTAATGCCAATAGTGCGTAAACACTGCCTAACATCAGTCCGTTGATTACTTGCTGAATGAAAATTGTCATTTTAACCTCAAAATTTGATCAACACGTCAACTCTGTGTAACGTTTGATTTACTTCACGACCACAGCAGATGACTCTTTACCATCTGTCATACCAACCATCACCATTGACTTCACCGGATTATGGTCTTTGTCAATCAACATTTTTCCTGTAACGCCTTCAAAATTCTTCAAATTTGCCAAACCTTTGGTAATCGCCGCCTTACTTGTTGAATTTTCATTTTCAATTGCTGCTTTAATCATACGAACAGAATCATAAGCCAAGGCTGTAAACTGTGATGGCTCTTTGCCATAGGCTTTCTTGTAAGCCTTTGCAAATGGCGTTGCCACTTTGGTTGCCGGTGCATCAACTGAGAAATGAGCAGCATAATAAACATTGCTTGTATTTTTGTTGCCCGCAATCTCTGCAGTTTTAGGATCACCAATACCATCAGGACCAATAACTGGCACATTAATGCCCATATCACGCATTTGCTTCAAAATGGCACCGCCCTCAGTATAGTAACCATTGATAACCACAGCATCAAACTGCTTATCTTTTATTTTGGTCAAAACAGCTTGCAAGTCCTTGCTGCCTTCTTGGTAAGATTCAACGTCAACAACCTTACCCTTATATGCTTTCTTGAACGCAGCTGTAATGCCTGTCCCATAATCTGAGGAATTATCTTGGAAAATAACAACATTCTTGGCTTTCAAATTTTCAGTCGCAAATTGTGCCATCTTTGTGCCCATAAACGAATTCTTATATTGTGCTCGGAAAACATAAGGCTGAACTTTTCCGTTTTTTTGTATCGTAATATTATCAGCGCCAGCTGTTGGTGAAATCATTGGCGTCTTCCCTTGTGTCGCCACTGGGACGGCTGCTTGAACGCCTGATGTGATAACAGGTCCTACAATTGCACTCACTTTTTCGTTGTTAATCAAGTTGCTTGTCACTGACGCTGTTTCAGTGTTATCCGTCTTGGCATCTTTATTGATAATCTTAAATTTATAGCTTTTGCCATTGACCTTGACACCACCATTAGCATTGATTTGCTTAATGGCAAAATTGGCTCCATCCTGCTCTGCTTTACCGTACGAAGAGGCATCACCTGATGTGTCAAATACGCCACCGATTTTAATCACCGTTGATGATGACGCCTGACCAGACTGACGATTCATTACCCCATAGCCAATAATGCCGCCTACGGCGACGACAAATACTGCCCCAACAATTACAATTCTTTTCATTTTTCCTTCTCCAATTCTCTTCTCTAATTACCTTCTTTTTCGCAAATAAAAAACCCATGAATATCAAAATTCATGGGTTTAAATCGTTAATCATGATAATAGACATACTCATCATTTCAACACCCATGAAAACTGATTACCAGTTAGTCATGAGCGCGAAAAACCTCGTCATGACTTACAGCATGAGGAGGAGAAGGAGGGCTTGAGATGAGATTTGTGTTTGATTCATGTTGTGCATGATGTGTTGCCTCCAATTTCTTAATATTTAATATCATACAAGACACACAAAATCTTGTCAACAACTAATAAAATGAGAAAAGTTATCATTTCAAACCAAACTATCGCACAGAACCTTGTTATATACGTCAAAACGTTACAGTTTATTCGATTTTTAAACACAAAGTTAAATGCCCATTGACTTATAATGAATAATATCAGTAACAACTTCAAACCTAAGGAGATGCTTATGTTAAAAGTCAAACATGTCACCAAAAAATTCGGTGATTTTACTGCTATTTCTGATGTTTCATTGGACGTTAAAAAAGGTGAAATTGTTGGTTTCATCGGACCCAATGGATCAGGAAAATCAACCACGATTGATCTCATTCTCGGACTAACACAGGCAACCAGTGGTCAAATTGAGATTGCTGGTGAACAACTTAATCGTAATAATGCAGCCAAGCTACGTCAGAATATGAGCTTTCTATCAACTGATATGAATCTTGATCGGACTGTAACTGGTCGACAAGCGTTGACTTATTTTGCCAATTTACGACACATACCAGAATCAGAGCAATCATCACGTATTGACCATTTAGCTGGCTTACTCAATGCAAATTTAGATAAACCTATCAAAAAACTCAGTCGTGGCAATCGTCAAAAAATTAGTTTGATAGCATCACTTCTAAGTCGCCCTAAACTGTTAGTGATGGATGAACCAACAAGTGGTTTTGATCCCGTCGTACAGAATATTTTCATTGATTTAATACGTCAACACAAAAAAGATGGCGGTGCAGGCTTAATCTCATCACATAATCTTAGTGAAGTTGCAGAAATTTGTGATCGGGTCATTTTTATTGTCGGCGGTAAAGTGGTTGCCAATAAGCAAATGGCTGAACTTCAGGCTGTTGCGCCAAAACATGAAGTCATTGATCTAGATGCTGTTTTTGAAAAATTGGTACAAACACATCAAGATACGCGTTGAGGAGAAAACTAATATGCTAAAAAATATCTATGTTAAATCTTTGTTCGAGCGCCGAATTGGCGTATTATGCTGGAGTATTGGCATATTTTTGTTAATTTTTGGTGTTGGCTTGATGTTTCCGTCAATGCGTGACTTATTTGGCAAAGATATGGCGCAAATTCCAAAAGAATTTCAAGGGTGGTTTGGTGAAACAACCAATATCATGACAACTTTTTCTGGATACATGGCGACTGAACTTGTTGGCAATATCGGTATTATGCTGGTTATTATGGCTATCTTGTATGGTATAACATTTATCGCTGGTGATGAAGAAAAAAATGTTTTGCAGTCGCTTTTGACCCTCCCCGTCTCAAGAACTCAAGTTTATTTTCAAAAGTATTTTGCATTAACAACAATTAACATTCTGGCAATTATTGTTTGGGCAATTGCTGTATTAGCTGTTGCACTCACTCTTAATGAACCGCTAAAATTTTCAGTTTTATTCAAAATTATTGTCATGTTTTTTCTTACAAATATGACATTATCAACATTTGCGTATAGTCTAAGTGCTATTAGTGGCAAACGATCTGTGGGTGGTATTGTAACTGGTTGCTATGCCTTTTTGGCCTACTTCGTCAACGCACTATCAGCACAAAGCGATATTGTAGCAAAAATTAATTATCTTAGTATCTTTAAATATGCTGATTATATCAGTTTAGTTAATCGAGCGATTGATCTTAACAATGTTGTGTTAATGCTCAGTCTCATCGTATTGTTTGTGATTTCTGGATTATTGATTTTTACGCGTCGCGATATTCAGCTCAATTAGTTGCTCAAAACATGATTGCATGTCATCAAAAAGGTAGCCACAAATATGTGGCTACCTTTTTGATAGTTAGTTAATAATCGTCATTAAAATTGGCACAACAATCAAACTCAAGATCGTCGATTCCGTTACCATAATGGCCGCGTAATCCGCGTCCGCACCGTACAAACTGGCAACTACTGGCGCATTAGTCATCACAGGCATTGCCGACTGCAAAATAAAGACTTGCTTCATCAAGATTGGTACATCAGCTTTCCACAACAATAAAAACATCACCATTGGCGCTAAAATAAAGCGCCCGAACAAAATGCCAAGACTGTATTTATTCACTTTTAGATTACGTAATCCGGCACGTTGCACGGCTATACCAATGAAAAACATTGATAATGGTACCGTTAAACTACCTACGTATTGTAAATCAGAGGCAATAAACGTGGGTAATTGAATTCGAAAAACAACCAGCAAAACACCTAGCACAAATCCCAACAACGGTGGTGAAAATACTTTTGCTAGGGTTGTTTTGATATCAAAACGCCACTCTCCTTCACCATCTCGTTGAATTAAATAAGTGCCCAGTGTCCAAAAGAAAGTCGTGTTAATCATGTAGTAAACCAACACATACGGCAAACTTTTAGTGCCAAACAACGCCATGTTGATGGGTAGGCCAACAAACACCGTGTTTGAATTAAAAAACATGGACTGAAACAAACCACGTCTGTTTTTACGAATTGCTAATACCCGTGCAAATGCCACAGAAATTGCAAATAACACCAACATTGAAATAATTGGAAATTTAATATCTGGCAGCAAGCGCCCTAACTCATCTTTAGTGAAATCTTGCGTAATGGTATTAACCATGTACATTGGCAAAGCCACTTGTGTGACAATCCGTGCAATGATTTGTCCACTTTTGTCGGTAAACCACTTAGCACTTGCCAAGGAATAGCCAATGGCAATCATCACTAAAATGACTAAAACACCCTGTATACTTTGAAAAAAAACAGCCAAAACATCGCCTCTTTAAAATGTGAGATTTAAATTAAAAACATTCACATGTTATCATATCATTTACCGCTATGATTTTCATCTGAAATTTTTAAATTCTGTGAAACATAGAACCGTTTCGATGCAAATAAAAAACCTACCAGCAAACTAGTAGGTCTCACAATTGTCTTAATTTTTGTCATTGTAATAAGTAATAACGCGTTCATTAATTGATTGAATCTCACGGTAATTATCTGGATAATGGTCGTGTAATACTGCTTTATCTTCTGCTGAAATTGCCACAGGCTCAGTCAAGATAAGCCATTGGATATCATGCCGAATTGGCGGTGTTGTCAGTGAGCCAACATAGTGGAAATAACTATGGTTATTTGGCAGCAAACGCATCAAAGTTGCCGCATTAACCTGATTGTCATAGATATTTTTAACTGCACCAGTTTTCTCATTGGCACTAACATCCCCAAAACTAGCCACTACTAAAGTTTGGTCCCCATGTTGGAAAACAAAATGTGTTTCCACATCATGTCGTTGGCCATTAACCAAGTGTTCTGCCCCATCATGAAAGTGAAAGCGTTCAAGTTCCCAAATTTGATCATCAAGGCGTAACTGCCCATGAACTAGGAATTGCTCGCCTATTTCACGATCATCGTATTGCACCTCATCTTGGAAAGAAATTGCAAATTTCCCAGTTTCTTGAGGTTGAACCGACTGCGTCGCAATGTCGATTGGTGACTGATAAGCTGTATCATCTGGCTGACGCCAATTTTCTTGTTCTGTATAATCTAAATGCCGCATGTCATTCTCCTTTGCACTATTCTACCATTAAAAGTTTTATTCTCTTACCAAAAATTAGGGGCATTTTTTATAATAATGTCCCCTTCCTTTTGCCTATTTTTTCACATGCATCAACACGTTTTTTCTGGAAAATATTTAAAATTTAAGTTTCTTAAACTTTCCTTTACATTCACAGGCTTATCCATATTTATCCCCTAGGCTGTTGATTAGCAAGGGTTTAGCATTTTTTATAAACAACGGTCTACACAAGTTATCCACATATCCACAAGTTGTGCACGTTAACATGTGGATAATGTGGATAACCAACCTCAAATATTGTCTTTTCACACGTTTTGCTGTGTATAATCATGTTGATGTGTGGATAACCCACACATTTGTTCGTCTCATTGTCCACATTCACCCCTTTTGGTTGTCCACAACTGTTGATATTCTCTAAAGTTGTCGTTACCCTGTGGAAAACTCGTTTTCTTATTGTTATAATTATCTTTGCTACTGCTTCTAAACTTTTAGAAACACAGTCAGTTCAATCCATGATCGACGCTAAATCTAATCAGTGTCTGATCGTCATTTTTGACTTGAACGCTTTTAGGAGAGAGATACGTGACTAAACCAATCACAAAAGAAGAACTGTGGTCTAAAGTCCAAGCTGAATTTTTCACAAAACTCGGTCGTGTGACTTTTTCTACCTATATAGAACCACTCAAACCAGTAACACTGGAAGATACTAGTCTGACGCTAGCTGTCCCAAGCGACATGGCGCAAGATATCATCGATCAATGGGATCGCGAATACTCAATGGATTTTGTCCAATTTGCCATGACCATCGCTGATGGCTTTATCAAGCCAGACCTTCAAATTGCCCAACCAAAAACGACAGCTGCTGCACCAACGCTTGATAACTTGCCGTTTACACGGGAATCAGATTTAAATCCTGACTTTACATTTGAAAAATTCGTCATTGGTTCAGGTAATGAAAATGCTTACGCTGTGGCGCGTGCAGTCGCTGATGAACCCGGACAAGTCTATAATCCTTATTTGATTTACGGTGGTGTTGGACTAGGGAAAACCCACTTGATGCAAGCCATTGGTAACGCTTATGCGGCTTCAACACCGTCAGCACACATCAAATATGCCACTGCTGAAGATTTCTTGAATGATTTCACCGAATCTTTGCGAGCTGGTGATGGGGCAACTGCCGCTTTTAAACAAGAATATCGTTCTGTTGATTTATTATTAGTCGATGATATTCAATTCTGGTCTGGGAAGGAGAAGGTTCAAGAGGAATTCTTCAATACCTTCAATGTCCTCACCAAAAATGGTAAACAAATCGTTATGACTTCCGATAAGTTACCAACGGAAATAGTCGATTTGCAAACGCGATTAACATCACGATTTGAAGCGGGTATTATGATGGACATTCAAAAGCCTGATTTGCCAACGCGTGTTGCCATTTTGCAAAATTTGTCTGAATCAGATGGCCTAACAATTCCAAATGATGTTTTGGAATTAATCGCTGAAAAGATTGACTCCAACGTCCGAAGTTTGGAAGGAGCGTTTCATAAATTTGAAGCCAGTCTACGCTATATGAACAAGCCAGCAACAAAGGAAACGGCACAACAAATCTTAGGGGACCTGAACATTAATCAAGGATTCAAAATTACAGTTGAGAGAATACAGCAAGTGGTAGCCGATTACTACATGCAAACGATTGATGATCTCAAAAGTTCAAGTCGCAAGAAGGATTTGGTCACAGCCCGACACGTTGCTATGTATCTCACGCGAACATTAACTAATGAAAGTTTGCCAGATATTGGTCGCGCGTTTGGTGGCCGCGATCATTCTAGTGTGCTACATGCCACCACAAAAATTACCGAAAAGTCAGAAAGTGATCCACGCACTAAAGAGATGCTTGACGCACTGACTGACGAAATTAAAAACGGCAAATAGCACACTTATCATGATATAGTGGCAATAGGAGAGGTGAATGTCTGTGTGTATAACTGGTAATAAATAACCAAGTTTTCCAACAGGTTTGTGAACAACTATTTGCTTACATGTCTTTATTCACATCCCAGTTTTCCACAACTTCCACACCCCTTATTATTACTACTAGATCTTTTATCTTTATTAAGAACATATTGCTGGTATAGTGGTGTTAAGTAAAAAGGAGCCTATTTATGCAATTTACAATTAATCGACAAGCATTTATTAAAGCCTTAAATGATGTGTCACGTGCTATTTCATCACGGACAACGATTCCTATTTTGACAAATATCAAATTGGTTTTAAATGATGAGGAACTGATTCTTACTGGATCTAATGCAGATATTTCAATTGAAACAACGATTCCACAATCAGATACAAGTGCACAACTCGTCATTACGCAACCCGGTGGGATTACATTGCCAGCAACTTTTTTCACAAATATCGTTAAACGATTACCCGCTGACAATATGACATTAGCCATTGATGGCCTACGGGCTGCTATTACATCAGGCGCTTCAGCCTTTACAATTAATGGTCAAGATGTTCAAAACTATCCACAATTACCTGAAATGGAAGACGTTCAAAGTTTGAGTGTTTCAGCAGCGCAATTAGTTGATATTATTTCCCAAACAAAAATATCAGCTTCAACACAAGAAAGTCGGCCAATTTTAACAGGTATTCATTTACAACTGACTGGGAATAGTGTGAAAGCAGTGACAACTGACTCTCACCGTTTGTCACAACGAATCGTGACATTAACAGGTACAGATGCCGATGTTGATGCCGATGTGATTATTCCGGCTAAGGCTTTTAATGAATTGCAATCACTATTAGAAGGTCAAGATCGTGTCGATATTAAATTAGCCGCAAATCAGGCTGTATTTGATCTGGGGCACACAACATTTTATACCCGCTTATTAGAGGGTAATTATCCAGAAACAGACCGCTTGATTCCCACAGAAAGTACAACAGCCATTACGATTGAAGCTAGCGCATTATTAGGTGCTATTGATCGTGCTAGTTTGCTGAGTCACGAAAGTCGTAACAACGTTGTCCAACTATCGCTGAAAAATGGTGCGGCTGTTTTGACTGGTAATTCTCAAGAAGTAGGGCAAGTTAAAGAAGAGTTGGGCGCACAGACAATTGATGGGGATGATTTAGAAATTTCGTTTAACCCTGATTATGTCCGTGACGCGTTACGTGTCTTTAATGGTAAAAGTGTTGATGTTAAGTTCACAAGTAACTTGCGGCCTTTCACTTTGACACCTGCCGGTGAAACTGATAATAAACAACTGCAACTGATTACACCAGTTCGAACATTTTAATCGCATCCAATCAGACAACCCTTAAAAACTTAAAATTAACCGTTTAAAGCAGAATAAACCAACTACACACAAACGGTCTAAAATCGCTTATATGCAATTTTAGACCGTTTTTTTGAGATTTTGACTTTAAAAAATGGTATAATACTACATGTAACTACTGTGAAGAAAGCGTGCGCCACTTTGACAACAACCGTACATATAACAACTGAATTTATCACGTTGACGCAACTCCTAAAAGAAGAAAATATCATTTCTTCAGGAGGTCAAGCCAAATACTATTTGATGGATCATCCGGTTTTGCTTAACGGAGAAACAGAAAATCGACGTGGTAAAAAACTCTACGATCATGATGAAATCGAGATTGAAGGTGAGCGTTATCTTATTGAGTTGGCTGAAAATGTCGACGAACTAATCGCTGAGGCTGATGCACAAAAAGCAGCACGTGCAGTCAATGCTAAAAAAACCATTCGAGATGATCGTATCAAAGCGCAGAAAGCGGCTGCCGCTAAGGCACGTAAAGAAGCCCGCTTTGCAGATATGCGCCGAAAAAATCAAACACGTTCAGGCGGATTTGGTCGACCAAAACGCAATAATCCAAAGGGACCATCTTCATGGAACTCGAGTCGCTAACCCTTAAAAACTATCGTAATTACGGTGATTTGACACTTGAATTTAGTGATGGGGTCAATGTGTTTTTAGGTGAAAATGCGCAAGGCAAAACGAACTTACTAGAAAGTATTTATGTTCTGGCTTTGGCACGGTCGCATCGAACTAGTAGTGACAAAGACTTAATTCAGTGGTCTGAAAAGGAAGCAACAATTAGTGGTCGCGTGAAGCGCGCCATTAGTAACACGCCACTCTCACTGAACTTTTCAAATAAAGGCAAAAAAGCGCGCGTTAATCATTTAGAACAAAGCAAGCTTTCACAATACATTGGACAACTCAATGTGATTTTGTTTGCACCTGAAGATTTGGAGTTAGTAAAGGGCGCACCGAGTGTTCGTCGTCGATTTATTGACATGGAGTTTGGTCAGATGAACCCGCTTTATCTGTACAATACGACACAGTATAAGCGTATTTTAAAAGAGCGAAATGCTTATTTAAAACGTTTGCAACTGAAACAAACAACGGACACCGTCTTTTTAGATGTTTTGTCAGAACAACTTGTTAATGTTGGCGCGCAAATTTTACTAGCACGTGAGTCATTTTTAAAGAAATTAGAACAAGCTGCGCAACCAATTCATGCTGAAATATCAGATCAAAGAGAAACGTTGCATCTTGTTTATAATAGTTCAGTTAATTTTGAGGAAAAGGATGATTTGGCTGGCGTTACAGCAGCCTTTGAAGCGGCGCTGCTGAAACAACGTGCTCGTGAAATTATGATGGGGTCAACACTCTTAGGACCACATCGCGATGATTTACAATTTATTGTCAATGACAATGATGTCGCTGTCTTTGGCTCGCAGGGGCAACAACGAACGACGGCATTGGCAGTCAAGTTAGCTGAAATTGATTTGATGCAACAAGAAACAGGGGAATACCCCGTATTATTGCTTGATGACGTACTCAGTGAACTTGATGCGAATCGGCAAACCCACCTTTTGTTGGCAATTCAAGATAAAGTGCAAACTTTTATCACGGCGCCATCGTTAACTGATGTGGCACGACAACTGATTCACACGCCTAAAGTGTTTCACGTGAAACATGGTGAAATCACCTTAGAAACGGAAAATTAAAAAGGAGAATGTGTTCGCAGATTATATCTGTTCACACGCTAATAATATGGCAGAGAATATCGAAAATGAAGCATTGGAGAACATTGATGGCATTGTAACCGATGATACCGAAATCCGTCAAGCAAGCACCGTTCATGCAGCAGCAGGCGCTTACAATGCTGATCAGATTCAAGTTTTAGAAGGATTGGAAGCTGTCCGCAAACGCCCTGGCATGTACATTGGTACGACCACAGCGCAAGGCTTGCACCATTTGGTATGGGAAATTGTTGATAACGGGATTGATGAAGCATTAGCAGGGTTTGCGTCACATATTACGGTCACAATCGAAAAGGATAACTCAATCACGGTAACCGATGATGGCCGTGGTATTCCTGTCGACATTCAAACTAAAACGGGTAAGCCAGCTCTTGAAACTGTCTTTACGGTATTGCACGCCGGTGGAAAATTTGGCGGTGGCGGTTATAAAGTATCTGGTGGATTACATGGTGTTGGTGCTTCTGTTGTCAATGCCTTGTCAACGGATTTGGACGTTAGAGTTGTTCGTGATAATACTGTTTATTACATGGATTTCAAAGTGGGACGTGTCAATACGCCGATGAAGCAATTGACGGAAAAGCCCACTATTGAGCGTGGGACAATTGTTCATTTTAAGCCAGATGCAGATATTTTCCGTGAAACAACAGTTTATAACTACAACACATTACTAACACGTGTCCGCGAATTGGCCTTTTTGAATAAAGGTTTGCGTATTTCAATTACAGATAATCGACCTGAAGAAGCTGTTTCTGAAAGCTTTCATTTTGAAGGTGGAATTAAAGAATACGTCAGCTATTTGAATAAGGACAAGACTGCTATTTTCCCTGAACCTGTTTACGTTGAGGGTGAAGAAAATGGCATTGTAGTGGAAGCTGCCTTACAGTACACTACCGATATTAAAGACAATCTGCGGACGTTTACTAACAATATCAATACCTATGAAGGTGGGACGCACGAAACTGGCTTTAAAACAGCCTTAACACGTGTAATCAATGATTACGCTCGTAAAAATGGTCAGCTTAAAGATAATGCAGAAAGTTTGACAGGCGAAGATGTGCGCGAAGGCATGACTGCTATCGTGTCAATCAAGCACCCAGATCCACAATTTGAAGGGCAAACCAAAACTAAATTAGGTAACTCCGATGCACGTCAAGCAACGGATCGGATGTTTTCAGAAACGTTCAGTCGTTTCATGATGGAAAATCCAGCAGTTGCCAAGCAAATTGTTGAAAAAGGTGTCTTAGCCCAAAAAGCACGATTGGCTGCCAAGCGTGCACGCGAAATGACACGCAAACAATCTGGTTTGGAAATTGGTAATTTGCCAGGTAAATTAGCTGATAATACCTCAAATGATCCTGAAATTTCAGAATTATTTATTGTTGAGGGTGATTCAGCCGGTGGTTCAGCTAAGCAAGGACGTAACCGTTTGACGCAAGCTATTTTGCCAATTCGAGGCAAAATTTTAAATGTTGGGAAAGCCTCATTGGATCGTGTGTTAGCCAACGAAGAAATTCGATCATTGTTTACAGCAATGGGAACTGGATTTGGTGATGACTTTAATGTTGAAAAAGCCAATTATCACAAAGTCATTATTATGACAGATGCCGATGTCGATGGCGCCCATATTCGAACACTATTGTTAACACTGTTTTATCGTTATATGCGACCACTTGTTGACGCAGGCTATATTTATATTGCGCATCCACCGCTTTACGGTGTTGCCTTAGGCAATAATAAATCAATGACGTACATTGATTCTGATGAAGAACTTGAAGACTATCTGTCACAATTGCCATCTAATATTAAACCAAAAGTTCAACGTTATAAGGGACTAGGGGAAATGGATTACGATCAACTAGCAGATACAACCATGGATCCGCAGAATCGTCGTTTGCTACGTGTTGACCCAACTGATGCTGAAGAAGCCGAAGCAGTTATTGATATGTTAATGGGTGGGGATGTACCACCACGTCGTAAGTTTATTGAAGACAATGCTGTCTTTGTTGAGAACTTGGATATTTAATAATTGCCATCCAGATGATTTACGTAATGTAATATCATTCAAAATACTTACAAGGAGTTAAGCAGCATGTCTGAATCAAATGATAGTCGCATTAAAAATGCGAATTTGTCAGAACAAATGAAAACATCATTCTTGTCATACGCTATGTCAGTTATCGTGGCGCGTGCCTTGCCAGATGTTCGTGATGGCATGAAGCCGGTTCACCGTCGTATTTTATACTCGATGATTGAACAAGGTAACACACCAGATAAACCACACAAAAAATCAGCGCGTATCGTTGGTGATGTCATGGGTAAATATCATCCGCACGGTGATTCGGCTATTTATGAATCAATGGTTCGTATGGCACAACCATTCTCATATCGACACATGTTGATTGATGGGCATGGTAACTTCGGCTCTGTGGATGGGGATGGCGCTGCTGCCATGCGTTATACCGAAGCACGATTAAGTAAAGTTGCCATGGAAATGGTTCGGGATCTGAATAAAGATACGGTCAACTTTGTGCCCAACTATGATGGTGAAGAGCGTGAGCCTGAAGTCTTGCCGGCGCGTTTCCCTAACTTATTGGTTAACGGTGCTACTGGTATCGCGGTCGGTATGACTACCAATATTCCGACTCATAATCTTGGGGAAGTTATCTCGGCGCTTCATATTTTGATGAAAAAGCCTGAAGCAACGACTGCAGATTTGATGGAGGCATTGCCCGGGCCTGATTTTCCAACAGGCGGTATTGTTATGGGAAAGTCTGGTATTCGGCGTGCCTATGAAACAGGCCGCGGTACTGTGACTGTTCGTGCTAAAGTTGACATTGAACCAACAAAAAACGGCAAAGAACAAATTATCGTGACTGAATTGCCGTATGCAGTCAATAAAGCACGTTTGATTGAGCGAATTTCTGAACTCGCTCGTGAGAAGAAAATTGACGGCATTACCGGCATTCGAGATGAATCAGACCGTGAAGGACTGAGAATTTCTATTGACGTCCGTCGTGATGCCTCAGCCAGCGTTATTTTAAATAATTTGTACAAGCAAACCTTGTTACAGACTAGCTTTAGCTTCAATATGTTAGCGATTGATCATGGCGCACCAAAAACAATGAGTTTGAAAGAAATTCTTGTTGCTTATTTAGCGCATCAGCGTGACGTCATTCGTCGCCGTACTGCCTTTGATTTGCAAAAAGCGCAAGCACGTGCTCATATTTTAGAAGGTTTGCGCATTGCTTTGGATCATATTGATGCCATTATCAGTATTATCCGTGCGTCAGCTACTTCTGAAATCGCGAAAACACGATTGATTGCTGATTATTCGTTATCTGACAAACAGGCACAGGCCATTTTGGATATGCGTCTGGTTCGTCTGACAGGTTTGGAACGCGACAAAATTGAGGATGAATATCAAAAACTTGTTGCACTAATTGCTGATTTGAAGGATATTTTGGCACATGAAGAACGCGTGGATCAAATTATTTATGATGAGTTATTAGAAATTCAGACTAAATTCGGTGATGCGCGACGTACCGAACTACAAGTTGGCGATGTGATGAGCATTGAAGATGAGGATCTCATTGAAGAAGAAGATGTCATTGTGACATTGACAAACAGTGGTTATATCAAGCGTGTGCCAACTGCTGAGTTCAAATCACAAAATCGTGGTGGTCGTGGCGTGCAAGGCATGAACGTCCATGATGAAGATTTCGTCGATCAAATGGTTGCAACATCAACGCATGATACGCTGTTGTTCTTTACCAACAAAGGGAAAGTCTATCGTATGAAGGGATATGAAGTCCCTGAGTATGGGCGCCAAGCCAAAGGAATTCCCGTTGTGAATCTTTTGAATTTTGAAGGTGACGAAAAAATTCAAACAGTGGTCAATGTTCGTGGTGAAGCCAGTGAAAGTAAAGATTACCTATTCTTTGTTACACGCTTAGGTGTTGTTAAGCGTACGGCAGTGAGCGAATTTTCAAATATTCGTACTAATGGTCTAAAAGCTGTCACGTTACATGATGATGATGAAGTGCTATCTGTTGAAATTACTGATGGGACACAAAATATTATCATTGCAACGCACAATGGCTATTCAGTTAGTTTTGCGGAGGCGGATGTTCGCGTCATGGGTCGTTCCGCTGCGGGTGTGCGTGGTATTCGTTTGCGTGAAGGTGACTGGGTAATTGGGTCTGATGTCTTACACGAGAATGATAACGTGTTGGTGATTACTGAAAAAGGTTATGGTAAACAAACACCTGTTAGCGAGTATCCCATTAAAGGTCGTGGTGGTAAAGGTATCAAAACGGCTAATATTACAGAGAAAAATGGGCCTTTGGCCGGTATGATAATTGTCAATGGACAAGAAGACATTATGGTTACGACTACCCAAGGGGTGATGATACGGTTCAGCGTAGATTCAGTTAGTCAAACTGGTCGTGCAACACTTGGTGTCCGTTTGATTAGACTTGAAGACGAGGCGCAAGTTGCCACTTTGGCAAAAGTTGATCAGCAAGAAGAAGTAGCAGATGAAGATGTTTCACGTGAAACATCTGACAATGCACCACTTGATAATCAACAGATTGACCAAGTCTCACAATTATTAGATCGTGCACAAGATGATGCAGAATAACATTTAAAAAGAGTATCTCACTAATAGTGAGATACTCTTTTTTATCATGGTTGAAGATACGACAAATTATGCTTGAAACGACGTGAAACAGGTAGTAAATCACCAGTGGTTAACAAAAGAACTTTGTCTTTGCATTGATATTGTTGAATGAAGTCCTGATTGACACAAAAAGAAGCGTGAACTTGAAGAAATTTATCGTGGTAACGGCTGATTTGTTTAATGGTATTTCGTATTTGGGTCGTGATATTTGATTGATGGACATTGATATAGTGACGCCCGTTGTTACTACTAACATGAGAAATTGTATTCAAATCAAAGGTTTCGGTGTGTACACCATTGTGAATTGCCAGCCAGACCGGCATTTTAAGGTCAACTTGAGTTAATCGTTGATAAGCCATTTGAATAGCAAGCTGCAACTTTTTACCAAATTGTGTTTCAGGTTGTGCTTTTTGGATAAAATCAAGTGCACTAATATGCGATTGAAAGATTTGTAATGATAGTTCATCATGAGTCGTAATAACAATGATCGGAGAAATACAATCAGTTTGACGAATCATTTTCGCCGTATTAATACCAGCATGCAGCAGACCTTTAATTTCTAAATCAAGCAAAATAATTTTTGGATGGGGATCTGCTGCTAGAGCTGTGATTAGTTTTGTTGGTGAATCAGTAATAAAACTGCTTGGCAGATAATGCTGAATTCGTTGCTGTCCAATTGGGTCGTCTTCAAGGATGTAAAAATTCATTAGTCGCTCCAAAAGTGAGAGTTTGTGTAAAGGTATCGTGGCTGACCGTCGTGCGCAGTGAAACATCCGGTTGATGGTTCACATAATGCTTCACAAACGTCAAGCCAATGCCGCTGTGACCTTTTTTGCTAGAAAACCCTGATCGGGTGAGATGATTGGTTGAAAATGGCTGGTCGATACTGTTGATAATTTGAATAATGTGTTCGTTATTGAGAGTTTGCAAAGTTAAGCGTACTAATTTATTTTGTGTTTCTTCAGCTGCTTCAATAGCATTATCAAGTAAAATAGCAATTGAACGATATAGGCTTAGACTGATTTGAGTCTCACACCTTGTTAGTAGATCTATTGAAAATGAAACACCAGTATCACTAGCCATTCGGTGCTTCACTAGTAATAAGCTGCGTAAATTTGAGTCGCCAATTAAATGGATGTTGAAAGATTTTTGATTTGGTAATGTCGTTAAGCTACTTGACACTAGTGTTTCATAGGCACAGGATACTTCCTGTAAATTACCGTTTTGAATAGCAAAGGCTAAACTCGCTAATACATTTTGATAGTCATGCTTGAAGTACCGGAAATCCTCATTTGCTTTTTCTAGGGATTGCGTATAATCGTGTGTGATTGCTATTTCGTGTTGCTTTTGGGATAGTAAATGACGGTGACGAAAAAATGCAATGACAAGACAATTAATAAGAAAAACGAGCAAAAAAACTAATAAAAATTTTGCTTCACTCGAAAGTAAAATAAGCTGCATCAAAATGAGTAAGATATCAATGACGTAGCAAGGTGAAAAATTTGGTTGGCATAGTAAGGCAATGAGTGCTTGAACCATTAAAACGATACCTCTATTCATAAAATTGCACATATATAATCATAACAATAAAATAAATGAATTAAAAATGAATAAAATATCAATAATAATCACTAAAAAATAATACGTCATATCAGTCATAATTGCTTATAATTTGTTAAAAAGGCGCAATGAAGTTCATTTTAGAAACCTGATATAATGGAAGCAGTGTAGCGGTACGAGTTACCGCAGTTCTGAAGTACATGCTGATGGGCAGGTAAAAAGATTGAAAATTCATATTATTCCAGACTGGCATCAGGCAAATGCGGTCGTTCCACAATTTAATGACAGTCGACATCAAGCACAATTATTTTTGTCGCAAGGACAGACAGTTGAATTAGTTGTACTTGATTATTTACCACAATTACGACTATTATTGGCCAGTGCACAACTGGAATTAGCCAATGTCTGGTCGGCATTTGATCAATTACAACACATTGATTTGAAAGCACAGTTACCTTTAGCATTAGCGGATTTAAATTGGCCCAGTGGGGCTCTATTTGTGAGACTCCAAGGGCAAATATTAGTGACTGTCAATCAGCAACATTATGCGACAGTTTATTTGACGCCAAAAACGGATGCATCGCTTGATCATATTGATTTGTACGAAGCTGATCATCTCATACAACGTTTGATTTTGGATGATCGTGGCTTTGTGTCACAAGTACTGACATTTGAACAAGATAATCTTGTACGTCGAGACTATTTGACACCCAGTGGGCAAGTTGCCATCCAAGAAGACTGTTTAACAGGGCAAGTGACAACACAACAAAATTGGACGACACAAACCCAATTTGACAGTATTAATAGTCTAGTTAAAGCTGTTTTGAAATCACATCTGAGCGCAATACCAGATTTGGACAATGTGATTATGGCCAGTGGTGAGTTAAATCGTGAAATCATTCAATCGTGGTCATTTTCTCAACCTGTCGTCATGAGTTGGCCGGCTAATGACCATGAAGCCATGGCAGATGGAGGACATGATAAATCCGGTTTCAATGTTGTTCAAACACCGGCCGATCGAGAATATTTATCGCAGCAAGTGTCAGATGACGTTAATATTAGTATTATTCCTGCGTTTTCCACTGATAATCATGTTGAATTAACTGCAAATGATATGGTGAATCCGATTAAAAAGATTTATTGGACTACTAAATCAATGTCACTAACGGATCAGAAAGTTGTGGTGACGCAATTAATTGATCTATTAGCAAATGATTTTAGTACGACAATTATTTTTGAATCAACGATGTTATATCCAGAAATTCAGGCTATGGTAGACCAAGCCAGTCTCTCTGCTAAGAATGAACATGGTTTAATTGACGATGATAGCCAAGCAGCCTTTAAAGTACGTTTTCAAATTTTGGCGTCTCAAAATGAAATAAAGCGACAACAATTAATGGCGCAGACACGCGTACTAATAGACCTTGATGAGCATCCGGACCAATTTTTACAGTCCTTGGCATTAACATTTTCAGTCCCACAAATTAATTTAGTAGCAACGTCTTATTTAGTGCCACAAGAAAACGGACAACAGTTGGCAGCAATAACTGATTTAAAAGACGTGTTACCCATGTATTTGGATAATCAAGATAAGTTTAATCAAACACAGCGTGCAGCGCGTGAACTGGCTAAAGAGACAAATAGTGAAATGCTTTGGATAAAGTGGCAACAAATCTTTAATAAATTGAAATCGTAACGGGGCATATATGACAACATCTATTTTACAAATTGGCGCCATCGATTGGACGCCAGAAATTACTGCACCATTAGATTGGCACTACACGTCTATTTTTGATTTGCCTACTTTTTTAGCGACACAAAAGGACCCTTATATCCTTGAACAAACTTATGTTGTGTTGACTGATGATGTGTTAGAAAGTTCTTTATTATCTAGTCAGATTCAGGAGTGGCCAGCATTTCGGGTGATTTATTTTGCTACCCAGATTGCTCCTGAATTTCAAACAATATTAAATGAGCGACGTGCTTTTGCGATTAGTGAAACAACACCAGAGTCCGTGTCAAAGCGTATTTTAACCGACCTCTATGGTGGGCAACAGGGATTTTCGACACGTTTTAGCGAAACACAGTTTTTACCAACAGTACCAAGTGGCATTCATTTTAGTCGTATGGGTCGCTTTTTGGCGCGCTTCGACGGTGATTTTGGCTCAGAATGGCAACAAATTGGAACATTACAGACACTTACAACAGACTTCATTGCTAATCAAACCAACGAAATTTGGCTAGATTATCGTCAAACGGGGACAGCCGCTGCAGCTTTGCTATTCATCTTTTATCGCGATGGTGACATTTTGAAGCAAGACATGATTAAAGGGGATGCTTTGCGGCGAATGACGCAGGTTCAAGCGCCTGCTGATTATGACAGCTATCAAATAATTGTTTTAGGCAGTGGCAAAGGACAGTTAACGCTTCATGTTGTTCACCAGCGTCGTTCTCGTCACGGTTTGGGACATTTATTACCTGGTGGTCAGTGGCAATTAACATCAGAAGACGAGGAAGTATTATCTTATTTCAATCCAGGGACGTTGCCTAAACCATTAGTGGTCAACTTTTCAGGGGCACGATTACATGTCGATGGTTTTGAGATGGCATCAGCTTTTAATCAATTAGGTGTTCCGTATTTGCTGTTTACAGATGCTCGTATGCAAGGTGGTGCATTTGATGTTGGGTCGCCAGCCTATGAACAAACAGTGATTGACATCATTAAACGGGCGATGGCGGAACTTAATTTAACATCACAAGATGTCATTTTGACAGGATATTCAATGGGCAGTTACCCAGCGATGTATTATGCTGGGGATATTAAACCCGGTGCACTGGTGTTAGCTAAACCAATTATTAATTTAGGCACATTAACTGCTGATGCAGAATTTGCTCATCAATACAATCAAGACTGGACATTAGATGTTCGACGTCACTTGACAGGATACGTGCGACCAAATGATACTGAAGCTCTGAATCAGAAGCTTTGGCGACATATTAGCACTGTGGACTGGTCAACTACAACAGTAGCGTTACTGACGATGGCACAAGATAATTATGATGGCGACAGCTTACCTGAATTACTTGATTATCTTGACACACATCATGCCTTATTAACGCATCAGGTTGAAGCGGGTTATCATAATGAAAAGATTGATGAAATGGTTGACTTTATGATGACACAGTTGACGCAATTGCGAGACAATCGGCTAGCGGAGGACGAATAATGCAATATCAAATTTATTGGCAACCGCAAACACAATTACTGGCACTACAAGGGGCAACAGTTGATTTTCGAGCATTGAATGAGGTGTTCTATGAACACTATTTTTTGCCAAGTGGCCACATTATTGCTCGTTGGCAGTCACAACGTCATGATTTAAATGACAAACCGATAGCGGATTTACCACGATTACAGCAAGGAAAAACTTATGAAGTAATCCGTCATATTGACATGAGTGAGCGCATGTTTGCCTATCTAAGTATCACTTTTTTTGATGAACAATTTCAGGTCATTAAGACATTTAGTAAAAATGCGGAACAGTTGACGATTGAAGTACCGGATCAGTATCATTTTTATACCGTCGATCTGGTATCTGCAGGTACAGGCAACTTTGTTTTTCATGATTTTTTGCTTAGAGAAAAAATGACGGGTGTTTTAAGTGAAAACGATCAAGAAATTGCGCCCGGTGTGTATACAAATTTACAAAAGCCAGCTAAAATTGTCAGTAAAACATTGCGTGTTATTTTTTCAGAGCCGGAAGCGGCAGTAACTGATTACATGACAGACAAAATTAAAGTGACACAGCAAGGGGTTTTATTTGTCACAAGTGACCATTTACAAGCTGGTTTTTATCGGCAAGACAGCCTGATGGCTGCCTTTAAAAATGCACGCCGCGACGTACATGCTCGTAATATTGAATTTGTCGGGTACGGTCCCGTTTCAAGCTATGCGGCCTTGTACTATCAGCAAATCATCAAAGGTAGTACGGCCATTATCACTGATGATGTGCAACTTGATCCCGGTATTACTGGTTGGGCCATTACACGAACGATTGACGGTGTACGCGCGTTAGGCAATCCAATTGCCCCAAACTATATTGCACGTCTGGTTGTGAATCGACCAAAATATGAGCGCTTAGAGATGTTACCTTATGAAACATTGACTGATGAAGAACTGGCCCGTGCGGCTGAAATTGCTGCTCGCCAACCTAAAGTCAATAAATTAGCGCAATGGTTCACTAAATAAAAAGTCAGTTGTGTTTGACCTAGACTGAAAGATTTCCAGCATAGGTTAAATACAACTGACTTTTTAAACAGGTCGGGATTTATTGATCAGCGTTACAGTGGCAGTACTGGTTAGCTCATTTTTGATACTTTCACGAATCTTAACATCCCATACTTGCAACGTACGACCAACTGATAGTGGCGTGGCCGTTGCAATTAAATGACCTTGCGAGACGGCCTTTAAATGCGCAACTTGGATATCAACACCAACAGGTATCTGACTGTCGTCATTAGCTTCATTAGCGCCTAATGAGGCAGCTGTTTCGGCTAAGAGGGCGTTGATACCGCCATGAACAATGCCAAAGGGTTGCATCAGCTTATCGGTGACGTCAACTTCAACAATTGTTTTTTCTGCAGCTAATAATGTGGTTTTTAGGCCTAAAAGTTCTATAATATTCATATAACTAATTTCCCTTCTGAATGGAGTATAACAAATGACAACTTGGAAAGCTATCAAAACATACGACGAAATCTTGTTTGAAAAAAACACAGATGGTAAGAAACCTGGTAAAATTGCCAAAATCACAATGAATGACGTGTCAACTCATAATGCGTTTACACCTGGCATGGTTTCAGATATGATTGATGCCTTTACATTAGCTCGTGACAACGCTGAAATAGGCGTTATAATTTTGACAGGAGCTGGCGATCAAGCGTTTTCTTCTGGTGGTAATCAAAAAGTGCGTGGCAATGGTGGTTACGTTGGGGCTGATGGTATTCCACGTCTTAACGTACTTGATTTGCAACGTCTCATGCGAATTATTCCAAAACCAATTATTGCTATGGTCAAAGGGTGGTCTGTTGGTGGCGGTAATATTTTGCAGTTGGTTGCGGATCTTACAATTGCCGCTGACAATGCAAAATTTGGACAAACTGGTCCGATGGTCGGCTCATTTGACGCTGGATATGGTTCAGGTTATTTGGCGCGTGTTATTGGTCATAAGCGCGCAAAAGAAGTGTGGTTTTTGAACCATTTCTATTCTGCGCAAGAAGCTTATCAGATGAACTGGATTAATCGTGTTGTCCCTTTGGCAGAAGTTGAAACAGCGACAATTGAATGGGCTGATGAAATGCTGACAAAATCACCAACTGCCTTGCGCTTTATTAAAGCGGCTATGAACGCAGATACGGATGGTTTAGCTGGCTTGCAACAATTTGCTGGAGATGCAACAATGTTGTACTACACCACAGATGAAGCCAAAGAAGGTCGTGATTCATTTAAAGAAAAGCGCGATCCAGATTTTGATCAATATCCTAAGTTTCCTTAATCTAACTGTCACTGAGAAATGAGCTGTTATGACGTTAAAAGTTGCTATTGCACAAATGAATATTGCTTTAGGACAACCTGAGGTAAATGAACAAACCGTGGCAAAATACGCTCAGAAAGCTTCTGAGGCAGGGGCAGATATTTTAATTTACCCTGAAATGTGGAACACTGGTTATGCACTGACTGATTTGCCGCAACTAGCAGACAATGACGGCGAACGGAGTCGTCATTTATTAGCCAGATTAGCCAAAACATATCAACTCAATATTGTTGGTGGTTCGGTTGCAACAATGCGTGATGGGCGATTTTTCAACACAATGTTTGTCTTTAATCAGTTAGGGCAACAAGTCTCACGTTATGATAAGGCGCATTTATTTGGCTTAATGAACGAAGAAAAATATATTGCTGCAGGTAGCCAACCGAATACATTCGGATTGGCAGGTGTCTTGTCAGCTGGTGTGATTTGTTACGATATTCGTTTTCCAGAATGGGTACGGACCATGATGTCAAGCGGTCCACAAGCAATTTTGTATGTGTCAGCAGAATGGCCAATACAACGTATTGCGCAGTGGCAAATTTTATTACAAGCACGCGCAATTGAAAATCAAGCGTTTGTTGTTGCTGCAAATCGTGTTGGTAGTGACCGAGACAATACTTTTGGTGGTCGTTCACTAGTAATTGACCCATTGGGCAACATTGTAGCGCAAGGCACGGATGCTGATGATATGTTAGTCATAGCTGACATAGATATTGCTGATGAAACAGCAATCCGTGGCCAGATACCGGTTTTTAGCGACCGTCGTCCTGATTTATACCGTTAAGCGAGGTAAAGAAAATGCATTTTGAAGAATCTGACTTACTAAAAACGCTTCCAAAACAATTTTTTGCCTCATTAGTGGCAAAAGTAAACGCAAAAATTGCGGCAGGGTATGATGTCATCAATTTGGGACAAGGTAACCCAGATCAACCCACGCCGGATTATATTGTCAAAGCGATGCAGGATGCAACAGCAAAGCCAGCTGATCATAAGTATTCGCTTTTTCGTGGCGAACTGCGCTTCAAGGAAGCAATTGCCCAGTTTTATCAGGATGAATATGGTGTCACCATCGATCCGTACACGGAAGTAGCCATTTTAGCTGGATCAAAAATTGGTTTGGTCGAATTACCTTGGGCATTAATGAATCCGGGAGAATTGCTCTTGTTACCTAATCCAGGATACCCAGATTATCTGTCAGGGGCAGCGCTGGGACGAGTAAGATATGAATCTGTTACGCTCAAGCGAGAGAATGACTTTTTGATTGACTATCATGATATTGATGATAAAATAGCTGAAGAGGCGAAGTTTCTTTATTTAAACTATCCAAACAATCCGACAGGGGCGGTTGCAACGGCCAAGTTTTATACTGATACGGTCGCTTTTGCTGAAGAAAAGCAAGTTGGCATTGTATCAGACTTTGCCTATGGCGCTATTGGATTTGACGGTCAAAAGCCATTGTCATTTTTGCAAACAAAAGGCGCTAAATCAGTGGGAATTGAAACATATACATTTTCAAAAACCTTTAATATGGCTGGTTGGCGTGTTGGGTTTGCAGTAGGTAATGCTGAGATGATTGAAGCACTTAATCTGATTCAAGACCATTTATTTGTATCACTTTTTCCAGCGGTACAAGATGCAGCGATTGAAGCATTGGCAAATCAAACAGCCCGTCAAGAATCGGTCTCGAACTTAGTTGCTTTATATGAGAAGCGACGGGATGAATTTGTTGCAGCAGTGACCAGATTTGGCTGGACCCCCTATGTACCTAAAGGTGCTTTTTATGTTTTAATGCCAGTACCTGAGGGTTATACGTCAAGTTCGTTTGCAGATCTATTACTGGAAGAAGCTAATGTCGCTGTTGCAGATGCATCTGGATTTGGTGATGGTGGCGAAGGCTACGTCCGTGTGGGCTTGACAGTTGAAGCGGAGCGCTTAGTAGAAGCCGCTGAACGAATTAGTCAATTGGCTATTTTTAGACAGTAATGGACTTATTGAAAAAATAATTAAATAAACCTCAAAAAGGTATTGACAAAGGGAAAAAAGAGCGTATAGTTTTAATAGTTGTCTAAGAGGCACCGACGCGAGCGAAAAAAAGTCAACGAAAGAAGTAGTTGACAAGGCGAGCGAAAGGTGATAAGATAATATAGTTGTCTCAAG
>NZ_BMBP01000014.1 GCF_014634745.1 Leuconostoc pseudomesenteroides KCTC 3652
TACAGGCAAGGTATCAACGATAGTGTTGTCCATATCAATGAATAATTTAGTTTTGATGATAGTATTCTCCTTTATTGAAAACGCTTACATTTTCGGAATAGACAAAATTATACAGCGTCGGAATAAAAAAATCAAATGTATACCAATTACTATTTTATTTATAATACTGCTATTTTTAAAATTTATCAATAAAAAAATAAAATGTTGACATATACGGACAAATATTTTATTATGACATTGTAAGCGTTTCCAAAAGTGGCGATTCTAGAAAGCTAAATGATTTCGAAATGCAATACAATAACAAGTATTTTTTGGAGGAAAAATTAATGACAACAGAAGTAAAGCACAAGTTTTGGTTTGTTACAGGATCACAGTTTTTATACGGTCCAGAAGTTTTGGAGCAGGTGGCAGAAGACTCAAGAAAAATTATTAGTCAATTGAATGATTCTGGTAAATTACCATATCCGATTGAATTTAAAACTGTTGGTGTAACCGCCGAAAACATTACAGAAACAATGAAAGAAGCTAATTATGATGATAGTGTTGCAGGCATTATCACTTGGGCACATACCTTTTCACCGGCCAAAAACTGGATTCGTGGTACCCAATTACTGAACAAACCGCTTTTGCATTTGGCAACTCAAATGTTAAATACAATTCCTTATGACACTATTGATTTTGATTATATGAATTTAAATCAATCAGCGCATGGTGATCGAGAATATGCCTTCATCAATGCACGTCTACGACTAAATAATAAAATTATTTTTGGTCACTGGGCTGATGAAGACATTCAACTGCAAATTGGTAAGTGGATGGACGTGGCTGTTGCCTATGATGAAAGCTTTAAAATTAAAATTGTTACGTTTGCAGACAAGATGAGAAATGTTGCCGTAACTGACGGTGATAAAATTGAAGCCCAAATTAAGCTTGGTTGGACGGTAGATTATTGGGGGGTTGGTGATTTAGTTGAATATGTCAATTCAGTAGACGAATCAGACATTGACAAACTATATGATGATTTACAAGATCAATATGATTTTGTCCAAGGTGATAACAGCACTGAAAAATTCGAGCATAATGTGAAGTATCAACTGCGTGAATATATTGGTATCAAAAAGTTCTTAGATGATAAAGGCTATTCTGGGTTTACAACGAACTTTGAAGACTTAGTAGGATTAGAACAATTACCAGGCCTTGCTGTACAACTTTTGATGTCCGATGGTTATGGTTTTGCTGGAGAAGGGGACTGGAAAACAGCTGCTTTGACACGTTTGTTAAAGATTGTTTCTCATAACCAAGCCACAGCCTTTATGGAAGACTACACACTTGATCTGCGTAAGGGGCACGAAGCTATTTTGGGATCACATATGCTTGAAGTCGATCCAACAATTGCTTCTGATAAGCCACGTGTGGAAGTTCACCCACTTGATATTGGTGGTAAAGAAGATCCAGCACGACTTGTCTTTACAGGTCGCTCTGGTGATGCTGTAGATGTTACACTAGCAGACTTTGGAGATGAATTTAAATTAATTAGTTATGATGTTACTGGAAACAAACCAGAAGCAGACACACCAAATCTCCCTGTTGCTAAGCAATTGTGGACACCGAAGGCTGGTCTTAAGGCTGGTGCCGAACGTTGGTTAACGGTTGGTGGTGGACATCACACAACATTGAGCTTCTCGGTTGATTCAGAACAATTAACAGACTTGGCTAATTTGTTTGGTATTAAGTTTGTGGATTTAAAGTGAGGATACCATAATGAAAAATAACCCAACAAAAAAAATTTCCAGCGCGTTCATTTATTTTTTTGGGGCATTTGGCGGCATTTTATTTGGTTATGATATTGGCGTAATGACAGGTGCTTTACCTTTTCTTCAGAAAGATTGGCATTTAACAGACGCTGGAACCATAGGTTGGATCACTTCAACTCTAATGCTGGGGGCGATTTTAGGTGGTGCATTAGCTGGTCAACTCTCAGATAAGCTAGGACGACGTAGAATGATTTTGGCTTCATCATTCGTCTTTGCTTTGGGGGCAATTATGGCCGGATTTTCACCGGATGATGGAGTTGCTTGGTTGTTAATTGCACGATTCTTGCTAGGATTAGCAGTTGGTGCCGCTTCAGCCTTAGTGCCCTCATATATGTCTGAAATGGCACCAGCTCGAACACGAGGACGTTTATCAGGTTTAAATCAATTAATGATTGTTTCTGGCATGCTGTTGTCATATATTGTTGACTACTTACTTCAGGAGTTGCCTCACATGTTAGCTTGGCGATTAATGTTAGGGTTGGCCGCTGTACCTGCTATTATTCTGTTTTTAGGAGTCCTTAGACTGCCTGAGTCCCCAAGGTTTTTGGTTAAAATGAATAAACTTTCAGAAGCAAAACAGGTCCTGACCTTTATTCGAACAGATGCTGAGGTGGAACCTGAATTAGCAGATATTCAAAAAACGGTCGCCATTGAGTCAGGTGCGCAAAAGAATATTACTTTAGCAACTTTGTTTTCAAGTAAATATCGGTACCTAGTAACTGCCGGAATTGGTGTTGCCGCATTTCAACAATTTATGGGAGCCAACGCGATTTTCTATTACATTCCATTGATTGTTGAAAAGGCAAGTGGACAAGCTGCTTCAAGTGCTTTACTCTGGCCGATTGTTCAAGGTGTGATTTTAGTTTTGGGTGCACTACTGTATATGGTAATTGCCGATAAGTTTAAGCGCCGCACATTGTTGATGTTAGGTGGCACAATTATGGCTTTGTCATTTTTGATGCCTGCTGCCTTAAATGCACTTGTGGGAGCAGATAAGTTTCCACCAATGTTAATTGTTGTGTTCCTATCGATCTTTGTTGCGTTTTATTCCTTTACATGGGCACCTTTGACCTGGGTATTGGTAGGAGAAGTCTTCCCATTAGCTATTCGAGGTCGTGCCAGTGGATTAGCATCATCGTTTAATTGGTTGGGATCATTTGCTGTTGGGTTGCTGTTCCCTATTATGACAGCGGCAATGCCTCAAGCATCAGTATTTGCGATTTTCGGTGTTATCTCTATCATTGCAGTTCTGTTTATTAAATTTGCGGTACCGGAAACACATGGCAAAACACTAGAAGAAATTGAAGCACAAGGGACAAATCATTAGACGATACGACAAGATTACATGATTTATCTGTATCAGTTTAAAAGCGCTAATCAGATAAATGAAAACTGATTAGCGTTTTTTATTTAAAGGAGAAAAATGTCAATGACACCGAAAGAAATTAAATCAGCTTTGCAAAAAGGGAAAGTCGCTCTTGGGGTAGAGTTTGGTTCTACTACTGTCAAGGCAATACTGACTACTGAAGATTTTCAAACAGTCGCTTCGGGTAGCTACGAATGGGACAACAACTTTCAGGACGGTCTGTGGACCTATGCGATTTCTGATGTTTGGTTGGGTCTGCAAACTGCGTATCGCAATTTAAAACAAAAAGTTGAAGATGAATACGGAGTTAAGATAAATAAAATTAGAACCATGGGATTTTCAGCCATGATGCATGGATACCTGGCATTTGATAAAGAAGATACATTATTGGTACCGTTCAGAACTTGGCGGAATGCCATAACAAGTGAAGCTGCTACAGAATTAACAAAACTTTTTGATTTTAATATTCCGCAACGGTGGAGTGTAGCTCATTTGTATCAAGCTATTTTGAATCAGGAATCACACGTTAAAAACATTGATTTTATCACGACTTTGGCCGGATATGTCCATTGGCAGTTAACAGGTAAAAAAGTTATTGGTGTTGGTGATGCGTCAGGTATGTTTCCGATTGATGAGCAAACTAGTCATTATAATCAAGAGATGATGACAAAATTTAGTGCACTTAAATCAGTACAACAATATCAATGGCAAATTGAGGATATCTTACCAAAACCATTGATCGCAGGTCAGAACGCAGGCAATTTAACTGAAAATGGCGCCCATCTTTTGGATCCTACTGGTGACTTAGAGTCTGGTTCTATCATTGCACCGCCGGAAGGAGATGCTGGAACTGGTATGGTGGCGACGAATAGTGTCAAAAAAAGAACAGGAAACATTTCGGTAGGAACTTCCATTTTTTCCATGATTGTCTTAGAAAAGAATCTTGAGCACGTGTACAGCAATATTGACATCGTGACAACACCAACCGGTTTACCTGTGGCGATGGTACATGCTAATAACTCTGCTTCAGATTTAAACGCATGGGCAAAATTATTTAGCGAATTTGCTCATAAAATTGGGAGCGATATAGCGACTAACAAATTATACGAAGTATTGTTTAACTCGGCTTTGAATGAGGCAGAACCCGACGCGGGCGGATTGACAGGATATGGTTATTATTCTGGTGAAAATATTACAGCTATACCAGAAGGTCGACCACTATTAGTTCGTCAACCAGATTCAAAATTTACAATTGGCAACTTGATGCGTATGCATTTATTTACAGCGTTCGGTGCCATCAAAATTGGTATGCGAATATTGGCAGATGAACAAGTATTGACTGATAACATTGTGGCCCAAGGAGGTGTTTTCAAAACACCGATTGTGGCACAAAAACTTTTGGCTGATGCTTTAAACACTGATATTACTGTTATGCAGACTGCAGGAGAAGGCGGACCTTGGGGCATGGCCTTATTAGCATTGTTTACTGCCAATAAAGCCCAAAATCAATCTTTAGATGACTTTTTAGAAAACAGTGTATTTGCCGAACAGCAATCTGAGACACTTTCACCTGACAAAAAAGACGTTGCAGGATTTGAATCGTTTATGAAACGATATATTGACGGATTAGAAATAGAATTGGCTGCTGTAAAAAATCTACCAGCTAAGAAAGGTAATGAATAAAATGTTAGAGGATTTGAAACAAAAAGTTTACGAAGCCAATTTAGCACTACCTGCTAATAACTTAGTGACTTTGACTTGGGGTAATGTATCACAAATAGACAGAGAAAAAAGATTGTTTGTGATTAAGCCGAGTGGTGTTGATTATGATAAACTAACGGCTTCAGACATGGTTGTGGTCGACTTGGAAGGTAACGTCGTTGAGGGTGATTTGAACCCATCAAGCGATACGCCAACGCATGCCTTTTTGTACAGACACTGGGAACAGATTGGCGGAATAGTACACACACATTCTAAATGGGCTGTGGCATTTGCGCAGGCAGGTGTTCCTGTTCCAGCGGCAGGTACAACACATGCAGACACGTTTTATGGCGATGTCCCAATTGCAGATCGTTTGACCAAAGAAGAAGTTGATGGTGAGTATGAGTTAAATACTGGTAAGTCCATTGCTAGGGTATTTGATCGTGAAAATATAGATCCTTTGGCAGTTCCTGGTGTTTTAACGAATGATCACGGGCCCTTTACTTGGGGTAAGGATGCCATGGATGCAGTGCACAACGCAATTGTTCTTGATGTTGTCTCTGAAATGGATTTTCATACCATGCAATTAAATCCTTCTCAAGACGTTCATGTGCCACAATATTTATTGGACCGTCATTATTTCCGTAAACATGGGGCCAATGCTTATTATGGGCAAGGTAAACATTAAAGGGGGAAGTTAATTATGGACATCACTGAAAGTAGCTTTGGTAGTTCAGCGAAGCTGTATACTTTGGAAAATGATCAAGGTGTTCGATTGAGTGTTACCAATTTTGGAGCTAGGATTGTCCGCCTACAGGTGCCAATTAATGGTGTGTATCGGGATTTAGTTTTGGGATTTGATTCTATGGCTGAGTATTTAGAAAAAGATCACTTCATGGGCGCCACTATCGGTCGAGTAGCAGGCAGAATCGCCGCGGGTCGTTTCAATATTGATGGGAAAAAGTATCAAACACCACTAAACGAGAATGGCAATACATTACATGGTGGGCCAGACAGTTTTGAGACAAAATTATGGCAATCACAAAAAAATATTACTGATGAGTTGATTGCGGTTACCTTTACGTATAATAGTCCCGCTCAGGAGAATGAATTTCCTGGTAACGTGACTGTTGAGGTCACTTACAGTTTAGATAATGCTAACGGTTGGGGAGTTGATTATAAAGCACATAGTGATGTAGCGACTTTATTCAATCCAACCAATCATGTTTATTTCAATTTGGATGGCGATCCGTCAAAGAGTGTTGGCAATCATAGTTTGCAGATTGATGCCCACCAATTTGCACCGTTAGACCAACATCATTTAACAACTGGTTTGCAACAGACGGTGAATGACAGTACTTTTGATTTCAGAAAACCAAAAAAAATAGCAGAAGTATTTACGACAGATAATCCTCAAAATCAACTGGTAAATGGGCTAGATCATCCGTTTTTTTTGGATAAAAAACATAATAATCAAGTAGCCGCCAAGTTAACATCAAGTGATGGACTAGTCGCTGTTAATTTAACAACGAGCTCACCAGCAGTTGTGATATTTACCGCAAATTTTGGAACAGATTTCAGTCTTCCAATGAGAAGAGGTCTATTTAAAAATCATGGTGGCATTACACTGGAAACACAAGTGGCTCCCGGAGCAGAACGCTATCCAGAATTTGGTAATATTATTTTAGATTCAAATTTACAGTATCATGAACGTACTTTGTTTGGCTTGGATTTTTAATCATGAGATTTTTGTAAATGAATAAATAGGTATAGTATGTTGGCAAAAGAATTAGACGCATTTGAAATAGAAAAATTAAAGAGAAAACCAATTGTACAGAAATTACTAGATGGAAATTGGTATCAGTATGGAAAAGAACCTGAATTGCAAAAAATTGTTAAAGCCAGCTCGCAAGCTATTCAAAATATTAATGATATAGCTAAACATGATTTTGACAAAGCATTGCAAAAAATTAAAGTTATTGCCCCAAATATTGATGCAAGTGTTGAAATTTATTTTCCTATAAGTAGTATCGAGTATCCAGAAAATGTCATTATTAAGCCAGGTACATTTATCAATTCAGGACTACAAATACTCAGTGCGGGTATAGTTAAAATAGGTAAAAACTGTTTTATTGGTCCAAATTGTTCATTATATACACCCAATCATCATCCTTATGATAAAATACTGAGAAGAGAGGGTTGGCAATATGATGCAGGTATTACTATAGGCGATGATTGTTGGTTCGGTGGCAACGTGACGGTTTTGCCTGGTGTCAGCCTAGGTGATAATGTGGTTGTTGGTGCGGGAAGTGTCATTACAAAAAGTTTTGGTGATGATGCTATCATTGCTGGTAACCCAGCTAGAATAATTAAGAATTTATAGTTATATTTTCCATAAAATAATGCAATGAGGGAGATCTCTAATGTATAGTGCAAATACAGATCGCTACCAAGAAATGATTTACAATCGTTTGGGAGCCAGCGGACTTAAAATATCTGCTGTTTCTCTTGGACTATGGCATAATTTTGGTAGTGTCGATTCTTTGGAAAATCAAAAGAAGATTATCCATCAAGCATTTGACCTAGGAATAACATACTACGATTTGGCTAATAACTATGGTCCAGTTCCAGGCAGTGCCGAAGAGAATTTTGGCCATGTGCTTTCTCGAGATATGAAGGCATATAGAGATGAAATGATTATCAGTAGTAAAGCTGGCTATCATATGTGGGAAGGACCGTACGGTGATTGGGGTTCTCGAAAAAGTATTATAGCTAGTGCTAATCAGAGTTTACAAAGAATGGGTTTAGAGTATTTTGACATTTTTTACTCACATCGGCCTGATCCTAAAACAGCTATTGAGGAAACAGCACTTGCATTGGATCAATTAGTTCGTGAAGGTAAAGCTTTGTATATCGGTGTTTCTAACTATGATGGCAAACAAACATCTGCTATTTCTAAAATTTTTCATGAATTAAAGACCCCCTTCGTTGTTAATCAATCAAGATACAATATGTTTAACAGAAAGATAGAAGGTGATTTACTTCCGGTTTTGAAAGATAATAATAAAGCAGCTGTTGTTTTTAGTCCATTAGCGCAAGGATTATTAACAAATAGATACTTAAATGGCATTCCTGATGATTCGCGAGCGGCCAAATCTTCAAGTCCTTTTCTTAAAAAGGAACAGGTGGAGAAAACATTGAACACAGTTAAAGAGTTAGAATGTGTTGCGGAAAAAAGAGAACAGACTTTAGCTGAAATGGCTATTGCATGGAATTTACGACAAAAAGAAGTTTCATCAGTTATAGTAGGTGCTAGTCGAAGTGAACAGTTGCAAAATAGTGTAAATGCACTCAAAAACTTAACCTTTAGTGTCGAAGAATTGAAGATAATTGATAAAATATTAGATGATGTTGACTGAGTGAAAGAATGGTGTAAAAAACAATATAAAAAGTAGAGGATACATTGGTCGGCCAATATATCCTCTATTTTTTTACTGTTAAGTTATGTCACTGAAAAGGAACAATTGTAAAATCGAAAGCATGATTAGTTTCACCGGAAATATGATATTCTGGCTCGACATCGGTACCCCAGCTGTCTATGCCACCTACACCTCGAACGGCACCATAAATTGCGATGACGCTACGTCTAGGTAGGGGGAGTTCCTCAATATGTGTGGCGCTTTCAAGCTCAATTGCAGTATAAGGTAGTGCGGAAAAAGCAAATGGTTGTGTATGTTGATTAAAAGTGAGGCGATTAATTGACGTACTATGGTTGTGCGTTGGCTGTGACACTGCGTTTTTGACTGTTAGAGAATGAGTTGCCATGTGCATGCCCATTTCCTGTGGCACAAGATAAGGTGTCAGCGGTAGGCCAACAATGTCAAACGTTCCTGTCAAGGCGCCTGCTTGTCGATCAGGGTAAGTTTCGCCAGATAGACCAGTATATTGAAAACCGTCAGCGACTTCTGGCATGATAAAGCTTAATCCTAAAGCTGGTAATTCTGGTAATCCAGAGGTTCCGGTGTAGTTTACTTTGATTGTGATGTTGCCGTTTTGACTCACTAAATAAGTAACATCAACTGTTGTTTGTGGTGTTGTAGCTGTTAAAAAGCTGAAGGTAATGGCCACATTTTTAGCAAAAATCTCATTTGAAAAACGATTGTTATCCGGTGCGGTTGGCAAGCCAAGGCTTTTATCGTCTATTTTAACGTTGATATCTTTTAGCGTTATGAACATGTCTGCGCCAAACCAAGCTGCTGATTGAGTTGAAAAATGACTACCACGATCATTATCAGTTGTTGCGCGCCAAAACGTTAATTTTGGCACACGGTACAGCCATTCTGCTGTATTGACAACGAGTGACTCTAGTCCACCTTTTTCATAACTAAAAATATAGTCAAAGCTGTTACCGTGTAACCCAAGCGTACCATCTCCATATACAACACGTAATTCATTCATTGTCATAGCGTCCATAATAATATCTGACCTCCTGCATGGCTGGCTTCTCTTGACGGTTGGCAAACACGATACCATCACCTGAAAATTCATAATCTGAATGGCGATCATTAAAATCACCACCATATCTTAACACTTGCTGACCAGTAACTTTATCGGTTACGTACAAAGCTTGATCAATATAATCCCAAATGAAGCCACCTAAATAACTATCAAATTCATCAAAAAGCTGCATATAATCACCTAAACCACCAACTGAATTACCCATACTATGCATATATTCACAATTTAAATAAGGTTTTTTGGGATGGTTGGTGAGATAATCTTTGATTGCTTTTGGGTGTGCATACATTCGGCTTTCCACGTCAGATATGCGATCCTCATCAATACGATTTTGAAAAACACCTTCATAATGGGTTAGACGTGAGTCATCAACTGATTTGAAGTAGGCGTCCATTGCTGCAATATTGTCACCTGTATAAGATTCATTGCCCAATGACCAAAACAAAATTGCAGGATGATTTTTAAATTGTTCAAAATTGGATTTGGCGCGATCTAAAACAACGTCTTGCCATTCAGGAATTGAACCAGGAACATTATACGATGGCTCGACAGCGCCCATTTTTTGCCATGAACCATGGGATTCTAGGTTAGTTTCCGCCATCATATAAATGCCATTTTGATCGCATAAATTGTACCAAGGTATTTGATTTGGGTAGTGAGATGTACGAACGGCATTGATGTGATTGTTTTTAAAGATACTAATATCTTTTGTCATGTCGCTCATTGTGATCGTGCGACCGCCTGTTGGGCTCCATTCATGACGATTGACGCCATTTAAGCGCAATGGCACATTGTTAAGTGTGACACGATTATGACTATCTTTGTGCAAACGACGAAAGCCAAATGAATAAGGAACAACAGCAATAATATTTTGATTAGCATCAAAAATCGTGATGAGTAATTGATATAAATTAGGGTGCTTGTGCGACCATAATGCAACGTTTTCAATGACTGCACTTGAAGGCGTAACGTGACTGCTGATAGCAACGGTTTCTTGCCATACGATGTTTTGCGATGGACTTTGAACCACTATTTTGGCACTTGTACCAGTTAATTTGCCGTCAAAAGATAGTGACATTGACAAATTGCCTGTATGCAATTGTTTGTCTACGGTAGGCTTGAGAAACAAGTCAACCAAGTTGACTTGAGGCATTACAAGCAATCGCACGCTGCGAAAGATACCTGAAAAACGGAACATGTCCTGATCTTCAATAAAGGCAGCTGTACTGTATTTATATACTTCAACTGCTAATTTATTTTCACCCGCTTGCAAATAAGGTGTTAGATCAAATTCAGCTTGTGAAAAACTATCTTCAGAATAACCAATAAAATGACCATTGAGCCACAGATACATCGCTTTTTCAACACCATCAAATTGAATATGAACGTCATGTTGAGCAAAATTGTTTGGTAACGTAAATGTTTTGATGTATTGACCAACGGTATTATCTGCCGCTTCACTGAAAAGACCTTTATATGATTTATCGTGACTAAGAGAATATGGTGGGCGTCGATAGATTTTGCCTTCCCAAGGGTAGAGTGTATTGATGTAGTGAATTTGGCCAAATCCTTGTAACTCAATATGTCCCGGAACTGCAATGTGATCGAATTGTTCAGCGTTAAAATCAATTTTTTCAAAGCCAATCAGTCGCTGAGATGGATTTTCTGAAAAATGAAATTGCCAGTCACCATCTAAACTTTTAGTAAAACTCGATTGCTTTTGTTTGATTTCATCTGTCGTTCGGTACATGGTATGATCACTATGAGCTGGCAATTTACCAACGCGGAAGACGCGTGGATCATCTAACCATTCCAATTTTTCTAACATAATGTCTCCTTTATTAGCATAGTAATGAAACCGCTTACAATAGAATTTTACCATAAATTAGTAAATATTTTATAGAATTTATTTGATGATTACTAAATATTTTTTAGTCACAACTAAACGACAAATTCAAAAAAAAACAACCTCAACATGAGGTTGTTTTTTGAAGCGCTTAGCCACGAACAACTAATACGTCTGTTTTGGCAGTGCGAGTTACAAATTCAGTTACTGAACCAATAACTAAGCGTTCTACGGCGTTCAAGCCAGTAGCGCCAATAACGATTAGATCAGCATTTACTTCACTTGGGACATCTTTAGCAATCAATGCTTTAGGTGAGCCATATTCAATTAAGTAGTCAACATTTTTGACACCAGCCTCGGTTGCTTGAGCCTTGTACTTTTCTAAGCTTTTGCGTGTTTCATCTGACACAGCTTCAACCATGGTGTCATCGAAACTAGCAACGTTTTGGAAAGCACGCGTATCAATTACGTTCAAAATTGACAAAACACCGGCATCGCCAGCATCCAGTGTCAATTCAATGGCGCGAGACAGGGCAGCTTCAGATTCTTTTGAGCCATCCATAGGTACCAAAATCTTGTGATAGTTTGCTGTCATAATAACTTCCTCCATAAAACGTGTTCCCACGGTTTTTCTTTACACCTTTAGTATAGCGCTTTCATACTGAAATTAGTAGTAAATTGTCTATTATTTCACAGAATAGTCTAATTCCAATAAAAAAGCGTTCACAAATGTGAACGCACGGGTCATGCCCGGAATACTCAATTGATACCGTTAATCGTTGCGCAGATTTTCCTCGAAATTATCGAGGTGGATGGTGCATCAAGATTGTCAGATTACCGAATGAAAGGGCAGATCTTCTAAGTCAAGAATTCCCAACCGAAAATAAAGGTTGTAAGGAAAAAGCTGATGATGCAACAATGCGTATATCTGAGTAATTCAAAGTATATTATAACGCGAAAAGATTTTGAACAACAGTCTTGACATTTTCAGCTTAACCCTTTTTGTTGTTGTGATTTTAACGACTGATAAACATCACGGAATTGCTTTTCGGTTTTGGAATTGCCTTTTGGTTGGAAGTAAGTTTTGTTTTTGAGTTTGTCTGGTAAATATTGTTGCGGCACCCAGTCATTATCAAAATCATGCGGATAAATGTAGCCCACACCATGACCAAGATCTTGCGCACCTTTGTAATGTGCATCTTTCAAGTGGTCTGGAATATCTGAAATTTTACCACTGCGCACATCACTGAGAGCGTTATCAATTGCAGTATAAGCAGCATTTGATTTTGGTGATAAAGCGAGTTCGATTATGGCGTTGGCCAATGGAATGCGCGCTTCTGGAAATCCGAGCGTTTGTGCGGCCTGAATGGCTGTTATAGCGCGTTGTGCTGCAGCTGGATTAGCTAAACCGATGTCTTCATACGCAATCACAGTTAATCGTCGCGCTAAGATTGGTAAATCGCCAGATTCAATAATGCGCGCTGCATAATGCAACGCAGCATCAGCGTCTGATCCTCGAATTGATTTTTGTAGCGCAGAAATAACATCATAATGTGCATCGCCATCTTTGTCTGCTGACAATGCCTTGCGTTGCACCGTTTCTTCAATAATAGGCAAGGTAATATGGATGATATTATCTTTATCTGATTTTGTGGATAATACAGCGAGCTCCAAACCATTGAGTGCACTACGAAGGTCGCCGTTAGTTGCTCGTGATAATTGCGTTAATGCATTATCATCAAGCGCAACATCATATTCGCCCAGCCCTTTTTCTTTGTCATCTAGTGCACGCGCAACGGCACTTTTAATATCCTCAGCACTAAGACTATTCACCTGAAAAATCTGTGTACGGGAGCGGATGGCTGGTGTGACGTTGATATATGGATTTTCGGTGGTGGCACCGATTAGAATAATTGCCCCTGATTCAAGGTGTGGCAACAAAAAGTCTTGTTTAACTTTGTTCAAACGATGAATTTCGTCGAGCAATAATACGACTGTACCAGACATTTTGGCTTCTTCAGCAACAATTTGCAAATCCTTTTGACTATCAGTTGCTGCGTTAAGCATACGAAAAGCATATTTTGACGAACCAGCAATCGCACTAGCGATTGAAGTCTTACCTGTACCGGGTGGACCATATAAAATCATGGAACTCAAGCGATGCGCAGCGACCATACGCCAAATAATCTTGCCTTCACCGACAAGATGTTGTTGACCAACAATTTCTTCAATTTTTGTGGGGCGCATACGGTACGCAAGCGGTTGTTGCATGAGGCACTTATCCTAAATAAATATTATCAACATTAACAGCGGTGTTGGCTGCTAGTAAAACGGCGATTGGATCATCTTGCTGATGGCTTTTAGTTGCATCAGATAGTAGTGTGAAAGGGTGCTTGCTTTGTGTAGCTAGACCAACGTATTTAGCAAAATAGTCGCCTGCGAGATTTTGGTCGATCAGCACTTTCCCAATGCTGTGTGATTTTAACGAAGTGGCAAAAGCTGATTGTATTGCAGTACTGCCCAGTTGCGAAACTTTAACAGCAACAATAACACGTTCTCGAAACGTGCCAAGGTAGCGGCTTTGTTCGTCAGGATTAATTTTTGGTGTGCCGTTACCAAGTTGCTCTTGCTGTAAGCGTTCATTGATGTCCATATTTTTCTCCGATACGTTTGATACTTCCATTATACGTTATCTGGGAATGGTTTTTCATGTTTAGATGAGGATTTTTGCGGATCAATTTTATTTGTCAAGTTTGAACGTGATGAGCATCAAACATTTTTAGTGATATTAACGTTAAAATAATAGCGCCACCGCCTAGAAATAAAATCAGGATGCCGATGAGTGAATTAGTGAGTAGTGGTGATCCAACTAAAACCAAGCTAGCCAGTATTTTACCTAGTTGAAAGATACTACCATTGAAAGCAATATAGGCGCCACGCTGGCTTTTGGGCATTAAAATAGCCAACTGTACCTGTCGAGTTGGCACATACATGAGTTCTCCAAAAGATAGAATTAAGCTTGAAAAAAGGAGTGGTAAAAAAGTGATTGTGGTTGCTTGCAAAGCGTAGCCAATCGTGAATAATAATGTGCCAATTGTGAAAATATAGCGGGTATTATACCGCGTAATCCAATTTGAAAACAGCGCAGTGAAAAATATAATAATTAATGTGTTGATTGTCGTTAACACGCTAATCATTTTAACACCGTTCAGTGGCACAGCAAATATTGTCGTGTGAACGAATTTTTCTGCAAGATGAATCGCAATATAATTTGTCCGTTGAAATTCAACCGCAAGCAATAAAATGCCACCTAACGTGAAAATGAGAAATGGTAAATCTTTAAAGACGGGCTGATAGTGTTTGAAGACAGCAATCATGCCGATTTTTGGTGAGGATTTTTGGTTGCTTTGATAGGTTTCGGTAATTGAAAAAATCGTCAATAAGAGTGATAAAGTGTTAATTATCACGAGCGTAGAAGATAATGTTATGAAGTGTGATTCAAATAACCAACCGCCAAGCATGCTGCCAATCATTAAGGATAAGTTACTAGCCCAATAATTGATGGCATACATAAAGGCACGTGTTGTTTTAGTCGAAACATCGATTAACATTGCCTCGCTGGCTGGGCTAAGCAAGCCACTAGCAATATTGCCAATTGACATCATGATAAAGGTTAGCCAAGGCAGATGGTATACTGGAATGTTTGCCAAAAAAATACCAGCTGATCCGATTAGTTTAATGGTTTCACCAGTAATCAATAAAGGTCGCCGTCCATACATATCCGTCAAATGACCACCATAAACACCGGCTAAAAAAGCAATGACGATATTAATCATCATTAAGATTCCTGCTGTTTGTGCATCATAGGCATGGGATAAATAGATAGCCATAAATGGGAAAATCAGTGAACTACCAAAACGACTTAAAAATTGGATTTTGATACGAGCTTTAATATTAGGATGTAAAGTTTGCCACATGAGATTATTTCTCGCTTTCATAAGTGCATGTTATGATTATAAAATAGACATTAATTTTGTAAAACGGACTTCGTTAAAACAAAATGTCTACTTTTACAGCAGGGATATGAAAATGATTAGTAAAATTTACATTGAATTACGTCTTCATTATTTAAAATTTGGAACAATTGTTCAGTTTAGAACCCAAGAATTAGCTGATTTTTGGGCGGTTTCAGTTAAACAAACGCAACGAAGATTGCGGCACTTTTCGGATGACGGATTGTTAACTTATGAACCGGGACGAGGACGTGGTCATTTGTCACAAATTCATTTTTTGAATGATTTTCGCGTTGAGTTAACAGACACGATGCGTCATGCAATCACCATAAATGATACTGACGTGATGTTTTATCTCTTTCAACTAGGCGTACCGACAAGTTGGTTGGCACAATTTCGTCGTCAATTAACAAATCTTTTAGGATTACAAGTGCAAGATGATCATAAAAGAATCTTAAGGCAAGTTTCGACGCGTAAAATAACGTCATTAGACCCAGTTAACGTGGCTATTCATCATGAATATGAATTAGCTATGCAACTAGGTGATACGTTAATCAAATATGACAATGGTTTACAACCAGGATTAGCACACCATTGGACGTCAAATCAATCGGCGACGATCTGGACTTTCTATTTACGTAAAGGGGTGCAATTTCATAATGGCAAAGAAATGACCAGTCTTGATGTCAAAAAGACATTTGAGCGTGTGCAACAGCGAGTAGGTGATCGCTATTGGCAGTTGATCAATCTTGTAAAAATAGTTCCGCGAGCCACAGACGTCGTTGAATTTTATTTTAGTGCTTCTGAACCACTATTTGCGAGATTTGTTGTCGACGCCAAATATATTATTATTGATTGTGATTCATCAATTGACAATCTTCATTGGATTGGAACGGGCGCTTTTGAAGTGGTTGAAAGCACAAATGACATCTTTAGGTTGAAAGCTTTCAATAATTATTATGGTTTTCGTGCCATGATTGATGAGGTTCAGTATCTGTTAGTTGATGACGATAACATCGCCAAACACTTATTTAATCCCGAAGACTACGGCAATTATGACTATATAAAAAAACAACGTGCTATACCTGGTGCTGAATTTGTCATCGCGAACATGAATCGTAAGACTATTATTCAGAACGTATTAGTGCGGGAAGCGTTATACAACATCATTGATATGCGTTACTTTGATAGGCATTTGGGTGATATTGCCAGTCATTACAACCGTGAGGATTCTATTGCAGATCATAGTAAATCGATGCAGCAGGCCCAAAATTTAATCAGGAAATCTGGTTATTCCGGCGAACCAATTGTTCTAGGTGTGCTTTCGCATATCAAATCGGCTATTGATATGGCAAAGGGGATACAAGAACGCGCACAACAAGCTGGTATTTATATTGAAATTTTGTATTATAGTTTCACAAATGATTACTATTCCGATGTTTTGGAGCAACAAGTAGATCTCGTCATGTTAGCTGATGTCCCAATGAACGACGACGAATTTGCTTATATAGAATTTTTAACAAGCCCGACATTGTTGGTACAAAAGATGTTAACAATTGATTTGAAAAATGATTTACAGCAAATGGTTATTCAATTCAAACAAGCACCAACTATAGAACAGCGACATACTATATATTTGACGATTGATAATTGGTTAACAGATCATTTTTTCATGATTTATACAGTTCATGCGGTTCGTGATGTCTATATCCATCAATTTCTAGCTAATGGTGAATATGGAAATGACTATAAAAACGCGTGGCAAATGCCAAAAGGACACAAAAAAAGCACCACCGAACGTGATATGTAACCAAAAGTTAAAACAACTTTTTGGTGTACTATCATGAATGGTGGTGCTTTTTAAACCGAATTGAATTAAGTTATTAACCCAAACGGTTGTAGTATTCGACGATCAACGCTTCGTTGATTTCGGCATCTAGTTCTTCACGTTCTGGCAAACGAACTAAAGTACCTTCAAGCTTTTCGGCATCAAATGATACGAATTGTGGACGAGCCACTACTGATTCAACAGCAACTTGGATAGGCAAGATGTTCTTTGACTTCTCGCGAACTGAGACAACTTGACCAGGTTGAACGTTGTATGATGGGATATCAACGCGCTTACCATCAACCAAGATGTGACCGTGGTTAACTAATTGACGTGCTTGTTGGCGTGTAGTTGCCAAACCAAGACGGTAAACCAATGAATCCAAACGTTGCTCCAACAAGATCATGAAGTTAGTACCGTGAGTACCCTTACGGATCTTACCAGCTTTGTTAAACAAAGAATGGAATTGACGTTCAGTCAAACCGTAAGTGAAACGCAACTTTTGCTTTTCACGCAATTGTGTACCATATTCAGAAATCTTGGCGCGACGGCCGGCACCGTGATCGCCAGGTGCGTATGCACGACGTGACAATTCTTTACCAGTACCAGACAATGAAACACCCAAGCGACGAGAAATGCGCCACTTTGGACCTGTATAACGTGACATGTATATGTCCTCCAAAATGTAGTTTGCTGTACATTTGAGGGTAAGCACCAGATGCGTGCAGCGCCGAACTTGACGTTTCTCAGAACCAGTAGCTATGGTCTTACTAACGATTTGGGGCGCTGTTGACGCGCTTCTTTACTTACTGCTACTCAATTTAACAACTTCTCCCATAGTACCAGAAACCTAAGGAAATAGCAAGTTCTTAAGAAAGCTGTAAACGATTTGAGATTTAGCAAACGTCCTTTAATTCAGCTAAATAAGTGATAATATTGAGAGTGAAAATTAAAAGGTCGGAAACTATCTCTATGTTCAATTTTACAATTCTAGCAATTATATTAGCACTCGTGGTTATTGCCTATTTGGCAATCTTTGTTTTACAAAGAGCCACTGTCAAAAAGGTCAATGAACTGAAAGCTCGGAAAGCCCAACTCGAATCGCTCAAGGTTCGTACTGAGTTGGTTGAGGCACGTAAGCTATCTCTGACAGGGCAATCGCTCAAAAATTATCAAAAATTTGAAAGCGACTATAACGACGTTCAAAATAATAAATTTTTGAAAATTGATCAACAAGCCAATTTGGTTCTTTTTGAGGCGCGCGGAATCAATATTGTTAAAACACGCCGTGAAATGGTGCGTTTGCAATCAATGGTTGATGATACAGAAACGACCATTAAAAACGTACGCGCAGGTTTGTCGGATTTGAAGAAAATTGATGAAGCGCATCGAGAAGCAATTCGTGATCTTAAAAAGAAGTATGAGGACTTGCGCAAACGTTTATTGGCCGAAAATTTCAAGTTTGGTCCGGCCAATCCTGCACTTGACCAGTTTTTGAGTCAACTTGAAGGTGATTATGATGAATTCACCCGTTTGACTGAAGCGGGTGATCATGCCACGGCCTCAGACATTTACGAACAACTTGCCATGGAAACCACACAAATGGAAAACATGATGCAAGATATTCCGGCTTACTTTGACAAATTGAACGTTAAATATGTAGAACAACTCAATGAACTTGCGCAGGGACATGCACAATTGGTGGCTGATGGCTACGTGTTCCCAAATGATAGCGTGGAGCAAGAATTACAAGCCATTGATGGGCAGCGCCAACAAGTGTTAAACTTATTGGCTGATCTTAAATTAAAAGAAGTTGCCGAGCAAAATGGTTACATTGAAACACGTATCGACAATATGTACGATACAATGGAAACTGAAGTCAAGGCACGCCAACATGTTGTTAAAAACGCGAATAACTTATCATCTGATTTGTTGCGCTTGCGAGAACAAAATCAAGCTTTGACAATTGAACTAGATCGTTTGGGACAAAGTTTTCAATTTAATCACCAAGAATTGGAAACCCGACGGACATTACTTGAACAAATTAATACGGCGGAAGCACAAATTGATCATAATGATGATTTGTTAGAATCCAAAGAAATTTCATATAGTGAGTTGCGAATTCAACAAGAAAAACTCTTGAAGCAGTTTGCCGAAATTGAAACACAACAAGTTGAAATTTGGGACAAGATTTCCGGATTGGAAAAAGCAGATCGTTCAGCCCGTCAGCTTGGCGGTCAATATCAACAAGAAATTGAAAATATTAAACACGCTGTTGAACGCCTTAATTTACCAGGTTTGCCAGCGGTTTATCTGGAATATTTCTACGCTGTATCCAATGAATTAGAACGATTAGCTAAGTCTTTAAATGCCAATTTGATTGATATGGATGAAGTCCAACGTCAGCTTAACATTGTCTCTGCCGATATTGATACATTAAAAGAAAAGACAGATGATATTGTTGACGAAGCCGCACTAACTGAGCAACTATTGCAATATTCAAATCGTTATCGTGCTTCAAGTGAGCGGGTAGCTGCCGCTAGTGAGCAAGCACGTATGTTTTATGAACGAGAGTACAATTTCAAACAGGCAATGGACGTCTTGGGGCCAGCGCTTAATAGTGTTGAACCTGGTATATATGAAAAAATTGTTGATTCCTATATGCGTCGTAAAACGCCATTGTCCTAAAAGTCATCACAACCGTGATGGCTTTTTACATTAAGAATGAGGCAACAAATGAAACAAGTTACTGATTATCCAGAAATTCAAACTGAGCGTTTGCGGCTTCGTCGCGTTCGTCTATCGGATGCGCCGGCAATGCTGATATATATGAGCGATGAAGATACAGTCCGTTGGTTATCTGGAGTAAGAAAACAAACGATTACCGAAATAGCAAAATCTATTCGTGATTATTTTTGGCATGATGAACCTGGCACCATGAAATATGCCATTGCTGATTTGGAAACTGATGAGTTGATTGGTACAATTGATTTTCGATACCATTCTAATCAAAACGATGCAGAAATTGGTTATGTTTTGACACCACAACGGCGTGGTAATGGCTATGTTAGTGAAGCAGTGAGGGCATTGCTTCACATCGGATTTACAGAATTAGGCATTAACGTTATTTGGATTGGACATGATCAAGGTAATGTTCGAAGTCGGCGGGTTCCTCAGCGACTTGGTTTTCATACTGAAGGTGTAGATTCAAAAGGACACCAAATTTGGACATTGACTAAGCGTCAGTATCTTGCAATGCAATAATAAAAGGATTCATCTATCTGTTAGATGAATCCTTTTTATGTTAAGACATTTTGGAATGCTTGATACCATAGGCAAAATACCAAATAATACCAATCACCAGCCAGATACCAAACATTTTGAGCGTTTCAGTTGACAACTGTGAAATGAAAAACAGACTCAACAAACCGCCGATGAATGGTATGACAGGATAGCCGGGAACTTTGAAACCATCATGAGCTAAGTCTTTACGACGCCGTAAAATCAGTATACCAAAGTTGATAAACATGAAAGCAACTAAGGTTCCGGCGTTGATTAAACTAGCCAAAGTGCTTAATGGAATCAAACCTGCAAAAATCATTTCGATGACAACGGCCACAATCAATGCATTGACGGGTAAATGAGATCCTTTTGAAATGCGCCCCAGTGAGCTTGGTAGCAAACCATCTCTGCCGAAAGAATACGCTAATCGTGATGAGGCATAAACAAGCGCTAAGACGGCTGTAAACATACCAATTAGTGCACCGACCGTGATGACAACAGAGAATTGTGTTTGATGAACGACTTGTAAAGCAAAAGCAGCAGGATCATCAACACCTAATTTTTTGTAGTTAACAATACCAGTTAAGACGATTGAGAAAAGTGTATAAAGCAAGGCAGAAACAATGACTGTACCAACAATACCTCTTGCCATCGTCTTTTGAGGATTTTTAACTTCGGCAGCATGCGCAGCAATTGTATCAAAACCAAGAAAGGCAAAAATAATGCTAGCGGTAGCTGCCCAAATACCATTCAATCCACCAAGACCGCTGTGAAATTCTTTTGGATAGAATGGGACATAATTGGTTGTTTTAATGAAAAACGAGCCACCAATAATGAATAGTGCAAGGATGACAATTTTTAAAACGACTGCTCCGTTTTCAATCTTTTTCGAGGTGCTAAGACCACGAGAAAGAATTGCTGCCACAATCAGAATAATCAACATGGCAAATAGATTAACCACGCCACCTTCCATTGGACCCGCCATGAGTGCCTTGGGCATATGGATATTAAATATTGTCAGTAAGTTGCCTAAATAAGCAGAAAATCCAGTGGCAATAGCAGAAACAGCGAGAAAATATTCGACAATTAAGGACCAGCCCAATAGCCAACCAATAATTTCGCCATAAATCACGCCGCCGTATGAATAGGCTGAACCAGCCACTGGCATCGCTGATGAAAATTCAGCAAAGGCCATACCTGATAAACCAGAAAAGACTGCCGCAATCAAAAAAGCAATCGCCACAGCCGGCCCAGCATGCTCAGCCGCTTCGTGGCCAGGTAAGATAAAAATACCTGTGCCAATGACAGTTCCAACCCCTAGACTAATCAGATCTTTAGTAGTTAAAACACGCTGCATGTGTGAATCAGCAGCAATATAATTATTGACTGACTCCCGTTTAAAAGCTCTTGATAATATAGACATAATAATTCTCCAACAAAATTTTAATAAATCAATAACTATTATTTTATCAATTTAACACGCTCTTGTCTAACGGTGTTTGAGGTTTTACGTTACAATGAAAGATAAGGAATTTAGATGATGAAAAATAATAAAGTGTTTGTTATAACGGGAGCGACTGGCGTTGGGAAAACCACCATTGCGCGTTACTTACAAGAAACCTATCATATGCCAAGGGTAATTACACACACGACCAGAAAGCCACGTGAGCGTGAAGAAAATGGTGGTGCTTACTATTTTGAAACAAATGATAGTTTCGAAAAAAATCATTATTTGGAACGGGTCATGTACGCGGGTTCAAAATATGGCTCTTCGCACGAGGCTTTGGCATTAGCGTGGGCGCAAAGTAATTTTGCGACGATCGTTTTGGATACGGCAGGTGCAATTACTTACGCACGAGAACTGGGTGAACAAGCCGTCATTATTTTTGTGACAGTAACGCATCCAGATGTGTTAATTGAGCGGGTCCAAATTCGTGGGGACGACCCGTCAATCGTGCAACAACGGATTGCTTCACCAGAGTTCATGCGCGATGTGACATTGCCAGAAGCGTTGAGAGGGATTGCCTACCAATTAGAAAATGATGATTGGGCGAAGACAAAAGCACGATTAGATTTGATTGTAACGGACGTTATGAATGGTAGAAGTCTACCAAAAAAATCTAAACTGTGATTTTTTTTAGAATATGCTTGACATAAAATAATTTTGGTATTATAATTATCTCATAATTTAAAAAGGTATTGGTTATATGACACGTACACATCGCGCAATTTCAGTAAATTATTACTTTAAGTATTTCGACTAATCGTCCTAATACTTAAAGCATTTTGCGTAGGTATTCGGACAACGTTCCGAATGCCGCGATGAGTTCATTATTAATGAGCAAACGCACATTCGGGTAGTCGTCCGAGTGTGCGTTTTATATTTGTTTTGATTAAGGAGAATGAAAATGGAAGTTAAACCGGAATTATTGCAATCGTTGAATAAAAATCTTGCGTTGGTTGGCCCATCAGCGATACGTGCTTTTGATGTAGAGGTTAGTGCCATTCCAAACATCATTAAGTTAACATTGGGTGAACCAGATTTCAACGTTCCAGAGCATATCAAACAAGCTGCAATTCAATCAATTATTGATGATGATTCGCACTATGCTGCCTCGAATGGTACATTGGCACTGCGTCAAGCGGCTGCCAACTTTTTACAAGATCGTTATCAAGTTAACTATGATGCTGAATCTGAAATTATTGTGACAGTTGGTGCCACAGAAGCAATTTATGCAACGCTAACAACGATACTTAATCCTGATGACAAAATTATTTTGCCGACACCTATTTTTCCTTTGTATATCGCCGTAGGTTTAGTTGACGGTGCGCAACCTGTTTACATTAATACAGCAGCAACTGATTTTATTCTCACACCAGATTTGTTGAAAGCTGCGATTGCCGAACATGGTGACGCGATTAAAGCTGTGGTTCTGAACTTTCCATCTAACCCCACTGGCGTAACGTACAGTGATGAACAAGTTAAAGCATTGGCTGACGTGTTGCGTGAAACTAGTATTATCGTCATCTCTGATGAAATTTATTCAGAACTTTCGTATGACAATGACCACGTTTCAATGGCAAAATATCTCCCAGAACAAACAATTGTGCTAAACGGCGTATCAAAATCACATGCCATGACAGGCTATCGTATTGGAATTTTGGCTGGACCAGCAAAACTAGTGCAAAAAATTGCTATGATTCATCAATTTACAATTACAACTGCCTCAAACCCGGCAATGGCAGCCGCGACAGAAGCGTTAGGTACGGAAGCTGGTCGTCAAGATACGTTGGATATGAAGGCAGCCTATCGTCAGCGTCGAGACTTTGTCTATGAACAAATGACATCATTAGGATTTCAAGTTGCCAAACCTGATGGCGCGTTTTACATTTTTGCTAAAATTCCAGCTGGCTACTTGCAAGATGATTTTGAATTTGCGCGCGACTTAGCTAACAAGAATGGCTTAGCTTTGATTCCGGGCTCTTCCTTTGGACCTGGCGGAGAAGGGTACGTTCGTTTAAGCTACGCAGCCGCAATTGAAACGCTTCAAGAAGCAATGTCGCGTTTGACATTATATATGAAAGAAAATAAAAATGACTAAAATTTTAATGACTAGTGTTCGAAATGATGAAGAAGAGGCGATTGATGCCTACGCCAAATTGCATCACATTGAAATACAGATTTCTCGAGATGAGTTTCATCCAGAAACAATGCCAGATCTAACAGATATTGATGGTTTGGTGATTCAGCAAACTGCTGCAATAGGTGGTGATCAATCATTTTACAATCAACTAGCGCAACAAGTTGGCCAAATTGCGACGCGTACGGCAGGGTATGACATGATTGAGGTTGACTTGGCCAAAAACGCCGGATTAAAAGTTACTAATGTGCCAGCCTATTCTCCAAGATCAGTAGCAGAAATGGCCCTGATGCAAATTTTCCGTTTACTACGACGAACACCAGAGTTTGATGCGCGCATTGCACAAAATGATTTCCGCTGGGCAGGCTTGCAGTCGAGAGAAATTCATTCTGTGACAGTTGGTATCATTGGTGCTGGTCGTATTGGTGGTACATTAGCTGGCTTACTTCATGCGCTGGGGGCAAAAGTTTTAGCTTATGACGTTAAACCACGTGAGGAGCTACGAGATATTGTGACGTACGTTTCTAAGGAAGAAATCTTGTCTCAGAGTGACGTGATTAGTTTGCACGTTGACTTGAATGACACATCTGTTAATTTACTATCTGCTTCTGATTTTTCTCAAATGAAAGATGGTGGTTTACTCGTCAATGCCTCTCGTGGTCCAGTGATTAACACTGATGATCTGATTGATGCATTAGATAACGGCAAGTTGCATGCGGTTGCTTTAGATACTGTAACCGACGAGTCACCAGTTTTTAACCATGATTTACGAAAAACAGGGGTAGCAGATGAGCGCATTAAAAAGTTATTGGCGATGCCAAATGTCCTCTTAACACCACATATTGCCTTTTTCACGAATATTGCTGTTGCTAACATGGTAGATTTTGCCTTAGATGATGTCTTAACTCTTCTGTCAGGCGCCACTTCACCACATGAAATATAAAAAAGCGCTTTTTAGCGCATACATAAGGAAAAAATATGACAACACTCACTCAAAACATTCAAAAACGAACAAATCCCTTATCAATCAAACAGTTCATCATTAATGTCTTAAATGGCACTAGTTTGGGTATTGTTATTACTTTAATTCCCGGAGCGCTAGTCAGCCAGTTGCTCTTACTGTTTTCTGGTAATCAAATTGCGACTCAAATTGGCTTCATGACAACCTTGATTCAAAGTGCGTTACCAATTGTTGCGGGATTTGCAGTAGGGCAAATTTTTAAACTGTCGGCGATTGATTCTGGTTCTATTGGCTTAGCAATGTTTGTTTCAGCTGGTGTTGTAACGAATACGCCCAAGGGGATGATTATTGGTGGAACGGGCGTTGTGCTTAATATCATTTTAGTAGCGCTCCTTGCCACAGCGTTGGTTAAATTAACTGAAACAATTTTTGGACACTTGAAAATGTTACTCCAACCGCTGTTTGTACTCGTTGTTGCGGGCGGAATTGGTTTAATTACTTTAGATCCGCTCAGACGCGTGCAAATGGTCATTGGGTCATGGGTTGCGCAAGCTACTGATTTAACACCTATTCTGATGGGGGCTGTACTAGCGGCAGCGTTTGCATTTTTAGTGGTTTCACCATTATCATCGGTTGGAGTAGCAATGGCCATTAGTTTGACCGGAGTGGGATCTGGTGCCGCAAACGTTGGTATCACGGTCGCAAGCTTCACTTTGGCTGCAATGGGTGCCAGTGTGAATCCGCTGGGTGGAACCTTGGCACACTTTGTTGGTTCGCCAAAGATTCAGATGGCTAATATGCTAACAAAACCAAAGCTCTTTTTGCCAACAACTATAGCGGCCGCTATAATGGGGGCTATTTCCACTTTGCTAAACATCAAAGGAACGCCTTTTTCGGCTGGTTTTGGATTTTCCGGTCTCATTGGTCCTTTAACGGCGTTTAATGAAGCTGGAAAAACGGGAATGGCCATGTTGAATGTGATCATTGTGTTTGTTGTTTTACCAATTATACTTGCATTGGGGATGAAGTGGTTGTTTATGACTAAAATAAATATGATTAAACCGGAAGATTTAAAATTAACATTGAAGTGAGCTATTAAGATAAGGTAAAGGGTGGGGCGAATGAAGCGAACGAGGTGAAGGAAATAAGGGGTAAAAGGGAGTAAAAAGCGAACGAAAAAAGGAGAAAAGAGAGGTGAAGGAAGGAAAGGACAAACGGGGTAAAAGGGAGGTAAAAGAAAGGGAAAAAGGAGTTGACGAGGCGGGATAAAGTTGGTATATTAATATATGTTCTGACGCAGGCAAAAGCGAGTCAGAGCGAGCCGAAAGCTTGAGTAAGTCAACGAAAGAA
>NZ_BMBP01000015.1 GCF_014634745.1 Leuconostoc pseudomesenteroides KCTC 3652
GCTAATGATTTAAGTGAACGGCCTTCTTGGTGAAGTTTAACCAATGAATCTTTGAAATCTTGTGAATAACGAATTGACATAAAAATACTCCTATACTTTCATTTTACGGACTGAATAAAAATAGTCCATTTTTTTAGTATAAGAGCACTCAAAAAGGCTATTAAAAAAGAAGAGTATTATTATATAGTTTCTGGTCATTCTAAACCCACAAAAAATCTTTCTTATAATAATTATATTGATAAATACGAGATATTGAATAAGTCATCAAATTTTACAGAAATTCAATACCATTTTGACACTTTAAAGTCAAAACACTTAAACAATTAACTTGATTTATAAAAATTTGTATTTAAAAATGATATATACCAATTTAAGTTAACATAAGACTGACTATCATAAGTAACGCTATAACAGGATTTCGAAGGTCTGTTTTTTGTTTGTGAAATTGCAAAATTCACAAACTAATTTAAGTACGCATTTTTCTATTTCACAAGCACACATTTTTTACACATTTCACAAGCGACTATGTTTTAGACCAATTGGTATTTTCGTGTATGTGATACTAATTTCGCAAACTGGTTAAGATGATAGCTAGCTTGATTTTGGTGATGCATTTAGTGTTAAAATTTTAAACCCAGATTCTAGGCTATAAGATGCACAGTGTCTGTATCTGATATTTTAAAGCTAATGATTGGTTCTGGGATTTCTTTCTTGAAATTGATTGGATTAGCATTAGATTAGTTGTTGAGCTTATACACAAACAGCCATTTTTTGTATTAGAGCATTATAGAGACGATTGAGCTTTTAACAATAGATTTATCTCACCACTAACGATTAATGCAATCACAGCCAACAGAATACTTTTTGACTAATTCAGTCAAACTATTTTGATCAGACACAACTCCTTAACGAACGTTAATTCAAATTCACTTGAATATTTTTTTAACAGTTTTTTAATTCCGTTCGAAATATTGATTTAAAAGGTGCTTTTTTTTTCGAAACAATAATTATAAATATCCGCTAATTATTTGAGGAAATTTAACCTAAGTAGCGAAACAATTATTGTGTTTAATTGTTAGGTTTACGATTAATTACTGAGGGTTATGATTGCTATTGCGTACGATAATAATTATTTGAAAAAAATGTCAACTCAAGTGCAAGCGCCAAAAAAATGTTGATTTAATTTTTTTTAAGCATATTATTTAACATATCAAAAAGTAAATGGTACACTTTACGCATGGTAATAAATATTTTACCAGTCTCAAAAAGCTAGGAGGATTTAAGATGACAGACAAAGAAATAGATGTTAAAGAGCAGAACAAAAAGAATGATCCAAATTCAACTGATAAAGAAAATGTTTATAATCATGATCCAAAAAATGCTGATTATAAAAAGGCTGATTAATTAAAAGATAAATTATTTGAAGACCATAACTATTAGTTTGGTCTTTTTTACACTTCAAAATAGGAGAAAAAATGGGCAATCAAGAACAATATCTACTTAATGATGGACATTTAATTCCTAAAATAGGTTTAGGAACATTTCAAATTCGTGGATATGAAGGCGTTGAACAAATTTTGACGGCAATCCAATCTGGCTATCGCTTACTCGATACATCAACTAATTATGATAGTGAAGGGGCAGTAGGGGAAGCTATACGGCGTTCTGGTATACCACGTTCACAATTTTTTGTAACTACAAAGTTGCCGGGTAAATATCACCATTTTGATGATGCTCTCAAAATAATAGAAGAATCATTATTACGAATGGGATTAAGCTACGTTGACTTATATCTCATTCACTGGCCATTGCCAAAACGTGATAATTATGTGGAAGCTTGGCAAGCTTTGATTGAGGCTAAAAAACGTGGGTTCGTAAGATCAATTGGTGTATCTAATTTCGAAGAAGAACATTTGGAAAAAATTATAAAAGCCACTGGCGTTACACCGGCTGTTAACCAAAACGAAATTCATCCTTATTGGCCACAGGAGAATCTAGTTAAAACTAACCAAAAATATGGCATTTTAACTGAAGCTTGGAGTCCTTTAGGACGTGGTAGCCATGAACTTGAGGAACCTGTAATCAAAGAATTGGCTGTAAAGTATGGTAAAAATACTGGTCAAATAATATTGAGATGGCAATTAGATCGAGGCATTCTGCCAATTGCTAAAGCAGTTTCTCCTGAACATCAAAGAAAGAATATAGATCTTTTTGATTTTTCACTTGCATCTGAAGAAATCAAACAAATAACCGCCTTAGAAAAAACAGATGGTAGAGTGGATAATCAAGATCCAAATGAGTATGAGGAATTTGAATAATTTCCCGAATTTTCACTTTTAACTTTAAAGAATGAAAGGCTAGTTATGTCACAAACAATACTAATTACAGGAGCAGGTTCAGGATTTGGGGAAGGTATTGCATTCAAACTTGCTGAACTAACTGACTTGAGTGTTATTGCAACTACAGAAAATTATGCTCAAATTTTTCGGTTAGAACAAAAAGCCAAAGAGCTAAAGCTTTCAAATATATTCTTTGAAAAATTAGATGTGACACTCAGTGACGACCGCGAAAAAGTTCTAGAATGGGATGTGGACATTTTACTTAATAATGCCGGTGTTAGTGAAGGAGGGTCAGTACTAGACATTCCTGTTTCCGCAATCGAGAGACAGTTTCAAACTAACGTGGTGGGGCCTGTTGCCTTAACGCAAATAGCTGCAAGGGGAATGTTAAAGCGCAAGAGCGGAAGAATCATTTTTATGTCCTCTGTTGCAGGTTTGACAGTTGATCCATTTTCTGGGGCTTACTCTGCCTCAAAGCATGCAGTGGAAGCTTTCGCGGAAGCGTTGTACAAGGAAACTAGACCGTTTAATATTGATGTCATCACTATCAATCCGGGTCCTTTCCTAACAGGTTTTAATGACCGGATGTTTGAAACTTACCGTGGATGGGGCACTGCTGTTGCATCCCGAGTATTTGATTATCAAGAGTTAAACTTTCCGCACGAACAATATGACCCACAAATTGTAATTAACGAAACCGTGAAAATTATTTTGGATGAAAATCCAAAATACAGAAATGTTTTACCCAAGTCAATTGAGGGTGAACAACGTAAACAACTTGATTCTATCTGGAATCGTCAAGCCAAAGACGGAATAGGTCAAGAAAACAACTTGGTCATCACGGCAAAAAAGATTCACAAGGAGACACCAAAGAAATAAGTTTTGTATAAGGCCGTTTATTATCTGAATAATATTGACTATTGACCAGGCCAAGTTAAGACACTTGGTCTTTTTTTAGTTAGTGGATTACTGATTTTGTGTGGGATGTTTTAATTGATATTTGCTAAACCAATGAATGTTTACATAACACGTCTTAATTAAACATTTTTTTGATGTATTGGACTGTTCTAGCGGAAATGCTGAATGCTTCTGCTGTAGATCTAACAGTGTGGGGTTTGAGAATATTCAAAAATGGGTGTATTACGACTATCTTTTTGTCTCTTTGGTCTACCCTCTTTATAATTAGGATTATGTTGTTTTGCAAAAATTTTACCAGCCTGTGTACGCTCAATGATCATATCGCGTTCCATTTCTGCAACTGATAGCAAAGTTCTGACAATCATACGACCCATTGGGGTGTTATCAATGGTACCTAAGTTTAACACTTTAATCATAATTTTTTCTTTAAGGAGATCATCTATTAAATTTAATGCTTCACGTGTATTTCGAGCAAAGCGATCTAGTTTGGTGACGATCAATGTGTCATTAGGCTCAATCAGATTGACGAGTTTTTCAAATTGTGGTCGTGATGTTGTTGTACCCGAATATTTTTCACTGAGAATAATTTTAGCTCCGGAATTTTTTAGAGTCTCTTTTTGCTCATTCAAAGATTGTCCAGCAGTAGAAACTCTAGCATATCCATAAACAGTCATATTTCACCTCATAAAGTTGCACAACTAAATTGCATTACACAAATAGAAGTATATCATGCCATTAAAAAAGCGCAAATTACTTAAAAGTATTTTGCGCTTTTTTGTATCATTACATTTTTAACCAATTGGTTGCCAAGAGCAGGGCGCCTTTCTTGGCAGTAGTTTCTGACAAAACGTTTAGCATGACAAAATCATGTGTTACACCTTGGAAACGAGCTTGTGTTACTGGAACACCAGCTTCACGTAGCTTATTTGCATACGCTTCGCCTTCGTCTCGTAATACGTCGGCTTGTGCTGTAATAACTAATGCTTCTGGCAATCCCTTTAAGTCATCTAAGCTAGCTCGTAATGGTGAAGCTGTGATTTCATTACGTTGATTTTCATCTGTTGTGTATTGATCCCAGAACCACTTCATGCCTTCGCGTGTGAGGAAGTATCCTTCGGCAAATTCATGATAAGATTTGGTATCAAAATTAGCATCTGTCACAGGGTAAAAGAGCAATTGTTTGGCAATCTTTGGCCCTTTGCGCTCTTTGGCCAATAATGTAATGGCAGCTGTCATGTTACCACCAACTGAATCTCCCGCTACTGTGATATGATCACCATCAAAATTTTGAACGGCCGCATGGTCTGAAATCCATTCTAATGTGGCATAGATTTCTTCTAATGCGGTTGGATACTTTGCTTCTGGTGAACGGCTATATTCTGGGAAAACAACGGCCGAATTTGCTTCGGTAGCTAATTCACGGATTAAACGATCATGTGTGTGGCTGTTGCCAAACACCCAACCCGCACCATGGATATATAAAATGACTGGCAATGAACCAACTGAATTTTCAGGTCGAACAATCTTAATGTCAACATTATGATCAATTTGACCTGAAATAGACAAACTGTCAATTTCAGCTGCTGGTTTGAGAATATCTCCTGCTTGTGTCTCATCAACACCTTGTCGTCCTTCTTCAACGGGCAACTCGTATAATTGCGCCCCTTGTGCTGCTTCGTCAACAAATTTTTGTGTGACTTGTTCTAGTACTACTTTTTTGTCAGCCATGGTATTCTCCTTTTAGCTTTGAGCAATTAAATTGTGCACAACCCTTTGGGTGTGAAAATATTGTACCGCGATTGTTTTATGTTGTCAACAATTAAATTGATAACAATAATATTTTGGTTGATTTAATTGGCAGAGGGTCTATAATGGAGAATAACTAAAGCTATTAAAAGAGGCTATTAACTATGACACAACGCTCCCAAAATTTTGTCTCACTCAATGATCATCTTTGTTTTTCTATTTATACAACTTCTAGAGCGATCCAAAGAATGTATCGTCCGTTACTAGATGATCTTAATTTAACCTATCCACAGTATTTAACACTTGTGGCTTTGTGGGAAAATGGTCCACAAACTGTCTCCCAACTGGGGAATAAACTAGATTTAGATTCTGGGACATTAACTCCAATGTTAAAGCGCATGGAAAAAGCAAATCTTATCGTTCGTCATCGTGATGTAATGGATGAACGCGTTGTTTTGGTTGAATTGACTGAAAAGGGGAAAAGGATGCAAGCAGATTCAGCAATTATTCCCCAAACATTATTAGAAAAATCAGGATTGGATTCAGATGAATGGCACACTTTGAATAAGACAATGAAAAAACTTATGGTTCACGTTTCTGAATAAGGATTAAAAGTGTTTGGTCAATTTAATCCTACAGACTTCCTTTTTTTTCAGAACGGGAATTCCAATAAGTGTTAGTGTTTTGATCATTGATTTTATACTAAATAGTGTACTAACAAAATGAAATCAATATATTTTTTATAGCAAAAAGCAGACCTTGATATAACGGGTCTGTTTTTTTTAATTTAACGCAAATTATTTAAAAGTTTTCTGCGCTTTTTGACGATTTGTGTACTATAAAATAAAATAATAACGAATGAAAATATAGTTTACATCTAGATAATTATGGCTTCAAATTTCAGCATTTAGAGGTTGTTATTGTGTATAATGATGTTACACAAACTAAAATACTGGTGTTTAAAAATGAAAAAAATCTATTTTTTATGTACAGGAAATTCTTGTCGGAGTCAAATGGCTGAAGGATATGCCAGAAGCATACTATCACCCGATAATTTTGAGGTTGAGAGTGCGGGTGTTGAGACTCATGGACTAAACGCAAATGCAGTTACAGTTATGGCTGAAGACGGAGTGGATATTAGTAACCACTATTCTAAATTAATTGATCTTGATTATTTTAATGCTGCAGATTTAATCATTACTTTATGTGGCGATGCCAAGGATAAATGTCCCATGCTTCCTCCGCAATCCCAAAGCTTGCACTGGCCTTTAAGCGATCCAGCGCAAGCAACAGGAACTGTAGAAGAACAACTACAAGAGTTTCGTAAAGTTCGTGATGAGATTAAAAAATTAATTACAGGGTTGAATGATTACTTTCATTGATGACAAAAAAGAGCGACACAACGTGACAGTTATGTCGCTCTTTTACTATGATATGAGTATGGTATTTTACATAACATTTGCTATTTAAAGTAACGCAGAGACAGGCTTTCAAGAGCCTGTTTTTTGTTTGTGAAATTGCAGAATTCACAAGCTAATTTAATTGCGCATTTTTCTATTTCACAAGCACACATTTTTGAGCCATTTCACAAGCAGCTTTGTTTTAGACCAATTGACATATTCTAGAAATAACAGACCATTTACAAAAAATTGGAATGATGGTGCCACGATTTGTTTTTAGTAAATTGTCGATCATATGTTTGTAGAACTAATAGAAACGTTTGATAAGCGTATTATGTTTCAATAAAAGATGTTTCATGAAGCAGAAATTTTTTTTAGAAATTCAAAAGCAATTAACTAGTCATGATTGACATTATGTTTTTATTTATTGAGTAAAATACTCACAAACATTTTGCGCCAGATTGGTCCGACACCTAAATTTAACAGTTAATTATCATGACAAAACTTATAGTCATTCGGCTAGCTATCACTTAACAAGTATTTCAATACTTTATTTCTCTTGATCCAGCTAGAATTTATATTATTAATATGTTATTATAGACACTAATTAGAAAACGAAAGGTATATTCATGGCACACGTTCAATCACAATGGGTTAGTCGCGTACACTCGATTTTGTACGTATTGATACACCAAGGGGTGGAGTCTGTCAATCTTCGTAAAATTGAACGTTTTTAATAACCTAAATTAAGAGAACCATTAATTAATGGCTGCCTCATTTTGGGGCAGTTTTTTTGTGGTTAAAGGATCAATCATGAATATACTAGATTTAAATCAAATATCGCAGAGCTTTGCTGGAAACGATATTCTACGTGACATTACTTTTACTGTTTCAGAACAAGACAAAGTTGCCATCGTCGGACGTAATGGGAGTGGTAAATCGACACTTTTAAAAATTATTGCACAAGAAAATCAACCCCAAAAAGGGACACTTTCATTTCAAAAAAATACAAAAATTGCTTATGTTGGACAACGTCTCAATGACGTCAAACATAAAACAGTGCTCAATATATTAAAAAATGGATTTCCATCATTGGTAATGATGGAAAAGGCAATAGCACGACTTGAAAAAAGAATGGCAGCAGGCGAAATACTCTCTGAAAAGGATTATGAGCGCTATGGTAATCTGTTAGATGACTTTCAAGTATCTGGTGGTTATGAAATGACATCGAAAATAGAGTCCATAGCTAACGGATTGGGAATAGGTGATTTGTTATCACAAGAATGGCAAACTTTAAGTGGCGGGCAGAGAACTAAGACAAAATTAGCATTATCACTCGTTCAATCATCCAATTTATTAATCTTGGATGAACCCACGAATCATTTGGACTTAAAAACAACTGATTGGCTAATTGACTATATCCGAAATTATAAAGGGGCTGTCATTGTAGTCTCCCATGATCGTCATTTTATCGACCAAATCGTAACGCGAGTTATTGAAATTGAAGACGGAAGCTCGTCCCTGTATGAGGGAAACTACTCTTTTTATGTGGCAGAAAAACAAGTCAGAATTGAAAAAGCATTTCAAAAGTATAGTGACCAGCAAGATCGTATCAAAAAAATGAAGCAAAGTATTCATCAATTAAAAGAGTGGGCGCATATTTATAACAATGAAAAATTTGCTTCTAGAGCTCGAAGCATGCAAAAGGCTTTAGATAAACTTGAAATTATTCAACGACCAAACTTAACAGAAAAAAATATGACAATGAATTTATCAGCAGCTGATCAATCTAGTAAAATTGTTTTTGAGGTTAAAGGGGTTTCATATAATTTGAGTACGCAACCACTTTTAAAAAATATTGACTTAACAGTGACACGAGGTAATCGTGTTGCAATTTTAGGCGATAATGGTGTTGGTAAAAGCACTCTACTGAAAATTTTACTTGGACTGAAACAGCCTACCACTGGAGTTGTTCATACAGGACCCAATCTTTCAATTGGATATTTTTCACAATTTGAAGCAGAGTTAGAACCACAAAAAACAGTTCTTGAATCATATATCAAACAAGTACCAATGAGTGAAGCAGATGCCAGATATCAACTTTCAAAGTTTTTGTTTTATAAAGAAGATGTTTTCAAAAAAGTAAAATCCTTATCAGGTGGAGAACGTAAGAGGCTACGCTGGGCACAAATTATCGGTCAACATCCAAATGTGATTGTCTTAGATGAACCAACAAATGACTTGGACATTGGGTCTATTGAAATGCTAGAGGATACGTTAGATGATTATGAAGGAACAGTGCTTGCTGTTTCGCATGACAGGTACTTTGTTAATAACCACTTCGATATTCATTATGTTTTGGAAAATAAGCAACTTGTTAAGACAATATATAAGTTATAAGGGTAACGGATGGATGGAAAATAAAAATACAGAAAAACAATAATGGTACAACATCTACAAAAAAATTTACAGCTAAACTAGGAACATGGGGCAAACAATTCACTGATGAATTATTAATTGTCTTTCAAACATTTAAAGTTGTTGGTTAAGTAAGAATTCAGGAACCTTATTGGTCATCATGGCTCCTAAATATTTTGAGCCATGATGAGTTAAATTCTAGAAAAATGACTTTTATGTATAGAAGTGATTGTTTGGTTGATAATCAAATTAAGTGCATATACTAACAATTAACAGGAGGTTAAGTTACTATGCAAACAAAAACAGGTAAGTTGTTTGATACTGTAAGCAAGACAATAGATAAACATTATCCCAAAGGTTGGGGTGGAGCGGCTGGTGTGTTATTAGAAAACGGCGATATTTTAACTAGTATTTCGCCTGAATTCCCAAATGCAGCATCAAGTGTTTGTATGGAGCTAGGTAGTTATATTCAAGCAGCTACTTTAGGACAGAAAATTACACATACACTTTGTTTGGTAAGAGAAAATGAACATGATAGTTTAACGGTTCTTACCCCTTGTGGTATTTGTCAAGAAAGATTAAATTTCTGGGGAAATACAATACAATGTGGCATCGGTATTTTAAAAAATGGTGAAGTCCAATATATGCCGCTTGCTGATTTACAACCTTTTCATTGGAGTAGAGTTTATCAATAAACGCATTGGAATATAAATAAATTGAATATTTAAAGTGAAGCAATGCAACTGTATAGTGGCATTGTTTTTTAAAAAATTATATTAGATAAGCTTAATTAACGAATTTGTTTTCAGTTTCTACCATGTATATAAATAATTAATTCTTGGAATTTACCATTAACATAATTTCAGAAGAAAAAAATCAAATTTCTTGAAATACTGAACTTTAATGTTATGAGCTAAATAGAAATAGTGCATTTTTCTAGTATAAGAGCAGACATCTGTCCGTATTTTAAGTACGCTTACTTGGCACTGTTTTGGTTGACGCCGTTCGCGAGCGCGTCAAAATTATTTACGTGAATATTTGGACAGAATAGTGATTAACATCTTCTCTTCCGAGGTCAACAGATGGTTTTTTCTAAATGCAATGCTACCAACAAACTTCGGCTGATGATCGTCCTTTATCGATAATGTGATGATGTCTGGCGTTGTTGGCTTAACAATATCGGCTAACAAAGCGATCCCGAGATTTTCCGAAATCATATTCATTAAAAAGTTAATATCGGACGTTTTCATAAAAAATTTTGGTCTGATATTACCTGTACTAGCAAAATAGGCCATAGCTCGATTATGAATAAAACTAGAATCGAGACCAACAAAGTGTTCGGATTTTAAATCAGAAAAAGATAAACTTTCCTTCTGAGAAAGTGGGTTTTTACTAGAGACGTATATTTTAAAATCGGCTTGAACGAAAGGTTCTTGCAATAACTCATTAGTAACGTCACTATCCAATGAGCCTAATAATGCAATGTCAACATCGCCATCTATTAATGACCGTTTTAATACATTAGATCCAGCTTCAAAAATGTGCATGTTTTGGATATTAAATTGCTTATCAAATTCTTTACTAGCAACTGCAATTTTAGCAAAATAGGCACTCTTTAGCATTGGTGGTAGACCAATGGTTGTACTATGTGATTTTAAGTGATTTAGTTCATGCAGGGCAGTTTCTATCTCCGTCGTAATCGAATGGGTGTGTTTGTATAATTGTTCACCTGCTGGGGTGAATTTTAGTTCATTTTGTGAGTTTCCTCTTATAACCAACTTACTTTGGAAGTGAGATTCTAAGCGCTTTAAAGCAGTGCTAATAGATGGCTGGCTAACATTAAATGTTTGGGCGACTTTGGTAAAACTTTTTTTTGTATATAATTCATTAAAGTATTTGAAATCTTCTGTTTTCATTAGAAACCCCTTTATATCAATGACAATCGTGATGTGTATAAAATAAATTTATAGTAAATAGCTAGTTTGACTATAAAACAATTGACCGTGTATAGTCAAATATGTTGTTAATTAAAATACAAAATTTTTGGAGGAAATAACATGACTACAACAGGGTATAGCATTTTGCGTAATCCATTTTTAAATAAGGGAACGGCATTTTCTGCAGCTGAGCGTGAGCAATTGGGCTTAACTGGCACATTACCAAGTCAAGTACAAACGATTGAAGAACAAGCAGAACAAGCTTACAAACAATTTCAGGCGAAAAGTCCTTTACTTGAAAAAAGAATATTTCTTATGAATTTGTTTAATGAAAACGTGACATTGTTCTATCACTTGATGGATCAACATGTTTCAGAATTCATGCCAATTGTTTATGATCCTATTGTCGCAGAGTCTATTGAACAATATAATGAAATTTACACTAGTCCTCAAAATGCAGCATTTTTGTCAATCGATAATCCAGAAAATATTGAAAGTACATTGAAAAATGTCGCTGACGGTAGAGATATAAAGCTAGTTGTTGTGACTGATGCTGAAGGTATATTAGGCATGGGAGATTGGGGTGTCAATGGTGTTGATATTGCGGTTGGTAAATTGATGGTTTACACAGCAGCTGCTGGAATAGATCCAGCAACAGTATTACCAGTAAGTATTGATGCAGGTACGAACAACGAAACGCTATTGGAAAATCCTTTGTATTTAGGAAACAAACATGAGCGTATTGCTGGTGAAAAGTATCTTGAATTCATAGATAAGTTTGTGACTGCTGAACAAAAATTGTTCCCAGAATCATTATTGCATTGGGAAGATTTTGGACGTTCAAATGCACAAGTAATTTTGGATAAATATAAAGACGGCATTGCCACATTTAACGATGATATTCAAGGAACCGGAATGATTGTTTTGGCAGGAATATTCGGTGCTCTAAACATATCGAAAGAAAAACTAGTTGATCAAAGATTCCTAACGTTCGGTGCCGGAACAGCTGGCATGGGAATTGTTAATCAGATTTTTTCAGAATTAAAACAAGCTGGGCTATCCGACGCCGAGGCTCGTAGTCATTTCTATCTTGTGGATAAGCAAGGCTTGTTATTTGATGACACTGAAGGTTTAACTGAAGCGCAAAAGCCGTTCACGCGTTCACGAAAAGAATTTGTTAACTCTGAAGGATTAGATAATTTGGAAGCAGTGGTCAATGAGATACATCCCACAGTTCTAATTGGCACCTCAACACAGCCAGGCACATTTACGGAAGCGATTGTAAAATCGATGGCACAAAATACAGAACGCCCAATTATTTTTCCTTTGTCAAATCCAACAAAACTAGCTGAAGCAACTGCAGAAAACTTAATTAAATGGACTGATGGGAAAGCTTTGATAGCAACTGGTATTCCTGCAGACAATGTTGCCTACAACGGAGTGACATATAAAATAGGACAGGGCAATAACGCGTTGATTTATCCTGGGTTAGGCTTTGGTCTTGTTGCCTCAACGGCTAAATTGTTAACACAGGAAACGATCTCGGCTGCTATTCATGCACTGGGTGGTCTAGTGGATGCTGATGAACCAGGAGCAGCTGTATTGCCACCAGTTTCAAATCTTACTGAGTTCTCACAAAAGATTGCTGAGATTACAGCTCAAAGTGTTGTGAACCAAGGGCTTAATCGTGAAAAAATTGCCGATCCAAAGCAAGCCGTACAAGATGCCAAATGGTCTGCGGAGTACTAATTAGGATTTAAATAATATGACAAAAATAAAAATCAGTGGTGTCAGCTTGCCGTTGTATATTTTGATGCTGGTCATACTTGGTGTCACAATTTCACTCAACAAGTTGCCACTTAATATGCTTGGTTTGACCTTGTTGTTGGTTCTACTTGGTCATCTATTCTACTACATTGGCAACATTTTACCAGTTTTTAAATCATATCTTGGTGGTGGATCCGTTTTCACCATTTTCGCCTCAGCTGCTCTAGCAACAAGTGGCATCATACCTACAAACGTTGTAAATGCTACTAAGACATTTTTAAATGACCAAGGGTTACTAGACTTTTATATCGCCGCCTTAATCGTTGGTGCGATTCTAGGAATGAATCGCAATTTATTGCTTAAAGCGGCTGTCAGATTTATCCCAGTATCATTAGCAGCGATGGTTATAGGATTTTTTGCTGTTGGTCTGGTTGGCATGTTACTAGGACTTGGCTTCGGGCATTCCGTGATGTTTGTTTCTATGCCAATGATGGCAGGTGGTATAGGTGCTGGAGCGGTGCCACTTTCGCACATTTATGCTCAAGGTTTAGGTGTTAGTTCCGCCTCAATGTTTTCTCAACTAATACCTGCCGTTACTTTGGGGAATGTTCTTGCCGTTATTGGTGCAGCATTAATTGCAAAAGTTGGAGCAAACACAAAATACGATGGACATGGAGTTTTACTACCAATCAATGAGGACGAGAAAAGTAAACCAATAAAGAATCTAGACGTTACTCGTATTGGAGTTGGCATGATGCTAACATTTTCATTCTTCTTGGTTGGCACTATTCTAAATAGTTTTGTTCCAAAAATTCACGCTTACGCTTTTATTATTATCTTAGTTATTATCGCTAAGGCTTTTAATTTGATTCCGGATCAGCTTGAAGAGTCAGTAGTCATGTTTAACAAAATTATAATGGGTAACTTGACACACGCAGTATTGGCTGGCATAGGTTTGGCGTTAATTGACTTGAATGTATTGGAACAATCATTGACTTGGAAATTTGTTCTTCTCACGCTTACGAGTGTCGTTGTAATGGGTGTTGCGAGTGCCGTGATTGGAAAGCTATTTGGGCTTTATCCTGTTGAGTCTGCGATTGCTGCAGGAATGGCGGACAATAGTATGGGCGGCACAGGCAATGTGGCGGTATTATCTGCTTCAAATCGAATGGATATGATTGCTTTTGCTCAAATGGGAAATCGAATGGGGGGCGCAATCGTTCTAATTTTGGGAGGAGTATTAATTCATTTTTTGCACTGAAATACCATAATTAAAAATTATATATAAAATAGCCTCTTCAGCAAGAGGCAATACTCTTAATCGTAATGAAAATTACGATTTTTTTTTATATTTAATGTTGTGTGCGAAGGATTAAATCAACATTTAGATATCTAAGAACAAAAAAATTGGTAGCTTCTTTAAAGAGTTAGACGACACTATTGAACTTCGTTATTTTATGTTAGATTTGCTCAAAGAACAGAAAATGGTTTCAAAGCGGTTAAGAATAAGGTTTCCAAAAAAACTTTCACAAAGTCTTTGGAAGCCTTATTTTAATACCTGTTTTATAAAATTTCACAAGTGTATGAGTTTTAGACCAATTGCTATTTTAGGGTGTGTTATACTAGTTACAGCAATCAAGTTAAGACGGTGGCTATCCTGAATGGAGGTGGTGCTTATGGTGTAAACACTATAATCTCACATTCTAGGAAAGGAGAGGCCTTGTGTCCATATCGGACGCGCTACTGGTCATGTTTGCCTTTGGTGGATTCATCATAAGCATTCTGACTTTTGTAGTTTTGTTAATCGAAAAAATTAGCAAAAAAAAATGACTGTCTTAACTTTGAGCGGTTAACAGTCATCAACTGATTGTAGCATGGTCACCGTCGAAACGGGATTGCTAGGAGTCGTAGTTAGCGCTACGGCTCTTTTCTATGCCTTTATTATAGCATAGCTTTTGCTTTTGTCACAAATTTAATGTTTTGTTCGCTTGCTTAAACGAACGCTTGTTCGTATAATGAATTATACACAATTGTTTTTGGAGGTTGCTGATGGAAAAAGCAATCATAACTGAATATGATTATAGCAAAGAAAAGCGTGGCGTGTTTTTTTTAATTGATTCAAAAAGTTTCTATGCCAGTGTTGAAAATGTTGAGCGAGGCTTTAATCCATTAAAGGGTGATTTAGTCGTGATGTCTGAACAAGCAAATACTAATGGTGGTTTAGTCCTAGCGGCCTCACCAACAGCTAAGAAGGACTTAGGCATTAGTAATGTGATGCGCCAGCGTGATTTACCTGATGTGCATGACTTGTTTATCGCACACCCTAGGATGAATAATTATATTGCTGAAAACCTAAAAATCAATAATATTTATCGTCAATACACCGATGATATCAACTTGCTGCCATACTCGATTGATGAGTCTATTTTAGACGTAACCCACTCTTGGCGGTTGTTTGGTAAAACGCCTGAGGAAGTAGCTTTTAAAATTCAAAAGCAAGTTAGAGCGGAAACAGGTGTCTATTTAACAGTTGGTATTGGTGACACGCCTGTGCTCGCAAAAATAGCCTTAGATATTGAAGCGAAACACACTAGAAACCTGACAGGTATTTGGCACTATGAAGATGTGCCGACAAAATTATGGCCAATAACGAAACTGGATGATGTCTGGAGTATCGGTGCCCGTACGGCACACAAACTTGAAGTGATGGGTATCCATTCAATGTACGATTTAGCGCATCAGGACCCTTATCAATTTAGAGCCAAACTGGGATTGGTTGGCGAGCAATTGTTTGCCTTATCTTGGGGCATTGATCGTACAGATATGACTGAGGTGGTCGTGCCTAAAAACAAATCATACAGTAATTCTCAGGTATTACCGCGTGATTATAAAAGAAAAGAAGAGATTGAGATTGTTGTTCGTGAAATGGCTGATCAAGTGGCTACCAGGATTAGAGCACATAAGAAACAAACTTGTTTGGTTAGCATGTTCATCGGGTATTCTTTTGCCGAAAGTGAACGCCAGGGAAGTCATGGTTTTAGAAAGCAACAAAGGATTGATCCAACTAATGATACCCGAAAATTAATGGCTATTATGGTGGCTTTGTTTGAAAAGCATTGGCAGGGTGAAGTGATTCGTAATATTGGGATTGATTATGGCGGCTTAATTGAGGACACCGGCGTGCAGCTTGACCTCTTTGAGCAACCAGAAAGATCAATTAAATCCAACAAAATTGATCAAGTTGTTGATGAAATTCGAAAACGGTTTGGTACCACAGCCTTGATGCGGGCAATGTCCAAAGAAAAAGGCGGTACGGCGATTAACCGTGCCAGCCTGGTTGGTGGTCATAACGGAGGTAACAGCTATGAGTGATGCAGAATTTAGTAAGATGATTAACAATTACTTTCAAAACGACTACCGCGAGCGTGGTAAGGTGAAGTGGAATGGCTATTTCCTGTCGGACCATACCTCAGCTTTAAAGCGTGAAGCACAAGCAAAAAATGCCGTACCTGTTAAATTACCAATGATGTCCTTAACGGCTTGTCAAAATATCTTGCGTCATGCCTCAGCGAATTATGAATTTGTGACGGTACAACAAAATATTGAGGACACGGACGGTCACTTAGTACCTAACCTAACAGGTTTGGTCGATGGTTTTTCTGATTTGGGTGTATATGTGCAAGAGACCTATATTGCATTTGAAAATATTAGAGCGGTGGTGAAAGAAGAATGAATCAAATTGATGCAGTCATTGTTGATATTAAAAAGATGTTTGCTAAGCAACCTAACACAATCTATGAAGTAAGGGTGGTCGATCAGATATATTCAAAGAAGGTCAATATTTTCTTTGAATACTATAAAATTGGCAAAGCAACACATTCACAACAAATAGCTCGCTTAGATAGTGAGTACAGAGAACAGATACCTGAAATCATTGCTAAAATTCGCAAAGAAACTGGGCTAACAGTTAACACAAATATTTAAAAGCGTTACTCAAAAGATGATATAATACACAAGTAAATGATACCAGTGGCATTTACAACACGCTTAACCATTGGGTACCGAATGTTATAGTTCGGTAAAAGCTCTGATTATTCAGGGCTTTTTATTTTGTTATGAATTGTGATGACGCGGCCAATATATCATTAGTGCTAAGGCAAGTGACAGAATAATTAGCACCAGCATCGCTAAGATACTTTTGATGCCAGAAGCAATAGCTAGACTTATCAAAATAATTAGTGGTAAATAAAAGTACCAATACGAAATCAAATGACCAACAAATAGGATACTCAAATACAGGATGGTGCCAATGATGTGGCCAAATAGCCAAAATAGAAACATTGCTAATAAACATAAACAAAAAATTAACATGATTTTATCCTCCTAATCAGACAGTTGTGTGAGACAAAGTGAAAAAGGATTCTTCATCACTGAGGGATAATTCAATAGATTCTTAATACCAAAATGCGATTGCTTGTGGAAAGTGCAGACATGACAATCAACTGTGGTTGGATAACCATTAATAAAACAATAATCTGAAAACATCTGTGGCAAGATCCGTAATAGCTTTAGTAATTCGATTCATAATTGTTTTCCTTCTTGTAAAATAATTTCTGTAAATAAAATTTATATTGAATAATTATGTCGCGTACGATATAATTATTTCCAGAGGAGTTAGTCATGATTAAAAAAGGACAATTATATGACGAACTGTGTTTATCGATATATAATACAAATCGTTATTTTCATCGCTTGTATGCAGAACTGTTAGGGGGTTATGAGTTATCTTATTTACAATATATGTCATTGCTCATTATCTATAAGAAAGAAAAAGCGAAGTTGATGGATATTGGCGAGGAGTTAGAGTTGTCCAGTAATACATTAACACCCGTTATTGAAAGATTAGTTAATAAAGAGTGGCTCATAAAAGTCCCTAGTGAATTGGATAAACGTGTAAAATATTTAAAAATATCTGAATCGAAACGCCCAGTTTTTGAGCACATACTGTCAGATGTTGCAGTTGTCCGAGATGAACTAGTGGTGGCTAGCGAAAAATCTGTAATTTCAATGATTACCGAAAATGAGTCTTTAAACAAGACATTACGGGCAATGATTTTATCGCACAATAATAAAATAGAGGAGAAAATTAATGACGAATTATGATGTGATTTTTATTGGTAGCGGACATGCAGCATGGCACGGTGCACAAACCTTAGCACGTGAAGGCAAAAAAGTTGCCTTGATAGAAGAAAATAAAGTGGCTGGGACTTGCACAAACTTTGGGTGTAACGCTAAAATTTTATTGGATGGACCAGCAGAACTAATTCATCATTTGCATCACTATCATGGTATAGGTATTAACGATACACCAAATATTATTTGGCCAGAATTGATGGCATATAAGCACCAAGTGATTGACCCATTGTCTGACGGCCTGGCGCGCATGCTTTCGGTAGATGGTATTGACATTATTGCAGGTCACGCTGAGTTTACTGGTCAACAAACATTAATAGTTAATCATGTAGTATATCAAGCAGATAAGTTCGTGATTGCTACAGGTCAAAAGCCCGCAAAATTAGCAATTCCAGGAGCTGAATTGCTACATGATAGCACCGAATTTTTAGAATTGTCTGAAATGCCAAATTCAATTGTGTTTATTGGTGGAGGCTATATCGCAATGGAATTTGCTTCAATTGCTCGCGCTGCTGGCAGTCAAGTAACCGTTATTGAATATGGTGATCATGCATTATCTGGTTTTGATAGAGAATATTCTCAAGAAGTTGTAGAAGATATGATTGATAGGGGCATACATTTTGATTTTGGACAACGTGTATCTCATGTTGCACTTGATGAAAAGCAAAAATATTTGGTCGAGACAGCTCAAGGTAAAAGATATAATGCTGACTATGTGATGGACACAACAGGACGCGTTCCTAACATTGATAATTTAGGTTTGAAGGCAGCGGGTGTTGAATATAATAAGGGTGGTGTTGTTGTTGATGACTATCTTAGAACTTCTAATCCTAATATTTATGCAAGTGGCGATGTCATTGCGAAAGCTATACCACGTCTCACACCCACTGCTACCTTTGAATCACAGTATATTGCAAAAAAATTATCGGGTGATTCAGATCCCATTAAATACCCCGTAGTACCGTCTATTGCGTTTACACTTCCACGACTGGCTCAAGTGGGGATTTCAGTTGATGATGCTAAAAATGATGAAAGATTACGGATTCAGGAAATTCCTTATGGTCAACTCATGCGCTTTCAAACATTGAATGACGTTAAAGCAAAAATTAAGCTTGTAATTGACCAAGACAAAAAATTAGTGGGCGCGTCTCTAATTGGTGATTTCGCGCCAGAGGTTGTTAATGCACTGGTTCCAGTTATTAATAATGAGTATACTTCCCGTGACATACATGGCCAAATTTTTGCCTTTCCAACTCATTCTGGAATTATATTGCCCCTGATTGCCAATTATTTAGCCTAGGAGAGAATTAATGAAAGCAGCGATTATAAAAGAATATGGTGATGTTACACAACTTGAAATTACGAATACCAATAAACCTGTTGTCAATAATGATGAAGTTTTAGTTGAAAACGTGGCTACGAGTATCAATCCCATTGATTACAAAGCACGTCAAGGTCTACTTCAATCAATGTTTAACTGGCAATTTCCAGTAATTTTGGGATGGGATGTAGCTGGTAAGATTGTTGCCATCGGAGATCAAGTAACAGATTTTAATATAGGAGACGAAGTTTTTGCTCGTCCAGATATTGATCCTCTTGGTTTAAACGGGTCCTACGCAGAATATACTGCTGTTAAAGCTGACAAGTTAGCTTTAAAACCTAGCAATATTAATTTTGAACAGGCCGCTGCGGTTCCTTTGGCAGGCTTAACAGCTTTGCAAATGTTGAGGCAACTTAATTTGCAAGCAGGACAAAAAATATTGATTCAAGGTGGTGCAGGAGGAGTCGGGATTTTTGCGATTCAATTAGCCAAACAAATGGGTGCTTTCGTTGCTACTACTGCGAGTGCTAATAACAGTGAATTTGTTGAATCATTGGGCGCTGATTTAGTGATTGACTATCACAGAAATAACATTGATGAAGTACTGTCTAATTATGATGCTGTACTTGATACCGTAGGCGATATTGAACGTGGTGTTAGCATACTGAGGAGCGGCGGACATTTTGTGACAATTTCAAGTTCATTAACTGATGATCAAAAAGCAATATCGGATAAGCACGTCATGGCAGGTTGGTTACAGCCTAATGGTGAGGATTTAGCGTTATTAGCTAACGAAATTGAGAGTAATCATTTGAAAGTCGTACTAGACAGTACTTATCCGTTTACTACCGACGGAATTCAATCTGCCCAAAAGCGTATTGAAACACATCATGCCCGTGGGAAAGTAGTTGTTAAAATAAAAGATAAAGCTTAAATTTTTAAATCACTAAGGAGAAATGTATGATTGGAACTATTTTAGTTATTTTCGTGGCTATCGAGGCCATTGGTATCATGATTTTAGAAATGTTTGGCTCATCGGGCCAGCAGGCTAAAGCATTTGAATTGGAAGAAGCTTTTGTGAAATTACCAGGAGTCAAAACTTTATTAGCAAATCAAGGTATATATAATGGACTTTTTGGCGCCTTGATTATTGGAACAGTTTTGCTTTTGACAGGATCACAACAATTAGTAATGCTAAGGTTAGAAATGCTTTTTGTTCTGCTAGCGGCAGTCTATGGTAGTCTCACTGCAGCCAGAAAAATTATTATTATGCAAGGACTTCCTGCTGTTCTTGCGCTTCTTTTGCTATTTTTTTAATATATGTATTATTTAGAAAATAAATGTAAGATGAATGGAACAATACTCTGAAAAAATGAACTTTGTCATTTATGTACAGTAGCTTAAATTGTAAGTTTAGGATTGATAAATTATAATCGTTCTTTTGACGGTGCAGATAAGATTAAATTATTGATTTATTAACAACGGAGCATTGGCACTTGCTCAGAAGTCAATAAGTTGGACTATTTTTATTCAGTTACTTAGGCAACATTTGAGATACGATTGCGATTATAAAAATTGATATACCAACCAATGGCTGCTTGGACTTGCGTTAATGTTTTGTATGCCTTCAAATACATGTACCGTGCATAATCTAACGTAACAGAGGCTTGTTGATACGTTGGCGCACAAGGGATTACACAGTTTACTAAAAATCCAAAGTCAATAAATTGAAATGAAGTAACGTTTTAGTAATATTCGTTATTTTAAAAGCTCATAAGTCCTGTGTGGGCTTATTTTTTTTGTTTAAAAACAGCCTAAATATTAAGAAGTTGTTAAGAAACCGTCTTTATGACGGTTAATTATTGGTAATAAAATCAATGGAAATTGACAACTAAAACAAGGGAGAAAGAGACAAAATGAAACATTCTTTTGGGTCAATTGTAAAAGCCTATCGGGAACCAAAAAGACTCACACAATTGGAATTAGCTGTGAAATCAAAAGGGGAATTATCAACGGCTACAATTTCAAAAGCTGAAACCGATCCAAGCTATAATCCGAAACTGACAACATTCATCAAGTTTTACAAAATTATGGATGTACCGTTTGAAGAGATTGTTGCGACATTAGAGGGGAATGCTGATGACAAATGACCAAGACACGCACAGGAAAATGGAACGAGTTAGCAGAGATCAGGTTGAAACTAACGAACGATTTTATAAGATTCCAAAAGCATTATTTGAAAATGAATTTTATGCCGAAATGAAACTTGAAACAAAAATGGCTTATGCCATTCTACGTGATCGTTTTCTGTTATCAATTAAAAACAATTGGATTGATAAAAATGGTGACGTCTACTTGATTTACAAGAACAGTGACCTGCAAGCAATCCTCAGTGTTGGTGAGAAAAAAGTCATTAGTTTAAAAAAGGAGCTAGCAATTTTTGGTCTACTTGAGGAAGAACGTCAAGGCTTAAATAAACCAAATAGATTGTACGTTGGCAACATAAATGCTGATATTGAAGTTATCCACAGGGATAATCCCTTGGGGGACAAGGAACTGTCAAAACGACAGGTCCGGAACTGTCAAAATGAAAGGTCAAGAACTTCCAAAACGACAGCTCAAGAACTGTCAAAACGACAGTCAAGTGAGACTGAGAATAGTGAAACTATTTTGAGTGAAACTGAAACCCCTTATTTGGATGAGGATGAAATAAATACTAATAATAATTCAAAAAAATCTCAACAATCATTGATCACAATCGGCAAAATCATTCAAAACAATTCTGAATTAAGAAGTGTAGTCCAAGGTTTGATTCCTGATTTACTTTTGAATGAACCCCAACAAGCAGAAATTGTCGTCCGCGCTCTTGATCGTGGCTATCACTTTTTGACGAACGAACTTGAAAAAAGTAATTCTGTTTTGACTTTGCAAAAGCAATTACAAGGTGAGGTTGCCATAAAACAGTTGCTTTTAAACACTGGTTTCAAACAAGTAGATTACATGCGCGACCATCTGATTGATATCAGTCAATATGGCAATTATTTCGCTAGTGGCCTTGAAAACCGTTTAAAAATCGCTGTCACAACAAGCCAATCGGCATCAGGCTTTTAACTTTAAATTTGAGAGAGGAGAGACAAAATGGCAAACCAATACAACATATTTATTGCAGTAGATTTCTTCAACGCAGATATACTTTTTGTGGCTAATTCATCAGGTGAACTCAGCCGAAAAGTTATCAAAGCAATTGAAAATCATGAATTAGAAAGTGATGGCGCAGTGAGGTGCTCTTATACTAAAAAAATGGACTATTTTTATTCAGTCCGTAAAATGAAAGTATAGGAGTATTTTTATGTCAATTCGTTATTCACAAGATTTCAAAGATTCATTGGTTAAACTTCACCAAGAAGGCCGTTCACTTAAATCATTAGC
>NZ_BMBP01000016.1 GCF_014634745.1 Leuconostoc pseudomesenteroides KCTC 3652
GCTAATGACTTAAGTGAACGTCCTTCTTGGTGAAGTTTAACCAGTGAATCTTTAAAATCTTGTGAATAACGAATTGACATAAAAATACTCCTATACTTTCATTTTACGGACTGAATAAAAATAGTCCATTTTTTTAGTATAAGAGCATCAGTGCTTGTATGGTTTGTGTAATATTAGTGCCAGCAATTTGGGTAACGGTCACTTCAGTGTACCATTTTCATCAGATGGAATTAAATTTGGAGAATCTAACAATAAATCTGAATTGAGTGACCGTGTACAAAGTATTGCCAATCTTTTTGACAAAGCTGGTGTTCCCTATGAAATACCAGAGAATATGATTCGTGAACAGTGGCGAAAATTTATGTTAAACGTTAGTGGCAACAGTACTAATACATTATTACGTGGAACGCATAGTTATTTTCAGAAAGTTAATGCTGCCAACCAAGCAAGAAAAATATTAATTGATGAGATATTTGCTGTTGCAAAAAAATTAAAAACAGGATTAACGGATGCAGACGTTCAATGGGTCATGGAAGCATACAATAATTATCCTGCAAGCAATAAAAATTCAATGTTACAAGATTTTGAATCAGGGAAACAAACCGAAAATGAAATGTTTTGTGGCTATCTTGTTGATTTAGGAAAAAAATTAAAGGTTCCAACTCCTGTTAATCAATATGTTTATTTTATGATTAAAGCTTTGGACGAAATAAATTCAGGTATTTTAGAATAGTCAAATGGAGGTGAATTGGATTACTTTTTGCTAAGGTAGCACAACCATCTTAATCATATTTTGGTATCCAATTGAATTCATAATCTTTTTACTCACATTGATACTCATTTGGTCATTCTCCATATTATTAAATTCCTAAGAACCATAAACTTACTAACAGAAGTCAAGTGTTTCAAGGCATTTGACTTCTGTTATTTTGAGATTTTGTTAACAATTAGCACTACTTAAATAAACCGCTGTCTTCAAATCGATTTTTAAAAATCTTAGGCTTATAAATGTAGAATACTAGCGCTTTGATGCAGCTTTGTAATCATACAGTTGATGATTAATGACTAGATAATGCATGGTTCTCAGTAATCGCGACATGGCACCAATGGCAATTTTCTTTGTTCCCTTAGACAATGAAGATTGCTTTTTCTTTTGATATCAATCATTATTATGACTGGGATGCTCATAAGATGCGCTACTCGCTATATTTGATATTGCTCTAAATAGAACTTTGAGTGCGGTACTATTTCCCTTTTGGTGATAAAACCTGTGCTTTTGTAATCACCTGAGTCATTGAATCTTAAATCAATCCCAACAAAAGCGTTTAGCTTATTGGCAGTACGAAAACGATGTAAATCGCCAAATTCAGCTATCAGCGACACAACTGTTTTATCAGAAAACCCTGGAATGGTTTGATGAATGCTGTATTCCGGTAAATCCTTAGCCTTACCTAACATAGCAGTCAGGATGTCACCCTTGGTACCATGCAACTCAATCAAACGCTTTGCATAGTATTATATAACTTGTGCAACATTATAAGAATTGGCAGCAACTGCAGGCGCTGATATCTGACCCATACTCATTAATTGATCGACTAATTTACGTAATCTCTGGTGACCGATATGCCAACTGATCCCACCTTGAATCGTTTCCATGAGTGCTTGCCTCGAACGTCTTGTAATTATTGCATGTGGCACTATTGTTAAGAGTTCTCAATAATGTGGACTATCGGTGGCAGAAAAGAGTCCTTCGATTTCAGGAAAGGTCAGTTGTAAAATGCGATGTAATCTATTTTTTGTACTGACAATATCATGATTAATTTGTTGATAAAAGCGGCTCATATCTTGTAACTCAATATCAATTGGATTTTGAACATAACTTTTAGCACGAGCTAAAATGAATTGGGTCTTAGCCAAGTTTTTAGCATCATTCAAATCATTTTTATTCAGGCGAAGCTGATCCAACTGTTTTTTTGCTGCTAAGGGATTGAGATCAGTATAGGGATAATTATGCCAATCCAAAAATGATTTAAATCGTCGCGAATAAATACCGGTTGCCTCAAAAACAATATCAGGAAATTCATTAAATTGTATGATAATTGTATTGAGTTGATTGAATCCCAGGACATCATGGGTTATCTTGAAATGTTGAATTACATTACCATCAACCGCCACCGCAACCTGACAACCATTTAATTTTCTATACTCGACGCCTAGCGCCTAACTTACTAAGATGAAATTGTGTGGTAAAGCCAGTGAAATGGCCATTTTTTGCTACGACATCTGGTGTCAAAAGGACCAACGACCTAAGTTTCACTACCAATTTTAGAATAAATCCAAAAAAGGTGAATATCATCTCCGTCGAGAATAATCTTCACCTTTAATGTTAGTAAGTTTTTTAGCATAATGAGATATTAAATCGATACGTCCGACGTTTTATACCCAAAGAGAGCAAAATCGAAACAGCTAGCGCCAAAGAATTAGATCAAATCAACCATTGGATTAATGCCAGACCAATGAAAATACTTAATTGGTATTTACCACGAAATATTTTTCAGCAGTTCGCATTTTTCGGTTAATTCTTGCAATCTGCCATCTACCTTTTATAATCGCAATCGTATCTCAAATGTCGCCTAAGTAACTGAATAAAAATAGTCCAATTTATTGACTTCTGAGCAATAGTGCTGTGAATGAGGAAAATATAGTTAGTCTGCTTACTAAACATGATATAAAATATACTGATTTCTCCGACTATCAGTTAATAGATTTAAATTTTTTATTGGAAGAAAATGTTGTAAGTCGTAATGAAAATGATTTATTATTTTTTAGTAAATACCAAAATATGATGCTTCGTCTGTATTATAATATTTGGTCATATGAAGTAATTAATTATTATAATTTTCCATCAGTTTTCAATACTTATGTGGGTAATTCATATCAGAAATTAATCGATGATAGTATTGAGAAAGGTATATTCTGTACAGAGAGTACTCTTTTTGCAAAGCCTGAAATTGATTTTATGAATTATTTGTTAAACGATTCTTTCAATAATTCAAAAGGTATTCGAAATAAACATGAACATGGCGATAGTTTAGATGATGACAACAGTTACTATGAAGACTATCTTTATTCTGTAATTGTTTTTCTCGTATATATTGTAAAAATTAATGAAGAACTCCATTTTCAAAATCTATTACACGGAAACGAAGGATACTGGCTGGAGCCGGAGCCGTAATACTTATTTTTTATTAAAGATCGATATGTTCGTATAAACGTAAAATATAATAAATTAATTTAACAAAAGCAATAATGCATTCAGTTTAACATTGACTGAATGTTTTTTAATTTGAAAAAGAGGAAAAAATATGGTTAATAAGTTTGGTAGTTTATCACTACAAGGAAAAAGTATCGGAAAGCTCACATTTGCTGGGCGCAATTTAGTTGGTGCAAATGCTGATGTGGCAGTGGCAATGTTGAATTTGAATAATACATTGAATACTGAAAATGTCACACCACAGGCTGGTTTTGATTTTAGTATGGCTTTTGGCACACCACTAAAACTGATCGATGCAAAAATTATTGCTGGTACTGCTCGCAGTAACCAAAGAAATGGCGCTCGTGTTGCCACTAAGACAGGTATTTTGTTACCTATGTCTGATGCTAAAACAGACATTTTGCCAGAAGAAGAATACGATGCCGTATTCGTATCAGGTAAAGACAAGACACCACATGGACGTGTGCGTAGTGCTGATGCGTTTGATAGTCATGATTTAGTTTTGTTTAGGGTTACACCTAACTATAAAACTGACAATCGTGGCGAAGTTGCTCGTGATGATTACGATGAACCAATTATTTCAAATTATCAGTTCAACTTTATCCAACAAAGCAAATCAGGCGATGTTGGCAATGATGATAACATTGTCCGTATTTTGGTTGACCCAGCAGAAAGTGAACGCTTGCAAGCTGGTTTGAAGCCGGGGGACAAGTTAGTGCCACAAGGTTTGAAGTTTGCATTTGCTGGTAATGATGCCACTGATTGGACTGTGTATGCTGACACGTTAGTTGCTCTTGATGAAAAGGCAACCGAAAAGCCAGCATCAAATCAAAACAAGGCAACTACTAATCAAGCTGACAAAGCAAAAGGTTAATAACTTCGCAGCTATTTTTTATGTTTAGACTTAAATAGGGAATAACTTATAGTGGCTGAAAGTATTGAAATACTCGAAACAACTAAGCCCTTTATCCCAAAGTTCTGATACGCTCGAGTACCAATAATAGATCCCAACGAGCCACCTAAATAGTAGGTGACCATATATAAGGAGTTGAGGCGACTATGAAGCTTAACATCAAGGTGGTATATGCGCCCTTGATTTAAGGTCATGTTCATTCTGGAACCAACATCAAGAATTAATGTAACTATGATTATTCCAATAATATTTTGCCATGTAAAAGACAATAGCAAAAATGAGAAAATCATAGTGAATAGGGCAACGGTGTTCCAGTTTCGAGCGTTACTGCTGTCTGCTAATTTTCCTGAAAATCCGGCAGCTAATGAGCCAAGAACACCAATTAGACCAAACAAACCTACAATGCCTGTATCAAAATTGTATGGATGCCTTACTAAGATAAAAGTTAACGGGACCCAGAATATGTTGAAAGTTGCAAAAGCAGCGAATCCAAACACCATTGTTTCTCGTAATACTGGTTGATCTTTCACAATTTCAGGTAGGGATTTTAATATAGCAATATATGTCGACTGTTTATTCGTTGAATCTCTAGGTAATATTACTACTGTAAATATGGCTCCAATAAGTAAAATAAATGAAATTATCAAATGTATCATTTGCCAATCCAAATATTGTCCTAAAAGGCCACTAATCACTCGTCCAATTAACACTCCCAGAAAAACACCAAAAAGTAGTTTTGAAGTTAATTTTCCCTTGTTAGGGGTATTAGAGTTAGAAGAAACAAAAGGTATTACTAATTGTGCTGACACGGTAGAAAATCCCATGAATAAGCCAAAAACCTTCATAATAAAAAAATTCGGACTAAATGCCATTGCAGAGAAAAAAATGGCTGATGAAACCAAACTAGTTACAATAAGTGTTTTTCTATTAAACCTGTCTCCGAGTGGGACAATAAGCAAAAGCCCTAATGTGTATCCAATTTGGATATTTGTGATTAAAGAACCACCTTGACTGGTTGAAACATTGAAGTATTTGATTATATGGACTATCAAAACTTGATCATAGTATAAATTTGCAACAGCAAGTGCGCACAATACTGTCAAAATATTCAAAATTATTTTTGATGGAAATTGCTTTTCATTCATGTTTCAGTCTCACTTTTCTTTAGAAATATATCTGTTGTATACTATAATTCTAAAATCAAAATCTAAACAGGGATTCTCTATCCCTGTTTCATAGAACTAGTGGGCTAACTACATGAATAATGACAACTTTAAAAATTTTGGTTTGTTTTTGAAAAACAAAAGAGCGGCAATAAATCCCGCAGATTATGGCATTCCAATTAATAAAAATAGACGGGTAGGTGGGCTTAGACGAGAGGAAGTTGCTGAATTAGCTCATATCAGTACCGATTGGTACACGAAACTAGAGCAAGGCAGAAAAATAAGACCATCAATTGAAACGCTTGATATTTTAAGCGACATTTTACACTTAAATTCTGGTGAAAGAAAATATATATTTTCTTTATTGGGAATAGAGGTACCACCTTCACACGATACGGAAACTAAAATAACCACGAGGTTACAAAACTTTCTCGATTCTCAAAATCCTAACCCTGCTTATATTACAGATTGGGAATATAACTTTATTGGCTGGAACACGTCTGCTTTAGCTGTATTTGGAGACTATCGAACAATGAATACTTACGAAAGAAATTCTGTTTGGCGATTATTTACAGACTCAAGTATGTCCAATTTGCTAGATGACTGGGAAGGTCATGCAAAGCTACGTGTCAGTCAACTAAGAATAGCATATATTCAAAATCCATCAGACATGTTTTTAACATCATTAGTTGAACGTCTGTGCAAGCTAAGTGATGTATTCACGGAAATATGGCATGATATAGATATTATGGGTACTCCGGAAGGTGACAAATTATTACATCATCCAAAGGTCGGTGAATTGCGGCTATCACATCTTACTTTTTTAACTGATGAAGTTGAGAATGTTAACGTGACAGTTAACGTTGCAAATGATAATACAACACAAAATAAGCTTGCTTTTCTTTACAACAATTTTGAAAAAAATATTAAACATTCTGTTTGATCAAGGTTTTAATTATGTCCATTACTATGTTTTAATTCACTCCAAATTATATTTTTTTCACCAATTTTGATTGCCTTTTCATAGTATGAAAGTTTAGTTTTCAGAATATTACGTTGCCTAATGCTCTCCTGGACTTTTTCTTCAGCATTATTGAGTTCATTTTGAATGATATGTAAGCGTTCGGTAATGCTTTGGTCGCCCAGTGCGCAAAGGTCAATATAATTTTTAATGGACGATAAACTCATTCCAGAGTGCCGGAGAGCTAGGACCATCTCAACATATTCCAAATCTTTGTCAGAAAAGAGGCGGGTATTTTGCTTATCTCTGACAATATTAGGAAATAACTCCTTCTTAGCATAAAATCTTAAAGTATATGGTGAAACTGAAAAAATCTGAGCCACATCATTAATGGTATACATTGTTTTCTCCTTGACTGATAGTTACTATCATGCAGTATATTTAAAATATTAATTGATTATGGGAGAAAATACAATGTCAAAAGACGTATGGTTTATTACCGGCGCATCAACAGGATTAGGTAAAGCTTTGGTGCAATTTTTGTTAACTCAAAAATGCAAGGTGGTCGCTACAGCTAGAAATCCTGAAGATATCAGAAAGTATACGCAACAATATACTAATCACGATGACTTAATGATTTTACCAGTCGATGTCACTGACAAACAACAAATAGCAACTGCTATTGAAACTGTTGTAAAAACATGGCACCAGATTGATGTGTTGGTCAATAATGCTGGGTATGCCTATTTTTCATCAGTAGAATTTGCTGATGATAATATAGTTAAAAATATGTTTGATGTAAATTTTTGGGGTGTTAAGAACATGTTAGACGCTGTTTTGCCCATCATGCGAAAACAGAAAAGTGGTCAGATCATGAATGTCTCTTCGTTAGGTGGGTTAAGAGCCTTTGCTGGTTTTGGCTATTATCATGCGACAAAATTTGCATTAGAGGGACTAACTGAAAGTTTATCTCAAGAAGTTGCACCACTTGGTATTGATGTGACATTGTTTGAGCCTGGGGACTTCAAAACAGATTTTGCTGATAGGTCTGCGGTTGTTAATGCATCAATCAATTCTGTATACGATGCTACGGCCGGTAATAATATAAAAGGGTTACAAAAGCTTTCAGGTCATCAACCGGGTGATCCTGCCTTATTTGCAAAAGCGGTTTTTGAAATCCATCAGTTAAACAGGAAACCATTGCGTCTACTATTAGGTTCTGATGCCTATGAAAGAGCGACAGAAAAGTACAAAAAAATGTTAAAAAATTTTGAGCAGGATCGTGAGATTACAATTTCAACAGACTTTAAAGTAAAAAACAATTAATTAAGAAAACACAACACAAAATGGAAAGGTTAAAGGCTGATTAAACAATCGGTCTTTTTTAGTTGTTACAATGGCACAGAAAATGATTTATTTTAGCTTTATGTTTGGGGTTTGGCTCGGCTATGTTGGGTCTATGTTCCCTATATTTTTACTCTTTATGAGTTTGGGTCAATCACTACATGTCGCTATGATAGTTGCCAGTGTTTTGACTTTTTTATTTATTATCGTTCAACGAACCTTTAGGGGTTTACATTTAATCAATCAATTACAAAAGAATATTTGAGAGAAAGGGTAGGTTACTAAATTAGTAGCCTTTTTTTATGCTCAGAAGTCAATAAATTGGACTATTTTTATTCAGTTACTTAGGCAACATTTGAGATACGATTGCGATTATAAAAATTGATATACCAACCAATGGCTGCTTGGACTTGCGTTAATGTTTCGTATGCCTTCAAATACACCTCTTCA
>NZ_BMBP01000017.1 GCF_014634745.1 Leuconostoc pseudomesenteroides KCTC 3652
TGAAGAGGTGTATCTGAAGGCATACCAAACATTAACTGAAGTCCAAGCAGCCATTGGTTGGTATATCATTTTTTTAATCGCAATCGTATCTCAAATGTTGCCTAAGTAACTGAATAAAAATAGTCCAATTTATTGACTTCTGAGCAAAAACGGTTGATGGCAGATAGTGAAGAATACAACTGGAGTATTGCGGTTGTGTAGAGGTTTCAAATGACAGAGCTATTCGCAAAACTGAATAAGGTTGATCCAAACAAAGGTCTAATCACGTTGCAGTTGAACACTGATGATATCCACACGCTAGAGAAGTATCACGCCAGCGGATAACAACAGGTGGTGTCATTGATAGCGAGTGATGAAAATGGACTATCACCAAAACAACGTAGTTTCGCTTTTGCATTGTTGAACGATATCTATTCATCCCAAAAAGGCGGCTACTGGATTGAGGAAAAAGAGACTGTCAAACAGCATTTCTACGCAACATACGAATACTACAATGGTTTAGATTTTGGTGAATTTAGTTTGAGTGACGCTAAAGGAAACAAGACCGATACAAACCAGTTTATCAACATGTTGCTAGATTATGCAGCGATACATGACATTAGTTTGAGTGTGAAGCCGTTGAACGAATTAGAACCGCAGGAAATTGCACGGTGGGAGTACAGATGTTTGTTAGACAAGCGCTGTGTGATTTGTGGTAAGTCTCACGCCGATTTTGCACACGTTGATAGTGTGGGTGCTAACGGCGGCAATCGTCAGAAGATAAACCATTTAGGATTGCGATCAATGAGCCTGTGCCGTGAACATCATCAAGAGCAACATAAGATAGGCATTCAGTCATTCATGAATAAGTACCACCTGAACGGTATCAAGATTGACGAAAAAATAGCTTTGGCACATGGACTGAATATGAGGTGAACAAACTGAATAAAGTAATTTTAGATTTAACGTTTCTTAAACAGGTGACGATAAACAAATATATTGACGCAGAACGAAAAAATAGGTATGCAGGAGCACGTTTAAAACGTCTCGCTACTACTTTTACACCAGAAACGTTTTTTCACAGGCTATGGTCGATAATATAGCTTTTGAATGGCCGTGCAAATTGAAACTTGATTGGTATTTACCAGATGGCAGAATAGATCCATATAATTGGGCGTTTCTCAAGAAGTTTATTTTTGACGGTATGCAGACAGCTAAGGTGCGAGGCAACATATTTTTACAAAATGACAACATAAAACACATCAAGGGGTTTGACGAAGATTTTTATATCGATACATCAAATCCAAGATTGGAAATATACGAGCTAATTGTAACAAAAAAGCCATCAGACAAAAATGAACACTGTGGCTAGAAGAAAAATTATGATTGCTTGCCAACAGAGCCCGATGGCGGACCAAAAAATTATGTGGCTGTTTTTAATGACAATACCTATAATTAGCACTAAAAAAATAATGATTGCAAATGAAATGACATAGGTCATACGATTCCCCCCAAATTTTATACAAAATATTATTCTAACAAAAAAGGAGATAAATGCAAATTGATGATTGAAATAGGACACAACTTACAGCATGCGATTGAGTTGGGCATGTATTTGTCAGCAATGGTCGCAGCGGTGCATATCGTGATGAAATTTGTGACAGAAATGAAAACTCACTATAAGTGATTTATGTAGACAAGTATCAATACTTGTATTGTTATACCGAAAATAGAAATCGCTTTCGTGCCACGGCTATGTATTAAAAAGCCAATCAGAAGAGTGATCAGCAATAGAAAAATCATAAAGTAAATTAAAGCGTGAAGTAGTAATAAGGTCATAGTACCTCCTAACGTTTTTAATATTATAACATGTAGAAAGAAGAGCGAAAAATGGCGGACAGGATTGCTAAATATCTAAGTGATTATTTCTCGAGCGTGATCGAAATGCAGATTAGGCTACGCATTAGAGAACTTGAAACGCCAACGTCATTTGATGAAAATATAGGCGGTGGAAAGGCAGAAAATAAGCGTAACATTCAAACTGAAAATGACATCATCATTCAGGAAAGCGATTATATTTTGCAATCATTCATTAGAGACAGATGGTTTATGTCTAATTTCCTAAAGGTGCTGACCAGTGAAGAAATAGCCATGCTTGAATTGCGTTATGATCGTAGAAGAAAGCGAAGCTGGCTTCAAGTGGCAAAGCATATTGTCAAAGTCAGAGAGTCAGTGCTACCGAGATATGCAGAGAATTAAACATATTTATAGGACTTCTGTTTTTGCTAGTCGAGCTGTGGAAAACTGAAAGTCTCAAAAAGACGCGAGTTTTGTGAAAGTTTTTAGCTTGAAAACGGTGCTATTTTTGTATCATCAAATAGTTAACAAAAAATACTGATGAAGTAGTAATATACTTCTGTGGGGTTTATTAGCGAAACACCCACAATACTCCTGGGGAGTACAAATCATCACAAAATACGTTGATTGAAATATCGACAACACCGAAGAACGCCGACGACGTTCTTTTTTATTTGGGGTTATTGCTCATTCATTAAAAGCAAACGTGACTTATGTTAAGATACTGGGTGATTTGTAAATAATAAAAATGTGTAATATTGCCAATAGTATTTACGTTGACTATTACAAACCAGTAGTCGCTTGTCTGCGATTGCGTAAATAGTGGTAGTTTTAAAAAAATAATATACATTGTTAATACTAAAAAAATTTTCTAATAGATTGGACACTTTTTCAGGTTGCTAAAGAATTTATACTTTGTTAATATCATAAAGAAAAAATAATCTAATTTTAAGTAACGATTATAAAAACACAAATTTGAAATGAATTCATTCATTCATTCCGGTTTAACTGGTGAACGACTATATTTTTAGGACGGATTGAAATTTCTTGTGAAAACAAAATCAAAAACAAAAAGAATTGATCGTAACATTTTAGCCAATGGTGCTATGAGTTTACTAGCCACCATTATCGGTGGGCTTATAGCATTTGTTCCAGTTATCATTCAACAAAATTATGAGACTAATCGATCTAACAGAGAATACATAACACGAATGAGAATTGACAAAGATCAGGGATTATCTAAAGACTTAGTAGTTTATTACAATGGATTAGATGATTATTTATCCAGTATAATTAGCGAATATCAAATGAAATCAGTTGACAGTAGTGATGAGTTTTTGAAAAGAAAATTAACTATATTGAGTAAGTTATACTCGTATAATATGTTAAATAATAAAGATTTTAGAAATGTTGATATTCTAATTCCGTTTTCGTCCGATAGCACAGGTGAGAAATGGGGAGAAATGCAAAATTTATCAAAGGCTTCATTTGATACATTAGTCGAAAAAGTTCAACCCAACCTTTTAAACGAGAATAAATCTATTTCGGATCAAGAGACGTTGAAAACTTTGATTTACATACAAAATAATATGTATTCAAAATACAAACAGTTGATTCAGGATGTAACAGAAGATTTGTCGAAACAAGTCAAGAAAATTGAAGGAAAACACTCGTAGAAAAATTTTGTGATAGTTAATATTTGATAACTTTCTTATCACTAAAATCACGCTGTCCAATTCGTGTATTTGTTATAGATACGCAAGTTGGACTTTTTATTTGGAGAAAACTATGAAAAAAGATGACGATTATGGACTTGTCGCCAGTAATGATGAATTAAACATCTACCGCAGGCTAGACAGGCAACAAAAATATAACAAGAAGCACAAGAAGGCATCTAAACGCAAGTCGAATACAGACAAGCGCAAAGATGCCTTTTATGATGATAGGAAGTGGCGATAATGGGCTACACAAAATGGACTGATGAATTAAAGAAGCGTGTTCAAGAATTGAGTAAGCAAGGACTTGATTCAAGAAACATAGTTGAAAAACTTTATGATGAAACAGGCGTTTATTATGCGAGACGTTCCGTGCAACGATACGCAAGCGTAAAAGCACCACAACCTCATAATGACGAAAATGGCCATTTTAGTATCGAGCCTCAATATAGCTATGGTAGCGACGGCAAGGTTGATGATATTAAAATCACAGCCAAGTATCTACTACTGAATGAGCAGACACAAAAGACACCAGAAGATATCCTTGAGTATCTTAATCTTGATGTCAACGACTGGCGTATCATGTCAGCAATTCCAAACCAATGGACGACACCAACAGACAGTGGACCAAAGTGGAACTTCCAGTTAAAGGTTAATGTTAAGCCAAAGCTAGATAATGAATTAACACCACAAGATATTGTTAATCTGTTCAAAGCAGACATTAAGCCATACACAGTCAAACAGGTTGCACGAGATACGCACAATTTGGTTGTACCGCTTCCTGACTTACATTTTGGTATAACTAGCATGCTTGATGTTAAAGGTCACTTAGATAGGCTTTTAGAGCTTATCAATAAGGGATACAAAACGATTGTGATTGAACAGCTTGGTGATCTATTCCATTCTAGTCAGATGTGGTCATCACAGACTTTAAAAGGCACGCTAGTTGATGAAGTCAATATGGTACAAGCTGTTGAGGATGCTAAACAGTTCTTTGACGTGCTGGTAACTGCTGCATTGCAAAACAGTACAACGCTTCACATCAAACAAATGGCGGGCAATCATTCAGGAAACATGGAGTACATGTTCATGGAGTATTTGAAAGCCAAGTACCCACAAGTTGTTATCAAGAACAATATCCAGTTCCGTGATGCTTATTTGTTGGATAACGTGGGTATCATGTTAGCTCATGGTGACTTAGCACCTAAGAACTTGCCTATGCTATTTGCTAATGAGTTCGGTGGTGTCTGGTCACTATCTCATAGTCGTGAAATCCACAAAGGTCATTTCCATAAGGAAAAGATAGTTGATGAGGGTGGCGTGATTAGTCGACAACTCGGAACAGTTAAGCCGAATGACAATTATGAAATCATGAACGGTTGGACGTTATCCAAGAAAGAGCTATATGCACTTGAGTATGATAGCGACAAGTTAGTTGCAGAGTGGCACGTTTAACTAAAAGTAGTGAGTCATCTCATCAATGCTTTCAAAAAAGTGGTTAATGAATTCTAAAGCGCCGCCTGAAACCAATTCAAATACCATGAAAAGCAAGGCGACTAATAACAACAGCATTATCCATGTTTGTTGAGCATTCGTGAATGATGCGCGAGCAGGATAAAATGATATAACAGTTCCTATAGCGGTTACGATGATGAGCACTTTTAATAAGTCAATAATTATATTGATCATAATTGTATATCCTTAATTTAGATTATGTTACTAATATTTTAATCCAAAAAATTAGGTTAATGTAAATAACGCTTGAAAAATATACAATCTGCAATTTCTAATCCAACCCACGTCTCTCTAGTAGTATAATTACTGCTATTGGAGGCTGGAAATGTGAATCAAAAAGAGGCATACAAAAAATTGACTCAACTGTATGAAACTGAGAAGATTAACTCAGTTTTGATATATGGAGAGGATATCAAAAAAATTATATTGACGACATTTGTTTTTGCCTTAAAAATGTCTGGCAAAGCGGGAATTCTTTTAAGGGTTCACAGTTATTATTATGCTCAACAACTCATAAAGAAAACATTTGAACAATATTCATATCATTATAATATAAACTTGAAAACGCCTTCTGAAGTATCTATTTTTGGTAAAAATATACTGTCACATCGCTGGGACCAATATAACTGTTTGCCAATTAGTTATGATGTTAGTGTGTATTTGAAGATAAATAACTCTGTTGAACACTCAGACGGAGTAATGTTTTACAATTTGAAGCGGGCTTTAAGTAATGACACTTCACAACTACGTATATTGATATTTGATGGAAGCGAACCGCCATCCAATTTATTTGATATTCAAGACAGAACCAGCACGTGTATTCAAATTGATTAAGCGCATAAGCGCTTTGCTCAGAAGTCAATAAATTGGACTATTTTTATTCAGTTACTTAGGCAACATTTGAGATACGATTGCGATTAAAAAAATGATATACCAACCAATGGCTGCTTGGACTTCAGTTAATGTTTGGTATGCCTTCAGATACACCTCTTCA
>NZ_BMBP01000018.1 GCF_014634745.1 Leuconostoc pseudomesenteroides KCTC 3652
ACAATACACGAGTGCTGAATTTAATATTAAATGTCAAAATTATGGCTTGAAACATTCATATTCACTCAAAGGACATCCATACGATAATGGCCGTATGGAAGCATTTCATTCAATATTGAAACGTGAAGAGGTGTATTTGAAGGCATACAAAACATTAACGCAAGTCCAAGCAGCCATTGGTTGGTATATCAATTTTTATAATCGCAATCGTATCTCAAATGTTGCCTAAGTAACTGAATAAAAATAGTCCAACTTATTGACTTCTGAGCAAAGTGGCATTGCATTCATTTTTGAAGCCACTTCATCTAATTGTCGTTGCTTCACATCTTTAAATGACGTGCCTTTAGGATACCAATCACGTAGCTTACGATTTCTGTTCTCATTTGAACCACGTTGTTGTGGTGATGACGGTGTCGCATAATATAAATTGATTTTTAGTTGTTTCTGGACGTACTCTAAAAAGGCCCATGATATAAATTCAGAACCATTATCGGCTGTGATTGTGCGAACGGCTTTACCGTAACGTTCATAAAACAACTTAAACGCATCAACCATATCACTAGACTTCTTACTACGGACTAATATTAAGGCGGTAAACCGAGTCTTGCGTTCAGTCAATGTCATAATGGCTGTGGTATCTTGATAACGCTGATTATTCATTTTAGCTGGCAACACTAAATCAATTTCCCAATGACCAAACTGTTTACGACTTTCCACAACTTGTGAACGATCAAATATCGAATGGCGGACTAATTCTCCGTCATTTTTTAATTGTTCACGCAAACGTGCAATTTCACGTTCCTTATCACGTTTAGTTTGTGCCACAGCTCGTTCTTTAGGTGTGCCATTTTGACGATGATATTTCTGTTTACGAATATTGATAAGGCCTTGCCGAGACCATAACCTAATAACAGATGCGGACACATCAACATCTTGCACATTACCAGCAATTTGCTCTGGCGTCCAATGTTCAACATTAACCCAAGTTTCAATGATTTCTTTTAGTTCTGGTGTCAGTTTGAGACCAGTACCCATTTTACTGCGCTTTTTCAAAGCAATATATTGTCCACGCTGTGCCGAATACTTGATACGTGCGTGTATATCCATATTTAGCAGTGTTCGTCTATCTAAATGTGAGAAATCAAGCGTATTGCCACGGTGTAATTCACGTAATATTGATGACGGTGTATAGCCTAAACGTCTGGCTATATCAGCCTGTGTCATTTTCTCAATATTCCACAAATATTCAATCATGTGACGTTGGTTCTCATTCAACCGTGGTTGTCGTTTGCGTTTTTGTGTTGTTTCATCACTCATAAAACATATTTGCTCCTTAATTATGATTATTTCAGTCTAGGTTTACCCCTTAGAACAGGTTTAACATTTCACAATGTTGCTTATTATTTTATTTTTCATCATAAACTTTTTCATAGCTTTAAAAATAACTGTCATAAATATTGACTTATAAATCAAAAAAAAACCTCGAAATTATGTTTCGAGGTTTTTTCACTAGTGTAGGTTTTATTTAACGCGACCATCATCGTCGGTTAAATTACTGGCCGTTTCTTTAACCGAATTAACACCATCAGAAGTTTTTTCTTTAATTGCACTTCCCGCATCGGAAACTTTGTCTTGCAATGTAACTCTGGAATTCTTATATTCGGCTTGAGTTTGAATATCAATAATTTGAACATTTAATTCGACTAACTTAAGACTAGTTGTTTTCTCTAGCTGTGTTTCAATTACTTTAATTAATTCTTTGTAGATATCATGCGCATTATGACCAAATTCCATAATGACATCTAAATCAACAGCTACTTGCTCTTTGCCAACTTCCACGTCAATGCCATCAGTTGGATCATCACTATTGACAATTTTGTTTTTAATATTTGAAACGAAACCACCATCTACGCCGAGAAGACCTTTAACGTTTTCGATGGCGTACCCAACAATTTTTTGAATGACTTTGTCATTAAAAGTTAGTTCACCTTTAACATCTGTTCCTGCACTCTGTGTACTCTTGTTTTCTGTAACCATAATAACTTCCCTTCTACGTTTGTATAAATGAAATTAGTCAGTTTCCTTGACTGCTATTTACGTTTGAAAATTTGCACTAATGGTGTGAAATCAAAATCATACTTGTCTAGCCAGTAACCAGCTGCACTTGCTAATACTGTCACCACTACAATCCAAAAAGTACTAGCAAAGCCAACGGTCATTAGTAGAGTTGCTAAGATAAAGCCTAGAACACCAAATAGCCAACTATTAGGAATTTTATTTTTCACTTGGATTCCTCCACTTTACTACACGACTCGTGTAGACTTCTTTTTGTGTGAACTACTTGACTGTTTTTGATTGACTTTAATATTAATCTCTATTTTTTTTTCATCTATTCCAGACAGTAACTCTTGAATTTCACTTGTCAATGTATGCTTAATTTCTGGTAATTGTTTGATAACATGATTTTTATATAATGACTCAGCTGTGATATCAAAACGATTAATTTTCCTGGTGTTTTTAAAATCAATCTTGATATTAGACATGCTATAGCCGGAGAGTCTTGTAGTTATAAAACTAATCACACCCTCATTACTAAGAGAGAGTAAACCTTGTTTATTCTTTTCCAGCAGAATACCCTTTTTTTGAGCAGGTATCAACACAATAATCACCAAGACTAATACAGTCAGTACCAATAAACTTATCTGAGCAATATTTAAAAACTCGTGTTGGTTGACTGAACTACTCTCAGATATCTTAGCAATAAAATTATTTGTGACCGTAATACTTTCTGGCCAAATAGTCATTGACAGTACAAAAATATAAATCAAACACAGCAAGCCAAGAAAAGATTTGTGCCATCTTTTCATAAAATAGTCTCTTTTCTTATAATGCGTGATTGTTTCAAATATTAAGTAGCGCCACTTAATACTGCAAATATAACATAACTAAATATTGTTGTAAAACAATATACTCAAAATCTTCAACATTCGAAGTTTTTAGTACTTACTTTCTGTCAATTGTCTTTTTGCTGGATACAACTGTTCTTCAATTTTATTCAAACCACTCTCAGTGTTGCGATCAGTTCCCTTAATCAGCAAATTTAAATCACGATACGCAAAGGTTAACTCAATTGATTTTGAAACCAAATCTTGTACTCTAGATGCTAATTCTTTGTTAAAAAAAAGCCCATCTCCGTATGTTTGAGATTGTGCTTGTCTGATTTTAGCTTGTAATTGCATTGATACGCTTAAAGTTGTTTGGAAGTTTGGCGCACCAGCTTTGAATTGAAAGCCTTGTCTATCACTTTCTAACGTTTGGTTTAGTTGACTATATAAGTCTCTAAACCGTTCTAACTGCTTAATATACAGCTCTAATTGTTCTGGCTGTAACCATATTTTTGTTGCCATCTTTTTTATTCCTTTCACTTTTAAATGCAACCAAAAAAGCTAGTAGCTGTTAAGCACTAACTAATTTTGTGGCTAATTCTTTATTGTTGAAAAAATTCTCAATTTTTTTATATTTTCAGATAATTTCTGAATCTTTTACCATGTCTACTTTCTATGCAAAATAAACTATGCTTAATAAATTTCATGATATGATTAACGAAAAAGAGGTATTAGCAATATGGTAAAAATTGTTCTTTTAGATGGCTATGAGTTAAATGACGATTTAGATTGGGATAAGTTAAGATCTGTTGGCGACTGTACTTTTTATGACCGTACCAATACAGCTAATGAAAAAGAAATAATAAACCGAATTGATGGTGCAGAAATTGTTATCACTCACAAAACTCCTATAAATGACTATGTCATTTCCCAATCTAAAAACCTGAAGTATATTGGAATTATGGGTACAGGTTATGATGTTATTGACCTAGAAAGTGCTAGTAAGCACAATATTGAGGTAACTAACGTTCCTACCTATGCTAGTGATGCGGTGGCTCAATTCACTTTTTCTCTCTTACTTGAAGTGACTGGACAAGTTGGACTACATAACCAATTAGTTCATCAAGATCATTGGTCACAAGGACCCGATTTCACTTTTTGGGACAAGCCTTTATATGAATTAAAAGATAAAACATTAGGTCTTATTGGCTACGGTCATATAGCTCAAAAAGTAGCAAAATTAGCTCATGCATTTGAAATGAATGTAGTGTTCTATAATCATCGTCCTAAAAAAATAAAAGGAAATTGGCTTAAACAAGTTTCGTTAGATGAACTATTGAAAACGTCGGACGTTATTAGTCTACATGTTATTCAAACTCCTCAAACAATCAATTTAATTAATAAGACAACACTGGCTAAAATGAAGTCTACTGCTATTCTCCTGAATACTTCAAGAGGAAAACTAGTTAATGAAAGCGATGTGGCAGATGCCCTGAATCAAGATCAACTATACGCTTTGGCAACTGACGTCGTCACCAAAGAACCAATTCAAAAAAATAATCCCTTACTTAAAGCTAAAAACTGCTATATAACCCCTCACATTGCCTGGGCGCCGTTTGAAACACGCGAAAGACTGTTATCCATTACAATATCTAACTTACAGACATATCTGTCGGGCAGCATAGTTAACAGTGTAATTGAAAGAAAAAAATAGTCAATTTTTAACATATGAAGTGCTGTGATATTTATTCACTACATAGCATTATTGAATGAACGCAGGCATCTTCATTTTTTTAGGTTTTAAATGCAAACAAAAAAGCTAGTCTCTTTTTAGCATTAAGCCATTTTATGACTAATCATATATATTTGTACGAACCGTTAAACCTGTTTCTTTACGAATTTTCTTAATAATTTCAGGAATTTTTTCCGTATAGGTGCTATCGAATTGCGCTATTTGTTGCGACTTTGTAGCCTTGCCAATTTTATACCATTCAAAGAATATATTGACCTTTTTTGAGTAAATTTGGTCAACAACTCTCACTTCATATATTGTGTTAGGTTGCTTAGCAAACATTTCTTTAATATCCCCAATGACAGCATCAATTTGGTTCATAGCTCAAACAGCTCCAGTCGTTTTATTTACTATAACTATTATACGAACAGTTGTTCCCTTAGTCAATAATTAAACACTCTAAATTATTTAGGGTAAATACTGTTTATCTTTACCAGTTTCATCAATAATTCGTAATGGTTCATTATAAATTTGTTGGGTACTCATACCCCTAGAAGTACGTCTAGGTGCTGGTGCTCTTATACTAAAAAAATGGACTATTTTTATTCAGTCCGTAAAATGAAAGTATAGGAGTATTTTTATGTCAATTCGTTATTCACAAGATTTTAAAGATTCACTGGTTAAACTTCACCAAGAAGGACGTTCACTTAAGTCATTAGCA
>NZ_BMBP01000019.1:2500-5298 GCF_014634745.1 Leuconostoc pseudomesenteroides KCTC 3652
TAACTCGCCGGTTCATTCTACAAAAGGCACGCCATCACCCATTAACGGGCTCTGACTTCTTGTAGGCGTCGTGGTTTCAGGAACTATTTCACTCCCCTTCCGGGGTGCTTTTCACCTTTCCCTCACGGTACTGGTTCACTATCGGTCACTAGGGAGTATTTAGCCTTACGGGATGGTCCCCGCGGATTCCGACCGGATTTCTCGTGTCCGGCCGTACTCAGGATCCTGAAAAGAGTCTGCTTTATTTCGCTTACGGGGCTATCACCCTATCTTGCCAAGCTTCCCAACTTGTTCTGCTATAAAACACTTTTGTAACTCTTATTTATCAGTCCTACAACCCCAACATGCAAGCACGTTGGTTTGGGCTCTTCCCCGTTCGCTCGCCGCTACTGAGGGAATCGATTTTTCTTTCTGCTCCTGCTGCTAATGAGATGTTTCAGTTCACAGCGTATTCCGTCAAATATCCTATGTATTCAGATACAGACAACTCTTACGAGTTAGGTTTCCCCATTCGGAAATCTCTGGGTCATAGCGTACTTACCGCTCACCAAAGCTTATCGTAGTTAGTCACGTCCTTCATCGGCTCCTAGTGCCAAGGCATCCACCACGCGCCCTTATTAACTTAACCTAACAGTCGAAACTGTTGTTTAAGTTTATGAGTTGGTCATTTTTCAGACCTGCGATTAAACCGTTCTTTATTAAAGAACTTTTTTGTGTTGTTTCTCGGTTCATTTATTACAATCTTACGATTGTTTTTAAAAGAATTTGTTACTATTCAGTTTTCAATGTGCAACCTGCTAGCCTTGCGACTAGCTATGGAGAATAGCGGGATCGAACCGCTGACCCCCTGCTTGCAAAGCAGGTGCTCTCCCAGCTGAGCTAATTCCCCATAGGATCACTTCTGAACATGATACCTATTTCAGTATCACACTCAAAACTAAACAAAACTTTGAACTTCACGAACTGACATCTAAGTCACTGTCGCTTTCCGATTATCCTTAGAAAGGAGGTGATCCAGCCGCAGGTTCTCCTACGGCTACCTTGTTACGACTTCACCCCAGTCATCTGTCCTGCCTTAGACGGCTCCTTCCTAAAAGGTTAGGCCACCGGCTTTGGGCATTACAAACTCCCATGGTGTGACGGGCGGTGTGTACAAGACCCGGGAACGTATTCACCGCGGCGTGCTGATCCGCGATTACTAGCGATTCCGACTTCATGTAGTCGAGTTGCAGACTACAATCCGAACTGAGACGTACTTTAAGAGATTAGCTCACCCTCGCGGGTTGGCAACTCGTTGTATACGCCATTGTAGCACGTGTGTAGCCCAGGTCATAAGGGGCATGATGATCTGACGTCGTCCCCGCCTTCCTCCGGTTTGTCACCGGCAGTCTCGCTAGAGTGCCCATCTGAATGCTGGCAACTAACAATAAGGGTTGCGCTCGTTGCGGGACTTAACCCAACATCTCACGACACGAGCTGACGACGACCATGCACCACCTGTCACTTTGTCTCCGAAGAGAACACTTCTATCTCTAAAAGCTTCAAAGGATGTCAAGACCTGGTAAGGTTCTTCGCGTTGCTTCGAATTAAACCACATGCTCCACCGCTTGTGCGGGTCCCCGTCAATTCCTTTGAGTTTCAACCTTGCGGTCGTACTCCCCAGGCGGAACACTTAATGCGTTAGCTTCGGCACTAAGAGGCGGAAACCTCCTAACACCTAGTGTTCATCGTTTACGGTGTGGACTACCAGGGTATCTAATCCTGTTTGCTACCCACACTTTCGAGCCTCAACGTCAGTTACAGTCCAGTAAGCCGCCTTCGCCACTGGTGTTCTTCCATATATCTACGCATTCCACCGCTACACATGGAGTTCCACTTACCTCTACTGCACTCAAGTTAACCAGTTTCCAATGCCATTCCGGAGTTGAGCTCCGGGCTTTCACATCAGACTTAATTAACCGTCTGCGCTCGCTTTACGCCCAATAAATCCGGATAACGCTCGGGACATACGTATTACCGCGGCTGCTGGCACGTATTTAGCCGTCCCTTTCTGGTATGGTACCGTCAAACTAAAATCATTCCCTATTCTAGCTGTTCTTCCCATACAACAGTGCTTTACGACCCGAAAGCCTTCATCACACACGCGGCGTTGCTCCATCAGGCTTTCGCCCATTGTGGAAGATTCCCTACTGCAGCCTCCCGTAGGAGTTTGGGCCGTGTCTCAGTCCCAATGTGGCCGATCAGTCTCTCAACTCGGCTATGCATCATTGTCTTGGTAGGCCTTTACCCCACCAACTAACTAATGCACCGCGGATCCATCTCTAGGTGACGCCAAAGCGCCTTTTAACTTTGTGTCATGCGACACTGAGTTTTATTCGGTATTAGCATCTGTTTCCAAATGTTATCCCCAGCCTTGAGGCAGGTTGTCCACGTGTTACTCACCCGTTCGCCACTCACTTGAAAGGTGCAAGCACCTTTCGCTGTGCGTTCGACTTGCATGTATTAGGCACGCCGCCAGCGTTCATCCTGAGCCAGGATCAAACTCTCAATTTGAAAATTTGAAGATTGCTCTTCGATTAAACTGACGATTATTTCGCTATATTCTCTATAACGCTAATCCGTTTATTGTTTGTTACGAATTGACTTCGCAAATTTGTTTTTGTTACCTAAGTAACAGCCACAGATTCGTTTGTTCAAAGTTTTGTTCAGTTTTCAATGTGCTACTTATTGCCCCTTGAGACAACTATATTATCTTATCACCTTTCGCTCGCCTTGTCAACTACTTCTTTCGTTGACTT
>NZ_BMBP01000020.1 GCF_014634745.1 Leuconostoc pseudomesenteroides KCTC 3652
TTTTTTTAGTGTGATGAAGCACCGAAAACAGCCAGACGTTCTGCCAAACTCGTTTCCACGGCCGTGACACCAGGTGCTAATAGTTTCCTAGGATCGTAATTTTTACCAATCAAATCTTGATCAGTTAAAATAAAGTCTCTTAGTGCTTGATGGAATGCCAGCTGGGCTTCAGTGTTCACATTGACTTTGGCAACACCCATGCTAATAGCTGCTCTAATTTGATCATCTGGGACACCAGAACCACCATGCAAGACAAATGGTACCTGACTGTGCGTCATACTGTCTAAAGTCGTCGTTAAGTCTTTGAGATGAGCGAGGTTTAGCCCTTGCCAATCTTTTGGATAGCGACCATGAATATTACCAATTCCTGCTGCAATAAAATCTATTTCCGTTTGGATCATGGCAACTGCATCGTCAATAGGCGCGATTTCACCAGTGCCGATGATACCATCTTCTTCGCCGCCAATACTGCCTACTTCAGCTTCAACTGAAATATTTTGTTCATGAGCTAACGCTACAATCTCACGTGTTTTTTCTAAGTTTTCTGCTAATGGTAAGTGTGACCCATCAAACATAACTGATGTAAAGCCAGCTTTGATGGCAGCTTTAGCGGCAGTGTAATCACCATGATCGAGATGAATGGCAATGGGGACAGTAATGCCAAATGATTGGTCGAGGTCGCGCACGATATGAGCAACGGTTTCAAAACCACCCATATATTTAATGGCACCCATCGAAGCAGCGATGATGGTAGGAGCTTGTTTTGCTTGTGCAACACGCAAAATGGCTTGTGTCCATTCAAGATTATTTGTATTAAAGGCGCCGACGGCATATCCTTGTTGACGCGCTGTTTGAACGATTGCTTTACCAGAAACGATTGTCATGAGTTATTCCCAACTTTCTTTTTTAAATGTTTGATCTGTTTGATGGAGTGAATAGTGATAATTATTATTAACTGAAAAAATTTTATCGCGAATTGAGTCGTGATTGGATTTGGCAACTTCAATTAAAAAATTAACCAGATTTTTTGACCATACCAATTCTTTATCGTGGCCATATTGTAACCAAAATGAATCTGATTTTGGGTCATCCCAATCATGCGCACCATGATAGGGACGATCATCTAGCAAAATGGCACCAGCAATTTTATTCAAATTTTTTTGGTGTGTCAGAATAACTTTTTTATAAAATGGGCTATCTGGCTGATTGCCAAAGAAATCATTTAACCAACTAATTTTATCTTCCCAAGCACTAGGGTTTTGCCAAGGTGCCGTTGATAAAATGTACATATCATAGTATTGAGACAGGACATAAATGCTATCAATAGCGTCAGGTAAAGGTGGTAAATATCGAAAAATGCCAGGAATTTGATCTGGTTTTTTAAACTGATATGGATGCGGCTTATCATTTTCGGCATTTAATACAGGCAAGGTATCAACGATAGTGTTGTCCATATCAATGAATAATTTAGTTTTGATGATAGTATTCTCCTTTATTGAAAACGCTTACATTTTCGGAATAGACAAAATTATACAGCGTCGGAATAAAAAAATCAAATGTATACCAATT
>NZ_BMBP01000021.1 GCF_014634745.1 Leuconostoc pseudomesenteroides KCTC 3652
TGGGCCATCCAGGACTCGAACCTGGGACCTCTGCGTTATCAACACAGCGCTCTAACCAACTGAGCTAATGGCCCATATTTTGATGCTCTAACATCAAGCGAATGACGGGAATCGAACCCGCATAGCCAGCTTGGAAGGCTGGAATTCTACCATTGAACTACATTCGCAAGTAGTTCCTGTCGGAAGTCTCCTCCCTATGGCGCTGGACGGAATCGAACCGCCGACACATGCAGCTTCAATGCATTGCTCTACCAACTGAGCTACAGAGCCATCTCATTGTTCCCAATGAACGGTCACAGCGGGGCTCGAACCCGCGATCTCCTGCGTGACAGGCAGGCGTCCTAACCAGCTAGACCATGCGACCAATTGCGGGAGCAGGATTTGAACCTACGACCTTCGGGTTATGGGCCCGACGAGCTACCAGACTGCTCCATCCCGCGATAATTTTATTGCGACATCTTCATGCCTAAGGAGAATGTGGGATTCGAACCCACGCGCCGGTTTCCCGACCTGACGGTTTTCAAGACCGTTCCCTTCAGCCAGACTTGGGTAATTCTCCATTATCTTTACTTCGTCCTGCATGGACCATGTTGGACTCGAACCAACGACCGGACGGTTATGAGCCGTCTGCTCTAACCAACTGAGCTAATGGTCCTTTTTCGAGCCTATCGCGGCGGGGGGAATCGAACCCTCGACCTCTCGGGTATGAACCGAACGCTCTAGCCAGCTGAGCTACACCGCGATCCTCTTCGGCTAAGTTCCCTTAACCAATCGGGATGACAGGATTCGAACCTGCGACCCCCTGGTCCCAAACCAGGTGCTCTACCAAGCTGAGCTACATCCCGAAAAAGTCTTCCTGAGCTTTCGCCCTTCTGATACTTAAAAAAAGAGTTTGAATTCCTTCAACCTCTATGCACCTAGCAGGAGTCGAACCTGCAACCTCCTGATTCGTAGTCAGACGCTCTATCCAATTGCGCTATAGGTGCATATATGCCGGCGACCGGGATCGAACCGGTACGATATTTCTATCGCAGGATTTTAAGTCCTGTGCGTCTGCCTATTCCGCCACGCCGGCATAAAAGCGGAAGACGGGATTCGAACCCGCGACCCCCACCATGGCAAGGTGATGTTCTACCACTGAACTACTTCCGCATAATTCATGCCGACTAAAGGACTCGAACCTTCGACCCCCGCTTTACAAGAGCGGTGCTCTACCAACTGAGCTAAGTCGGCATCGCTTATCCCGACGTGCCGGTTTCTTTCTTGACCCTGAAGTCAATGGACGCTACAGGGATCGAACCTGTGACCCCCTGCTTGTAAGGCAGGTGCTCTCCCAGCTGAGCTAAGCGTCCATGATGGAGAGGAAGGGATTCGAACCCTCGAAACGTGTCGCCACGCTTACACGGTTTCCAACCGTGCTCCTT
>NZ_BMBP01000022.1 GCF_014634745.1 Leuconostoc pseudomesenteroides KCTC 3652
GAAAGTCTAATTTTTATTCAATGTCTACTTTAAGTCAACTTAGCGGGTTGTTTGAGATAACTTGCTTTGTTGATGTTTATAATATAACGATTGAAAATTAAAACGAGATAAATCGGAGATAAACTGAAAATTAAATTAGGGTCTTGGCTCAAATGTTTGTTCATAAGCAGTATATTATCTTTGTTTTAAAAAACGTTGCTTTAGTTATTGCCAAACATCCTGTAAACGGTTACAATATATTTGTAAACAACTGATTAACGTTTATCATTAACGCGATAAAATCGCAAAAAAGGAGTAACTCATGGGATTATTAGGCGCAATTGAAGCCGGTGGTACAAAATTTGTTGTGGCGGTAGCGGATCACGACTATAACATTGTAGAGCGGACATCATTTCCAACACTTGATGGCGAACAAACACTAAAACAAGTCATTGCTTTTTTTGACCAATTTGAAAATATTGATGCTATTGGTATCGCAGCATTTGGTCCAATTGATATTGTCGAGGGGTCAAAAACATACGGGCACGTATTGGACACGCCAAAGCGTGGTTGGTCAGGATACGACTTTTTAGGTGCTATGAAGGCTTGGCGTGATATTCCTTATTATTGGACAACAGATGTCAACGGTGCAGGTTGGGCAGAATTTGAAACTGGTGCTGCTAAAGATGTACAAAATATGGTTTATTTGACAGTTGGTACAGGCGTTGGTGCAGGAATTGTTTCCGGTGGTCGTTTTGTCAGCGGCTATGGACATCCTGAAGCAGGACACATTTTCTTGCAGAAGCATCCTAAAGACACTTACGCTGGTCATTGCCCATTCCACGGCGATAATTGTTTGGAAGGCTTAGCCGCTGGTCCAGCAATTGAAGAACGCTGGCAAATGAGCGCTAAGGAACTACCAGACGATCATTTAGCTTGGGAAATTGAAGCCTTTTATTTGGCGCAAGCAGCTTTGGACTATACAATGATTTTGCGTCCAGAAAAGATTGTGTTTGGTGGTGGTGTGCCACATCGTGAAATCCTATTTCCACTGATTCGCGAGCAATTTGCAAAGTTGATGAGTGATTATCTGGCTGTTCCAGACTTGGATGATTATATTGTGCCTGTTGCCAATGGTGACAATGCCGGGATTCTTGGTTGCTTCTATCTTGCCAAGACCCTAATTTAATTTTCAGTTTATCTCCGATTTATCTCGTTTTAATTTTCAATCGTTATATTATAAACATCAACAAAGCAAGTTATCTCAAACAACCCGCTAAGTTGACTTAAAGTAGACATTGAATAAAAATTAGACTTTC
>NZ_BMBP01000023.1 GCF_014634745.1 Leuconostoc pseudomesenteroides KCTC 3652
AGTCAAAGACTTTAAAAGACGTCAAGCAACTAGAGAAGCGCCTCGCTATTTTGGAGGAAGAAAACGAAATTTTATCACGCATAGCCTGACAGGCATTGAGCGGCCATCTTACTAGCCAAAAAATAGTCCGTAATGTGGGATTGCCGCTAGTTAACCAATTTTTAGCACAAGGCTACGCGCTTGTGCGTATTTTAAGTGCACTTAAAATCAAATCTAGTACCTATTACAACTGGCGCCATTGGCAGCCGAGTCGACAAGAAAAACGTAGAGAATCACTAAAGCCTTATATTTTAGACGTTTGGAAAACTTTTAAATTTTATGGCTATCGTCGTATTGCTGCTTATAGTCAACTAACCAATGAATGTTCAAAAATATCTGAATATCTGACACTTAAATTAATGCGTGAATTAGGGATTAGATCGCGCATGCAAAAACGTTATCGAAAACCCAAAACTGTTGTGACGGTTGCTCAAAAACCCAATCTGATTAGACACTTGCATGATTTGAGCGGTATTTGGCAAACAGATATCACTTATATTCAGTTGACTAATCACAGATGGGTCTATTTAGCGACCGTTCTGGATCCTGAGAAGAGAAAAGTATTGGGCTATAAAATTGGCGATACAATGACAGCCGAGCTAGCCACAAGTGCCTTACAGATGGCGTTGGATAAACATCGAAAGCCACTCATTATTCATTCAGATAGGGGGTCACAATACACGAGTGCTGAGTTTAATATTAAATGCCAAAATTATGGCTTGAAACATTCTTATTCACTCAAAGGCCATCCGTACGATAATGGCCGTATGGAAGCGTTTCATTCAATATTGAAGCGTGAAGAGGTGTATCTGAAGGCATACCAAACATTAACTGAAGTCCAAGCAGCCATTGGTTGGTATATCATTTTTTTAATCGCAATCGTATCTCAAATGTTGCCTAAGTAACTGAATAAAAATAGTCCAATTTATTGACTTCTGAGCAAA
>NZ_BMBP01000024.1 GCF_014634745.1 Leuconostoc pseudomesenteroides KCTC 3652
GTTTCAATATTGAATGAAATGCTTCCATACGGCCATTATCGTATGGATGTCCTTTGAGTGAATATGAATGTTTCAAGCCATAATTTTGACATTTAATATTAAATTCAGCACTCGTGTATTGTGACCCCATATCTGAATGAATAATTAATGGCATTCGATGCTTATCTAACGCCATCTGTAAGGCACTTGTGGCTAGCTCGGCTGTCATTGTATCACCAATTTTATAGCCCAATACTTTTCTCTTCTCAGGATCCAAAACGGTCGCTAAATAGACCCATTTGTGGTTAGTCAACTGAATATAAGTGATATCTGTTTGCCAAACACCGCTCAAATCATGCAAGTGTCTAATCAAATTGGGCTTTTGATCAACAGTCACGACAGTTTTTGGCTTGCGATAACGTTTTTGCATGCGGGATTTAATCCCTAATTCACGCATCAATTTGAGTGTCATATACTCAGATACTTTCGGCCCGTCAGTTTGTTGACTATAAGCAGAAATACGGCGATAACCATAAAATTTAAAGGTTTTCCAAACGTCTAAAATATAAGGTTTTAGAGATTCTCTACGCTTTTCTCGTCGACTGGTCTGCCAATGGCGCCAGTTGTAATAGGTACTAGGTTTGATTTTAAGTGCACTTAAAATACGCACAAGCGCATAGCCTTGTGCTAAAAATTGGTTAACAAGCGGCAATCCCACATTACGGACTATTTTTTG
>NZ_BMBP01000025.1 GCF_014634745.1 Leuconostoc pseudomesenteroides KCTC 3652
GTCAAAGACTTTAAAAGACGTCAAGCAACTAGAGAAGCGCCTCGCTATTTTGGAGGAAGAAAACGAAATTTTATCACGCATAGCCTGACAGGCATTGAGCGGCCATCTTACTAGCCAAAAAATAGTCCGTAATGTGGGATTGCCGCTCGTTAACCAATTTTTAGCACAAGGCTACGCGCTTGTGCGTATTTTAAGTGCACTTAAAATCAAACCTAGTACCTATTACAACTGGCGCCATTGGCAACCCAGTCGACAAGAAAAGCTTAGAGAATCCCTGAAACCTTATATTTTAGACGTTTGGAAAACCTTTAAATTTTATGGTTATCGTCGTATTGCTGCTTATAGTCAACAAACCGACGGTCCGAAAGTATCTGAGTATATGACACTCAAATTGATGCGTGAATTAGGGATTAGATCGCGCATGCAAAAACGTTATCGCAAACCCAAAACTGTTGTGACGGTTGCTCAAAAACCCAATCTGATTAGACATTTGCATGATTTGAGCGGTGTTTGGCAAACAGATATCACTTATATTCAGTTGACTAATCACAGATGGGTCTATTTAGCGACCGTTTTGGATCCTGAGAAGAGAAAGGTATTGGGCTATAAAATTGGCGATAAAATGACAGCCGAGCTAG
>NZ_BMBP01000026.1 GCF_014634745.1 Leuconostoc pseudomesenteroides KCTC 3652
TGATCATCATAGCCCTTAGGGTGGCTCTGATGCCACTGCCAAGCTGTCTTGATGATGTCTTGCACATTATCGTACTTTGGTGCCCAGCCCAGCACCTCTCGTGCCTTATCTGAATTGGCAATCAAAATATCAGGATCACCCGCTCGACGTGGCCCAATCTTAGCCGGAATATCAACCCCTGTTGCTTCCCGTGCCGCCTCAACCATCTCTTTCACTGAAAATCCAGTCGCTGATCCCAAGTTAAACTGATTTGACTCATGACCATCAGCTAAATACTGCAATGCCAAGATATGTGCGTCTGCCAAGTCTAAGACATGCACATAATCACGCACATTAAAGCCGTCTGGGGTGTTATAGTCATCACCAAACATTTCAATATAATCACGTTGTCCCAAACCAGCTTGCAAAATAATTGGTACCAAGTGTGTTTCTGGATTGTGGTCTTCGCCAATCGTGCCATCTTCTGCTGCACCAGCCACATTGAAATAGCGCAACGCGACCCATTTAACCCCGTCAGCTTGATCGGACCAGTTCATGATTTTTTCCATCATCAACTTTGATTCGCCATAAGGGTTAATCGGGTTTTGCGGATCGGTTTCCTTAATCGGAATATGCAC
>NZ_BMBP01000027.1 GCF_014634745.1 Leuconostoc pseudomesenteroides KCTC 3652
ACCAGGATGAATCACTTTGTAAGAAGCTTGATTTGGATACATAAAGTGTTGGAGAATCACCAGGAAGTTGAATAAATCTCATAGGAGTTGGGATGAAGAAGTTATCCCACTTTCTAATCAGGTGATTCCAGTTTCCCAGTTTGGGAATAGGACAGCTTCTTCGTCGTTCCAATCAAACCAGGATGAATCACTTTGTAAGAAGCTTGATTTGGATACATAAAGTGTTGGAGAATCACCAGGAAGTTGAATAAATCTCATAGGAGTTGGGATGAAGAAGTTATCCCACTTTCAAATCAGGTGATTCCAGTTTCCCAGTTTGGGAATAGGACAGCTTCTTCGTCGTTCCAATCAAACCAGGATGAATCACTTTGTAAGAAGCTTGATTTGGATACATAAAATGGTGGAGAAACACCAGGAAGTTGAATAAATCTCATAGGAGTTGGGATGAAGAAGTTATCCCACTTTCTAATCAGGTGATTCCAGTTTCCCAGTTTGGGAATAGGACAGCTTCTCCGTCGTTCCAATCAAACCAGGATGAATCACTTTGTAAGAAGCTTGATTTGGATACATAAAGTGT
>NZ_BMBP01000028.1 GCF_014634745.1 Leuconostoc pseudomesenteroides KCTC 3652
CAAAAAATAGTCCGTAATGTGGGATTGCCGCTTGTTAACCAATTTTTAGCACAAGGCTATGCGCTTGTGCGTATTTTAAGTGCACTTAAAATCAAACCTAGTACCTATTACAACTGGCGCCATTGGCAGACCAGTCGACGAGAAAAGCTTAGAGAATCCCTGAAACCTTATATTTTAGACGTTTGGAAAACCTTTAAATTTTATGGTTATCGTCGTATTGCTGCTTATAGTCAACAAACCGACGGTCCGAAAGTATCTGAGTATATGACACTCAAATTAATGCGTGAATTAGGGATTAGATCACGCATGCAAAAACGTTATCGCAAACCCAAAACTGTTGTGACGGTTGATCAAAAACCCAATCTGATTAGACACTTGCATGATTTGAGCGGTGTTTGGCAAACAGATATCACTTATATTCAGTTGACTAATCACAGATGGGTCTATTTAGCGACCGTTTTGGATCCTGAGAAGAGAAAGGTATTGGGCTATAAAATTGGCGATAAAATGACAGCCGAGCTAG
>NZ_BMBP01000029.1 GCF_014634745.1 Leuconostoc pseudomesenteroides KCTC 3652
CCAAAGCTAGCGTAGGCAATACCAGCGATAGCGACGACAGCCACACCACCAACAAGCCATTTAGTTGTTTTACTCATGATACGTATTTCTCCCTGTTTTCTCTAAATGATAATACTTGATTTTTAGAATGGCGATGAATAGGCAAGTTTTTTTCAATCAAAAAAGCCGCTTCTGTACTTTAAAATACAGAAGCGGCTTATCATAAGCGCGATACCATTCTGAGTTTGGACTATTTATTACCAAATAGTTGCTCACTAACCATCGGGCATCGGGAAATGATCCTAGCCGAATGGTGTGCCCGTTAACGGGGGCCAAATCGTTGCAAACTAAACGGTAAACCGATTCGTCTGCACCAATCACAGGTCATTTTCACAATCGCACGCACGCTAACTTACATCACCCGTTAGCTTTCTTGGCTTTGATAAACTGTTACTTTCCTGTTCAATTCGTTTCATTCTAAAAATCGTTATAGATAATATTACATCCCATTCAAACTAATGTCAAC